>OMVT01000053.1 GCA_900314535.1 uncultured Olsenella sp. | reverse complement strand
AAAGTGACTTGACGGCCAGAACGGTAAAGCCTATCTTTGAGCGCTGGAACTTTTTCGGGACCGAGAGGTCGCTGGTTCAAATCCAGTCAACCCGACCATTTGAAATGACAGCCGGAGGGAGCAATCCCTCCGGCTTCTTTCATATCGAGGCATCCCCTGCCACTCCCAAGACTGTCCCAAGATTGAAGCGCATGCAGGCAGCCTGGAAACTTCTTGTGTGATAAGGATGCAGCCGGGGCCTGGGCTGCTATGCTTTCGTCTCCGATGGGGAAGCTGAAAACAGAAGGAGGCGGATATCCATGCGGGCAATCGTTGCTTTCGGCTATGAGGCGGTCTGTGCCCTTGTCCCTTATGCTGCAGCTGCTGCTGCGCATGCGCACAGAAGCCATGCGGCGGCCAAAGGCAGGCATATGGCACGGCCCCAGCAGTGCGTCAGGTGGACGCATCGGGCTGCGGTGACGCTTTTCGGCATCAGCCTTCTTGCGGTGGTCTGGATCTGCGGGGTCGGGACCTTTGCAGACCTCTGGCGCAGCACGCAGCCTGCGCGGATGCTCAATATCAATCTCGTGCCGTTTCGTGCCTCGATGAACTGGACGACCTGGGCGCTCAATGTCGTGCTCTTTGCTCCGTTCGGCTTCCTGCTTCCCTGCGGCTGGAAAGGCTATGACCGGATAGGACGAAGTGCCCTCTTCGGCTTTCTCTTCTCGCTTGCAATAGAGCTCTCGCAGCTCCTGAACTTCCGTGTCACGGATATCGACGACCTCATTGCCAATACGCTGGGTGCTGTCGTTGGCTGCCTCATCTTTCTCGCTCTCAGGGCTATCTTCCCGAGATGGTGGGAGAGGCACCTGGGACCTCAGACGCTCGAGCCCTGCGGCAATGCTGCCAAGGATGCGGCAGTGCTCTTCCTGGGAGTCTTTTTCCTCTATGCCTCGAGGCGGCATGCCGAGATGGGCATCGTGAACTTCCTCGACAGGCTCTGAGCATGAAGAAGGAGGGCGGAGCCTGAGCTCCGCCCTCCTGTGCTCTTACGGCCTGTAGCGCAGAGAGACTTCCAGAAACTCTGCCTTGCCCTCTATGTAGTCTGAATAGGCTTCGGTCGGGTCCTGCCCATGGTAGGCAGCGCAGAAGCCGCACTGGTCGCAGTCTGCGATGCAGGGGAAGCGGTCCTTAATGTACCAGAGCCTGTCAGACCGCGTTGACTCTTCGATGCTTGGTGCTGGCTTCATGGCATGACACTTCTTCCTGATGCTTAGAGGATGATGCAGCTCAGGAGGCAGAGGATGGCAAGGCCGCCCTGCTGGAGCAGGATCTTCGGATTCGAGCTCACAGCTCCATAGGCTGCTACGCAGATGATATAGAGCATGAGGAAGATGAGCGCAAGGGGGCTCTGGAGGAGAAGCGCGCAGATTACAAGCACGGCAATGAGACCGTTGTAGACGCCCTGGTTCTTGAAGAGGGTGGAGACGGAGTCGCGCGAAAGCTCCTCTTGAGTCATGTTGAAGACCTTGGCGGTGCGGGCAGAGGTCGTGGCGATGGTCTCGAGATAGAAGATGAAGCAGAACTCCGCTGCGACAAGCACGGCGAGAATGATGGTGATGGGCGACATAGGTCCTCCTTGAGAGCTTGGCTTCTTTTCTAGGATAATATAGCGCAAAATATAATTGCGCACAATATATAATTGAAGAAGCGAGGAAATGCGCCGACTTCTTGAAATCGGGACCCGTACTCTGGCAGAAACCTGATGCGCGTACCATGGGACACTATGAAGAACTTGAAGCAGATGCTCGTGGCACGTGCCGCCATGGGAGCAGAAGAGAGATACAGGGAGATGACGGAGAGGCCGGTCGGCCCCCTCGTCCTGTCGATGGCCTGGCCATCGATCCTCTCGAACCTCGTGACTGTGGTCTACAACCTCGCCGACACCTATTTCGTCGGCAGGATCAATACTTCGGCCTCTGGCGCCATAGGCATTGCCTTCGTCGCAATGACGGCTATCCAGGGCGTCGGCTTCTACTTCGGCCAGGGCACAGGCAATGCGATCTCGCGCGACCTCGGGGCCCACCGGGAAGAGGATGCCTGCGTCATGGCATCCACGGGCATCGTCTGCACGTTTGCCTGCGGCATCCTGATAGCCCTTCTGGGGAATCTCTTCCTCGAGCCCCTCTGCCTCGTCGCAGGAGCGACGCCCACAATCCTTCCTTATGCCAAGTCCTTCATCGGCATCATCCTTCTCGGCGCTCCCTGGATGTGCAGCTCCCTCATGCTCAACATGCAGCTGCGCTTCGAGGGGGAGAGCCTCTTCTCGATGCTTGCGATCATGTGCGGCACCGTGCTCAACATCTTCCTCTCGCCTCTCCTCATCTTCGGGGCGGGCATGGGGATTGCGGGCTCTGCGCTTGCGAATATCATCTGCCAGTTCATAAGCTTCTGCCTCCTCGTCGCGGAGATGCAGAAGATCGGCACGACCCCGCTCTCGAGGAAATATGTCCGCTTCTCGAAGGCCCTCTTCCGGGAGATCAACAACGGCGGCGTGCCGTCGTTCGTCCGCCAGTGCATGCTCGGTGTCGCGACGACGCTCCTGAACGATGCGGCGGCCCCCTTCGGTGATGCGGCCGTTGCCGCTATGGCGGTCGTCCAGAGGATCACGGGCGTCGGCAACTATGTGCAGATCGGCATCGGCCAGGGCTACCAGCCAGTCCTTGGCTATAACATCGGCGCGAAGCGCTATGACCGCGTGCGCAAAGGGTACTTCTTCTCGCTCAAGGCAGCTTCCATCTCGGTCCTGGCCATAGGCATCGTCACCTGCATCTTCGCACCGAACCTCATCGGCTTCTTCCGGGACGACCCTGAGGTCGTCGCGGTAGGCACGCTGACGCTCCGGCTTACGTCGTTCTCGATCGCGCTTACCGGTGCCTCCATGATCACGAACTTCATGCTCCAGACCTCGGGACATATGTGGAGCGCCACGATCCTCGGCGCCTGCCGCTTGGGGCTTGTCCTTGGTCCCGTCGTCACGATCCTCTCCCACACGCTTGGCCTCTTCGGCCTCCAGATCGCGCAGCCCGTCTCCGATCTCATCACCTTTGCCGTGACGATACCCATGGCAAGAGGGTGCCTGAAGAGCTTCGATGAGGCAGAGAAATCGGCTGAGGCAGAAAGCGCTGCAGTGCATACGGCCTGATAGAAGGCAGAGCAAGCACGCCTTGCTGGGCTTAAGGCCGCATGCAGGGGATGCTTTCCTGTATGCTGGACTGAGCTTCTCCATGCTCATCCGAGGAGAGGAGGGAGTGCCATGGCAGAGATCGCAGAAGCACTGAAGGAGCTGCGTGCAGAGCATCATCTGACACAGCAGGAGCTGGCAGATGCGCTCGGCGTGACGAGGCAGTCGGTCTCGAACTGGGAGCGGGGCAAGAACCTGCCCGATATCGAGACGATCGTGTGCATCTCTGAGACCTATGGCATCTCTCTCGACACCCTGATCCTCGGAAAGGATGGAAAGAGCGAGATGAAGGAAAAGCTTGTACGTGATGGAGCAGACGGTGCGAGGGAGCAGCGTTTCGAGCTGGCAGCTGTCATGGGTGCCGTGCTCATGCTCGCAGGAATTGCGCTCTGGTTCGTGAAGGCGCATACCGTGGAATATATCGATGCAGAGGGCATCCTGCATGAGAGCTTCTGGCTCATCCCGGCAGGCTGGCTCTTCGTCTTCCTGGGTGCCTCTGCCGTGCTGGTCTCTGTGATCGGATTCGTGCGTCTCAGGAAGCGCGGGAACAAAGAGGAAGGCTAGCTGGAAAGGAAACGATGGGGAAGAAGAGGAAAGGCACGCGCAGACGTACCAAGAAGGAGGAGCGCCCGGTCTGGGCGCGTGTGCGTCTGGCTCTGGCCTGCGTCCTTCTTGCCTCCTGCCCCATCCTGATGCTTCTTTTTTCTGGTTCGCCGGACTCCTATTTCCCGGCCTACCGTGACTTCTCGAGGAGCCTTGCCTCCGTCCTTGCCGGGCTCGCATCGTGGGCGCCTTTCGCCCTCTGGGACTTCGGCCTTGTGGCAGCGGCCATCTGGATTGTCTTCACGCTCATACGGAGGCTCTGGAAGCGCGAGAAGCTCCTTCCGTGGGCATCCTGGACACTTCTTTTCCTGGCAGCTGTCGCAGCGCTTGCTGTGGACGGATGGGCGCTCAACCACTATGGGCCGACGCTTGCAGAAGAGATGGACCTGCCCGTGCATGAGTACTCGGAAGACGAGCTTGCAGAAGCCACAGGCTACTACCTGGGGCGTGCCGCCGATGCAGCTGCTTCTGTCCCCAGAAACGACGACGGATCGCTCGCAGGGCAGGACTTCTCCGAGCTGGGACAGATTGCCGGCTCCTCATACACTGTGCTCTCGGAGCAGCATCCCTTCCTCTCGGGCAGCACGGCGCCTGTGAAGGAGCTTGTGCTCTTCGGAGAGCCGCTCCTCTATAGCGGACATACCGGCATGTATTGGGCGGCAACAGGCGAGGCGAGCGTGCCTGCCGATGATGCAGCGGCAGAGCTGCCATTCACGATGTGCCATGAGGCGGCACATCGTCTCGGCATCGCAAGCGAGGAAGACGCCAATTTCGCAGCCTTCCTCGCATCCAGCACGAGCGAGGATGTCCGCTTCGTCTACTCAGGCTATTATGACGCCTTTGCCTACTGCCTGAATGCCCTCTACTCCCAGGATCCGGCACGTGCCCAAGACGTGGTCGCAGAGGCGCTTTCTGCCAACGAGAGCGGCACAAGGCTTGTCTTTGCGGACCGTGCCGCCACGCAGGAGCACTATGCGGCCTATGAGGGGACGTTCGAAGAGGTCGGAACCTCTGTCAACAACAGCTATCTCAAGAGCTTCGGCGAGACCGAAGGTGTCAAGTCCTACGGCCTCGTCGTGGACGATCTCATCGCCTGGTACGAGATGGGGCTCTAGGCCTCAGTGCCGTCGTCCTCTGCCTTCTCCTCGAACTTCTCTGCGAGGTGGAGGGCCTCTTCAGGCGTCGGCAGCTCCTTCGTGAGGTTGCGGGGTGCATCGCGGCCGTAGCGGATCGTGTCGTTTGCCAGCACCTCTGCTGCACGTTCAGGCAGATAGACGCTCATGGATCCCGGTGCACAGGTGCAGTCGATGCAGCCATCGTCGCCGACGATGGGGAAGTCTTCAGGGCCGATGACAGAGCACCAATGCTCGCCTGTGTGGTTCGGCCCGATATACATATGCTTCCTGCCGCCGTTCCTGTCCGTGAGGATGACGGCGAGGCCCGCCATGCCGTGGTCGGCGTCGCCTTCGCGTGTCCAGCCGATCGTGTCGGGATCGTCGAGGTAGTCATACTGCTGCCCATAGGCAAAGCGCTGCCTCAGCTCCATGAGAAGTGGCAGCTCGCGGACCGCCGGGATGTTGCCGTCGTTCGGCATGCCAAAGAGGTCGCCGTAGAAGACGCAGGGATAGCCATCCTGGCGAAGGAGGATGAGCGCATAGGCAGCTGGCTTGAACCAGCTCTGCACGAAGGACTGGAGGGCCTGTCCCGGCTGCGTGTCATGGTTCTCGACGAATGTGACGGCGTGCCAGGGATCTGCCGAGACGAGCGTGCCTTCGAAGAGGGTCCTGAGGTCGAAATCGCCGAAGGAGCTCGAGGCGGCAAACAGGTGGTAGTGGAGCGGCACATCGAAGAGGCTCATGATTTTTTCCTGGCCAAGGTAGCTCTCGAGCTCGCCCACATCGGGAGACCAGTATTCGCCGACCGTGAAGAGCTCGCGGCCGAACTCGTAGCGAAGGGTCGGGAGCCAGTCGAGGTAGAACTGCCTGTCCATATGCTTGCAGGCATCGAGACGGAAGCCATCGAGGTCGCAGGTCGTGAGATACCATCTGCCCCACTTCAGGAGCTCGTTGTAGACCGGCTCATACATCTCGTCGACATCGGCACCCATGAGGTAGTCGTAGTTGCCGTTGTCGCGGTGGTCGACCTGCTCGCTCCAGTGCTTGCCGGAGAAGAGATAGATGCCGCTTCTCTTTGTGGCCTCGTCCCAGTCCACCGCGTGGAAGTCGTTCCAGTCCCATTGGAAGCCGGAGTACTTGCCGTGGCGTCCCGGGAATGTGAAGCGGGTCCAGGCCTGGATCTGGCGGGGCGCTGCGATGGGGTTCTCGCGGTTCCTCGAGTCCATCTCCTGGGCTGTGACCTCCTCGGTCGCATCTGCGCCGAGCCTGTGGTCCAGCACGATGTCGCCGAGCGCCTGGACACCTGCATCATGGAGGGCATTGATGGCAGCCTGGTATTCTTCCTTCGTGCCGTACTTCGTGCGGACAGATCCCTTCTGATTGAACTCGCCCAGATCGTAGGTGTCGTAGACGCCGTAGCCGACATCCACCCCGCCGGCAGAGCCCTTGTAGGCCGGAGGCAGCCAGACGGCTGTGATGCCATTGTCGGCAAAGAGCTGCGCATCCTCGGCGATGCGGCGCCAGTGCGTGCCATCCGCATCGAGGTACCACGAGAATCCCTGCAGCATCGTTCCGTTCATAGTGCACCTCCAGCCGCAGCGGTGCTGCGGTATCGAAATCTTCTTCTGATAGATTACGTGCCCTCATTCGGGGTGCCTATACCGAGGTCAGGGCAAGACTCCGGAATCGGGATTTCTGGAGTTCGGAAGAACCTCAAGAAAATCTCGGCAGCTCATTGACAATTGTCCGGATACGGATTACTGTACCTTCCGCATTGTCCGAAACCGGATGAAAATGAGGAACGATGGAGAGGGAAGACGGGCAGGGAACTGCCCACACACCGACCGCACGAGATCTCGACGTGCTCTACCGCGAGTCGGACCGCCTCTACTATGAGCTGGCACGGGGCTGCGGGCTGTCTGATGCTGCCTACTGGATGCTCTATGAAATCGTCTACTGCGGCGGCAAGGCGGCGCAGCGCTCGCTTGCGCAGTCCTTTGCCTACTCGCGGCAGACCGTCAATACGGCTATCAAGTCGCTCGAGGCAAAGGGGCTCGTGCGCCTCGAGTTCGAGGAGGGAAGCCGCAAGTGCAAGGTCGTGCTCCTGACCGAAGCGGGGAAAGCCCTCTGCGAGGAGCGGCTCGTGCCTGCCATGGAGGCAGAGGCGCGGGCATTTGCAGGCCTTTCGGCCCATGACCAGGAAGAGCTTGTCCGCCTCGTCGGGGCCTATGCGGAGGCAATCGACCGTCAGATCGATGCTCTGAGAGAGAAAAGGAAGGAGGAGACAGAAGATGGAAATGACGAAAGCCGCTGAGAGGAAGTCCTCATGGGCGCTTCTCGTGAAGCTGGCACGTCCCTACAGAGGGATGGCTGTGGCTGCGCTCGTGCTTCTGCTCTGCGATATCTGCGGCATGCTCTTCATTCCGACAGAGCTCTCTGCTCTCATGAATGCTGCCATCGAGGGGGCAGGAACGCCTGAGCTCATCCACCATGGCACAGCCATGCTGCTCGCTTCGGTCATAGGCTCGGGAGGATGCGTCGCCTCATACTGGATAGCTTCGCGCTTTGCTGCCAATGTGGGACGCGATCTGAGGGTGGCGGTCTATAAGAAGTCGCTCGACCTTTCCGGCGCGGAGTTTGCCCAGATCGGCACGGGCTCCATGATCACGCGCACGCTCTCTGATGCCAACGTCGTGCAGCAGACGCTGCTCATGTCATTCGTGATGCTCGCCCCCTTCCCGGTGACCTGCGTCGTCGCAATCGTGCTTGCCTATTCGACAGACGCCGTGATGGGACAGCTCCTCCTTCTTGTGACGGCTGTGATCCTTGCAATCTCAGCTCTTGCCATCAAGAAGTCGGCGCCGATCTTCCTTCGGCTCCAGGGCTTCATCGACCGCATGAACGCACGCCTGCGCGAGGCCATCACCGGCACGCGCGTGATCCGTGCCTTCGGCAAGGAGGAACATGCCAAGAAGCGCCTCGACGAGACGTTCGAGGACTATGCCAGAAACGCCATCCGCGTGAACTTCATCTTCGCGATCACGGATGCCACCTGCTTCTGCCTCATGAACTTCGTCGAGTTCGCGATCTTCTGGCTCGGTGCCGATCGCGTCGGTGCCCATGCGATGCAGATCGGCTCGATCTCGGCGCTTGTGCAGTATGCGATCCTCATCCTCTGGTTCTCGATGATGGCGCAGTTCGCGCTTCTGCAGATGCCTCGAGCCATGGCATGCATGGCGCGTGCGCAGGAAGTGCTCACGGCTGTGCCTGCCATCCAGGACCCCGTAACGCCGGAAGAGCTCGATGGCACAGACGTCCAGGACGTCGCCTCCTTCGACCATGCCTCCTTCCGCTTTGCGGATGCCTCGGAGGATACGCTCAAGGACATGGACTTCACGATTCCGCGTGGTGCTGTCACCGCCATCATCGGCAATACGGGATCGGGCAAGTCGACGATTGCAAAGCTCCTGCTGCGCTTCCACGATGTGACGGAAGGCAAGGCGGAGTTCCTGGGCCACGATATCAGGAACATCAGGCAGAAGGATCTGAGGTCCCGCATCGCCTATGTGCCGCAGACAGCCTGGCTCTTCAGCGGCACCATTGCAGAGAACCTGCGCGACGGCGCACTCGAGGCCACACTCGACGAACTCTGGCATGCGCTCGATATCGCGCAGGCCAGCTTCGTGCGAGAGCTTCCCGAAGGGCTCGCAGCTCCTGTCGCCCAGGGCGGCAAGAACTTCTCGGGCGGCCAGCGCCAGCGCCTGGCGATTGCACGTGCGCTCACAAGGAAGGCAGATCTCTATATCTTCGATGACTCGTTCTCGGCACTTGACTACAAGACCGATGCAGCTCTTCGGCATGCCCTTTCGCAGGAACTTTCCGATGCGGCGGTCCTGATCATTGCCCAGCGCGTCTCGACGATCCGCGATGCAGCGAAGATCGTGGTCTTGAAGGACGGCGAGATCTCCGGCATCGGCACGCACGACGAGCTCATGGAGAGCTGCCAGGACTATCGAGACATTGTCGAGTCCCAGGAGAGGGGAGGTGGCGCAGATGCAGCGCGCTGAGAAGAAGCATGAAGGCCGAAAGAATGAAGAGCGGAAGAAGGCTCTTTCCCTTTCCGACGAAGAGCTCGAAGAGGAGGTGCCCGAGCACCCCTGGGAGACCGCGAAGCGTCTCTGGGAGGTTGCAGGAGACCAGAGGTGGCGCCTTGTCGTGGCATCGATCTCTGCCATCTTCTATGTGGTGGGAACGCTCTGGGCGGTCGCCTACTCGGCGGGCCTTGTGGACCTCATCTGGAAGAACATCCAGGCTGCGTTTGCAGCAGGAGAGGTCTATATCGTGAGGATCGGCGATGGCGGGGAGGAGATTCTGGCCTACCTCGGCATCTGGACCTTCGCCTGGGCTTTCTATGCCCTCCAGTCCCTGGTCATGCAGTCCTTCGCAGAGCGCCTCAACCTCAAGCTCCGCGAGCGCATTGCAGACAAGCTCGGGCGTCTTCCGCTTGCCTACTATGACTCACACAAGCCGGGAGACACGATCTCGCGTGCGACGAACGACCTCGACAAGATCTCCGAGGTCCTGCAGCGCGGGCTCCTCCAGCTCATCATCGCGGCCACGATGCTTGCAGGCTCCGTGATCATGATGCTCACCTACAACATCTTCCTGACGCTTGTCTTCGTCGCCTTTGCGGCAGCCACGTTCCTCGTGACAAAGATCGTGGCAGGACGCACGATCTATGTGGCAGCAAAGCGCCAGGCACTGCTCGGCACGCTCACGGGCTCTGTCGAGGAAGCCTATGCAGGACGTGCCGTCGTTGCCGCCTATGGCCTCGAGGCCAAGACCGAGGCTACGATCGAGGCGGAGGCAGAGGCGCTTGCCCGTGAGAGCGCGCATGCCGACTTCCTCACGAATGCAATCTCTCCTGCCATCCGCTTCATCGTGCGCCTGGCACAGGTCACGATCGGCATCATGGCAGGCGGCATGCTGCTTCAGGGGAGCATGACGATAGGCGTCTTCCAGGCCTTCTTCCAGTATGTGACGGAAGCTTCGGAACCCTTGACCGAGCTCTCGCTCACGGTCAACATGCTCCAGGGTGCCTTGGCGGCAGCGGAGCGCGTCTTCGACCTGCTTGATGAGGACGAGATCGTGCCTGACCCCGAGAAGCCCGCTGAGCTTCCCGAGCCGGTGCGTGGTCGCATCGAGTTCTCCCATGTGCGCTTCGGCTATCGTCCGGAGAAGACGCTCATGCACGACGTGTCGCTTGTCGCAGAGCCAGGGGAGAAGGTCGCCATCGTCGGCGCTACGGGTGCCGGCAAGACGACCCTCATCAACCTCCTCATGCGCTTCTATGAGATAGACGGCGGCACCATCACGCTCGACGGCGTCGATATCAGGGATATCCCGCGCCACGAGCTCAGACGCCAGTTCGGCATGGTGCTCCAGGACACCTGGCTCTTCGAGGGCACGATTGCAGAGAACATCGCCTACGGCAGGCCCGACGCCACGCGCGAGGAGATCGAGGCGGCGGCGAAGGCAGCGCATGTGGACTTCTTCGTGAGGACGCTTCCCAAGGGCTATGACACGATGGTGACAGCGGATGGAGAGGGCATCTCGCAGGGCCAGCGCCAGCTCCTGACGATTGCCCGCGCCATGCTCGCCGACCCTGCGATGCTCATCCTCGACGAGGCCACTTCGAGCGTCGACACGAGGACCGAGCAGGCCATCACCCGCGCTATGGAGGCCATCATGGAGAACAGGACGTCCTTCGTGATTGCGCACCGCCTCTCGACAATCGTCGATGCCGACCTCATCCTCGTCATGGACCACGGCACGATCGTGGAGCAGGGCACCCATGAGGAGCTGCTGAGGGCGCACGGCGTGTATGCAGAGCTCTACCGCTCCCAGTTCGCGTAGACCCGCGTCCCATATCGTAGTCACGGCCCCTTCCGGCAATCGTTTGCTCGGGAGGGGCCTCTGCTCATATTTCGGGCGTTCCTGTTCGCAATCTGAAAACCGTTTGCCGTTTTTTCAAAGCCTCTGTTAGACAGTATGACCCGAACCCTAAGGACTGGGAGGCTCTGCCGATTCCGTCGGAGCGGGACCTCCCGAAGCCGCACAATGTCTTTCAT
>OMVT01000069.1 GCA_900314535.1 uncultured Olsenella sp. | reverse complement strand
CGCGTCGACAAGACGAGCGAACGGGTGGTGGCGCAGTTTGGTAGCGCACTTGACTGGGGGTCAAGGGGTCGCTGGTTCGAATCCAGTCCACCCGACCAGAAGAACCGCAGGTCGCAGGGGGTGTTTACCCCGAGTGGCCTGCTTTTTTTGTTGCCAAGAAACCGTACCAGACCGGAATATCCTGAATTCCGAGAGTATAGAAGCGTGTGGATAAGGATGAAGCCGTCAACTACGAAAATGCGCATCAGACATGAGCAAATGGCGAAGGACCCTTGCGGTTTTCGGCCATTTCTCCTCGTCCCTGCGCACGCGGAAGAGGTAAACGAACCAGTTCAGGTAAGACTGCAGGTTGCCCTTCTTCATGCCGGGAAAGCGAAAGAGGTAGCGCCTGAGCCACGAGCACAGGTTGTTCACGAGCTCCATTGCTTCCAGGTACGCAGGGTCGGTGGCGTCGGCCTTGTAGGACTCGTCAGTGCACTTGGCGGCCTTCGCGAGCGTCGGATGCGACCTCTCTTTGTCGTGCACGATCACCGAGCCTGATGCTATGTACGAGAGCAGCGCGTCTTTGATCCGCTTCGAGGACGGCTTCCCGTGGCCGCAGATCACGGCGACGACGTTCTTGAATGCGTCGATTGCGACCGCGATGCAGATCTTGCTCTTGGACAGCCCGCGCTTCTGCACGAAGTCGGCGCTCCTGACGATGTCGGAGTCCGTGAGGTAGAGTTCGTCGATCCAGATTCGGCCGCTCAGCACGAGCCGGTCCTGGCAGCCGTCGACCGTGGCGAAGACGCGGTGGCACCACTCGAAGGCGGTCTTGTGCGTGATCTCGCACACCTCGGCGATGAGGTCGATGGGGGCGTTGTAGCACATGCACGTGATGAAGCGCTCCCAGGTCGGGAGCTCCTTCTTGCCGTATTCGAGAACGGTTCCCGTGAGCGCGGAGAACTGCGACCCGCATTCCGGGCACAGCCACCTCTTGTGGCCGGCGGGAGTCTTCCCGTTTTGCCAGCAGTCGGGAAAACCGCAAGAAGGGCGGCTCGGATGCTGCCTTCACAGCGCGGCAGCCTCGTCGAGCGTTCCCGCTCCGATAAGGTCCCTGCACTTGCGCTCGGCGACGGCGGAGCAGAGGGCGTCGAAGGCGTCAGCGTCAAGGGACGACACCATGCCCAGATACGGGTTGATGGCAACCATGGCGGATTCCTGTCCGGCCAAGCGGCCATCCAGCCAGGAATGTCGCCAAACATAGGACCAGATGGCCACTTGGGCAAATCTATGTTTGGCAGGACCATGGTAGCATCAAGTGGCAGGATGCGCACTCTCTATCCACACGCTTCTATACTCTCGGAAAATACTAAACATTCCGTGAATAGCTGTTGAGTCCGGGCGAGAGGCAACCATAATAGGATGCCACCGCAATCGGAGATGAACTGTGCGGTGGAGAGGCCTTCTGCCCAGACCGAGGCAGCAGCACGACGAAAGGCTGGCGCCCAACGCGCCTGGCCTGGCCCAACCAGATATTCATCATCACATCACAAACAGACATTCCGCTGCCGCAGCGAGATTTCATCGAAGGAAGCGCAGAGCATGGCAGACAGAAGATACAAAGCGCAGCATAGCGAAGAAGGCAGGAACCACGGAAAGGTACCGATGGGATCGCGGCCTGAATAGGCTCCGCATCATGCCGAGAGGGACCGGCAGCCTGAGGAGAGCAGAGAGAAGACGAGGCGTGAGGAGAAGCTCACCCCAATCGGGACGGGCGAAGGCTATGTGCCGCGTTTGACGCCGCAGCGCGTACGCCAGCAGATGCCTGGCCCAGGAGGTGCGAACCGCGTCTTCGGGACATTGCTCCTGATCGCCGTCGCCCTCGGCGCCTGCGCCTTTGCCTGGACACGGATGTGTGTCGTGGATATCGAAGTCAACGGCACCCGACAGCAGGTCCCCATCGGCACGACCATCGACCGGATTGTCCAGTCTGACGATATCGCCGTGAATGCCGGCAACCTCCTCAGTGTCACGGGCCACACGCTGGAGCAGGGCCAGGGTGATCACTACGACGTCGAGATCTATGGAGCAGACTTGGGCCACGACAGGGGTTCTGCGTACCGCATCCAGGGCGATGAGCAGGTGTCCATCAAGAACGGCGAAGACAAGACCGAGGATACCCAAGAGGAGGAGGTCACGGTCGCACCGAAGCTTGTCTTCGACGGGAATGCAGGCGCCATATCCTATGTCTCGCAGTGGGGCACGCCGACCGTCAAGAAGGTCAAGCGTGGCGTCCAGTCAGGCGAGACTGTCGACGAACAGATCAAGCAGTAGGGCCAGGATACGGTCATAGCGAAGACGAACATCACGCCGTTTGATGGACAGAAGCTGGTCGCCCTCACCTTCGATGACGGGCCGAGCAAATATACGCAGCAGTATCTCCAGATCCTGAAGGACCATGGTGCGACAGCGACCTTCTTCAACCTCGGCCAGAAGGTCGATGAGGACCCCTCTGATGCCCAGGCTATCGTCGATGCCGGCTGCGAGCTGGCAAGCCATACCTATTAGCACATGAACCTACCGAAGCAGGATGCTGATACAATCAAGAGCGAGCTCACCAAGGCATTCGATTCCATCGCCTCTGCCACCGGCGTCACGACCTCGATGTTCCGTCCTCCCTATGGTGCTTTCACCGGCGATTGCTGGATCGAAAGCGGCGGGGTGGCTTCGGTCTCTGTCATCTGGAGCAAGGACTCCGAGGACTGGCGCAAGCCCGGCATCGAGAAGATCGTCTCGAATGCAACCGACAATATCCGCTCAGGTGACATCATCCTGATGCACGATGGTGGTGGCAACCGCGATGAGGATGTCGAGGCACTCCCGAAAATCATAGACACGCTCCACAATGCGGGCTACACCTTCGTGACGGTCTCTGACCTGATGAAGAGTGACAGCACGATTCCGGCTGATATCGCAGTTGGTACAGAGACGATGCCCTCTTGGGCGGTCTGGCCGAACGAGCTCGGCTAGGGGACAGCGGCGAGGCGTACATCTCTGCGTGCCTTCTGCGTGTCCCCGTAGCTTCTATAGCTTCACGATTGGGCGATTCCCTATACTAGATACCGTGACTCGTACAACGAGGCGCCTCCAGAGGCGCACTGCAGGAAAGGCAGGACATCATATGGATGATCTGACTCCATGCCAGGCCGAGAAGCACGAAGAGCTCCAGGTCGCAGCAGAAGCCCCGTTGCAGCCCCAGATGGCAGCGTATCCTGGCATGCAGGCGATCCCACCTGTGTCGGTGCCCGAGGAGCTTCCCCGCAAGACCAAACAGGTCCGCGGAGCCATCTGCCTCACGATCATGGCACTCTGCATTGCGCTCAGCTTCCCCTTCTCGCGACCTGAGACCTACATCAGCACCAATGCGGTGCTGGATGAGCAGAAGAGCGTCACGATGGGGCTTGTCACGACGACGACCTCAGCTTCGATCGCAATCAGCGCCATCCCCGGCGATGTGGGCAGCTCGATCTCGAACCAGCTGGCAGACCTCTCTGGCAAGCTGGCGGTGATCCTCGCGATCATCTATTTCGAGAAGTTCATGATGACTACCATGGGAATGGTAGGCATGATTGTCATGGCCATCGGTGTCGGATTCATCTCCTTCCGCTATCTGAAGCGAAGGGACTGGCAGCAGCGTCCTGGCCTCATGCAGTTTGGCATCAAGATTATGGTTGTCGGCTTCTGTATCGCGACCCTCGTGCCCGTGAGCACGGGAATATCTTCCATGATCAACAATGAGTACCAGGTCTACCAGCAGGCTGAGGCCACACAGCAGACGGGGACGGACGCAAACGAGCAGGCTCAGGCAGAGAGCTCGGACCAGCAGCAGGATGAATCAAGCGATTCGAGTAGCGATACCCAGAGCTCAGGGAACATCCTTGATGCCTTGGGCAGCGTTTTTTCGAGCGGAGCAGAGGCTGTTGCCAACGGCGTGAGCGCTGTAACGACAGGTGCGAGCGATGCCATCAATGCCCTCGGCAATACGCTCAACAGCCTTATTGACACGGTTGCCGTGATGATCGTGACCTCCTGCCTCGTACCCATCGTCGTACTGCTCTTCTACTTCTGGATCATCAAGATCGTGACGGGATTTGATGGCAGCGGATACCTGAAGAACGCTCAGCGCTCGGTCAGTGCAGGCATCGCCTCGAATGCCTCGCTGGTCCATGCCAAGCGCGAGAAGAAGCAGGACTGATCCCTATTCCGTATGCTTCGCAGCACCGCTATGGCCGCCAGGTGTCTTCGGGCCCTGGCGGCTTTTTGCTGCCCAGAGCGTACCTGAGGTAGGGAAGAGCTGTCACGTTCGGGGTGCTGCCGAGACTTCAGGTACCAAGAGACGCCCCCCATCCTTTAGGCCTCCCATATCGGCTATCACTATCAGTGGAATACGGCAGCAGCGAAAGGACACACCATGAAGCTTGGCATCTTGGGCACCGGCATGATCGTGGCTGACCTCATGCAGACCTACGACAGCCTCCCCATCGAGAAGACGGTGCTGCTGGGCACCGAGCGCTCCCGCGAGAAGGCAGAGCGGCTCGCGCAGGATCACGGCTTTGCCCAGGTCTTATACGACTACGACGAGCTCCTGGCATCGGATATCGACACGGTCTATGTGGCGCTTCCGAACCACCTGCACTATGCCTTTGCGAAGAAGGCTCTTGAGGCTGGCAAGCATGCCATCATCGAGAAGTGTGTTTAGTCACTGATAATCGTTACGGGGTTTGTCCTTCTCTTCTTCGCGACCAAAGGACAATACTCACTGTTGTGGGGACGGCGCGGTGGCTCGTGT
>OMVT01000073.1 GCA_900314535.1 uncultured Olsenella sp. | reverse complement strand
CGGCAGCACCGGCCAAGGCCGAAGAGAAGCAGGAGGCTCCTGCCAAGGAGGAGACGTCGGGTCTCAGCGCCATCTTCAAGGGCATGCCGCTTCGCCGCTCCCGTACCGTGGCTCCTCGTCACATATCGGATGACGACAAGTAAGCAGGCGATTTCTCCTCAGAGCAAAGAAAATAAAAAAGTTCTTTGACTTGGGGAGACAGTCTGTTACTATAAACAAGCGCGCAAGAGAGCGCACTTCGGCTGGGTAGCTCAGTTGGTAGAGCAGGGGACTGAAAATCCCCGTGTCAGGGGTTCGATTCCCTTCCCCGCCACCATGAATTTGAAGCCCCGTACCTGCGGAAACGCGGTACGGGGCTTAATACGTTCGAGCCTTGAGCTCTCGGCGTTACCGCAGGGCACTAGAAGGATCTGCACCATCGCCGGGACATCGAGCGCATAGATGCCGAAGGTCCGGCGAAGGCAGAGGGAAATCCGTTCACGTGCATCAGACGGCGCCGCGGATGCTTCCGCCCTCTGCCATGCGCTATCCTTGATGCCGTCCGTCGATACCATCCAGCCATTCGGGAGAAGCAGATGAGCAAGAAGAAGCGTGCCAAGGCAGCAGAGCCGAGCAGGAGCCAGAATGCGGTGCTCTTCATCTCGATAGCAGAGATTGCAGCCGCTTCCTTCACGCTGATCATGGCAATCATGGCGCTCATGGGCCTTCAGAACGCCGAGGTGCAGGCTGCCCTGTCAGATGCCCTGGCGAAATCGGGCTCGACGCTCTCCTTCGACGATATGATCGCGATGATAACAACAGCGACTGTCGTCGAGCTCATCTGTGGCGCCGGCTGCATCATCACCGGCATCTTCGGCATCAGGATCTCGCAGGAAAGCTCGCTTGCTCTGACCTACAGCAAGCTCTGTCTCTTCACGCTCGTTCTGGCAGGCGTCGGTGCCGTTGCCAGCATCCAGGCTGACACGATCTTCATCAGCTTCGTCCTTCTCGCTATCACGGCGCTGCTCTATCTCTATGTGAAGAAGGTACGCGCGGAAGCGGAATCGCAGGCTCCGAAGAAGCGCAGGAAGAGATAGGCTGCCCATCAAGGCCTGTATCGCCATATTCATTTTTTCGTTGCTCTGCCGGGGATTCAGTTCAAATCCTAGCAATTCGATATGCTTCTGATACAATCTTAAAATGAGATTGTTTGCAGATTTCTGTCAGATATCTGATGGAAGGATTTCAGTGCTGCCGGCAGGTCAGACGTTGCCTGCTTTCCAGTGCGCAGGATGGGAGAGCGGCGTGAAGCAGAGAGGCAATTCGGCACCAGGCATGGGCAAGCTGCTGCTTGTGACGGCCGTGTGCGCAATTGCTGTCGCGGTTTTCGTCTGGCTCGCACTTGTCTTCACGAATCTGATTCCTTCTGGCGCTCACCCGCAGCATTTGCGCGAAGAGGAGGAGTCGCCCAGAAGCCAGCAGCTTGTCCTCATGGATGTGGACAGCACAAACCCCGATGGGGATGCGTCCGAGCCGATCGATGAGCTCCTGCCGTATCTCAAAGCGCAGAAGAGCCAGCAGGACGTCGATGCCTCCCAGAATGGATGCTCTCCGCTTGCCGGGAGCTAGCCAGAAGCTGCTCTAGATGCGGTCTGCCCACCCCAGGCAGGCCTGCCATGCCCGTGCGCCCTCTCGGTGCGTGAGGTCCCAATCAAAGTCATGCTTCAGCCTGTCAATGAAGAAGGTCTCGTCTGCGGGAACCGTCTCGGTCAGTGTCTGGGAGCAGATGAACGGCACATCGCTGTCTGCCTTGCTTGCGGCAATGAAGAGGGAGGCAGCGCCTTCTGTGTGGCGGCATCAAGCGAGAAGCGGGATGCATCTGAGCGGCTGATGCCCTGAAGCTCTCCCCACTGTCCTGTCTGGCGTGCATAGGCATAGAGGGCGAAGCGTCTGTCGACCGGTGCCGAGTTGAGGACCTGGGTTCCTCTCAGGCTTCTGGCCGTGCGCGGCGGTATGGCGGGCATGAGGTGCTGGTAGTGCAGGGAGGGCTGCCAGAGCGCTGATGCCATGCTCCCTGCAAGGTCGCTGCAGCCATAGAAGTCCATGACGCCAGAAACAGGGAAGCGCGTCTGCTTGCTGTCGTGCAATGGGAGAATGCAGCCGTGGCTATAATGAGCCATGAATCCGGACCTTTTGGAGGCTTCATATGCGCATTGCATTGCTGGAACCCTTGGGAGTGCCTGCCGAGACCATCGAGCAGCTCGCACGTCCTATCAAAGAGCGTGGCCATGAGTTCGTCTATTACGATACGAAGACGACGGACGCCTCCGAGCTTGCGAAGAGGAGCGAAGGCGCCGATATCGTGATGATCGCGAACAATCCGTACCCTGCCTCTGCAGTCGAGGCAGATGCTGCGCTCAGGATGATAGCTGTCGCCTTCACAGGCATCGACCATGTGGCGCTTGACGCCTGCAAGGCAAAGGGCGTCTCTGTCTGCAACTGTGCGGGGTACTCCGATGTGAGCGTCGCCGAGCTCACGATCGGCCTCACGATCGATGTGCTGCGCAAGGTTCAGGCAGGAGATGCTGCAGCACGTACCGGCAAGACCTCGCATGGTCTTGTGGGCCGCGAGATTGCCGGCAGGACTGTTGGCATCGTCGGCACGGGACACATCGGCACCCAGGCAGGACGCCTCTTTGCAGCGTTCGGCGCCCATGTGCTGGGATATGCCCGTCACGAGAATCCCGAGGCCACAGCAGCAGGCATCGAGTATGTGGACAGCCTCGATGCGCTTCTCAAGGACAGCGACATCGTGAGCCTGCATCTTCCGAACAACGCTTCGACGAGGAAGATGTTCACGGCAGAGAAGTTTGCAGAGATGCCTGAAGGCTCTGTCTTCATCAATTGTGCCCGTGGCGCCATTGTCGACAACGATGCCCTGGCGGATGCCCTGAACTCCGGACACCTTGCCGGCGCCGGCATCGATGTCTTCGATATGGAGCCGCCGCTGCCTGAGAGCTACAAGCTCATCCATGCTAAGAATGTCGTTCTGACGCCGCATGTGGGCTTCCTCACCGAGGAGGCCATGCAGCGCCGTGCAGCCATCGAGTTCCAGAATGTCTATGCCTGGCTTGATGGAAAGCCGGAAAATGTCTGTGAGCTCTAGGACAGGGCATCTGAGTGCAGGATCGGGAGGCTGCCGGAGCATCTGGCAGCCTCTTTTCATGATCTGGTACTTTCTATGAAAGGCTGGATATCTACCACCGCTCGCGATGCTCGACTCCGAGGCAACTCCTCGAGGACGTGTGCAGCTGGCTTCTGGGCGGGATATCCAAGCACGAGCATGGCTTCGAGCTCCATCTCTTCGGGGACGCCGAGCCTCTGGCGTAGGAGCTCCTCGGTGCTCGTGCCTTCTTCCTTGGAAGGGCGTAGCCTCACCTGCGGCCAGCAGCTGCCAAGGCCGAGTGTGCCTGCCATGAGGTGCATCTGGTCAAGCACGGCCGAGCTGTCCTCGATGCAGGTATCGGACTTCGTGGCGTCTCCGAGGACGCGGATTGCGGCGGTGGCTGTCTCGAGCATCTTCGGCCCGCTCTTCCTGCAGCCGATGAGGGTCTTGATGTGGGCGAAATCTGTCACGACGATGAAGCGCCAGGGGCGGATGCCCTTGCCAGAAGGGGCAAGCATGCTGGCATCGAGAATCTTCTCCAGATCGTCTTCGTCCACAGGCTCGTCTGTGTAGGCGCGGGTTTCATCTGCGTTGCGTAGGCTCTGAGGAGATGCTGCGGCGGGAGCCACTCATGTTTTGCTGAGTTACTTGTGAGGTGGCCAGCGGGCTGCAAGACTTGCAGCAACATCAACCTTTGGAGGAACCATCCCAAACGCAAGGAAGCTCGAGCTGGATATCCGCTGCCCGCTCGAGTATGGACTCGAAGTCTTTGGCGGCAAATCCATGTGGAGCCTCGCAACCTGCGCAGACTGAAAGCCGAATGTCGTGACTGTCGCCTTCAAGGAGATCTACGGGGAGAGCAACCTCCACATCGACGATGTGTTCCTTAAGACCACGCTTGCAAACCTCAAGGTCAACGGCGGCAGGATAGTCCTTTCCGCCTACAGCCCCAAGACGCTTGAGGGCTGCAAGATAAAGGCTCTTCAACGTTTCTAGTGGGTAGCAGATGAGACGGCCAGCTGGGCCGAGAAGTCCAGGCGGCCGAGCCTGAGGAATATCATCGTCTTGAAATACTC
>OMVT01000033.1 GCA_900314535.1 uncultured Olsenella sp. | reverse complement strand
GGTGACCTTTCCCGTCCTCCCGTACTTGATGACCCAGTCGTTGAGGGTCTTGTCGTTGATCCCGAGCTCCGAGGCGCACTCCCTGATGCTCTTCTTCGGGTCCGCCTCCCGGGCCTTCCTGTAGTACTCGACCGCCTCGAGCCGGTACTCCTCCGTGTACTGCCGGGGGAGCCTGCTCCTGTCCCTCGATTCAGCCTTCTCGATCTCGCCTGCGCTCACCGACATCTCGCCTCTCCAATCTCCTGGTGCTGGTGGGTGGGCATCTGGGCAGAGCATATCTGCTGCCGGTTCCTGCCGTCCCGCTGTCCACCAAAAGATTACAGCTCAGGCCCAAGACCGCAGCCGAACGCGAGGAGGAGCTCGCAGGCTTCGTCTCCCGCCTTTCTCGGGGCGAGGACCTCGAGAGCGTCCGCGCCGACTTCGTGCGCGACTTTGCGCAGGTCTCTGCAGAGGAGATCGCCCACGCCGAGCAGAAGCTCATCGAGGGCGGCGTGCCTGTGCCTGAGGTCCAGAAGCTCTGCGACGTGCACTCCGCACTCTTCCACGGCAGGACCGAAGAGGAATGCACGCTCTCGAACCTCACGCCGAACACCCTTCCCCAGGGCCATCCCGTCTCGATCCTGAAGCTCGAGAACACGGGGCTCGAGCAGGTGCTCGATGCACTCGACAGGGCGCTTGCAGCAGGAGATGCCGATAGCGTGAAGCAGCAGCTCAATGCCCTGCGCGACCTCAGGAAGCACTATGCAAAGAAGGAAGAGCTCCTGATGCCGCCTCTCTACGAAGCAGGCTTCACCGGCCCCTCTGATGTCATGTGGGGCGTGGACGACGAGATCGTGCACGAGCTCTCCGACATCTCGAGGAGCTGGAATGCAGAGACCGCAGCAGAGCTCACGCCCCGTCTCGAGAAGCTCGTCTCCCGCATCCGCGAGATGATCTACAAGGAGGAGCAGATCCTCTTCCCGCTCTGCCAGGAGAACTTCGACAAGGATACCTGGTATGAGGTCTACCGCGACCTGCCCGATTTCGGCTGGGCCTTCATCGAGTCTGCCCCGAAGTGGCTTGACGGCGAGGTCTGGGCAAAGCTCGAAGCAAAGAAGGGCGAAGCTACTCCTTCCGAGGATGGCTATGTGACGCTGCCGACCGGCAAGCTCACGGTCTCCCAGCTTTCCCTGATCTTGAAGCTCCTGCCAGTCGACCTCACGTTCGTCGACGCCGAGGACCATACGCAGTTCTTCACGAACGAGGGCAAGGTCTTTGCCCGTCCGCTCTCCTGCCTCGGCCGCGAGGTCTGGAGCTGCCATCCGCCCCGCGTCCAGCCGATCGTCCGTTCCCTCATTGCCGACTTCCGTGCCGGCACGCGCGACAGCATGGAGGTATGGATGCCGAAAGAGGGCGTCCCGACCCGCGTGCAGTATCTTGCCGTGCGCGCTGAGGACGGCACCTACCAGGGCACGCTCGAGATCGTACAGCAGTTCGACGGCGTCCTCGAGAAGCTCGAGGGCCTGGCCCAGGGTGGCGCAAAGCCGCCCATGCCGCCTGTGCAGGCATAGCGGGAAAGAAAGGCAGCGACACCAGAAGAGGCAGCTCCCAGGGAGCTGCCTCTTCTTTCATGCTATGCCAGCTTCTCCCTCAGCGTGGAGAGCATCTTGGCTGCATCCCCATCGACGAGGATGGCCCGCTCCGCAAGCTCCGCCGGAGCGAAGACCTCGCCGGCATTGAGCTGGACATACGTTGCGTGCCTGTTCCCGAGCGCCATGCGCCAGAACGGGAACTTGATGATCGAAGGCGTATTGCCGCCGACACCGATCTCAAGCAGCACGACCCGGTCCCGGCGGTGGTCCTTGAGGAACTTGTCATAGCGTTCGGCTGCTGCATGCCAGCCTGCATCCTCGACGAACGTGTCGTCGCAGCGCAGGTTGGGAACGAGGGGCTCGCCGCACCGGGGGCAGCGCGGCACAAGCTCTGACGGCACGCGCATATCCTTCTGATCGCGCACCATTGCCTCGACCATGTCCTTGTTATCGTAGGTCTCCTGATGGCAGGGAACGGAGCACTGGAAGAGGCCGTAATCGCCCTGCGTATAGAAGAGCCGCCCCTTCTCTATTCCGGCGCGCTGGAACTGATGGTCCACATTCGTCGTGAGCACGAAGTAGTCGCACCCTTGAAGCAGGGCGGCAAGGTCCTTATATGCTTCGCCTACGGGACACGCATAGCGGTTCACCCATATCATGCGGCTCCACCATGCCCATAAGGTCTCCTTGTCCGGGAAGGGATAGAAGCCTCCTGTATACATGTCCTCGATTCCGAAGCGCTCATGGAAATCGGCAAAATGCTGCTCGAAGCGTTTTCCGCCATACGAGAAGCCAGCTGCGGTTGAAAGCACGGCATCGGCTCCCCCGATCGCCTCTGCAATGCGCTCAGCCGATTGCGAGAAGCTCCCGGTAGATTCTGTCATCCACTTGCTTGAAGACATCGAAGATCACCTCCATATCCGATTCATGTTCCTGTTTCCATTGCCTGACACAGGAGACTGCGGTTGCAGCCGCCTCCTTGTGCGGGTAGCGGAACTCGCCTGTCGAGATGCAGCAGAACGCGATGCTCCTGCACCCCTTCTCTTCTGCTGCATCGAGCGAGGAGGTGTAGCACGAGGCCAGAAGCCTTCGGTCTTCCAGAGTCGGCTCTGGCCCATAGACGATCGGTCCCACCGCATGGACCACATAGGAAGACGGCAGGTTGAAGGCAGGCGTGACCTTTGCCTTCCCCGTCTCCTCTTCGTGTCCCTGTGCTTCCATAAGCTCTGCACAGGCAAGCCTCAGCTCGATGCCGGCATAGGTATGGATCGCATTGTCGATGCAGCGGTGGTTCGGCACGAAGCAGCCGAGCATCTGGCTGTTTGCGGCATTGACGATTGCATCGGCAGCAAGCCTCGTGATGTCGCCCTGCCAGACAGCAAGGCCCTCCTCTGTCACCGGGATGCTCTCCAGCGGGACAGCACCTCCACGCTCTTCAAGTCTCCCTGCAAGATAGCGGTCCTGGACCGCGAGAAGCTCGGAGGAAGCCTGCCAGGGCGGACGCACATTCACAAGCGCCCGGAGCAGCAGCCTCTGGTCTTCGGCAGTGTCCGGAACCTCGAGCCCCGCCAGATCGTCCCGCTCCGCTATGAGATGCTCTATGAGCCAGAGCCTGCGTTCATCCTGCGTCATGTCCTTCATGGGAACCACCTCTCTAGAACTTTCCGGAGTTCGCGAGCTCCGCGCATGGCGGCACAGGCTCTGCGACATCCCAGTGCTCTGCGATTCTGCCGTCCTCGATGCGGAAGATATCGAAGAGAGCGCACTCGACGCCGTCGATATCTGCCTGCTCATCTCAGCACCCGCCTCCTGTTGCTCTGCGGCCTCATTTCCTCTTGCCGCTATGGACTATACCAAACCTGTCATATTTTTGTTGACAGCTTAGGTGTCACAACGTATATTACACATTGACAAGCAATGCCAGACCAGAGGAGAGGGCCATGGACGCACAGACGTGCCTGCACATGCTGAGAGAGATCAAGGACGTTTCGCTAGCCACCATCAACGAGGAAGGACACCCCGAGATCCGCATCATAGATATGATGCTCGAAGAGAAGGGTGCCCTCATCTTCTGCACCTCGCGCGGGAAGGACTTCTACACGCAGCTCGAGCGCGATTCCCATATCGCGATCGATGCCCTCACGAAGGACTGGAAGATGGTGCGGCTCATGGGAACGGCAGTGCGCATCGAGGACAATCCCCACGCCTGGATCGACCGCATCTTCCGCGAGAATCCGTCCATGGACGACATCTATCCAGGGGACTCCCGCTATGCGCTCGAGCCCTTCCGCATCGCGGAGGGCGAGGTCGAGCTCTTCGACCTCGGCGTATCGCCGATCGAGCGCCACACGTTCGCGCTCGGTGCCGCACATCCCAAGCCCCGTGGCTTCGTTATCACCGATGCCTGCATCGGCTGCGGGAAGTGCGCCCGCGTCTGTCCGCAGAAGGCGATTGTCGCAGGCACGCCCTACTCCATCATGCAGGACCACTGCCTCCACTGCGGCCTCTGCTTCGAGTCCTGCCCCGTCAAAGCCATAAGAAAGAGGTAGCGCCATGCTCCAGGACATGTGGAACCTGCTCATCACACGCTTGGATTTCTTCGGCGGCCTTCTTCTCGAGCATATCGAGATATCGCTTGTCGCCATCGCGATCGCCATCGTGTTCGGCGGCATCGCCGGCATCCTGATCAGCGAGTACCAGAAGGCGGCAAAGCCCACGCTCGCCGTCATCAATTTCCTCTATACGATTCCCTCGATCTCGATGCTTGGATTCCTGATCCCGTTCTCGGGCGTCGGCGACACCACTGCCATCATCGCACTCACGATCTATGCCCTGCTGCCCATGGTGAGGGCAGTGCATACAGGAATGACGAACGTGAATCCGGCCATCCTCGAAGCCTCTGAAGGCATGGGCAGCACCCGCTTCCAGACGCTCGTGAAGGTCCAGCTCCCCCTTGCCCTCCCTTACATCATGAGCGGCATCAGGAACATGGTGGTAATGACAATAGCCTTGGCAGGCATTGCCTCCTTCATCGGTGCAGGCGGCCTGGGCGTTGCCATCTACCGCGGCATCACGACGAACAATGCAGCAATGACGATGGTGGGAAGCCTCCTGATCGCCGTGCTGGCGCTTGTGGTGGATGCCGTGCTCGGCTTTGAGGAGAAGCGCCAGAAGCTGCGCTCGAAGAAGGCCAAGCGCCAGAACCGCCGCATGCTTCTAGGCGCAGGCGCGGCAGCCATCCTTGTCGCTTGCGGCATCGCGGCACCGCAGCTCTTCGCAGCGCCGCAGGCCACGATCCATCTCGCGACGAAGCCGATGACAGAGGAGTATGTGCTCGGCGAGATGCTGAAGCAGATGATCGAGCAGGACACAAACCTCAAGGTCGAAGTGACCCAGGGCGTCGGCGGCGGCACTTCGAACATCGAGCCTGCCATGGAGTCAGGAGACTTCGACCTCTATCCCGAATACACCGGCACCGGCTGGGCCATGGTCTTGAAGCAGAATGGCACCTACGACGAGAGCCAGTTCCCGGAGCTCGAGGCAGGATATGAGGAGAAGTGCCTCACCTGGCGCGGCATGTATGGCTTCGAGAATACCTATGGCATAGCCGTGAGGGAAGACATTGCCGAGAAGTACGATCTCCACACCTATTCCGACCTGGCGAAGGCTGCAGGCCAGCTCACGCTTGGTGCCGAATATGACTTCTATGAGCGCGAGGACGGCTATGATGCCCTGTGCTCTGCCTACGGCATAAACTTTGCCAAGACCATGGACCTCGACATCGGCTTCAAGTACCAGGCACTCGAAGAGGGCAGCGCCGATGCAATCATCGTCTTCACGACAGACGGCAAGCTCAGCCAGGCAAATGCCCGCGTGCTCGAGGACAATCTGCACTTCTTCCCGTCCTACCAGTGCGGAAACGTCGTGCGCGAAGAGGTGCTCGAGAAGCATCCAGAACTTGGAGATGTCCTTGACAAGCTCCAGGACACGATCACGGACAGCGATATGGCAGAGATGAACTTTGAGGTGGAAGAGGAAGGCAAAGACCCTGCCTCCGTCGCCACCGCATACCTGAAGCAGAAGGGACTCCTGAAATGACAGAGTACGCAATCGAATACCGCGATGTCACGAAGTCCTACGGAGATACGCCCGTCCTTTCCCACTTCAGCCTCAAGGTGCCCAAAGGCGAGTTCGTGACCTTCATCGGCACCTCGGGATCCGGCAAGACGACGGCACTCAAGATAGTGAACGGGCTTGTCGAGCCGACCTCGGGAGAGATCCTCGTGAACGGCAAGGGCATCAGGAGCCAGGACAAGATAGCCCTGCGCCGCTCCATCGGCTACGCAATCCAGGGAAGCGTCCTCTTCCCGCATATGACGGTCGAAGAGAACATTGCCTACGTGCCGAATCTTCTGAATGGCAAGGACCATGAGAAGACGGCTGCCGCCGTGAAGAAGTGGCTCCATATCGTGGGACTCGGAGAGGATCTCCTCGAGCGCTATCCGGCAGAGCTCTCCGGCGGCCAGCAGCAGCGTGTCGGCATTGCCCGTGCACTTGCCGCCTCGCCGGATATCCTCCTTATGGATGAGCCGTTCGGCGCCGTCGATGAGATCACGCGCTCCCAGCTGCAGGTCGTAATCAGCCGCATCCACCGCGAGACCGGCATCACCGTGCTGTTCGTGACCCACGACATCAGCGAAGCGCTGCTTCTGGGCACGCACATGCTGGTGCTGGATGCGGGCAGGGTGCAGCAGTTCGGCTCCCCAGAGGAGATTCTCGCACGCCCGGCAACCGAGTTCGTACGGAAGCTGGTGGCACGCCAGCGCCACACCTGCGACCTGGCGGAGGACCAGCTGTGTGTCTGCGAGCACAGCGGCGCGGCGCACGCCGAGGCGGCACTCGCCGCACGGTAGCGCCAAAGCGCATAGCACACTGGAAACGGAGCAGGGAAGATGAGGAGAGCGATGGGAGATTCGATTCCCAAGACGATGCGAGCCATAGCAGTCCGCGAGGCCGGCGGGCCCGAGGTGCTGTGCCTGGAGCAGCGCCCCGTGCCCGCCGTGCGGCCGGGCTGGTCGCTGGTGCGCATACGCGCCCGCGGTCTCAACCACTCCGAAGTGTTCACGCGTCAGGGCCTCTCGCCCTCTGTCAGGTTCCCGCGCATCCTGGGAATCGAATGCGTGGGTGAGGTCGTGGCTACGACGGACCCTGCACGCCTGCCCGTGGGCCAGAAGGCCGTCTCCATCATGGGCGAGATGGGCCGGGCCTTCGATGGCAGCTATGCGGACTTTGCCCTTCTACCCAACGAGCAGATCCATCCCATCGAGTCGGACCTTCCTTGGGAAGTCCTCGCAGCGATTCCCGAGACCTGCTACACAGCCTATGGCTCCCTTCTCAACCTGCATCTGGAGGCAGGGCAGACTGTCCTCGTGCGCGGAGCGACCAGTGGCGTCGGCATGGCATTCGCGAAGCTGGCCCGATTCATGGCGGAAGGGCTGCACCTTGTGGGCACCACCCGCAGCGAAGCGCGTGCAGACCTGCTGCTCAAGGGCGGATACGACGACACAGTGCTTGACCTGGACAAGAAGCTGCAGGTGGAGGGCCGTCCCTATCAGCGTGTCCTGGAGCTCGTGGGGCCAGCAACCCTTAAGGACACATGCAGCCATGTGTCGGAGGGAGGCATCGTCTGCAGCACAGGCCAGCTGGGCGGTGTATGGTACATGGAGGACTTCGACCCCATAGTCGACCTGCCGCCCAACGGCTTCATGACGAGCTTCTACTCGGGGAACGTGGACGAAGGGAAGCTCGCGGGACTCATCGAGTACGTCGAGCAGAGGGGCGTGGACATGAGGCCCACCAAGGTCTTCTCGCTCGACCAGATGGCAGATGCTCATCGCTTCCTGGAGAGTTCAGAGGGCTTTGGCAAGATAGTGGTTACGGAATAGGCAGACGCAGCACTCGAGAAGCAGGAACACTAGCAATGCAGATAACAAGCAGGCTGACCATGGCAGCACACATGGTCTGCGCCATAGACTACTTCAGCCCTGTCCAGCCCGTCACGAGCTCATTTCTGGCCAAGAGCATCGGCACGAGCCCGGTCATGGTGAGGACGATCATGGGCATGCTCAAGGAGGCAGGCATCATCTCCTCGAGCAAGGGCAAGCGCGGCATCGACCTGGCCCGTCCCCTCAAGGACATCACGCTCCTCGATCTCTGGCGTGCCGTCGACGAGACAGAGGCAGACTCGCTCTTCCACTTCCATGAGAACCCCTCTCCGCTCTGCCCGGTCGGCAGGAACATCCATGCCGCCTTGGACGAGGATCTCGCCCGTGCCCAGAAGGCCCTCGAAGACCAGCTTGCCGCCGTGCATATGGACGAGGTCGAAGGCACGATCAGGAAGAGAAACGGGCTTGTGGCATAGCGCGCGCATGCATGCCAAGCCGAACAGGTTCCTTACCGCAAGGAACCCCTTCAGAATCCCCCTTGCTGCTTTCTGGATACCGGTATTACCCTTCAGATACCAGGATGCATTCAATATGCAACAGGCAATCGAAGAGAAACCGTTCTGCATCCGTTTCATGCACTTTTTGAATCCGATAGTCCCGCTATTGTTACGGTCGCACGCGCTTGCGTGAAACGAACTGGCAAATGCTGCAGCCGATGATGTCCCCATCGCAGGGAACACAGAAGATTCCCTGCCCCTAGGGAAACGACGATTAATGCCCTTCCGGCGCCGCAGCAGCCCGGGTGCGGACGCTGCCGCGGCTGGGCATGGGAGCAGGATCCCCGTCCGGCCCAGGCAGAGGGTACCTTTCCCGGCACGCCCTGCCTGGGCCATGCATGCGACAGGGCGTGCCGGAGCCTCTCAGGCAGCTTCGGGGCGGGAGGCGAGGGACCTGCCCGCCGAGATGCACATGGCGAGATCTGCAAGGGCGAATGCCATGCAGAGCATGCAGGAGTTCTTCCGGACCCCTCTGTAGCGCGTCTTCAGGTGCCCGAACCGGCGCTTCACGATGAGGATGCTAATGGCAATCTAGAAGCTGCCAGTCAGGGCAAAGCGATATTCCAGCCGGGGCAATGCGCTTCCACCATCCAGGCCAATGCAGCTTCGCCATCCAGGGC
The DNA here is from genome assembly GCA_900314535.1 of uncultured Olsenella sp. GTDB lineage: Bacteria > Actinomycetota > Coriobacteriia > Coriobacteriales > Atopobiaceae > Olsenella_L > Olsenella_L kribbiana. The sequence goes on along the minus strand of OMVT01000033.1, from coordinate 12,997 downwards.
AGTGAGAATCCGCTCCGTACGGATATGCGGAGACGGATCCGGAGGCAGCCAGGATGGAGACCAACCTGATCGGAGAGATGGATATGCTCAGGGAGATGGGCGTGCGCCCCAACTTCTCGGAGATGGCACGCAGATACGGGATGGACCGGCATACGGTCGCGAAGTGCTGGAAGGAAGGTGCAGGGATGGAGGACGGACGCTCTGCAAGGCGCAGCGGCTTCGACAGATACAGGGATGAGATAGAGGACAGGGCACAGATTCCCGGGGTCACGATGAAGGGCTCAGCCTATCCATAATCGCAACAACCATTCTGCAGGCATCTTCTAATCCAAGATTCCTGGCATAGCTATAGTTCGAGGAATACCCACGCCAAATCGACTGCATTACCTGATCGTCTGAGACCATCTTCATACACGAATGGTATTGAGCAATCTGCTCCATGCTGCCACGTTTAGCTGATGTGGCAGCCAGCGCATTCGCAAGCTGTTCAATATCGATATCTTTCCCGTGCAAGTTCCAAATCTTCCAGATGTCATAGTAATCGCGGGGGCGCGTATTGCTCGCTCCTCTGGAGATGACGGTCTCCAGCTTCTCCGCTACAACCGTCTCGATGGGATATGCCATCAGGGTAATTACCTTGTCATCAAATGTCAGCGGATATCGATATTCGATGGGCCCAGGCGTAATCGCATCACCGGTTGTCACATCTACGCTCAAAGGTACGGCCATCGGTTCGTAATGTGCCTTAAGGAAGATGCGTATACCGGGGTAATCGTCTGTTTCCCTGATGTCCTCAGTCCTCAGGAACTCGAAGCGAATATCGTCATCCACTTCAATCGCACATATATCCTTGAAGACAGAAGCAGCAGATTCATGGTTCAGATCGAAGCCACGGATTGTCGTGTCGAGATCCTTCGTGACGCGGCTATCAATTCCGATAAACGACGAAATAAGCATGCCGCCTTTCACGATGATGGCATCTCTCCACGGAGAAAGTGAAATCCTCTCCAATAGACGCTCAAGCAGATAGTCCTGAAGCATGAGCTGCGGAGATACGTCGGCAGCCTTGGCACGGGCTTTGATGCGTGCCTTGAGCTGCATTGCATTTCGAGTCTTCATAGCAGCACCTCCAGATAGTTCCTGATCTTCTTCTCGACGCCGAGTCGTCTTGCGTAATCCAGCAGCTTCCCCACGTTTCGCCTTCTGGAAGATGTATAAGCTTTCATGGCAGGATTGACGATCTGCACATCTATATCGGCACGGCCCCTCAGCATGTCGCAAAGCGTGCGTTCGACATCGTAGCAGGGGACTTCATTTCCGGATGGAGTGACTACCTCAGAGAGGCCCAGACTCGTAAGATTGTTTGCGCAAGTCCTGACAACAATGCCCTCTTTCCTAGCGGAAGTAGCATTGTATGTTCGCGGAAATGTCATCGTCACCCGCTCCGGAGTGCGATCGCTCAAATCATGCAGATAGAGCGCTGTTCCATGCGAGAGGATTCCCCTGGGAAAACGTTTGGCACAGATGGCGTACTCGTCTTCCCAGACATCTGGCAGGCAGTAGACACCACGCTCAACCCGCTCAAGCAGACCTTCCACGACATATCCCGAAAGCCGCGCTCTGAAGACGCCCATGTGCTCAGCCTCCGAAGTCGTAATCATGCCGTTATGCTTGGCAGCATATTCAAGCGGATCCATTTGCATTCCTCCTCTCTGTTTGTCCGTTCTTGCTTAATTATTTTTTATTATAAGCAAGAACGGACTTTAGTGGAGTGACCATTCATGCAGATAGGTCCATCATTCGCGCAAAGCCGTATAATCAGTCCACATAATGGCAGATGAGCGGAAAGGACCATATCGCATGGAGCTTCTGGAACAGCGCATCCTCAAGGATGCTTCCGTCAAGGAAGGCAATGTCCTCAAGGTCGATTCGTTCCTGAACCACCAGATCGATATGGAGCTCCTGCACCAGATGGCGCTCCAGTGGAAGCACGATTTCGCCGATGCTCCCATCAACAAGGTCCTGACAATCGAGGCTTCCGGCATCGCTATCGCAGCAGCCGCCGGCATCGTCTTCGGCGTGCCCGTCCTGTTCGCGAAGAAGTCGAAGACCATCAACATCGACGGCGAGGTGCTCTCGACCCAGGTCGAGTCCTTCACCCACAAGAACATCTCCACGGTCATCGTCTCGAAGCGCTTCCTCGGACCTTCCGACCACGTGCTGATCGTCGACGATTTCATGGCAAACGGCTGCGCGATGGAGGGGCTCTGCGACCTCTGCCACCAGGCAGGAGCCACGATTGAAGGCATCGGCATCGCTATCGAGAAGGGCTTCCAGGGCGGCGGCGACCGTCTGCGCGCCCAGGGCTACCGCATCGATTCCCTCGCAATCGTCGATGCCATGGACCCTGCCACCGGATCGGTCACCTTCAGATAGCAGAAGCCATCCCATCCGCCCCGATATGCTCTGCGCCTGGCACCCTATCGTGCCAGGCGCATTTTCATGCCGTTGGATCTGCAGGCACCTGTCCGCACCTGCCGCATCTCGTGCAGCCATTGCAGATGGGACGACAGGCACACTGCTCGCACCTGCTGGAAAACCACGGATGCCACCTCTCCTCTTCCGGCACGGCAAGCCCTATCGGATAGCGCAGGTCGAACTCGATCGGCCTGCCCTGGTAGTTCATCCCCGATTTCCATGCCATGACCGACTGCAGCCTCTTGTCGGGAAGGTGGTACGTCCTGCCGTCCTTCACAAAGAGCGAGCCTGTCTCGGTGAACGTGAAGCTCACATCGTGCGCCACACATTCGCGACGCAGCGCCTGCACCCAGCCGAAGTCGCACGGACGGCATCCGTCGTAGTTCTCCCCTCCGCAGACGACCCGCTCTATCTGCCCGGTGTCCAGATACTTTCCTATGCTCATCGGCCCTATGAAGGGAGCGCACATGATGCCCTTGTGGAAAAACGGCAGCTCCAGCAGGAGCGGTATCCGTTCATCGGCACGCTTCTGGTTCTCGCAGGTGACATTGAAGAAGATGTTTCTCCAGCCCTCTCCCCAGTCCTTCGGAAGGCATTCTTTCACCCGCTCGGGCCGCTTTGTAAGGAGAAAGAACACAACGTCGGGCCGCTGGCGCATCATCTCCCAGGCTTCATCGCGCCAGACATCCGCTTCCTCCAGGAAGAAGTCTGATGTCATGCATACCCTCAGGGTCTCCCCGCTCCTGATGCGGAAGGCGCCCGTACGGTCCTTCTGCACCGGCTTGTCGAAGTCTGCCTTCGTGCGGCGGATATCGCTGCCATCCTGCCCGCGCAGTCCATCGAGATAGTACATGTAGCAGTGCGCGCAGCCCTCGGAGCACTTCCTGCACCCATGCCAGGGATTCCATATGTCATGCATGCTCATTGACGGGCACCCCTGCCTTCTGCCTCGATGTCTGAGAGCCAGGAGAAGAGGCGCTTCAGAGGCACGAACGTATCAGGATCCTTGCGGTGCAGTGTGACCGTACCGACCATGTGCTGCCAGCGCGGATCCTCTATGGTTTCGAGCACTGCCTCTGTCCCCTGCTTTCTGAGCGCCTCCACGAACGCCTTCTGGTGTGCATAGGGACTCAGGATATCGGAGCTTCCCTGTATCGCGAAGAAGGGGGCAAGCCCTGTGCCATGAGCCTGCACGACACACGAGATCGGCGAATATGGCAGGAGCGCCTCATGTATCGCTTCTCTGTCCATAGCGTCTGTGCAGGGAAGATCGACAAAGCGCTTCCAGAGCGAGAGCGGACGGATCGGCGCAAGCTCGAGATCGTCTGCATCGACGATGGCAGCGCAGCTCACCACCGCAGCGACAGAGCTCCTGTCGAACCCGTAACGCTTTGCCAGCCTGTCGCTATACCCCAGAAGGCAGGCAAGCTGCCCTCCCGCAGAGCTTCCGCCGACAATGACGCGGCTCCAGGGCAAATGGCGGTCCCTGAGCCAGGCCTGAGTGGCCAGGACGCCTTTGTAGGCATCGTCTGCCTGTGCCGGAAACCGGTCATGCGGCACAAGCCTGAAGCCGACAGAGACGAAGCGGTACCCCTCATGGCACCAGACCCGCGCAGCATCGATCATGGACTCGGGCGTCCCGACAAGGAATGCCCCGCCATGGAACCAGAAGACCGTCTCTTCATGCACGGCCTCCGCAGGCTCCCAGATGATGCAGTGCTGGAGGCGCCCTGGTCCGAAGTCGATGCGCTTCGGCGCGCCGGCAAACATCTCGTCTCCCGAGAGGTGGGGACGCTCTGCGTAGGCAAAGGGCGTCGAGACGATCTCATAGAGCACACCCATGGACTTGCGGCCTCCCAGCCATCTGGCCCTGCCCGCAAGCGAGCAGGGCATTGACGAACAGTTGTTCTTATTCTATCATCTGGGCCGAAAAAGCGATAGAGGCTGGCCGAGCAGGCTGTCCTGTCCCAGACAGCAGGAAGCCTTTTCGGCCACAAGCACCCGAAAGAAACCGTCCGGCAGGCGCAGGGCAGCAGCGCCCTGCGGTGTAGAGTGGCAGAAAGACGATCTACCACGAGACAGGAGATGCTCCATGGTTCCCATGAGACGAGTGCACCGCGAAATCCAGGACCCTGATGCCATCCGTGCCCTGATCGACGTCTGCCAGACCGTGCGTATCGGCACCACGGACGGCAATGGCCCCTTCGTCGTGCCCATGAGCTTTGGCTATACGTGGGACAACGAGGCCTGGCAGAAGATGCGCGAAGGCAGCACGGAGCATCCTGTGCCGCTCAGGCTCTATCTCCACTCTGCCGCAGACGGCAGGAAGGCGCGCTGCTTTGCCTCCTCCCCGCGCGTCGCGATCGAGATGGACCGCGAGCTCGGCGTCATCGCCGGCTCCTATGCCTGCTCCTATTCCTACTCCTACCAGTCGATCATGGGTGCAGGGACCATTCTCCCCGTCGAGAACGCTGACGCTAAGGCAGAGGCCCTGGCACGCCTGATGGAGCACATGGCGCCGGGAGCGCCTGTCTCCTTCCCGCCCGAAGCCATCTCCCGCGTCGCTGTCTGGCGCATCGATGTGGACGAGCTTTCCGGCAAGGAGCGCTACCCGAAGGCATAGCGCTTCCCCTGCCCTCCATCCTCTGAGGCAGCCGGCAGCTTCCGGCTGTCTGCGGTGCAGGAGAGCATATCCACGAAAGATGCCGAAAGGCGCAGAGACTCGGGGTAGATTGAAGAAAGAAGGCCCATGTATTACACGGAATGCCAGACCCCTCTCGTCGGCACGCTCACATTGGCAAGCGACGGCACGAGCATCTGCGGCTGCTGGTTCGACACCGGACGCCGCTTCGGGTATGGGGCAGACGGCGCGATGGAGCGCAGAGACGATCTGGCCGTGCTTGAGCAGGCGAAAGACTGGCTTGGCCGCTATTTCTCGGGCATGCAGCCCGACCCACGGGAGCTCCCCCTGGCACCGCGCGGCACCGAATTCCAGAAGCTCGTCCGCAGCGCCCTGCTCGACATTCCCTACGGCACGACCGTGACCTACGGCGACCTGGCACGTGCCATCGAGGTGAAGACCGGAAGGCGCCAGTCTCCCCGTGCCGTCGGAGGCGCCGTCGGCCGCAACATCTACGCCGTGATTGTTGCCTGCCACCGTGTCATCGGAAGCGACGACAGCCTGACAGGCTTCAGCGGCGGCATCGACAGGAAGGCTGCCCTGCTCGAATTTGAGCGTGCCACGAAGAGCCTCTGAGAGGCGCTGGAGCCGCACGGTCCAAAGAGAGCATCCTGCGGGCAGGATAGCGCAGCATGTTCGTGCACGGGCACGCTACCTGGCGCTTCCGGCGTGCCTTCATTTCCGTGCCTTCAGGCAGAGCCAATGCTTCTTGGGCACCCGGTCGGCTCTTACCTCGGAGAAGCCGGCTTCTTCCAGGCAGCGGACAAGCTCCTTCTCCGTATATATGGCAAGACCGTCGATGAGGGAAAGCCACTTCTGGTCCCCCTCATCCAGGCCATCCGATTCATTCACGATCAGGAAGGTCCCCTCCGGCCCGAGGATTCGGAAGACCTCCCGGAAGCTCTCGACAGGACCTGGCCAGAAGTAGACGGTCTCGAAGGCACACGCCAGATCGAACGATCCCGTCTCCAGCGGAAGATCCGAGACATCGCCCTGAAGGACACGGCAGCGTCCTTCAGAGATTTCCGCAGCGCACATCCGCGCTGTCTTCGAGACCGCTTCATGCGAATAGTCGACAGCAGCCAGCGTGGCAGATGGGAAGCGCTCAAGAAGCGCAGCCGCATTCCTGCCCCCGCCGCATCCGAGTTCCGCGATTGCACGAGGGGCCTCTCCTTCGAGATGCGCCATGCCCCATGCAGAGACTGCCGCATGTTCCCGATTCATGCCGCTGAGCATCATCTTGCCGAGCAGTCCCTCAGGCTTTCTGGTATTGCCGAAATACGTCTTTGCCAGCCCCATGAAGCCGCCTCCCGAAGATGGGCGGAGCTGTCATCCAGCCCGCACCCTAAGTGTTATATAAACCTAACATATTGGCTCTCAGGACAGAGGCCTCTATCGCCGGACGGACTGCAGAAACAGGATAGGCGCAGGGCCTTTTCCGGCAACGTGCCAGCCTCTGGCTGCACCTGGCTCCCCTGCACGCAGAAGTCCTCCCGACAGTCCCTTGGGCTTTCCTGCCCCATCATTTCCGTCTCGGCAGCCAGACAGGTTGACCATGGCTGCCCGGGCGCCTAGACTTTTCCGCCGGAGGCTCGGGAGAGGATGGCAGGACATGACCAGGATCTATATCGATGCAGATGCCTGCCCTGTCATACGGGAGACCTTGGCCTGCGCCCGCTTCGAGCAGGTGCCCTGCATCATCGCCGGAAACACCACCCAGAATCTGGAACGTTCCCTTCGTCCCCATGACCCCCGCAGCCCAAAGGATCCCGCACATCCTGACAGAAGCTTCTGGGCAGACATCCTCCAGGTCGGTATCGGTGCCGATTCGGCAGACTTCGCGATTGCTTCCGCCATCACGCCTGCCGATGTGGTGGTGACACAGGATATCGGCCTGGCCGATATCGTCCTCGGCAGAGGGGCATGCGCTATCGGCGTCAGGGGACGCATCTACAATCCGCTCACAATCGATGCTGCAATGTTCATCCGCCATGAGGAGAAGAAGGTCCGGCGCGCAGGAGGCAGGACCAAGGGGCCGTCTGCCTTCACGGACGACGACAGGAAGCGCTTCTCCCAAAACCTTGCCCGGCTCGTGCAGGAGGCAAAGCGCAGCTCCCGCTGAGGGGGCCATGGCCCCTGCAGAATGCCTGCCTGGCAGAAGGACACCGCATATGCGACGGCTCCCATGGATTCTTAAGGCGCAGCCACCAACTCCGCCACCATCATCACCGGTTCCGGCAGGACCCCAGAAGAGGTCGCAGAGGAGATACTCCGCATCCAGCACCCCGGACAGAAGCTCTTCATGCAGGTCATTGCCGAAGGTATTGACGGCATGATGGCGGATGCCCGCACCGTCTCTTCCCTTGCAGGGCTTATCCTCAGAGCGCCTGCCTCTTTCATAGCCATCGTCCTCTTCATCAGCCTGTCGGCATGCTCTTGTCAGTCCGTCCGGTCGGCGAGAAAGGCCAGCATCCTCTCGAATGCATCCCGTGCGACCTCAGGCGTGCGCTCGGATCCCACAAAGCAGTGCGGCATCTCCAGACCCCGTTCGGCCAGCGGGTCGATGAGCTCGTGCGTGACGCCTGCCTCCGAAAGCGCTGCGTCCATGGCCCTCATATCATTGTGGTACTCGCTGCCAAGAAGCACCGCAGGCGGGTAGTCCGAGGTGACCCATTGGGTAGCATCATAGCGATGCACCTGATCCTTGCTGAGGAAGATCGTCCCGCTTACATAGTTGCCTATAAGGACCTTGGTGCCCAGGGAGAACTCGTCGTAGACGAGCGGTGCATCGTCGATTACGACAGCCTTCACCCGCTCTCGCTCCAGTGCCGGCTCGATGCCGAGCTCGGCGGCATACGCCGGGTTCGAGAGAACAGCACCCATCTGGCTCGTTATGATGGCACCGGCAGAGGAACCCATGATGATAGCATCATCCATATCAAGGCCATACTCGTCCGCATGCGACGCACACCAGGCAAGTGCCTGGTTTGCCTGGATGACAGGAATGGGAAAGCGGCAGTCGGGCACGAGGCCGTAGTCCACATTCACGATGTTGTATCCAGCCGCACAGATGTCGTCCAGAAGCGCTGTGACATCGCTCGATGCCAGCGGGTCGCCCATGCTCTTGCTGCCCCCGAAGAATCCTCCGCCATGGAAGTAGACCAGGGTGGGTCTTTGTACGGAGGTGTCTGAGTCGGGATAGGTTATGTCCAGGAAGCTGTTCGGATACTCGTCGGCGTAGGCGATATCGGTCACGATGCGCTGCCCGTTGTCCCGCACGGCGTCGATGGGTTCGCTCTCAGGCTCGAAGGTGTTGGTCGTCTTGACGGTGCCGGCCGCGAGCGTCTGGATCGCTCCGACCACGATCTGCGTATGGGTCGCCAGCACCAGCGCGAGCACGGCAAGAGCGGCGCATATTCCTCCCGCCACCCACCCGAGCAGTCGCAGACGCCTCCGTGTCTTCTCTTTCATCGCGGCCCCCCTGAAGAACGCCCTTGATTTCTTTCCATTGATACAATCGTATCAGCCGTCCTGCGCATGCCCCGATGCAACGGGCGCAAGCGATACGCATCGATGGGTTTCGTATCAGGAGGTATGCTGTGTCTGCATATGCCACAGACATGCTGGGGTCTGCCCTGTTCTCGCTCATGGCCGAGAAGGGCATCCGAAAGGTGACCATCGACGAGCTTGCCGCAAGGGCGGGCGTAGGCAGAGCCACGTACTTTCGCAACTTCTCGTCGAAGGAGGAGCTGATCGGCGCCTACCTTGTCCGCCGATGGCGCGCATACGAGAAGGAGCACCATCTCAAGGGACTCGCGTTCTCGGATCCCGAGCGGGCCCTGCGCTACTTCGAGTTCTGCCTGTCGCTGCGCACGGAAAACGATCTCATGATCGAGCAGGGCTATACGGACGCCATCCTTGCCGCCTTCAAGGCGATAGTGAGCGATGCCGACATGGGAGGCGAAGAGAGCTACGAGGCCACCTTTCTCGCCTACGGCCTCTACGGGATGTTCATCACATGGGCACGCAGGGGCTGGAAAGAGACCCCACAGGAAATGGCAGCCCTGGTTTCGGGCCACTTGCTGGCCAGGATTGTCGGATAAGGCAGGGGCAGGCCATCTGGGCTGCAGGCGCGAATGCTGGCCGTGCGAGCTGCCAAGACGGCAGCCGAAGCCATCGATGACCTGGACGGGCTTCGGATCTGGATTTCTAGGCCTGCTCCTGCTGCGCGATGCGCTCCCTCGTGGCATTGGCCAGATCGGCCAAGGTGGTGGAGGCAAGACGGCCGAGCATGGCCTGCTCCGCAGCATCGAGCTCCGCGCCGAGCACGGCGTGCACATTGCGGCCGATCGGACACTCGGGGCTAGGATGCTCGTGCATGCGAAAGACGCTCACATCGTCCTCCACTGCGTTGAGAATGTCCAGAAGCGTTATCTCTGCCGGGTCCTTTGTGAGCCGAGCCCCTCCGACGCCCGGCTCCACGGCGACGAGTCCGGCAGCCTTGAGCTGGCCCAGGACGTTGCGGACGACGACGGGGTTCACGCCGACGCTTCCCGCGAGGAACGTTGACGTGGTCTTGTGCTCCTCCCCGAGCAGGACGATGCAGAGCAGTATGTGGGTGGCCACTGGCAGCCTGGTCGAGAACTTCATGGACCCTCTTTCCTTCTGCGAACAGCGTACCACGTCATTGTTGTAATGTCACTGTTTACAACTATGGAGAAGATATGGCCTCGTTTGTTGTAAGTGTTGACATTACAACGGCGGCATGGCATAGTACAGGCTGTAAGCGTTAAGGTTACAACCTACGAAAGGGGCACCACCATGAAGAAGATCGCAGTCGTCGCAGCAAACGGCAAGGCCGGCAAGCTCATCGTGAAGGAGGCCGTGGAGCGCGGACACGACGTGACCGCTTTCGTGCGCGGCGAGAACCAGACCGCGGCCGAGAAGGCCGTCCAGAAGGACATCATGGACCTCACCTCCGAGGACCTGGCGGGCTTCGACGCCGTGGTCGACGCCTTCGGCGCCTGGGCGCCCGAGACGCTCGGCGGGCACGTGGCCACGAGCCAGCACCTGTGCGACGCGCTCTCCGGAACCGACGTGCGCCTTCTGATCGTGGGCGGCGCGGGCTCCCTGTTCGTCAACCCCGAGCACACCCAGCGCGTCATGGACGGCCCCGACTTCCCCCGAGGCGTTCGTTCCCCTTGCCACCGCTCAGGGCGAGGAGCTCGAGAAACTGCGCAGCCGCAACGACGTCGCATGGACCTTCGTGTCCCCGGCAGCGGACTTCCAGGCCGACGGCGAGCGCACCGGCGCCTACATCCTGGGCGGCGAGGAGCTCACGCTCAACGAGGCTGGCGAGTCCGTCATCAGCTACGCTGACTACGCCATCGCCATGGTCGACGAGATCGAGTCCGGCGACCACATCCGCCAGCGCATCAGCGTGGTGCGTAAGTAGCGGCTCGGCGATCTCGCCGCTTCGGTACGCGGGGGAAAGCACCGGACACGGTTTGCAAGAGACGAACCGTGTCCGCAGCCCCGCAAAGCATCGCATTCGCATTTCAAGCGTCTGAGGCACGGTTGTGACGGACGTGGCCACCGCGTACGACGGCGGTCCCTATTTCTATGGCCAGGACAGGGAGCCATCCGAGCGCTTGGAGCCCGGGAGAGCTTCGGCCAGGCCGTATTCTTCGACTCTGGCGCGCCTTCCAGATCCACAATCACCACTCACTGGCGTGATACCGACGGCGAGGACTGTAGCCGAAGCAGCATCATCACGCGGTAGACGTCTGCACCCGATAGGCAGGCCGCCGACAAATCGTAGCCTAGTGGTGACCCGGCGTGATCTGACGCCCCGCGTGGCCTTGCGCACCCGCCTCCAATCAGGTACTTCCCTGCTTGCCCCGACGAATGGATGAGACTCCTTGGGCCTCGTCGCGGCCCGAGGGCACCAGATGCCAGGCGGAAGGACGGTGTGCCATCCTATGAGAGACGGCATCCTCCGGATGCCCCGCGACACGTTCCCGGCACGGCAAGGAATATCAGATACTGGTTCCGGACGCCGCGGGAATGCCGGGCGCAGATGCTAAAGATCCGCCGCCGCCCGGCAGCCGAAGCAAATGACCTGCCCTGCGGCCTCATGGACGCGGCACAGGTTGCCGATTGCCTGCACACATCGAAGGCATCGGTCTTGAGGCTCATCGAACGGCAGAAGATCCTTGCTGGACCACACAAATATCAGTCAAGGCTGTTCTCGTCGAGCAGGAAATCGAATAGCCCCATGGTGAGGATTCCATCATCGTCCATGTAGGGCTGCATGACGCGGTTGACCACCACGATCTTTCTGAAGCTGTCGTCGGCAGTAGCGTGTAGCGCAGCATGTGGTCGATGGCAGCGAGGTCGCGCAGGTGCCCGAAGTCGAGCCCCACGCACTCGCCGTCTCGCTCGCCGCCGACGCGCTTGTCGAATAGGACCCGGCAGGCGGCCAGCTTGAAGTAGTACGTCCTGTCGCTCAAGCACTCGGTCGCCTCCCCCCTCAGAGCACAAATCGAACGTCACGCCCTTCGACTTCAGGTGCGCTATCTGCTCCTCCACGGAGAGCTTGGGCTTCCGGGCCCTCATGCCGGAATCGTCGCTGGCCATCTTCCCTCCTGTCCACACCGGGACTATACAACCCTGGCGGTGGAATCCGGGCACGCGCGGCGCAAGGACCGCACCGGCCTTGCGGCGAAGCGCCTGCTACCGCTTGGTACTGCTTGCCGGTGCCTCCCGTCCGCCGACGGCACGGAAGCGGGCTATAAAGGCTGTCGAAGAATCCGCGCGGAACGCAGGCGACCTATAGGCCGGGGGCATCGAGAAGAGGGACCGAACCCGGGACGTAGAGGCAAGCGTCAGGATCAGAAACGGTCGCGGGAAGCCCGCGCTGGGCCACGATACAGAAAGGCCGGCTCGAACTGAGCCGGCCAGGCGGAGCATGCCGTTAAAGGATCACTCCCACTCAATAGTTCCAACTTTTCTGAATCGTGCTTCCACGTCCAACTCGCATTAAGCCATGCTGCCACGTCCGGGAAACCCCGTGGAATCCCGGTTCTGGGTGGTAGCCAGTTGGTAGCCAGCAATGGGGAGTAAATGCTTTATGTATGGGGAGTAAACGCTCTGACCTGCGGAAACGGATGGTAGCCAGTCCGCGATTCCGGCAAGTGGCTACCACCCCGAAAACGGCCTTCCGAGGGCGTTTCCCCTCGAATGCGGGGAGCAGAGAAGTCAATATGGGAGTATCCCATCCAACTGCGGAAGTGATGATTCTGACGGGCTGCTTTTCACCGAACTGGCTTCCATCCCGACAATCTTGCAGCCTGCAATTATGAAAGCATCTCCGAAACCAATTGTCGACGCCGATCCTGCATGCGTCCATTTTCCTCCGATCGGTCGTCTCTCATTGGAGAAGTGGCGCAACGCGGGCCGGCAACAGGACGGCGTACGCGTCCCTGACAATACCAGGGGTGGTGCGACAGGCAGCGCACGTTAAAACGGAGCCGTTCAGTCACGATCTCCGGCGTCAGATCGTGCGCATCATCGCCCTCCTGCGCGAGAGCCTCCGCTCGTCGTCCTCCGAGAAGCCGGCGATGGCCTCGTCGAGCGCGGCCAGGCACTCCTTGCGGTCGGCCGGCAGCTCGGCGACGAAGCCCGATGGAGTTGGTGACCAGGCGCGTGTCGACGACGATGGGGTTCTCCAGCGCGGCTACGAGCGCGCGGAACTCGCGGAACCGCTCGAGCTCGCTCATGGGAGCGAAGTCGCCCCGCGCCACCTCGGCGCCGAGCTCGGAGTCGGGGAAGATGGTG
>OMVT01000066.1 GCA_900314535.1 uncultured Olsenella sp. | reverse complement strand
GTCCGGCTCCGAATTCTCTGGCTCCCCGGGTAGGGTTCGAACCTACGACACACTGATTAACAGTCAGTTGCGCTACCACTGCGCCACCGGGGAATGTGTTGCTCTCAAAGCGCACTAGCTAGTATACGGAAAGCTCGTTTCAATGCAAGCGTGCATTTCGAAGAATGTGTGCTATGCAATGCTTCTGCAACATTCTGTACACGCGCTCTCCGTATTTTGGTGGCTACTCAGCGAAGTTCCTCCAGGCAAGGCTCACCGAACCGACGCCGAGATGAAGCGAGACGACTGGTCCTCCATCACGCACATGGATCGTCGTCTCAGGAAGCTCGCGCCTCACCTCATGCACAAGCTCCTCGACCGCGTCATGCGCCTCGCCGTATCCTGTGACGGTCACGGAGTTCTTCCGTGCTTCTTCCGGAATCTCGGCTATGAGGGCACGGGCTGTGCCGCGCATGCCGTGGGCGACGCAGACATCCTTGATGCCGCCCTCCTGGAGCTCCATGACAAGGAAGCGGTCAAGGTTCGAAGGAACGGCGCGCCTTGTGGCACCGAGACGCCCCGACTTCCTGAGAACCTCGAGATCCGGCACTGTGAAATCGATGCCCTGACGTGCACGCTCCGCTTCGAGCTTCTCACTGACCGTCTCCAGGCCATAGCCAAGGCTCACGAGCTTGCGTGCCTGGCGTACGAGGAACTCGAGCCCGCCCGAAGTCGTCCAGGAGTCGACGATGCGCATGCGCTCCGGTGCCTCTCCTTCACGGATGAGCTGCTCACGTGCGTGCACAGCGCTCCTGTAGGTGCCAGAGAGCCTCGAAGAGATTGTGAGGCAGAGCACCGAGAAATCAGCATCGAGGAGGCGCCTGAATTCGTCAGCAAACTCGTCCTGGTAGACCGCTTCTGTCATGAGCAGTCTGCCATTCCGGAAGAGAGAGTCGTAGTCGCCATTCTCGTTCCGGAAGGTCTCCGCATAGCGGACACCGTCGACGTTGTAGTGCATGGGCACCATCGTGACGCCGAGCTCCTCTGCACGGGTACGCGAGAGCGTGCAGGAGGAATCGCAGACGATTGCGACCGGACGCTGTGGCAGATCGGCTCCGCCTGTCGTGAGGGCACCCAGACCTGCCGTGAGCCCTGTGGTCTTCTCCATCAGCTGTCTCTCCTTCCGATGGCACGGTATTTCTCGTAGCGAGCATCGACAAGCTCGTCTTCCGCCATCCCTTCGAGCTTCTGCACCTGATCCGCAAGGCATTTCCTGAAGCGCTCTGCGAACTCTTCGGTGCCGAAGCCCTCGGCGTCGACGATACCGTCGATGATGCCCAGATCCTTGAGGAAGGGAGCAGTGATGCCGAGAGCCTCGGCAGCATCGGCTGCGCGCTTCGCTGTCTTGAAGAGGATCGTCGAGCAGCCCTCAGGGCTCACGACCGAATAGACAGCATCAGAGAGCATGAGGACACGGTCTGAGACGGCAAGGCCCAAGGCACCGCCCGAGCCGCCCTCGCCCATGATGACGGTGATCTCAGGGGTCCTGAGAGCGCCCATTGCGACAAGGTTGTCTGCGATGGCGGCGCCCTGGCCGCGCTCTTCTGCCTCCATGCCTGGATAGGCACCGGACGTATCGACAAGGCAGATCACGGGGCGATGGAACTTCTCCGCTTCCTTCATGAGACGGAGCGCCTTGCGGTAGCCTTCAGGCTCAGGCGAGCCATAGTTTCTGGCCACCCGTTCCTTGATGCCGCGTCCGCGATCGGTTGCAATGACCGTGACAGGATTTCCATCGAGCGTGGCAAGGCCGGTCACGATGGCAGCATCGTCTCCGAACTCATGATCCCCGTGGAGCTCGATGAAGCCCTCGAAGGTCATGTCCATGATGGAGGGAACAGACGGCCTGTCGGCATTCCTCACGCGCTTCACAAGGTCGTAGGCAGAGGCATCTGCAGCAGCCGGCTTCTCGAGATGGTGCGGAAGCGGCCAGCGTGCCTCCTCGGGGAAGGCAGCCGCACACTTCGGTGCCTCGCGTGTGCCCCACGCCTCCTTGTCATGAAGCCAGAGCAGATAGCCGAGCGTGGAGGGAATCTCCTTGCGCTCGACGACCATGTCGCAGAAGCCATGTGCAAGGACGAACTCCGAGCGCTGGAAGCCCTGGGGCAGCTTCTTGTGCGTCGTCTGCTCGACGACACGCGGACCTGCGAAGGCGACGAGCGCGTCAGGCTCTGCGATCGTGATGTCTGCCTCCATTGCGAAGGAAGCCGTGACACCGCCCGAGGTGGGATCGGTAAGGACGCAGATATAGAGGAGGCCCGCTGCGCTGTGCCGGCGTACAGCATTCGAGACCTTGGCCATCTGCATGAGGGAGGTGAGGCCCTCCTGCATGCGGGCACCGCCCGATACCGTGAAGCCGACAACAGGCAGGCCTTCCTCTGTCGCCCGCTCGAAGCAGCGGCAGATCTTCTCGCCGACAGCAGCTCCCATGGAACCCATCATGAAGTCGCCGTTCATGATGAAGAGGGCACAGGGCTCGCCCTGGATCGTCGCCTTGCCGCAGATGACGGCTTCCTTCTCCCCGCCCGACTTCTGGCGTGCAGCGGCAAGCTTCTCTTTGTAATCCGGGAAGGAGAGGATGTCCTTCGCCTCGATATCGGCATCCCACTCTTCGAGGGAGCCTTGATCTGCCGTGAGGGCAAGCCTTCTCCTTGCGCCGATGCGCATGTGCTTGCCGCAGCGCGGGCATACATCGAGGTTCTGCTTCAGCACCCCGGCATCGATAGCATGGCGGCAATGCGGGCAGCGCACGAGAATCGTGCGCTCCGGAATATCGATCGGCACTTCGGTGACGGGCCCTTCAAGCTCGTTCAGAGACTTCTGGCGTTCACTCATAGAGGTGCTCCATCAGATTTGTATGGTAGTTGCCCGACAGGAATTCGGGATTGCTCAGGATATCGAGCTGAAGATCGGCATTGTAGCTGACGCCCTCGATCACAAGCTCTCCCAGAGCAGAGCGCATCTTGCGTATCGCCTCTTCGCGCGTCGGCGAATAGACGATGAGCTTGCCGAGGAGCGAGTCGTAGTAGGGCGGCACCGATGAGCCTACATAGAGGGCAGAGTCGAAGCGCACCCAGGGGCCATTCGGCGTGTGAAGCATCGTGATGTCCCCTGCAGACGGAAGGAAATCGGGCGTCTCGGCATTGATGCGGCACTCGATTGCGTGTCCCACGACGCTGATGCTCTCCTGCTTCCAGTTCGAGAGGTCTGCTCCTGCAGCGACACGGAGCTGCCACTTGACAAGGTCGATGCCCGTCACGAATTCCGTCACCGGATGCTCGACCTGGAGCCTCGTGTTCATCTCCATGAACCAGAACTCGCCGGTATCGCTGAAGAGGAACTCGATCGTTCCCAGCCCCTCGTAGCCGACCTTCTTTGCAAGATTGCGGGCACACTCGAACATGTGCTCGCGGATCTCAGACGTGAGCGCCGGGCAGGGACTCGGGCTCTCTTCGAGGAGCTTCTGGTTCCTGCGCTGCACGGAGCACTCGCGCTCGCCGAGCGAGAACACGTTGCCGTGGCCATCTGCGAGGATCTGCACCTCGATATGGTGTGCCGGAGAGATGAACTTCTCCATGTAGCATTCGCCGTCGCCGAAGGCGCTCTGTGCCTCGGCATGCGCCTGCTCGAACGCAGCAGGAGCATCTTCTGGCTTGAGCACCTTCCTGATGCCACGTCCGCCACCACCTGCGCGTGCCTTCACAAGCACAGGGCAGCCGATGCGCCTGGCCTCCTCTTCTGCCTGCGCAGAAGACTCGAGCAGGTCGCAGCCCGGCACGATGGGAACGGCAGCCGACCTCGCTGTGCGGCGTGCCTGATCCTTGTCTCCCATGAGCTCCATGATCTCAGGCGAAGGCCCGATGAAGACAAGGCCATGCTCGCGGCACTCGCGGGCAAACGAGGCATTCTCGGAGAGGAAGCCATAGCCTGGATGTATTGCCGAAGCACCCGACTCGAGCGCGACCGTGATGATCGCATTCGTGTTCAGATAGGACTCGGAGGCACGCGGGCCGCCGATGCAGTAGGCCTCGTCAGCAAGCGTCACATGGAGCGCCGTGGCATCGGCCGTCGAGTAGATGGCGACCGTCTTGACGCCCATCTCCTTGCAGGCGCGGATGATGCGGACGGCGACCTCTCCCCTGTTCGCGATCAGTATCTTCTCGAACATGGTCTATGCGTCCTTCTTCGGGACGAGCGCAAACGACATGTCAGCCACGCAGGCAACCGTGTCGCCGACCTTTGCCACGCCGTGGGCGAAGTGGAACATGCCATGGCTCCTCGTGAGCTCGCACTCGAGGGTCACGGTATCGCCCGGCCTCACCTGGTGCTTGAAGCGCACCTTGTCGAGGCTCGTATAGAACGGCGTCGCCTGGTCCTTGTCGATGCCATCTGCCAGAAGGACGCAGCAGTTCTGCGCCAGCATCTCGCAGAGAATGACACCGGGAACGACCGGGTAGTCAGGGAAGTGCCCCTGGAGGAAGAACTCGTCGCCCTTGATCGTGATATGTCCCACGGCCTTGCCATCCTGGACTTCGGCATCGTCCAGAAGCAGCATCGGCGGCCTGTGCGGCAGAATCTTCTCCAGCTCTGTCTTGTTCATGCCATCTCCCTAGTAGATCTTCATGAGGACCGAGCCGTACTCGACGAGCTCGCCGTCGGAGACCGTGATATCGATGACCTCGCCGTCGCAGTCAGCCGTGACTTCCTTCATTTCCTTCATGGCCTCGATGACGCAGAGGACATCGCCCTTCTTGACCTTCGAGCCGACCTGCACAAAAGGCTTGGCACCCGGTGCGGGGGCCGCATAGAAGACGCCGACCATGGGAGCCTTGACAGCGGTGACCTTCGACATGTCGAGCGGCTCCTCGCCTTCAGGCTCGGATGCATCCGCTGCAGGAAGCGGTGCTGCGTCAGGTGCAGGGGCCACCTCCGCGGGTGCCGCAGCGGACGTCACCTCTGCGGGAGCTGCACCTGCCATGACCGGTGCCGGGAAGGCCTCAGGACGCTCGAGCTCGATGGCAGAGTCGCCCTCTTCGATACGGACACGGGCAAGGCCGCGCTTCTGCATGAGCTCGGCTACCGCATCGATCCTCTTCGTAGTGGTATCCATGCTTTACGCCTCCTCATACTTCCTGAGCGCGATTACGGCATTGTGGCCGCCAAAGCCGAGCGAGGTCGAAAGCGCCCATGTGGCATCGAATTCCTGTGCCTTGTTCGGCGTGTAGTCGAGATCGCAGGCAGGATCCGGCGTCTTGTAGTTGATGGTCGGCGGGATGATGCCGTGCTCGAGCGCATACGCGCTTGCCATTGCCTCGACTGCGCCGGTAGCACCGAGCATGTGGCCCGTCATCGACTTTGTGGACGAGA
>OMVT01000017.1 GCA_900314535.1 uncultured Olsenella sp. | reverse complement strand
GCTTCCGGAGGACGATATAGAGAATGGCCCCATCCTCGGAGCGGAATCCGGGGATGGGACAATCATGCCTCTTGACAGAAGGATCTACATATCAGTGCGTCAGGAACCAGATAATGAGGAGGATGACGGCAGCGATTACGATGAGGAGGGAGATGAAGGTGATGCGCTGCTTTCTCGTGGAGTTCCTGAGCTGCTTTTCGGAGCGGGCAAGCGAGCTCACTTCCTGCTTCTGGATATCGACGAGATGCTGCTTCTCTGCCACGGATTCGGCGAGCTTCTTCGTGACCTCGGGGTGGGCATGGATGTCCTCTGCCTCATCGAGGAGCTTCTGGGCGGCCTCGATATTTGCCTGAGCCGTGTCGCGGTCCTTCGAGGCATCGCGGATCCCCATCTCGCGCTGCACGACATCGTTGTCGAGCGTTGCCTCCTCGGTCTGGAAGCTCTGGTAGCGCTCGTCGTACTCGGCCTTCCGACGCTTGGCTTCAGTGCTTGCTTCCTCTGCTGCCTTCTGCGCGGAATCGAGTGCCTGCTGCTGGTTCCAGAGATGGCGCTGGGCGGCATCGACATTCTTCTGTGCCTCGTCGGTAACCAGAGGGATGTCTGCCTTCGTGCTCTCGAGGTGTGCCTTCTCGGCAGAGATCTCCTGCTCCATGCGGGCGATGGCGCCAGCATCGGTATCAGGCCTGCCTTTGAGCTCCTCGAAGTCAGCGTTGAGCTTGCGAAGACGTGCCTGGGCATTGTCGTAGGCCTTGTTCGCGGCAGAGATCCTCTGCTCGCGGCGTGCCTGCGCATCGTTTGCCTCGGTCTGTGCAGCCTTGACGGCCTTCTTCGCCTCGGAGAGGAGCTTTGCCGTATCGTCAGCGCGGCCACGGGTGGATTCCATGACGTTCTGGAAAGGCTTGAGCGCTTCTGCATGCTCCGAGCGCATGACTTCGAGCTCGCCGGCCAGCTTGTCATGCTCTTCCTTCAGGGCCTCGATGCGGCGCTCTGCTGCGGCCTTCGCCTTCTCGGCATTCGTCCTGGCCTTCGTCTGCTCGGAGACGATCTGGGCGTAGCTTCTCGTCACATCGATCCTGTGGTCGAGCACCTTCTTGTCCTCGGCGAGTGCGGACTCTGCCTTCTTGAGCTCGGAGCGGGCATTCGAGTGCTCCTTCGAGGCAGCGTGCACCTGCCTCACGGCAGCAAAGCCGCCTGTGAAGCCAGAGGAGCCCTTCGGCTTCTTCTGTGTCTTCTGGTCCTTCTGCTGCTTCTTGTCCTTGCGCCTCTCATGGCGGGGCTTCTTTGTATCGCTGCGCTCTTCTGCGTTGTCCTGCATGGTTTCCAAGCTCCTTGGTGCTTCAGCATGTACATGTACCATTTTGGCGCATTTCCGCCCGCCGCTGCCCAGAAATAGGAAAGCGGGTGTCATTTCATGCCATCGCGGACAGCTGCAGAGCTTCGAGATGGAGGGAATATGCTGGAACATTCTGGATTCTGCGTAGTGAAAAGAAAGTGTGTCACAAGTGCACAAGTTTTGTTACAGTAATGGCAAATGCGCATTGCGGGGCAGCCCGCGCGCTCCATTGTCGTGTCAAAGGAGAAAAAGATGGTTTCCAAGCAGACGACCATTGTCAACGCTACTGGTCTTCACGCACGTCCCGCTTCCCAGTTTGTTGCTGCCGCAAAGAAGTTCCCCTGCAATGTGACGATCAAGGACCTCACGAAGGGCTCCGCTCCTGTCAACGCAAAGTCCATCATGATGATTCTTGCTGCTGGCCTCGCTGCTGGCACCAAGGTCGAGGTTGCCTGCGATGGCGACCAGGAGCAGGAAGCTCTCGACACCCTCGTCGCTCTGATTGACGACGGCTTTGGCGAGAAGTAGTCAGCCCTCTGCACTCAAGCAAGGATTGACCGGAACAGCCCGGTGCCCTCAGGGCATCGGGCTGTGCCTTTTTGACCTTGATGGAACGATTCTCGCGCATCATCAGGGAATCTCTCCTCGGGTTGTAGCGGCAATCAAGATGCTCCAGGACCACGGTGTCGCGACGGCTGTCTGCAGCGGGCGCCCGCGCGGCCTCATCGAAGGGCCGGCCACCGATGCTGAGTGCATGGATTATTACGTGACAGCAAATGGAGCCTGCATCGCCGACGGGAATCTTGCACCGCTTGTGCGCAGGTCCATCGAGCGTGATGACGCGCTCAGGATCTACCAGGCGTTCAAGCCGCTCCATGCTGCCTGGCATGTCCATCTCGGTATGGATACCTACGCCGAGGCAGGTGCCATCTCCTATATGGCAGGACAGACGGAGCGCAAGAGCGGGTCAGCCCTCGATATTCTGAAGGGCTTCGTCTCGCATCCGATATTCCGTCTCAAAGGATGGCACAACTGCCTGTCGGCCCTTCCGAAGCTCAAGAGTGCAGAGGATGGGATAGAGAAGCTCGACTGCTCCTTCCCGGTACCCGAGAACATGAAGGTGGCAGAGCGCATCCTCGAGCGTGAAGGCATCTGGGAAGTGGCCGAGATGGAGAAGACCCAGATCGAGATCACGAAGAAGGGTGTCACAAAGGGCACGGGCGCCGATGCGCTTGCTGCCTATCTGGGCATCCCGAAAGAGGCTGTCGTCGCTTTCGGCGACGGCGGAAACGATATCCCGCTCATCGGGCATGTCGGCCATTTCGTCGCGATGGGCAACGCATCGGACGATGTGAAGGCGCTTGCAGACGAAGTCTGTCCAAGCATCGATGAGGACGGCGTCGCCGTCTGGATAGAGGCTGCGCTCGAAGAGGCGCACGCAGCTGCAAAGGAGGCATAACGTGGCCAGCAATCCGAATTTCACGTTCACGGTCCAGGCAGAAGATCCTCTGACCCATGCACGTGCCGGCCTCATCCATACCGAGCACGGCGACATCCCGACGCCCATCTTCATGCCGGTCGGCACGAAGGCAACCGTGAAGGGCATCCTTCCCTCCACGCTCGAGGAGCTTGGCGCCAAGATCATCCTCGCGAACACCTACCATCTCGCAAACAGGCCGGGAGCAGACCTTGTGGACGAGATGGGCGGTCTTCACGAGTTCATGCAGTGGCACCGTCCAATCCTTACCGATTCGGGCGGCTTCCAGGTCTTCTCCCACGGCGAGTTCACGAAGCTCTCCGATGAGGGCGTGACGTTCCGTGCGGTCGACTACGACGGCTCCTATATCCACTGGACGCCTGAGGATAACATGCACATCGCAGAGCAGCTCGGTGCTGATATCGTGATGCAGCTCGACCAGTGCCCGCCCTATCCGGCAGAGCGTCCCTTCGTCGAGCGTGCGGTCGAGCTCTCGAGCGCCTGGGCAGAGCGCTGCTTTGCGGCTCATACCCGCGAGGACCAGGCCCTCTTCGGTATCGTCCAGGGCGGCATGCACATGGACCTGCGCCTTCGGTCCTTGCACCATCTTGAGGAATGCGCCGATTTTCCCGGCTACGGTATCGGCGGCTACTCGGTGGGCGAGGACTTCGAGACGATGTGCGAGACGCTCGATCCCTTGGTCTGCGAGTACATGCCGAAGGACAAGCCCCGCTACCTCATGGGCGTCGGCAATCCGACGACGCTTGTGCATGAGGTGGGCTGTGGTGTCGATATGTTCGACTGCGTGCTTCCGACCCGCACGGCTCGCATGGGCACCGCCTTCAGCCATGAGGGAAGGATGAACCTCAAGAACGCGAAGTATACGCATGACCACGGACCGCTCGATGACAAGTGCACGTGTCCTGTCTGCACAGGCGGCTTCACGCGTGCCTACATCCATCACCTCGTGAAGCAGCAGGAGATGGTCGGCGCCATACTCCTCTCCATGCACAACATCTACTTCCTCCTGGAGCTCATGCGCCAGGCACGCGCTGCGATCTTTGCGGGCACCTACAAGCAGTTCGAGGACGAGTGGATGGCATCGGAAGCAGTGCGCGACTTCTGATTGCCCAGCTTTTCCGCATTTTGTCAATCTTGGCCATGTCCCTATAATGGTTCTGTTGCAGATACGAGGGACCATAGGTTCCAGAAAGTTGCAGGGACATGGCTAAGAACAAGAAGGGGCAAGCACCCCAAGAATCGGGTGTCGCGCGCTGGAATGCCTCAGAAGGCGCATCGGCTACGGCACCGAAGCGCCCGAAATCACGCTCGAAGCGACGCCTGAGCGCAAATGCCCGCCGCTGGGTATCGACGCTCGTCGTTCTCGCAGCGGTCTGCGTTGCCTGCGTGATTGCCTTCACGCCGCTTGGCACCTCCATCAATCAGGGTCTCGATATCAAGGGCGGCGTCTCCGTCATCCTGACGGCCTCGAAGTCTGATGGCTCTCAGCCGAGCTCTGATGATATGGCTATCGCTACATCGATTGTCCAGAACCGCGTGAACTCGCTCGGCGCTTCCGAGGCGACCGTGCAGCAGCAGGGCGCAAATTCCATTCTCGTCCAGATTCCGGGTGCGACGGATGCAGAGACCGCCGTCCAGACCATCGGCCAGACCGGACATATCGAGTTCGTCCGCCTCGACGATATCGGCGACGCCGATGCGCTCCTGAAGATCAGGAATGGCCAGGAGGATGTCGAGCTTGCTGATGGCTCCTACATCGCCTTCATGGATGGCTCCTATATCACGAAGACCTCTGTCGCCCAGTCCTCGACGGGCGAGTATGTCGTGAATGTCTCGTTCAACAGCGAAGGTGCCCGGATCTTCGGCGATGTCACGACCGAGCTTGCCCCGACGAAGGGCCAGATCGCTATCGTGCTCGACGGCGTCGTGAAGTCTGCGCCAGCAGTGCAATCCGCCATCACGGATGGCAATGTCTCCATCTCGGGCTCATTCACGCTCGATGAGGCAAAGAGCCTGAAGACGGTCCTGGACTCCGGCTCGCTTCCTGTGACGCTCACATACTCCGAGTCCCGCGTCGTCGGACCGACGCTTGGCCAGGACTCCCTCCAGCAGGGCATCCTCGCCATTGCGACCGGTGTCGCAATCGTCGTCGTGTATCTCTTCTTCTTCTACCGTGGCATGGGCATCCTGACTCTGGGTTCGCTTGCCTGCTTCGCTGTCCTTTATCTCGGCCTTCTTGCCATCCTCTCGAAGAATGGCCTCTTCAGCCTGACGCTTCCGGGACTTGCTGGCATGGTCTTGACGACAGGATCTGCTGCCGACTCGTCGATTCTCGTGCTCGAGCGCTTCCGCGAGGAGATCAGGATGGGGAAGAGCGTCAAGAACGCCTCGATCTCCGGCACGAAGCACGGCATCAAGACTTCGCTTGACGCCGATATCGTGACGCTCGTCTCCGCTATCGCCCTCTTCGCCTTCGCCTCCGGCACAGTCAAGGGCTTCGGCCTCACGCTTGCGCTCGGCGTTGCCTGCGACATCGTGACGATGTTCTGCTTCAAGGCACCGGCACTTCGCCTTCTGGCCCAGCACCAGATCGAGAGGCATCCAAAGTTCTGGGGCATCGAGGAAGATCTGGAAGAGGCAGAACGCGCCCGCAGTGAGCGGGGCGTGAAGGGAGGTGTGGCCCATGCGTAGCCACTTCAAGGGCGAGATCCAGTTCATGAAGCACCGCCGTGCCTTCTTCGTCATCTCCGGTGTCCTCATCGCTCTTTCTATCGTCGGCATCCTCGCCCGCGGCCTTGTCTTCGGCATCGAGTTCATCGGCGGCACCGAGATCGACTTCCGCGATAC
The DNA here is from genome assembly GCA_900314535.1 of uncultured Olsenella sp. Classification (GTDB taxonomy): domain Bacteria; phylum Actinomycetota; class Coriobacteriia; order Coriobacteriales; family Atopobiaceae; genus Olsenella_L; species Olsenella_L kribbiana. The sequence goes on along the minus strand of OMVT01000017.1, from coordinate 71,241 downwards.
GGGAGAGATCACGATCGAGCAGATGCGCGATGCGCTTGCCGATGCAGGCGAGGGCGAAGCGACGGTCCAGACCTCTGTCACGGATGGCGCGACAGGCTTCCTCGTGCGTTCTGGCACGACGGATCCCCAGACGGCCACCGACCATGCTAACCGGGTCGCAGACAGGCTCGGCCTCGAGGATTCCTCCTATCAGGTCACGACGATCGGCCCTGACTGGGGAGCAGATGTCACCCGCTCTTCGCTTCTTGCCTTCTTCGTCGCAATTGCCGCCATCATCGTCTATGTCTCGATCCGCTACGAATTCAAGATGTCGATCTCTGCTGTCATCGCCCTCGTGCACGACCTGCTCATCACTATCGGTGTCTATGCCTGGACGCAGATGCCGATCACGCCGAATGTCGTAGCAGCGCTCCTGACGATCATGGGCTATTCGCTCTACGACACGGTCGTCGAGTTCAACCGCATCGACGAGAACGCAAAGCAGCTTTCTGACGGCAAGCACCATACCTACGACGAGATCGCGAACTACTCGATCAATGAGGTCATCGTCCGCACCATCAACACGACGATCACGTCGGTCGTGCCGGTCATCTGCATGCTTGCTATTGGCGGTTCGACCCTGCGCGACTTTGCCTTCGCCATGTTCGTTGGCGAGCTCCTCGGCACCTATTCGAGCTTCGCGGTCGCTTCCCAGATTCTCTGCGTCTGGAAGGGCAAGGAGCCCAAGTGGGCAAAGATTGCCGCCAAGTACCGTGATACGGCAACGCCCGCACAGGAGGCCTGATCTTTATGGCAGGCCTCAAGGGAAGCAGACGCTGGGATGTCCTTCCTCAAGATGACGAGGCCGCTTCCAAGCTGGCGAATGCACTCGACGTGGCGCCCCTTGTGGCACGCGTGATGTGCGCCCGCGGCATACGCGACGTGGAGGAAGCGAAGCGCTTCCTCACGCCCTCGCTCGATCGTGACTGGCAGGACCCTCTGCTGATTCCAGGCATGAAGGAAGCAGCAGACAGGGTCGAGGCAGCGCTCGAGCGTGGCGAGCAGATAGCGGTCTTCGGCGATTTCGATGTCGACGGTATGAGTGCGACCTGCCTTCTGACGCTCGGTCTCCGGGCGCTCGGAGGCAAGGTCGCTCCGTTCATACCGAACCGCTTCGGCGAGGGCTATGGCCTTTCGCGCGAGGCGCTCGCGCGTGTGCAGGAGAAGGCATCGCCCGACCTCATCGTCACGGTAGACAACGGCATAGCAGCGAAGAACGAAGTCGCATGGCTCAAGGAAGAGGGCATCGACGTCGTCGTGACCGACCACCACGAGCCGGGAGACCTCGTGCCTGAAGGCGTGCCGGTGACCGATCCGAAAATGACGGAAGACTGCCCGAGCAGAGACCTTGCCGGTGCCGGTGTGGCTTTGAAGCTTGTGCAGGTCCTGGGCGAGAGGCTTGGGAACCCCGACCTCTGGCGGCACTACACGGAGGTCGCGACCCTCGGCACGATTTCCGACATGATGGACCTGTGCGGCGAGAACAGGGCACTTGTGACCGATGGCCTCGAGCGGATGAGGAAGACGGACCGTCCGGGCATCGTCGCTCTGGCCGCAAGCTCGGGCACCGACCTCTCGACGGTCACGGCAGACAGCCTGCCGTTCTCGCTCATACCTCGCCTCAATGCCGCAGGACGCATGGGCTCGACCGATGTGGCCTTCCAGCTCCTGCTTACGGATGACAAGCAGGAGGCGACCCGTCTTGCCGGCCAGCTCGAGGCCATCAACTCGGAGCGCCGCGAGATCGAGGCAGCGCTTACCGACGAAGCGATGGCAATGGTGGATGCACTCTACGAGGGCGGTCGCGTCATCGTCGTCGGCGGCGAAGGCTGGCATGAGGGCGTCAAGGGCATCGTCGCCTCGCGCATGGTGAACAAATACCATGTGCCAGCCCTCCTCTTCACGATCTCTGACGGCGTGGCCAGAGGCTCTGGCCGCTCCGTGGGTTCTGTCGATCTCTTCCATGCGGTCGAGCAGTGCTCGGACCTCCTGATTCGTTTTGGCGGCCATGCAGGAGCAGTCGGCGTCACGCTCGATGCCGCCAATCTCGATGCCTTCCGCGACCGCATGGAAGCCATCATGGATGCCCTGCCTGCAGAGCAGTTCGAGGACAGGGGCGAGGTCGCAGCGATCGTCTCCCTCGCAGAGATCGACCGTCCGACAATCTCCTCGCTTGAGATCCTCCAGCCTTTCGGTATGGGCAACAAGAAGCCGCTCTTCGGCGTCTGCGGCGTCACGATGAGGGGCAGGGCGCGTGTCGGCACGAACGGCGACCATCTGCGCTTCGTCGCAAGCGATGGCACGCACGCCGTGCCTGCCATCATGTTCCGGACGCCCCACATCGAGAAGGCATCAGGCTATGACGGGGCTGTGGACCTCGTCTTCGAGGCTGTGAACGAGACCTGGCAGGGGCGCACGAAGCCGAAGCTCATGGTCAAGGACATCATCTACAGGACTCCTGACGAGGACAGCAAGAAGGCGGACCCGACGCTTGCCGACGAGCTCTTCGAGCACGCCTCGGAGGTGCTTTCGGTCCCTGAACATGCAGGCATAGCAGAGGCGCTCAAGTTCAGGACCCGTGTCGTGAGGATGCCGGAAGGAACCGACCCCACGCGTCTTTCGGAAGGCGAGGAGCTCTCCGTCTGCTCTGACGGCACGGCAGAGATGTGCTCCCTTGCCCTCGTGACGAAGGAAGGCACGGTCTTGGGGCATCTGCGCCATCATATCGCAGCAGCGCTTGTGCCTGCCATCGATGCCGGCGCGACCTATCGTGCCGAGGTGCTGAAGGTCGTCTGCACCACAAGGAGCCAGGATGCCGCCATCGATATCCAGGTCATGCGGCAGCCGAAGGAGGTGCAGGCAGCAGCTTCGAAGGCAAAGGGCGTGCAGGCACTGCGCCAGGAGCTCTCGGGGCTTGCGCCTGAGGCGCTTGCAGAGCGCCTCTCGCATCTTTTCATCGGCGACCACGACCTTCTGCCGGCACAGCGGGAGGCGCTCGCGCTCCTTGGCGCGGGCAAATCCTGCTTCTGCGTGATGGCTACGGGTCGTGGCAAGAGCCTCATCTTCCACGTCCACGCCGCGCGCATGGCGCTCGCGGAGCACAAGGCATCGATATTCGTCTATCCGCTCCGCGCCCTTGTCGCAGACCAGAGATGCCACCTCGAGGAAGCCTTCGGCGCTCTCGGCATGACCGTGCGCGTCCTGACCGGTGCCACAGGCCAGGGAGAGCGGGAGGACATCTTTGCTGCGCTTGCTGCAGGGGAGGTCGACGTCGTGCTCACGACGCCCGAGTTCCTCGCAGCCCATGCACGCCGCTTCGCAAAGGGCGGACGCATCGGCTTTGTCGTCGTCGACGAAGCGCACCATGCAGGGCAGGCAGGGCCTGCAAAGAGAGACGCCTATAGCGACTTCCCGAAGATCCTGGAGGCCCTGGGGCATCCGGTCTGCCTTGCAGTCAGCGCGACGGCACCCGATCCGGTGGCAAAAGAGCTCTGCCGGCTTCTCCAGATTCCGAAATCGAATGTCCTCATCGACAGAACGAGCAGGATGAACCTTGTGCTCGACGATCTCCGCGAGCTGCGCGATCGCGAGGCGGCGCTTGTGCATATCGTGGCAGCAGGGGAGAAGTGCGTCTGCTACGTGAACTCCCGCGAGCAGTCGGTGGCGCTCGTGAGGATGCTCAGGCACGCCGTGCCGGATGAAGCGGGACGCATCGCCTTCTATAACGCAGGGCTCATGCGCCGCGACCGTGCACGCGTCGAGCGTGCCTTCCGCGAGGGAGACCTTTCCTGCATCGTTGCGACCTCTGCCTTCGGCGAGGGTGTCGATATCCCTGATATCAGGCATGCGGTCCTCTTCCATATGCCATTCTCGGAGATTGAGTTCAACCAGATGTGCGGCCGTGCCGGAAGGGATGGGAAGCCTGCCCAGGTGCACCTGCTCTTCAGCAGCAGGGATGCCAGAATCGATGAGCGCATCATTGCCTCTGCTGCCCCTGCACGCTCTGACCTCGTCGTGCTCTATCGCACGCTCATGCAGCTTGGCAGAGCTGCAAAGGCAGAAGGCGGAGATGGCAGCTTCGACGCGGCGAATGCCGATATCGCCGAGGCCTGCCTCTCCATGGACGACAGAGCGCACATCGATGAGGGATCGGTCTCTGCCGGCATCCAGATATTCCAGGAGCTCGGCTTCCTCTCGACGAGCGGCTGGGGATCCCAGCGTCGTATACTCATGGCAGACGCTCCTTCCCGCATGGACCTCGAGCAGTCCATCCGCTATCTCGAGGGCATGCGTGCACGCGAGGATTTCGCCCGGTTCCGGGACTGGATCCTCACGGCAACGGCACAGGAGCTCACCTGCGCACTCTGCAGGCCCATCATCCCGCATATGGGACGTATCGTCGACGGAGAGGAGTGAACCATGGCAGAAAAGGCCATTCCGAATGCAGACAATTGGCGCCTCCTCGAGGTTACCTGCTCCCGCTACATGGACGAAGAGGCGGTCTCGAAGATTCACGAGGCCTATCACTTTGCAGCCGAGTTCCACAAGGACCAGAAAAGGCGCTCCGGCGAGCCCTACATCAACCATCCGGTCGAGGTTGCGCTGATTCTCGCCGACAAGCTCCATATGGATGAGGATTCGATCTGTGCTGCGCTTCTGCATGACACGGTCGAAGACACGCCTGCCACGCTCTCTGACATCTCCGAGCGCTTCGGCGAGACGGTGGCAGAGCTCGTGGACGGCGTCACGAAGCTCACCTCGATCGAGGTCGAGTCGATGGACGAGAAGCAGGCCCTGAATCTGCGCAAGATGTTCTTGGCGATGTCGAAGGACATCCGTGTCATCATCATCAAGCTTGCAGACCGCCTGCACAACATGAGGACGCTCGCGGCACTGCCGCCCGACCGGCGCATCTTCAAGGCGCATGAGACGATGGATGTCTATGCGCCGCTGGCGGATCGTCTCGGCATCAGCTCCATCAAGTGGGAGCTCGAAGACCTTGCGTTCTACTACCTCGAGCCTGAGGAGTACCAGAGGATCGCCCGCATGGTCCAGGACTCGCGTGCCCAGCGCGAGCAGGATACCGATGAGGCCATAAAGGTCCTGGACGACGAGCTCAAGCGCGCCGGCATCAAGAACTTCCAGATCACGGGACGCCCGAAGCATCTGTGGTCCATCTACCAGAAGATGCTCAGGAAGGACCTCGAGTTCTCCGACATCTATGACCTCATAGCACTTCGCGTGATCGTGCATACGGTCGGCGAGTGCTACTCCGTCCTGGGTGCCGTTCACTCGCTCTGGCATCCTCTGCCAGGACGCTTCAAGGACTACATCGCGACGCCGAAGGCAAATCTCTACCAGTCTCTCCATACCACCGTCATCGGTCCCGATGCCCGCCCGATCGAGATCCAGATCCGCACCGTGCAGATGCACGAGCAGGCAGAATATGGTATCGCAGCACACTGGCTCTACAAGAAGGCCGGCAACTCCCAGGGCCTCATGAGCGCAGACGACAAGAACATCGATTCTGCCATCAACTACATCAGGAAGAACCTCGAGTGGACGACCGAGGGCGACATCGACGATGCCCATGAGTTCCTGAACAACCTGAGGGTCGACCTCTTCGAGGACGAGATCTTTGTCTTCACGCCGAAGGGCGAGGTCATGAGCCTCCGGCGTGACTCGACGCCTCTCGACTTTGCCTACGCTGTGCACACGGAGGTCGGCAACCACTGCGTCGGTGCCAAGGTCAATGGCGCCGTCGTGCCGCTTACCTATCGCCTCAAGATGGGCGACCGCGTCGAGATCCTGACGAACAACAATGCCAAGCCGTCACGCGACTGGGTGAACATCGTCGCGACGCCGTCAGCCCGAGCCAAGATCAGGAAGTACTTCGCTTCCGTCACCCGTGCCGACGATATGGAGACCGGCAGGAACGACCTTGCCCACGAGCTCAGGAAGCGCGGCTACGGCATCTCCACGCCGCGCGTGCAGAAGGCCTGCGAGAAGGTCCTGCCGCAGTTCGATGTCCACACCGTAGACGACCTCATGGCATCGATCGGTGCCGGCAAGTACACGCCGAAGATCGTTGCGAACCGCCTCGAAGAGGTCATGCTCGAGGGCTCTCCTGAAGCCAATGCCCAGGCACAGGCCCAGGCAGACCGCGAAGAGGAGATGCGCCGTGCCATCATGGAGGACCGGCCGCTCATCAAGCCGTCGAAGCCGACCCGCGAGGAGAGAAAGAAGCGCTCGAGCTGTGGCGTGATCGTGAAGGGCGACCCGGACCTGATGGTCCACCTTGCCCACTGCTGCAACCCTGTTGCAGGCGACGATATCGTGGGCTTCGTGACACGGGGACGTGGCGTCTCGGTCCACCGCGCGAACTGCCCGAACGTGAAGGGCCTCATGGAGCATCCTGAGCGTATGATCGACGTCGAGTGGGATACGTCGGGTGCCACCGAGTTCCAGGTCGAGATCGTCGTCGAAGCATCGGACCGCATGGGGCTTCTCAAGGATGTCACGATCGCAATCAACGATTCTGGCGGCAATATCCTGTCCGCCGCGACCCAGACCTCGGCCCAGGGCGTGGCACGCCTGCGCTTCCTCATCGCAATCTCCGACGCGAGCCTGCTCATGCCGCTTCTTGCAAACGTGAGCCGTGTGCCTTCGGTCTTCGATGCCCGCCGCATCATGCCAGGCGAAGGGTCGAGCCAGATGAAGAGGAGGCTCTAGATGGCAGAGCTCAGACAGTTCGTGGTAAGCCCCTTCCAGACGAACTGCTACGCCGTGATATCGAACGACCACTGCATGGTGGTCGATCCAGGAGACCAGGGCGCACGCATAGCCCAGGAGCTCAAAGATGTCACGGTCGACCTCATCGTCTGCACGCATGGCCACAACGACCATGTGTCGGGCGTGCGTGCCCTGAAGGAAGCGACCGATGCCAGGTTCATGATGCCTGAGGCGGACTATGCGTGGGCAAAGGAGCACTCCGGCAAGGTGGACGGCTCAGGCATGGCATACGGGGAGCAGATTCCTGACGCCGATGAGCTGCTGCATGACGGGGACAGATGGAAGCTCGATGAGCTCTCCTTCGAGGCTATAGCTGCGCCGGGCCATACGCCGGGCGGCATGGTGCTTCTGGGAGAAGGCTTTGCCTTCGTGGGTGATACGCTCTTCCATCTCTCCTGCGGCAGGACCGACCTTCCTGGCGGCAGCCACGCAGAGCTCATGGAGACGCTTGCCAAGCTCAAGCGCCGCATCCCCGCCTCCTATACGCTCTTCTGCGGCCATGGGCCCGAGACGACGATGGCACAGGAGCTGGCACACAACCCCTGGCTCCAGGACGGGGAACATGCATCTGATGGCATGCACTAGGCTGTGCCAAATGTGCAGCGCCGAGAACTTCCGAAAAAAAGTCGGCTGTACGGCTTGGGAAGTATGCTAAAGTACCACTTGCGCACAACGCATGTCGGAGTGGCGGAATTGGCAGACGCGCTAGCTTGAGGTGCTAGTGACTGACTAAAAGGTCGTGCGGGTTCAAGTCCCGCCTCCGACACCATCGAGTGTCCAGAGAGCCCCGGATAGGGGCTCTCTTCATATAGAGACAGAGAAATGGGCTGTTCTGGATGCCTGGCATCTGGTATAGTTTGGGAGCCTGATGAAGGCACATATGCCCGAGTGATGGAATTGGTAGACGTGACGGACTCAAAATCCGTTGGCAGCAATGCCGTGTGGGTTCGAGTCCCACCTCGGGCACCAGCGATATGGATGAGGCCGGAAGCACGCTTCCGGCCTTCCTTCTTGCTGAGATGTGTTTTCGACTAGCGGAGCTGGTCCTCTGGGCTTGAAGGTGCTGTCTTCCTGGAGAGATGGTTGATGCCTGACTGCTCGAGCGTAACGGCACAGGGGACACGGTGCGCCAGAACGCGCTCGACGTTTCTCCTGTCGCTCTTCGCGTAGAATGCTTCGGCGTCTGCCTTCTTCATGCCGCCCTCGACCTTGCGCTCAACGAGGCGCGCCTCGAGCTCGGAGGGCGTGGCTTCGATGAAGACGGAATCGTTGCAGTAGGCGCAGAGGCCTCTCCAGCCCCGCTCGTCGAGAAGCAGGTAGTTGCCCTCGACGAGGACGATCTTCGTGTCGACGGCAATAGCGTTCTCCTCGACCTCGTGTGTCTTCCTGCTGTAGGCAGGCATGAGGACGCGCTTGCCACGCTTGAGCTCGATGAGCTTTGCGCGGAAGGCATTGAGATCGAAGGTCTCGGGTGCTCCCTTGATGTCGGAGAGGCGCACTTCGCGGCCATCGACATCGGCCACATTCGATCTCAGATAGGAGTTGGGGTAGTGGAAGCCGTCGAGGCTTACAGCCGTCAAGGGCAGTGCCCCTTCGACCGAAAGCGAAAGCTCTTCAAGCGTCTGCGCGCAGCATGACTTGCCAGTGCCGGGCGCTCCTGCCATGAAGACGATCATGCGCCTGCCGAGGCCACGGGCGAGGTTCGACCAGCGCTTCACGAGAGGTATGAGCACTCCATCGATCGTAGCCGAGTCATAGGCGGCCTTGACCTTGAGGCCATTGACGCTAAGTTCGAATTCCTGCATGAGGTACAGCTCCTCGGTCCGTGCGAATGTGCATCGACTAGTGTAGCAAGTGGCAGACAGCTGGGCAGCGAATGTTTGCAGGGATAAACGTTTCCCACAAAGCAGCGTACGAGCTGAGGGCCCTTCTGCTATGATGTGCTGTGAAGAGATAGCGAAGAGCGGCTCCGACTTGCATGCATGCGGTCTGAGGCGTACACTATCTTTTCGTGTTAACGAAGCGGGATGCGCATGCGTCCCCACCTTGCGGCGCCTTGAGTAGCTGTCTGGTCAGACAATATGAGTTCACCCTTTTGGGCCCATGTCTTCTGGCTGCTGCTTCGCGTGCCGGGAGATTTTCTTTTATATGGCAGGCAACTGCCAGAGAGAGGAAGGTGTCGGCAATAGCTAAGTCCGATGAGCCCCGCATCAACGGGGAGATTTCTGCTCGTACTTGCCGTCTGATTGGTGTGGATGGCTCGCAGCTTGGTCTGTTTGGCGTCCGCGATGCCCTGCGCATTGCCGAGGAACAGAATATGGACCTCGTGGAGATTGCCCCCAACGCAGAGCCTCCCGTCTGCAAGGTCATGGACTACAGCAAGTACAAGTACGACCAGGCCCGCAAGGCCAAGCAGGCCCGCAAGAACCAGGCCAAGATCGAAGTCAAGGAAATGAAGTTCCGCCCGAAGATCGACAAGGGCGACTACGAGACCAAGAAGAACCACGTGCTCCGCTTCCTGAAGAAGGGCGCCCGTGTCAAGGTCACGATCATGTTCCGCGGCCGCGAGATGGCGCATCCCGAGCAGGGTCTCATGGTTCTCGAGAAGCTTGCGGACGAGCTCAAGCCTTTCGCTACGGTTGATTCGCAGCCGAAGATGGAAGGCCGTAACATGCACATGCTGCTTTCTCCCATCAAGGGTGCCTTCGACAACGTAGACACGGGAGAAGATAGCGAGACAGAGAAGGAGAACTGAGTATGCCTAAGATGAAGACGCACAAGGGTACGGCAAAGCGCTTCCGCCGTACGGGTACCGGCAAGATCATGCGTGCCAAGGCTTACAAGAGCCACATCCTGACCAAGAAGTCCCCGAAGCGCATCCGTGGCTTCCGCCAGGAGACCACCGTCGCTCCTGCAGACGTGAAGGTCATTTCCGCCCGCATGGGCAAGTAAGCATTGCATCCAGCTAATAGGAGTTGATTATATATGGCACGTGTCAAGCGCGCAGTCACTGGCCGCAAGAAGCGCCAGACCCTGAAGAAGCTTTCCAAGGGCTACTACGGTACATCCTCCCGCACCTTCCGCGGCATGAAGGAGCAGGTTGCCCACTCCCTCCAGTACCAGTACCGCGATCGCCGCAACAAGAAGCGTGATATCCGCGCTCTCTGGATCCAGCGCATCAATGCTGCTGCCCGCATGAACGATCTGAACTACTCGAACTTCATGCACGGCCTCAAGCTCGCCGGCGTCGATCTCGACCGCAAGGTCCTCGCACAGATTGCCTACGACGACCCCGAGGCCTTCGCAAAGCTCGCTGAGGTTGCCAAGAAGGCCCTCGCTGCTGCCTAAGCTGTCTCGCTAGGTGAATGAATGAGCGTCCCTGCACGGATGTGCGGGGGCGCTTTTTTGTTGAGCACGAAAGGGGAGAGCGCAGTGCCAGGCATTGTGCCTGCATGTGTGGGGACACGCAGCCTGTTCAACCCTGCGGGATGGCCTGCATCCCAGACGCTCTCAGAGCGCATATGAGCTCATGTCTGATGACTCATGGCTCCTTGCTCACATGCAATACTGGAAGCGCTGAGGTCGATTCTGGAGGCGCTGGCCAGGGGACTGCCCTGAGAAGCGATCGAGACAGCATCTATAAGCATCAGACAAAGTGACGTTGCATTGCATGCAAAGATTGGAGCCTCCGTCTTCCATAGACGAAGGCTCCTTGTGCGTCTTGATGTGCCAGTCTCAGTGCAGGTGATGGTGGCTGTGATGCTCGAGCTTGTCCTCTTCTGCCTTGAAGGCAGGGTCGTCCGGCGTGATGAGGGTATCGTCTCCCGTGTCTGGGTCCTGGTGGTGCAGAAGCACCGGCTCGAAGAGGTGGAGATGGCGGCAGAAAAGCGCTGAGATCACGAAGAGCAGGAAGAAGATTGCGATGCGGGGCCACAGAGTCACTTGCGTCATGACGTACGAGCCGATGCAGAGGACGCTTGTCCAGGCATACATGAGAAGCACGGCCTGGCGCTGGTCGAAGCCTTCTGCAATGAGGCGGTGATGGATGTGGCCGCGGTCAGCCTGTCCGATGCTCACATGGCCACGCATGCGCCGGACGATGGCAGAGAAGGTATCAATGATGGGGATGCCGGCAATGACAAGTGGGACGATGATCGTCGTAAGGCCGGCAATGCGCGTGACGTTCAGAAGAGAGATTGTGCCCAGGGCAAATCCTATGAGCATCGATCCCGAATCGCCGAGGAAGATTGATGCTGGGTGGAAGTTGTACTTCAGGAATCCGAGGCAGGCGCCGGCAAGGGCAATGGAGAGCCCTGCGGCATCGAAGCGGCCGCCGCCGAAGGCGATGATGAACATCGTGAAGCTTGCGATGACGGCAATGCCTGAGGCAAGGCCGTCGAGGCCATCGATCAGATTGAAGATGTTCACGTAGGCAACGAGATAGATGACGGTGATCGGGTAGGTCCAGATGCCGAGCTCGATGAACTCGCCTGTAAAGGGGCTCACGATATTGCCGATAACAAGGCCCGAGCAGGCAGCGAAGGTTGCGGCGAGCACCTGGCCGAATAGCTTCTGGTGGGGCTTCAAGGAGAACTTGTCATCGAGAAGGCCTGTCACGAAGATCGTGAGCATAGCCAAGCCCAGAAGCGGATAGCTGATGGCGCGGCTTCTGGGCGGCATGATCGAGAAGGGCCAGCCCAGATAGCGGTAGCCGAAGACCTGGAGAAGCAGCGCGACGAAAAGACCCAAGAAGACTGCAATGCCGCCCATGCGGGGAATCGGCGTCTTGTTGATGCGGCGCTTCTCCGGGTAGTCGATAGCGCCGACCTTCCAGGCAATCTTCGAAGCGAGAGGCGTCGTCAGAAGCGTCGTGACGAGTGCGCTCAGAAAGAGCAGGATGTAGGGCACCCAGTGCTCGATATGCACGCCACACCTCCTGCTTCGGATCGGCTGTGAGTGAGATAGAACCTCTCAATCATACCGGAAAGAGAAGGCAAGGAAAACAGAGCACGCACGCCTGCCACAAAGCAGGCAGAAGTATTGGCTTGCTGCAGCCAACCTCAAGTATTTCCCGTTTGCAAGCCACAAGTCAAGACTGTGCAAGGCACGAGACATTTCCTATCATGAGTGGTGCCGTCCCCCTGCAGCACAAACTGGGTGAACCGACACGTATTTTCAGGGAGTCCATATCTCGTTCCCAGTACAGGTATCCTTCGGTGTTAAGGAAGCTGGAACAGGCGACGAGGACACCCACCTTAGCAAGGTGGGTTCATAAACGTTCTGCAGGAGGCGGCATCTATCGCATCGTGCTGCTGCTGCTGCCTTTCCTATGTGCAGCCAGAAATTGGGCATTGACACGACCTGCGCGAATTGCGAGAATATCTAACGCACTGCCCAAACGGGGATGTAGCTCAGCTGGGAGAGCGCTGCCTTCGCAAGGCAGAGGCCGAGGGTTCGAATCCCTTCATCTCCACCATTCGTCTATCGGACCCGGATGCTTCTGCATCCGGGTCTTCTTGCATGAAGGAGACTTATGGAATTCCTCTTGGAGGATGCATTCGCTTCCTGCACGCTCTGCCCCAGGCACTGCGGCGCTGCACGCGCAGCCGGCAAGGCAGGGCTCTGCGGCGCCACGGCAGATCTCAGGATCGCGCGCGCCGCACTCCATTTCTGGGAGGAGCCGCCGATATCGGGAGAGGCGGGGTCGGGTGCCATCTTCTTCACTGGCTGCCCTCTGCGCTGCATCTTCTGCCAGAACCACAACATCTCGCAGGAAGGCTTCGGCCACAAGATTACGGTCAGGCGCTTGGCAAAGATCATGCTCGAGCTCCAGGACCAGGGAGCCCTGAACATCAATCTCGTGACACCTTTCCACTATGCACCCTATGTGCATGAGGCGCTCCTGCTTGCAAAGGAAGCCGGCCTCACGCTTCCGATCGTCGCGAACACGTCGGGCTACGAGCTGCCAGAGCTTGTCGATGCCTTTGCAGACGATATCGATATCTGGCTTACGGACTACAAGTACGCATCAGCAGAGCTTGCCGGCAAGCTCTCTGGGGCCAAGGACTACCCGGCTGTGGCCCATGAAGCGCTAAGGCATATGCATGATGCGCTCATGGCAAAAGGCGGAAGGATTGAGGACGCAGACGGACGGATGCTCCAGGGCATCATCGTCCGCCACCTCGTACTGCCGTCGCACGCCGATGACTCCTGCCATGTGCTTGACCGCGTCTGGGAGCTCTGCGGCAACGATGTCGACATTTCCGTCATGAACCAGTACACGGCAAACGAGCGCTGCCGGAAGATGGGCGGCCCTCTTGCAGGCGCTGTCACGGATGCGGAGTATGAAAAGGTGCTTGACCATTCGGACGAGCTCGGCTTCGAGCGCCTCTGGTGGCAGCAGGGCGGCACGGTCTCGGAGAGCTTTGTGCCTGCCTTCGATGCAACCGGCGTGGAAGGCCCGGAGCTCTGATGGAAGAGCGCCGTTGAGGGAATAAGCACATCAAGGCAATGCAGATATCTACCAATAGATTGGTGAAGGCAATGGATGAGAACAAGGGCACGGAGCTCACAGATGATGAGAGGCGCGAGCTCGAGGAGCTGAGGGCCGAGAAGGCAAAGCGCCAGGAAGCTGCCAAGGCAGCACAGGAGCGCGCCGAGCTCGAGCACCTGAGGTCCGAGAAGGCCGTGGCCGCAAAGGAGCAGGAAGAGATCAGGCACGAGCAGGCACAGCGCGAGCGCGGACGCAAGCTCATGGAGCCCGACGACGACCTCAAGATGCCGCTCGGCCAGAAGATCACGATTGTAGCTGTCGTCGGCCTCGCGATCATCTTTATTCTTGTCAACATCTTCTCCCACTAGTTGCGCGTTGCTGAGGGGGTATGCAGGAAAAGTGGTACCCTTTACCTGCTTGCATATCAGGCTGACAGTACAGGGGGTCTTCCTTTATGTCGCTGACCGATAGGACGAAGCCGACTGACGTCGCGCTCAATACCGATCTCTATGAGCTCACGATGGCTCAGGGATTCTGGGAGTCGGGACTTGCCGATACCCAGGCATGCTTCAATGTCTTCTTCCGCGAGAATCCGTTCGGAGGCGGCTACGCCGTTGCCTGCGGCATGGGCCAGATTGCAGACCTCGTCGAGAACTTCGTGTTCGACGATGATGCGCTTTCCTATCTCGGATCTCTTCCGGCACCGGGCGGCGGCAAGATGTTCAAGCAGGGCTTCATCGACTATCTCAGGGACTTCCGTCTCCATGTGAGCGTGTGGGCAGTTCCAGAAGGCGACATCGTCTTCCCGCGCGAGCCTATGGTCAGGGTCGAGGGACCGATCATCGACTGCCAGCTCATGGAGACAGCGCTTCTGAACCTCGTGAACTTCCAGACGCTCGTGGCCACGAAGACTGCCCGCGTCGTCCAGTCTGCCCAGGGACATCCTGTGTCTGACTTCGGCCTCCGCCGTGCCCAGGGTCCTGACGGCGGCCTTGCGGTCGCCCGTGCCTCCTATGTGGGCGGCGCCTCCTCGACCTCGAATGTCCTTGCCGGCAAGATCTACGGCATCCCCGTCTTCGGCACCCATGCCCACTCCTGGGTCATGGCATTCCCGTCCGAGCTTGAGGCCTTCCGTGCCTTCGCGAAGTCGAGCCCGAAGAACTGCGTCCTTCTTGTCGATACCTACGACGTGAAGAAGGGCATCCAGAACGCGATCACGGTTGCGAAGGAGATGGAGGCAAAGGGCGAGCGCCTCGCTGCCATCCGCATCGATTCCGGCGACCTTGCAAAGCTCTCGAAGCTTGCACGCAAGGAGTTTGATGAGGCAGGGCTTCCGTATGTGAAGATCTCTGTCTCGAATGACCTCGACGAATACACGATCCAGTCGCTCTTCGCGCAGGGAGCGCCGCTCGATTCCTTCGGCGTCGGCACGAAGCTTGCCACCTGCGACCCGCAGCCGTCTCTGGGAGGTGTCTACAAGCTCTCTGCCACGAAGGCGAAGGGTGCCGACAAGTGGACCCCTGTCATCAAGCTATCCGAGATGAGCTACAAGCGCACGATTCCGGGCATCCAGCATATCCTTCGCTTCACCGATGCTGAGGGCGTGCCGGTGGGAGACATGATCGTCGACGACTCCGTCGCACAGGATACGACCTCGACCATCGTCGATATCATGGATCCCGACTACACCTATGATGTCTCCGGCTATGAGTCCCATGAGCTCCTCGTCCAGCTTGTGGAGGATGGCAGGCGCTTCGGCGAACAGCAGACGCTCGAGCAGTCGAAGCACCGCTGCCGCGAGGCCCTCATGCACCTCGATCCGGCCGTCAAGCGTTTCCTGAACCCCCAGTTCTATCCGGTGGGCATGGAGCCAGGCCTCGCCAAGCTCAGGAGTGACCTTGCCCGCGAGGAGCGCGCCGGCTCTGGCCGCCATACGCTTGCCTAAGGCTGCATATTTCACGTAAAGTGGCGATGCCACCCTGCTCAGACGGGCAGGGTGGTATCTTTTCTTCTGTTGCATACAAGGGGCGCACGTGCGCCTATATCAGAAAAGGAGCTGCCAGAGATGCCCGAGAACCTCGATCAGCTGGTGCGTGCCGCTATCAGCGCGGCTCAGGAGCAGGGAGACCTGCCTGCATTCGAAGTGGGAGATGTGGGCCTCGAGCGTCCGAACGATACGTCCCACGGCGACTGGACCTCGACCGTGGCTCTGCGCTCTGCAAAGCTTGCCCACATGAAGCCGCGCGATATCGCCTCTGCCATCGCGAAGCATATCGAGGGTTCGAAGGAGATCGACAAGGTCGAGATTGCAGGCCCCGGCTTCATCAACTTCTATCTCTCGACCGGCGCGAACAACGAGATCTTCCGCACGGTCATCGAACAGGGTGCCGACTTCGGCAAGTCCGATGTGGGACATGGCCAGAAGGTCCAGGTCGAATTCGTGTCTGCAAACCCCACCGGCCCCATGCATGTGGGCCATGGCCGCTGGGTCGCACTCGGAGACTCGCTCTGCCGCGTCCTCGAGCACACGAACTACCAGGTCGAGCGCGAGTATTACATCAACGATCATGGCTCCCAGATGGACGTGTTCGGCCGCTCCGTCTCGAAGCGCTATCTCCAGCTCTTCGAGATCATGGAGAAGGACTCCTGCGGCCTCGATGGCGCTGCCGAGGCGCTCTTCGCCGACCGTGCCCGCTATGTGGAAGACGAAGAGGATGAGGCTCCTGAGACCCATCCCTACATGGACGAATTCAATACCGATCTCGGCGGCAATGCCTATGGCGGAGACTACATCATCGAGCTTGCACGCAGGTTCGCAGAGACCGACGGCGACCGCTGGGTCGAGGCAGAGGCCGATGCGCGCGTGGCAGAGTTCCGCGAGCGCGGCTACAAGGCAATGCTCGAGACGATCCGCCAGACCTGCCATGATGCCCGCTGCGACTTCGATGTCTGGTTCAGCGAGCGCAGCCTCTATGAGAAGGACGAGACCGGCACGAATGCCGTCGAGCGTGCCTTTGCTGCACTTGACAAGGGCGGCTATCTCTACCGCACGGACGACGGTGCCCTCTGGTTCCGCTCGACCGAGTTCGGCGACGATAAAGACCGTGTCCTCGTGAAGACGAACGGCGAGTACACCTACTTCGCCTCTGACATCGCCTACCACTGGAACAAGTTCCAGCGCGTCGACCATGTGATCGATATCTGGGGTGCAGACCACCACGGCTACATTGCCCGCGTGAATGCCGCCTGCGAGGCACTGGGATATCCGGGCGAGTTCGAGGTGCTCCTGGGCCAGCTCGTGAACCTGCTCAGGAATGGCCAGGCCATCCGCCTCTCGAAGCGCAAGGGTGTCATGGTCACGTTCCGCGAGCTTCTGGACGAGGTCGGCGCTGATGCCGTGCGCTATACGCTCATCTCCAAGAGCTCGAACCAGACGATTGACTTCGATATCGAGGCCGTGAAGAGGAAGAGCAACGACAACCCGGTCTACTACGTGCAGTATGCACATGCCCGCATCTGCTCGATCCTCAGGCGCGCTGCAGGCCTCGAGCTCGAAGAGGCCGAGCCTCTTGGCATGGACGCCGTGGCAGAGCGCTCGATCGGTACCGACTACGACCTCTCGCTCCTGTCCGACCCGACCGAGCTTGCGCTTTCCCGTAAGCTCTCCGAGTTTCCGGAGCTCGTGGCAGGATGCGCGCGCGACAGGGCGCCGTTCCGCCTCACGCACTACGCCGAGGAGCTTGCAGGAGACTTCCACGCGTTCTACGGCGTCTGCCAGGTGCTTCCGAGCGAGGGACGTCCGGTCGATCCTGAGCTCTCGCGTGCCCGCCTTGCAGCCTGCGATGCGGTGAGACGCGTCCTTGCCCTCACGCTTTCCCTCATCGGCGTGAGCGCACCGACCCACATGTAGCAGCTGCATCAGGCAGCTTCTCTGCGCACCCTTTCCTTTGCAGGGGAGGGTGCGCTTTTGTTTCAGGAAGATGTGCGAATCGATTAAAAGCTTAATACGTATAGGTTCCGACGCTCCGAGCGTCTGCGGTGCATCCATATACTGTTTTCATGCAGCAAATGAATTCCGGGAATCCGGAAGCCAGGATGTTTGGAGGCACTTCTTGGAGCTCAAGGAATACATAGCTCTCAGGAGGGCCTACAGCCTGGAGAGGAGAGCGAGCACTCAGGAGCCGAGGCTCACTTTCGAGGAATTTGCCGTTCTCTGCCACCTGCGCAGTGCAGGCGAGCACATGAAGACATCCGATATCGCCACCTACCAGAGCTCGCTTAGGCCGACGATGACGCAAAGGATGAACCATCTCGTGAAGCTCGGCTTCGTGAGCAGAGCTTTTGGCGTCCAAGACCGCCGCAATGTATGGTGTGCGCTGACCGATGAAGGGGCTGCATTCGTGGAGGAGCGCGCAGAGGCGATGAGGCACCAGATCATAGCCGATGCCCCGTCAAGGCGTCTCTCGAAGGACCGCATCGTGCGGCTGGTCGAGGCGATGGGCACGCATGCCTTCCATGCAGGCGACCTCATGATTCTGGGCCTTTCCGGGATGCCTGAGGAAGAGGCCACGATATCAGATCTCGTGAAGCTCCTGGGGCTTCTCCAGCCGACCGTATCGATGTCGATAGCGGCGCTCGAAGAGCATGGCTATGTCATCCGCCGCCAAGGAACGCGCGATACGCGCTCTGTCACGGTCGCGCTCACCGAGGAAGGGAAGAGCCGTGCCCATGAGCTCGAAGAAGAGGTTCAGAAGATGGTTCCTGCACGCTCCCGTGTATCCTGAGCACCCTGAAATGCTCAAGAGAGCGCCTTTTGATGCGTTCTGTGTCCCCTCGGTGGCAAAAATGGCTGCATTTCTTCGTTTTTGAGCGGCAGCAGACATGCTTGTGTTATAGTCACGTTGTTTCGGCACGCCTATGCGTGCATCCATACCTCAAAAGCAGCTGGCATCACATAGAAGGCTTCTGCCCTTGCTGCGGTGCTGCAGCTACCCCGACATGCAAACGCAGCTCATACATCCCGGCATGGCAGGGGATTCATACATATCTGCTCCTATGAGCGAGAAAGCAGGAACACTTTGTCGGACGACATGAACGAGGGCGGAGCCTCGGTACCCGAGGTGTCTGCTCAGCCGGTCCCAGGCGAGAACGAGGAAGCGCCGAAGCCGAAGCGCCGCCGCACGACGCGCAGGAAGAAGGATGCAGAGGATGCATCCGCAGTCGCAGATGTGTCTGCAGAATCTGCAGAGCAGGCAGAAAAGCCTGTTCGCAGGCGCCGTACACGCAAGAAGGCAGCAGAAGCTGAAAGTGCAGAAGCACCTGCAGCCGAGGCTCCTAAGGCAGAGGCTGCAGCAGAAGAGGCGCCGAAGCCGCAGCGCCGCCGCCGCACAAGGAAGCAGGCAAGCGCTGAAGCTGCACCTGCCGAGCCTGCACCTTCTGAGACTGCTCACCAGGAGCCTGCCATGCATGCAGAGCATGAGAGCGCAGAGGCATCTGCAGAGCATGAGCAGCGCCGAGAGCATGAAGGCCGCGCGGAGCATGCAGAAGAGGCTGCTCCGGCTGCAGAGAAGCAGGAGCACGAGGCTGAGCCTGCAGCCGAGTCCTCCTCCGACCAGCAGGAAGGCAGCGCTTCCGAGCATGAGCACGAGGAGCGAGGCCGTGGCCGCAGGAGGCAGAACCGCCGCTTCGAGCGCAACGGGTCCGAGCATCAGGGTGGCCAGAACGGCGAGCACAACGGCGAGCGACAGGAGCATGGCCGCTTCAACCAGCGCAATGACCGCTTCAATCAGCGCAACAACCGCCAGAATGGCCAGAACCGCCGCCGCAACAACAGGCGCCAGGAGGTTCCGGAGCCGAGCCTCACGCGCGACGAGCTCAAGGAGATGAAGGTTGCCGAGCTCAGGAGCAAGGCAGCAGAGCTCGGCGTCGAGTATGTGGGCCTGCGCAAGGCCGATCTTGTCGAGAGGATCTTCGAGGCAGCAGCGAAGGCCGAAGGCTTCCGCCCCGTCACGGGCATCCTCGAGATCCAGCCAGAAGGATATGGCTTCATCCGCACCGGCAACTACATGCAGGGCGACGACGATGCCTTCGTCTTCCAGCAGATGGTCAAGCAGAACGGCCTCAGGACCGGCGACGAGGTCTCAGGCACCGTGGGTCCGAACCGCAACAACTCGAAATTCCCGCCCCTCATCTCCATCGACACTGTTGACGGCATGACCGTCGAGGAGCTCAGGCACCGTCCGCGCTTCCGCGACCTCACGCCTATCTATCCGAACGAGTGCCTCAGGATGGAGCATGGCAAGGACTCGATCACAGGCCGTGCCATCGATATCGTGTCTCCCATCGGCAAGGGCCAGCGAGGACTTATCGTCTCGCCGCCGAAGGCAGGCAAGACGACCGTGCTCAAGAAGGTCTGCGAATCCATCGCGGCCAACAATCCCGAAGTGCATCTGATCTGCCTGCTCGTCGACGAGCGTCCTGAGGAAGTCACGGACATGCAGCGCTCCATCAAGGGCGAGGTCGTCGCCTCGACCTTCGATATGCCTGCATCTAACCATACGGCGGTCTCCGAGCTTGTCATCGAGCGTGCCAAGCGTCTCGTGGAGCTTGGCCAGGATGTCGTGGTCGTGCTCGACTCCATCACCCGTCTTGCCCGTGCCTACAACCTTGCAATGCCGGCAAGCGGACGCATCCTTTCCGGCGGCGTCGATTCTGCCGCCCTCTATCCGCCGAAGAAGTTTTTGGGTGCTGCCCGAAACATCGAGAATGGCGGCTCGCTCACGATTCTTGCCTCCGCCCTCGTCGATACGGGCTCCAAGATGGATGAGGTCATCTTCGAGGAGTTCAAGGGCACCGGCAACATGGAGCTCAAGCTCGACCGCGAGCTTGCGGACAAGCGCATCTTCCCGGCCATCGATCCGGTTGCATCCGGCACGAGGAACGAGGAGCTTCTGATCGATCCGGAGCTCCAGCCGTTCGTCTGGGGCATCCGCCGCATACTGGCGAACATGAACAACACGGAACGTGCCGAGATGGCGCTCGTGAAGAGCCTCAAGGCCACCTCGTCGAACGAGGAGTTCCTGATTCGTTCCGCGAAGAAGGCTGCACAGAGCGAATACGTGGACGCGCTGTAAGGCCGAAGAGAGAACTGCCAGAGGGACCGTGCCGGAAGGTGCGGTCCCTCTTGCTTTGAAGAGCCGGCGCACCGAGGCAACAAAAAAGGCCTGCAGCATAATCTGCAGGCCTGAGCATTCATGGTGGAGAATAGGGGATTCGAACCCCTGACCTCGTGACTGCCAGTCACGCGCTCTCCCAACTGAGCTAATTCCCCTTGGGCGAAAGATACTATAGCAGAAGAGATGCGGTTCTCGCGCGAGAATATGCAAGTTGCCAGAAAAGGCATTCTGGTGCCCGCCTGCTCCGGATAGCTCGGTGCACGCGTATCGCTTTTCGAAATTCAATTCATGGTCTGCCTTGCATCAGGCGCTGCAACCGGTAAAGTAGGTGTAGCTGGTACGGGCCAGTGTCCGTACGGCGACGGCACATACACTCGATACGCAGCAGACCGTTGCCTTCCGCACGCAGGGCCTCCCAAAGACGAGGGATCCCGGGAGCCGAGGCAGCTCTTCGCTCAATGTCCTAGGTGCAGGCGCACCAGGGAGGTTATGCAGATGAAGCCAAAGAGGGTCAATCCTTGCGTCTATGCAGGGCTCATGGGGCCGGCCATGTGGGCCGTTCCCCAGACAGCATTCGCACAGACCGCAGGCCAGGACCTGGATCCCCAGACCATGCTTGTTCCGTTTGCGGCCGGTCTCGGCTGTGGCATAGCGCTTGCTGGCACCGTCTCTGCGATTGCCTGGCATCGCTCGAAGAAGCAGCTCGAGGCAGAGTCCATTGCCCGCGCCGAGGATGCCTGGTTCGGTACCGAGGAGAGCCCTTCCTACGTGCCGCAGCATCTGCGCGCTCCCGGCGAGGAGGCGCATCCCTTCTTCGAGGAGGAAGAGCAGGATGCTGGCCGCACGCTCGAGCTCGACCGCGAGGAAGAGAAGAAGCAGGAGCGCGTTGCGACAGAAGGACCGCGTCTGCGCTCCGTGCCGACGATTCCGGCTGTGGATGCAGACGACGAGCCGAAGCCGCCGACACCGCCTTCAAGGCCGCGTGTATCGCCGTCTGAGACGGCATCGGTCTCCACGACGATGACGGGAGGCTTCCCGGTACAGACAGCCGAGAGCATGCCTTACAGCAGCATCGCCTCGCGCATCCCCGACATTGCAGCATCTGCCAGCCCGGACGAGACGACGGTCTTCCTCCAGGAAGTGCAGAAGAAGGAAGCTTCCAGGAAGAATGCCCGTACGGCCCAGCCTGGTGCAGGAGCGCATGAGACTGAAGACTACGGCGATATCGCAGAGAACTATGTCCAGCGCCTGAACTGGGCAGAGCGCATGAGCAGGCGTGCCCGTGGCGTGCGTTCGGTCCTCTCAGAGCGCCTTGCGAAGGACTCGATGGACGACCTTCCCGTCATCACCCGTGCCGATGGCACAGTCGGCGATGTGGGCACCGACTGGTGGGAGCGCGAGCACGGAAAGGACATCTCGCGCGACCTCTCGATTCCTATCTCTGATGACTACTCGGTTGTCCAGCCGACCATCGACGATATGCCGTTCGCTGCGAGCGTGACCGCCTCCCAGAGGAGCTTTGCAGCTGAAGATATCGCAGCTGCCACGACGCGACCGCGCCCTGACCGCTCCGAGATCTCCTCGCGCATCGCAGAGATCGACTCCGGTCTCTATCCCGAGAAGGAGAAGGACGGGGAAGACAAGGACGCAATGTGGAAGGCTGCGCTCGATGCGCTCGCCGAGAACGATACCGATGCCCCGCAGGCAGGCTTCACGCCGGTCGTGGCAGCTCCTGCCGGGCTCGACGACGATGAGGTGTTCGATGAGCCGACAGCATCTCTTGCACCGCAGGTGCAGGATGCTCCTTCACCCATCGACACGGAGTCCTATGTCGACTACCTGGTCAGCGACGAGATGTCGAAGAATCCGTCCTATGCAAGGACCTCGCGCGACTACCTCAAGGTGATCGAGGGTGGCAGCCAGAAGAAGGATGATTCATCTGCCAAGGCAAAGAAGCGTTCCACGAAGCTCAAGCATCTGAAGCCACGCGGGAACAGGGGCCGATCGGCCAATGAAGCATAGCGTGCTGGAAGACATCAAGAGACGGCGGGGAGCTTTCCTCGCCGTCTTTCTCTGGGTCCTCTTCATCTGGGGCCACTCGCTTGTCCAGGGAGGGGCCTCGCAGGCAGAAAGCGGCGTCTTCGTGACGCTCGTGCGTCCGTTCCTCGAAGCAATCGGTGTGAGAGATCCAGCGACCCAAACATTCATCGTCCGCAAGTGCGGACATTTCTCCGAATATCTCGTGCTCGGCCTGCTCGTGCATCATGCTGCACGTCCGGACTGGTCGCATATGACCACGCGTCTTGCGGCGATGCTTCTCTTCATCGTCTGTGTGCCATCGCTCGACGAGACGATCCAGATCTTCGTGCCGGGCCGCTCGAGTGCCGTGCGCGATGTCTTCATCGACCTCGCCGGGGCTGCGACAGGCCTTCTGATTGCGGCGCTCTTCTCTCGCCATAGAGCGAAGAAGGCGCACAGCTGAGCTGAACGCCTTCTGCATTCCATCTATAGCGCAGGAGCTTCTGAGGGCCTGTCTGAGTCTTATGCCTCAAGGTAGCGGGCTCCTTGTCCGCTAGCAGAGCAGATACGGATCCAGAAGCTTTCTGCGGAGCCTCTGACAGCATCCACGACGTCGTGCGCTGCCGAGTCTGAGCCGCAGATCGCAAGCATCGTCGAGCCAGAGCCGGAGATCACGAACGCGGAGGCGCCTGCCTCAAGCGCACGCTCGCGCAGAAGCGCATAGTCGGGGATGAGCTTTGCACGGTATGGCTCATGGAGCTTGTCCTGTGCCGCCTTGGCAAGAAGGTCCATGTCTCCACACTCGAGCGCGCGGACGAGGGCGACGATGCGGCCCATCTGCCAGACGCAGGTCGAGAGCGCCACCTCGTGGGGCAGCACGCGCCTCGCATCTGCCGTCCTCACCTCGTAGGGAGGGGCGATTGCGACGAAGCGGAGCTTGTCTGCAACGGGGAAGTGGAGAGATACCGTGTCCTTGCCGTCGACAAAGCTCGAGACAAGGCCTCCGAGGATGGCAGGAGCCACATTGTCCGGGTGACCTTCGAGATGCGTTGCCAGATCGAGCGTGAACCGCTCGTCGTAGGGCCTGTCGGCAAGCGCCTGTGCAGCCAGGATGCCGGCAACGACGCAGGCAGAGCTCGATCCCAGGCCGCCTGAGAGCGGAATGGGGGACTCGATTGTGAGACGCAGTGGCACCGGCTCGAGACCGAGCCTTCTGGTAGCGCCGCGGTAGCTTGCGAGCACGAGGTTGTCATCGCCCCGGAAGCGCTCCTCGCAGCCCAAGATCTCGAGATGGTCCGACTTCTCGAAGCCGAAGCGTGCCTCGAGATCGAGGGCAAGCCCCAGGCAGTCAAAGCCGACGCCGACATTGGCAGATGTGGCAGGAACGCCCACCCATACGCTGTCTGCCATGCTAGCTCCTCGCAAAGATCTTGAGAGAGGCATCCTCGACGACGGCACCCATGCCCTCGATGTCGCAGACGCCCGTGTGGAGCTTCTCGGAGAAGCGAAGCGATGAGAGCTGCACGGGCGCTACCGTGTGTGTCGCAGCCTCGAGCGCGTCCATGCAGGCAAAGTCGTTCATGCCTTCGGTCGGCTCGCCGAGCGCCTGGAGCACGTCGGAGCAGAACTTGTAGGGGCTTGCTGTCGAGAGGCAGACACGCTCAGTGCCATCCTTGGGGATGCGGTCGAGCACGCACTTCGCGACTGCGGTGTGCGTATCGATCAGGACCTGGTCCTTCTCATAGGTGCTCTTGATCGTGGCACGGGTCTCGGCATCCGTTGCAAAGCCAGCACGGAACGTCTCCTGGATGCGTGCAAGGATTTCCGGCTTCACGGTATAGAGGCCCTTTTCATTGAGGTCGTTCATGAGGGAAGCGATGTAGTCGCAGTCGCCGTCCGACAGGTAGTAGAGCAGGCGCTCGAGGTTCGAGGACACGAGGATGTCCATCGAAGGGGAGATCGTCTTCACGAAGTCGCGACGGCGGTCATAGGTGCCGGTCTCGATGAAGTCGGTCAGGACCTTGTTCGTGTTCGAGGCGACGATGAGGTGGCGTACGGGAAGGCCAAGCTGCTTTGCGAACCAGCCAGCCAGGACATCGCCGAAGTTTCCGGTCGGGACGCAGAAGTCGATCGCGTCGCCTTCCTTGAGGGCGCCTCTGCGCACAAGCTGGGCATAGGCATCGAAGTAGTAGGTGACCTGCGGGACAAGGCGGCCGACATTGATCGAGTTCGCGCTCGAGAGCACGATATTCTTCTTCGCCAGGCGCTCCTTGAGGGACGTGTCGGAGAAGATGCGCTTCACGCCGGTCTGGGCATCATCGAACGTGCCGCGGATGCCCGAGACGCAGACATTGGCGCCCTTCTGGCAGACCATCTGGAGATACTGGATGTCCGAGACCTTCCCATCAGGATAGAAGACCGTGACGCCGCAGCCTGGCACATCGGCAAAGCCTTCAAGGGCAGCCTTTCCGGTATCGCCCGAGGTGGCGGTCACAATCATGACATTGCGGCCATCTCCTTCGCGCGCGACGCTCATGAGCTGCGGAAGCATCTGGAGCGCGACATCCTTGAAGGCGCAGGTCGGTCCATGGAAGAGCTCGAGGAGCCAGTCAGCTCCCAGCTTGGTCACCGGCGTCACGGCTGCTGTATCGAACTTCTTGCCATATGCGTTCTCGACGCACTGCGAAAGCTCCTCTTCCGTGTAGTCGGTGAGGAGGGCGCCAAGCACCTTCTTCGCATTCTCGTGGTAGGTGCCAGCCACCATATCGGAGAGCGAAATCTTGTTCTTGCCAAGCTCATCGGAGACATAGAGGCCTCCATCTGGGGCAAGACCTTGAAGGATTGCTTGCTTGCTTGTTACGGTTTGCGCACAGCTGCGTGTACTGTGGTAGAAAGTGTTCACCATTTGATTGCCCCTTGCGTCTGGGTTTTACGGGCGCTTGTGGTCCATGATAGCGGTGTTCATCAGGAAGACGGGCTTCCGTCACACGTTGGAAAGATTGGATGATATATGAACGTAGCCCTGCTTGGCCACGGTACGGTCGGTCGTGGCGTTGTCCAGATCATCGAAAGCTCGGTACCCACCCTCAAGGTCACGCGCATCCTCGAGCTGCCGGACCGCTGCACGGAACCGCGCATGACTTCGAACTTCGATGATATCGCGAACGACCCTGAAATAACTGCCGTCGTCGAGTGCATGGGCGGCCTCGAGCCGGCACATACCTATATCCTGCGTGCCCTCGATGCTGGCAAGTCTGTCGTCACGTCCAACAAGGCAGTCGTCGCAGCCTACTTCCAGGAGTTCGTCGAGCATGCCGCAAAGAGCGGTGCCCGCCTCTTCATCGAGGCTACCTGCGGCGGTGGCATTCCCTGGATCGCCTCTATCCTGAAGGCGAAGCGCATCGACAAGATCTCTGCCATCTCCGGCATCATGAACGGCACGACGAACTACATCATCGAGAAGATGCGCGATGACGCGGTCGACTTCGATGTCGCTCTTGCCGAGGCGCAGCGCCTGGGATATGCCGAGCGCGACCCCACGGCCGACATCGACGGCATCGACGTGAAGAACAAGACGATCATCGGCACGTCGGTTGCCTTCGGCTGTGCCTGCCAGAAGGACATCCCTACAACCGGCATCAGGAACTTGAAGATTGCGGACCTCACGTTCCTCGAGAGCAGGGGATACGTCGTGAAGCTCCTCGGCCGCGCGACTCAGCAGGATGGCCGCTACGCCGCAGCAGTCGAGCCGGTCTGCATGCCGCTGCGCACCCTCGAGGCGGATGTCCCCTCGAACTTCAACCTCGTGACGCTCGACGGTGCGACGATCGGCACGCTCAAGTTCTATGGCCAGGGTGCAGGAAGCCTGCCGACTGGCAACGCAATCGTCCAGGATCTCCTCGACTGCGCCGAGGGCGCCGAGCCCACCTACCGGTTCGACGAGCCGCTTGCCTGGGATCCTGCCCTTCTCAAGGGCAGCTACCTTCTGCGCACGAAGGCAGAGGCGCCGGAAGGTGCCAAGCCCTATCTCGAGGGCTACTGGCGCCTCGACGGCCTGAATGTCGAGGCCGCCCGTGCGCTCTATGAGAAGCAGCTTGAAAAAGACCCTGCTGCCTTCATGGCAGCATTCCCGCAGGAGGCATAACGTGCTCAAGGTTGCAAAATTCGGCGGCTCCAGCGTCGCTTCGGCAGACCAGTTCAGGAAGGTCAAGAGCATCGTCGAGGCAGACCCTGCCCGCCAGTTCATCGTCGTCTCTGCAGCAGGACGCCGCTCGAAGGACGACGACAAGGTTACCGACCTGCTCTATCTCGTCTGCGCACATGTGAAGTACCACGTGGATGCAACGCCTCTCATGGAGCAGATCAAGGCCCGCTTCGTCGAGATCGCACGCGAGCTCGGCCTTGCCTATCCGATCGAGGAGGAGTTCGACGAGTTCGAGGCTCATGTGACCGAGTATTCGCCTGAGTACATCGTCTCCCGTGGCGAGTACTTCACGGGCCAGCTCATGGCTGAATACCTTGGCCTTCCTTTCGTCGATGCTGCTGACGTCATGCGCTTCCACCGCAATGGCAAAGTGAGCATGACAAAGGCGACGCACAACATCCACGAGATGGCAAAGAAGATAGGCCCGTTCCTGATTCCGGGCTTCTATGGTGCGACGCCCGAAGGCGAGATCCGCCTCTTCGACCGCGGCGGCGGCGACATCACCGGCGCTATCGTCGCGCGTGCCATAGGCGTCGACCTCTATGAGAACTGGACCGATGTGTCAGGGTTCCTGTCCTGCGACCCGCGCATTGTCGAGCATCCCCGCCCCATCCACCGCATCACGTTCGACGAGATGCGCGAGCTCTCCTACATGGGAGCTTCGGTCCTCCACGAGGAGGCGATATTCCCGGTACGTGAGGTCGGCATCCCTATTGCAATCAAGAATACGAACGACCCGCATGCCGAGGGCACCATCATCTCCGAGGAAGCGACGGATGACTCTGTCGAGCACCTGATCACAGGCATCGCTGGCAAGAAGGACTTCCTCTGCGTCTACGTGAAGCAGAACCATATGTCGACGGCTGTGGGCGTGCTTCGCCGCGTGCTCTCCATCTTCGAGCGCTATGGCGTCTCGATAGAGCATGTGCCGACCGGCATCGACTCCTTCGGCGTCGTCGTGAATGCAGCCGATGTGCATGACTGCCTCTACTCGATTGTGGGCGACATCCAGGAAGAGGTCCAGCCGGATGAGGTCCGTGTCATCGATGGCCTGGCTCTCATCACGGTCGTCGGCCGCAACATGTCGAAGCGCGTCGGCACCTCGGGCCGCATCTTCTCCAAGCTCGGCGAGAACGGCATCAACATCCGCCTGATCACGCAGAGCTCTCAGGAGATCAACATCATCTTCGGCGTGGACAACGCCGAATTCGAACGGGCAATACGTACCATCTACCTGGCATTCGCTGATGAGATGGTGGAATAGGAGCAAGAACCATGGCAGGAAAGCGTGTAGCCATTCTCGGCGCCACGGGCGTCGTCGGAACCCAGATGAGGCAGTGCCTCGAAGAGCGCAACTTCCCGGTAAGCGAGCTGGTGCCGCTTGCCAGCGCGAAGAGCGCCGGCAAGACCTTGACGTTCAAGGGCGAGGAGGTCGAGGTCAAGGAAGCAAAGCCTGAGGCCTTTGACGGCATCGATATCGTCCTCGGTGCAGCAGGAGACGGCATTGCCAAGGCACTTCTGCCCGAGGCGGCAGCACGTGGTGCGGTCTGCGTCGACAACTCGCATGCCTTCCGTCTCGATCCGGATGTGCCGCTGGTCGTTCCCGAGATCAATCCGGAAGACATCCAGAACCATCCCCGCAACATCATTGCGAATCCCAACTGCGCAACGATCATCGGCCTTGTGCCGACCTATCAGCTCCACAAGGCGGCAGGCCTGAAGCGCATGATTGTCTCTACCTACCAGGCAGCATCCGGCGCTGGCATGCCGGGCCTCACAGAGCTCACACGCGAGCTCAAGGTGCTCGCCGAGGGTGGCGAGGTAGGGGATACAAGCCCCTTCGCCTACCAGCTTGCAATGAACCTGATTCCGCAGATTGGCAGCTTCAAGGACGAAGGCTACACGTCCGAGGAGTGGAAGATGCAGAACGAAGGCAGGAAGATCATGCACCTGCCGGAGGTCCGCGTGAACTGCACCTGCGTCCGCGTCCCCATCATGCGCTCCCACTCCGAGTCCATCACGCTCGAGTTCGAGAACCCGCTCTCGCCTGATGAGGCACGCGAGATCCTTTCCACGGCTCCCGGCGTCAAGGTCGTCGATGACCCTGCGAACCTGCGCTACCCGATGCCGCTCGATGCCTCCGACCAGGACCTCGTCTTCGTCGGCAGGATCCGTCGCGACCTCTCCGCTGCAGATGGCGTCAACGGCCTCACGTTCTTCTGCTGCGGCGACCAGATCCGCAAGGGCGCTGCAACGAATGCCGTCCAGATTGCCGAGTACCTCGTCTAGAACAGCATTCATAGACACAAAGAAGCCCTCCCATGCTCAGGCGTGGGAGGGCTTTCATGTATATGAGTTCACGTCTTTCGGCTGATGTCTACATATCGTCAGCAGCGATGGAGGAATCGCATTCATTGCGCATGCGCTCTATGCGCCGAAGGAGGCTCTCCTTTTTCTCGTAGCTGTGCGACTGGAAGATGTCGCCGTTGTCCTTCGTGAAGAAGCGGAAGAAGTAGTTGCCCGAGAGCGTCTCGTAGATGCGGTACTTCGGTGCCGGCTCGCGCTTGAAGGCATCGACGGTCGAATCCTCGACGGCAGCAGCCGGTGCATCCTCGCGCACGGCATCGATGCCGGCAAGGCACTCCTCGCGCGACGGGAAGACAAGAGACGTGCCCAGGATGTGGCCATTGCTGGAGCACAGGTTGAAGAGGTAGCGGCCATCCTTCTCGTTCAGAACATACTGGCCCATGGAGGCTCCTTTCGCTCGGGTGCGGATAATGCCATAAATCTTGCGGCAGATATGGATGAATGCATCCCTTAGAGCGGCAAATGGCAGACTGTCCTGTGCGAACGGAGAAAGAGGCTCTACTCGTGCACGACCACGACATCGCCGACATGCACGAGATCGTAGAGCTCGTTGGCCGCATCGAGCGGCAGGTTCACGCAGCCGTGGCTGCCATCTGTCTTGTAGATGTCGCCGCCAAACTCGGTTCTCCACGTTGCATCATGGAGGCCCCAGACCGTGCTGATGAAGCCCATCCAGTTGTATACGAAGTTCTCGGAGGCATCCTCGCCCGTGAGCGTGATGGAGTTCATCATGTTCTGGATCGTGAAGACGCCCTGAGGTGTGTCATTGCCGGCAGCGACATTGCCGGTCACGACATCGGATTCCCAGAGCACCTGTCCTGCATCCACGAGCACGGCATGCTGGTTCGTGATGTCCACGTCGATGTAGCGGTCTCCCCAGTCAGCCGCACCGGCTTCCGTGAAGCCATCTGCCTCCTGGGTGACGTGGATATCGATTGTCGCAGTGTCCTTTGCCATAGCGGCGGCATAGGCCTCTTGAGCGAAGCTCTCAGCATCCACAAGCTGGCCATAGGTGCTTTCCGACTCGGGGTTCGTGTTGCAGGAGACAGTCTTCGTCTCGCCTGCATAGTTCGTGAATGTACGCGTGGTCCCCACGGTATCGAAATTGTCCTCTGCCCACTTCTCGATGGCATCCTGCGTCAGCTGCGGCATGAAGGAATCATCGAGTTCGATCCAGTCAGCGACGACGTTGTCGGAAGGCGTCGCTACGGTCGTGCCGTCGAGCGTGATCGTGAGCTGGGCGCCCATGAGGGAGTTGGCGGCAGGGATGGCAGTGGCGAGGCGCTCATCGGTCGAGAGGACCTCTGGCGCGATATAGGCAGCATCGTTCAGCTTGCAGGAGCTTGCCAGATGCTGGAAAGATGTCCGCACGGCGTTCTCGACGATGTCCTCGTGAAGCTGGGTGCCCCTCGTCTCAGAAGCGACGACAAAGGTGGACTGGCTTGCGTCGTAGGCAAGATGAGCATCCTCAGAGGGCGTGGCTGTCTCGTTCACGTTCTCGACGGCCGTGCTCACGGCATCCGAGAGGGCTTCCTCGTCGAGCGTGACGGCATCAGACGGAAGCACGATATCGGTCTTCGTGAAGAGGGAACGCACAGCTGCGACAGGCCACACGAAGCCGTTCTGGGCCTTGAGGAGCTCGGAAGCAGCCTTGTCTGCATCGTAAGCAAAGCCTGCACTATCGCCCGAGACCGTGAAGCTCTCAGTGCCATCCGCATCGGTGACGGTGACCGAGAAGCCATCAGATGCATCTCTGAGGGTGGCAGAGATCTTGGAGGAGCCTGCGAATGCAATGTCTCTGCCTGCTGCCGTGGTGCCAGGAAGGGCATGGCTCAGGAAGAAGACGGAGCCAACAAGATAGATGGCAGCGAGGACAGCGATGATGATGGGAGCCTTCGAGGCCTTCCTGCGCCTCTGCTTCCTCTGTTCTGGACGCTCCTGCCTGGGCGCCTTGTGCCTTGCCTCATGCTTCGGGGTGCTCTGCCCATCCTGTGCGGTCGATATATGCGCTGCGCTGCGGGCAGGCCTTCTCGTATCGCTTTCCATATGTCTGGACACTGCTCTTCGACTCTCTTTCCTGTCTTGGGTTCCGGAGATGCTATCGTAGCAGCATTGGAAGGCGTACGGCAGAGCTCAAACGAAAGGTCCAGAACGTGAAGCCAGAATTGATCGAAGACCTCGAAGATCCAAGGCTCGACCCGTATCTGAGGCTCACGAACCATCAGCTGAGATGCGAGCTCGAGCCGGAACGTGCCCTTCTCATCTGCGAGTCCCAGATCGCTATCGCGGTAGCGCTCAAGGAAGGCGTGCGTCCGCTCTCGCTTCTGGCAGACGAATCGCAGGTCGGAAGCATTTCATCCCTTCTGGCTGTCTGGCCAGACGATGTGCCGGTGCTTCTCCTTCCGCATAACATGTCGGAGAAGGTCATAGGATATAGGCTCAACCGTGGTGTCCTCGCTGCGATGAAGCGCCCGCAGCTGCCTTCCGCAGAAGGGCTTCTGGAGCGCCTCTGCGCAGAGAAGGAGCGTGTGCGCCTCGCGGTGCTCGAAGGGCTCGTCGATGTCTCGAATGTGGGGGCGCTCTTCCGCTCTGCCGCGGCGCTCGACGTGGACGGCGTGATCGTGGCACCTAGCTGTGCCGATCCCTGGAACAGGCGGTCTGTGAGGGTATCCATGGGAACGATCTTCCAGGTGCCGTGGGCAAAGGCGGAGGACAGATGGCCTGGGGACTTCTTCGCACTCCTGGAACGCAAGGGCTTCACATCGGTGGCATTGGCGCTCACGGATGATGCGGTGCCGCTTTCGAATCCGGCCCTGAAGGAACCTCTCCATGAGGCGCTCTTCTTCGGCTCTGAAGGCTATGGACTCTCCGATGAGGTGCTCTCGCGCTGCGACAGGCACGCTATCATCCCGATGAGCCACGGCGTCGATTCGCTCAATGTTGCAGCAAGCTCGGCAGTCACGTTCTGGGAGCTCTGCGCCCGGCGCTAGGGGAGAGCGCAAAGAGAATAGCTTGACATGAAAAAGCGGGAGGCACTGGTGAGTGCCTCCCGCTTGCTTGCGGCAGAGCAGATGTCCTACTGCTGGGCCGGGGCCTGTACAGGGCGCGGAGCGAAGCCGTCATCGCGCGTGAACATTGTCATGAACTCCTCGCCCGTGATGGTCTCCTTCTTCTGGAGATAGCGGGCAATCTCATGGAGCTTGAAGCGGTGGTCCTGGAGCGTCTTGAGGGCGGTCTGGTGGCCCTCCTCGACAATCTTCTGGACCATCTCGTCGACCTTCTCGGCCGTGCCTTCGGAGCAGGTGAGCTCAGATCCGCCGCCGAGGTAGCGATTCCTCTGCTGGCCCAGGGCGACCATGCCGAGCTCTTCGGTCATGCCATACTGCGTGACCATGGCGCGGGCGATCTGCGTTGCCTTCTCGATATCGTTCGAGGCGCCGTTCGTGGCCTCGCCGAAGATGAGCTCTTCGGCAGCGCGGCCGCCGCACAGTACTGCTATCTGCTCTTCCATATCCTTCTTCGTGGACAGGAAGTGCTCGTTCTCGTCGACCTGCATCGTGTAGCCGAGAGCGCCCGACGTGCGCGGCACGATCGTGATCTTCTGGACCGGAGCATCGGAGCGCTGGGTGGCAGCGACGATAGCGTGGCCGACCTCGTGGTAGGAGACGACCTGCTTCTCATGCTCGGAGAGCACCGTCGACTTGCGCTTCTCGCCGGCGATGACGACCTCGACAGATTCCTGGATGTCTTCCTGGGAGACGCGCTTCCTGCCCATGCGGACAGCGCGCAGTGCCGCCTCATTGATGATGTTGGCAAGGTCAGCGCCGGAAGCGCCTGGGGTCGAGCGGGCAATGACATCGAGGTCGATGCCCGGCTCCATCTTCACGTCGTTCGCATGGAGTTGAAGGATCGCCTTCCTGCCGGCAAGGTCGGGAAGCTCGACGGGGATGCGGCGGTCGAAGCGGCCTGGACGAAGCAGCGCCGGGTCGAGCGTCTCGGGCCTGTTCGTGGCGGCAAGCACGACGATGCCCTTGTGGTTGTCGAAGCCATCCATCTCGGAGAGGAGCTGGTTCAGCGTCTGCTCGCGCTCGTCGTTGGAGTTGATCGAGGTGTCGCGCCTCTTGCCGACAGCGTCGATCTCATCGATGAAGACGATGCAGGGAGCCTTCTTGTTCGCTTCCTTGAAGAGGTCGCGGACCTTTGCGGCACCACGGCCGACGAACATCTCGACGAACTCGGAGCCGGAGATCTGGAAGAACGTGACGCCGGCCTCGCCTGCGACAGCACGTGCGAGGAGGGTCTTGCCTGTGCCTGGAGGGCCGACAAGCAGGGCGCCACGGGGGCAGCGTGCACCGATCTCGTTGTACTTCTCAGGGTGCTGCAGGAAGTTCACGATCTCCTGCAGGGATTCCTTTGCCTCATCCTGGCCTGCGACATCCTTGAAGGTCGTGTGGACCTCTTCGCCCTTGACCTCCTTGGCAGAGGACTTGCCGAGACCGCCTCCTCCAAGGCCGCCAAAGCCCGATCCGCTCGAGAAGTCCATCGTGTCGCCCATCTGCTTGCGCATGCGGCGGTTGATGAGCCAGCCCAAGAAGAACACGATTGCAAGCGGGATGATGTAGCTCAGGAGCATGTAGTAGAGCAGGTTCTGGTTCTCGTTCGGGATGGATGCCGACATGTCGACTTTGTGCTCGGTGAGCCTGTCCACGAGTCCGTCATCGTTCGGGAATGCGGTCGTCGAATAGGTCTTCTCGACACCCGAGGAGTCCTTTGCCTTGAACGTGATCTCGTTCGTGCTGGTATCCAGGTCGACCTTGGAGACCTGGTTGTCATCGACCATCTCGAGGAACGTGCTGTAGCTTACATCCGTCACCTGCTGGTACAAGGTGGGGTTGAAGTACGAGTTCAGGCCGAAGATCAGCGCGATAGCGACGATCAGGTACAAGATCATCGACTGCCGTTGCTTCTTGTTGTCCATCGTCTTCTCCTTGCGGGCGCCTGAGCACCCATTTCCAACTGCATTGACAGAACATGTACCCTAAGGCCGGAAATAGAGACACACATCTCTGAATTCTGGAGAGAATGCGGCAAATCGTCCCGTCAGTGTGCGGCGTGCTCCACAAGTAGGCCGCATCGGTAGGCATCGAGAAGCGCCCTGAGATCCGATATCTGCTGCCGGATCTCAGCGCCGGTGTCCGTGTCGCCGATCAGGAGCGGCCTCTCCTCATACTCGAACTTGTCGGTATCGGAGACGATGTCCTCGTTGAGGTCCAGCACATCATGGATGGAGCTGAAGGGGCGGTGCGCCTTGATGCGCATGCCTGTGGCCTCGGCGATGAGCGTGTATCCTGCAATGCCTGTCGTGTGGTGGTAGGCGCGGCAGAAGCCGCCGTCGATCACGAGGACCTTGCCGTCTGCGCGGATGGGGCTCTCGCCCGCCGAGGCGTGCACCGGCGTGTGCCCGTTCACGATGTGGCAGTGCGGTCCTGTGAGGCCGAACTCGGCAAGCACGCGGTCTGCGATCTCGGGCTTGCTCACGAGCGCATAGTAGGGGTCTCTCGGCTCCTTCCAGGTAGTCTGATCCTTCACATAGGTGCGCTCGAAGGTCCTGACCTCGCGGCCCGAGAGCGGCGAGAAGCGGCCGCACCAGAGATACCACATCCAGTCGAGCGAGAGCTGGTCATGCTGGTGCCAGGCGGTCCTTGCGACACGCTCTGCATAGTCAAGGTAGGCCTTGCCTGCATAGAGCGTATCCCCGTGCTTCACGGGATTGAAGGAGCCATCCTGCTTCATCGGCAGACAGGCATGGAAGAGGACATTCCTGTTGTGCACGAGATACATGGATCCATGGTCATAGAGGAAGCCGATGTCGCGCTGCAGGCGCTCCGATGAGCGTGCACTCTCGACGAGATGGGCCATGACCTTGGACTCCTCGACGCTCAGCTGATAGGGGTGCTCGGGATCGACGGTCGGGAAGTCGGACGTCGCGAGCTCATACTCCTTGTCTCCGATGCGTACACAGCCGCGCTCCTTGTCGATGTTGCCGAGAAGGAGACGTCCTTCCATCTGCCAGTTCGGATGACGCTGGATCGTCTGGCCTTCGAGCTTGAACATGATGACGGAAATGGCCTTCTCGAAGGGGGAGAGCACGTCGTCCTTCTGGTAGGTGCGTTCGGCGAAGAGGGCAAGCTCCCTCAGGCTTATCCCATAGGAGTTCTCGAGGATGGCAAGAGCGTCGTAGTGGATGTTGTTGCGGATGATGGCGGCAAGACAGACGGGAGACCCTGCTGCTGCCCCCATCCAGAGGATATCGTGGTTTCCCCACTGGATGTCGACCGAGTGGTAGCGCATGAGGCGCTCGATGATGAGCTCGGCGTGAGGGCCACGGTCATAGATGTCTCCGACCACATGGAGCGTGTCGACCGCGAGGCGCTTGATCAGGGAGGCAAGAGAGCAGATGAAGTCGTCAGCAGACCCCGTGTCGATGATCGAGGTGATGATGCGCTCGTGGTAGACCTGGCGCACCTTGCGCTCGTCCGGCGTGAAGTGCAGGAGCTCATCTATTATGTAGGCATAGGCGACAGGCATTGCCTTCCTGACCTTCGAGCGCGTGTAGGAGCCCGAAAGGTAGCGTGCCAGACGCACGAGGCGCGTAAGGGAGATGGCATACCATTCCTCGGTCGCGCGCCCCTCCTCCTTCATGCGGCGGAGCTTCTCCTGCGGATAATAGATGAGGGTGCAGAGGTCCTGCTGCTCGCTTGTCGTGAGCTCCAGAGAGAACGTCGAGCGCACCCTTTCGCGGATGACGCCCGAGCAGTTGTTGAGGATATGTTCGAAGGCTTCGTACTCTCCGTGGATGTCGGAGACGAAGTGCTCGGTTGCCTTCGGCAGGTTGAGGATGGCTTCGAGATTGATGATTTCGGTGAATGCCGTCTGGGCGGTCGGGAACTTCTCTGAGAGAAGCTCGAGATAGCGCCTGTCGGCCGGTTCTGGTTCGCCCATGCTCTGCTTTCTTCTTGTCATATCTACATAGATGTGACCATACTGGCATACCAGATTGAGCAAGGATGCGACAAATCCATGAGCGGAAGGCATAAGAGCATATAAGAGCATATATAAGAGATGCGCCACGAGCGTTCCGGCAGCAATTGTTTCAGGGCGGCATCGTTTCTCTGTCCAGAATATATGAGCAGGTGCCTTCGGCGGCCGATGAGTGCTACTATGTGTCGCCAGAGGCAATGAAGAGGACGAGTACCTTCCAAGCACGGCCGCCAGAGAGCGGGGCTGCTGGAATCCCGTGACCGGAGCGGAAGGGAATATCACCTTGGAGCCGTGGCCCGAACGCAGAAGCCCTGCAAGTAGGCACCACCGGATTGGCCGCCGTCATAGGCCAGCCGAGTACGGCGGAGTTTCCGCTCGCTGGGTGGTCTACAAGCGAAGTGTGCCAAAAGCAGCGCTTCGTCCCAGCAAGAGGGACGGGGCGCTTTAATTATGCAGGGCGTCCTTTGGGAGGGAAAGCCCTAAGGCTTTCCGGAAAGCGAGGGTCTCAAGGTGGCTAACGAGTTCAAGAAGACGATGAACCTGCCGAAGACCGGGTTCCCCATGCGTGCAGGCCTTGCACAGCATGAGCCCAAGCGTCTCGAGCAGTGGGAGCAGAACGATGTGTATGGCCTGCTTCTCAAGAAGAACGAAGGTCACGAGAAGTTCGTGCTGCATGACGGACCTCCGTATGCAAACGGCCCGATCCATCTGGGACATGCACAGAACAAGATCTCGAAGGACATCATCAACCGCTACTGGTCCATGCGCGGCTACCAGACGCCGTATGTTCCGGGCTGGGACTGCCACGGCCAGCCGATCGAGCACAAGGTCGAGGAGAAGCTCGGCACGGAGAAGTTCAACCAGCTCCCGACCGTCAAGATCCGCGAGATCTGCAACAAGATGGCTGTCGAGCAGGTCGACACGCAGCGCCAGGGCTTCAAGCGCCTCGGCGTCCTCGGCGAGTGGGCAAATCCGTATCTGACCTACACGCATGACTACGATGCGACCGACGTCGAGATCTTCAAAGCCATCTTCGACAAGGGCGCCATCTACCGTGGCAGGAAGCCGGTGCACTGGTGCATGCACTGCCATACGGCTCTCGCCGAGGCGGAGATCGAGTACAGCGACGAGGTGTCGCCGGCAATCTTCGTGCGCTTCGAGATGACGACAGTGCCGGAGGGACTCGAGGCCTACAAGGGAAATCTCTGGGTCGACATCTGGACGACGACGCCCTGGACCCTTCCTGCCGATGACGCCGTGATCCTCCATCCTGAAGCCGAGTACGTCGGCGTCGTCGTTGACGGACGCTGCGAGCTCATGGCAGAGGCGCTTGTCGAGAAGGACTGCGAGAAGTTCGGCTACAGCGACTACGAGCTTGCCCGCACCGCTGATGGCTCTGTCTGGAAGATGACGGGCACCGAGCTCTGCCACAACAAGTACAAGCAGCCGATCTTCGGCGACCAGGGCGTCGAGGGCGAGTTCATCTATGCTGACTACGTCACGCTCGAAGATGGCACCGGCATCGTCCACACCGCTCCCGGCCACGGCGTCGACGACTACAATGCCGGCATGCGCTTCAACATCCCGATCGTGATGCCGGTCGACGACGACGGCAACTTCTACAAGGGCGACGGCATGGGCACAGGCGGCCCCTGGTCCGGCATGAACGTGAACGATGCAAACCCGAAGATCATCGAGTGGCTCCAGGAGCGTGGCACCCTCATTCTTCATGAAGACATCACGCACTCCTATCCGCACTGCTGGCGCTGCAAGCAGCCGGTCATCTTCCGTGCCACGAGCCAGTGGTTCGTCTCCATGGACCAGACCGGCCTTCGCAAGGAGGCGCTTGACGCGCTCAGCCACGTCCGCTTCTATCCGGCCCATTCCATCAAGCGTATTGGCTCCATGGTCGAGCAGCGCCCGGACTGGTGCATCTCGCGCCAGAGGAACTGGGGCGTGCCCATCCCTGCCTACACCTGCCAGGACTGCGGCGAGACCGTGCTGAATGACGAGACGCTCGACAAGGTCATCGACCTCTTCCGTGCCAAGGGTTCCGATGCCTGGTTCACGGAGGATCCGAAGGACTACCTGGGAGACGCCTGCGTCTGCCCGAAGTGCGGCAGCCACAACCTCAAGGCGAACAAGGACATCCTCGATGTCTGGTGGGACTCCGGCGTCTCGCATACTGCTGTCTGCAAGCACCGTCCGTACCTCAAGTTCCCGGCCGACATGTACCTCGAGGGCTCCGATCAGCACCGCGGCTGGTTCATGAGCTCGCTCATGACAAGCGTGGGCGCCTACGGCGTCGCTCCCTACAAGTCTGTCGTCTCCCAGGGCTTCACGCTTGACGGCAAGGGCAGGAAGATGTCGAAGTCCCTCGGCAATGTCATCGACCCGAACAAGGTCTGCAACACACGCGGTGCGGATGTCCTGCGTCTCTGGGTGGCCTCTGTCGATACGTCGACCGATGTCCCCTGCGACGATACGATCCTGGACCACGTCGGCGATGCCTACCGCAAGATCAGGAACACGTTCAGGTTCCTCCTCGGCGAGCTCGAGGGACAGTTCGAGCTTGATGCCGACGGACTTCCCTTCGAGGAGCTCACGGCCTACGACAAGCTGACGCTTGCCCATATGTGCGAGGTCCACAAGGCTGTCGAGAAGGCGTATGGCGAGTATCGCTTCAACGTCGTCTACCGCAACCTCTACGACTACGTGACGGAGCTCTCGAACGGCTACCTGAACGCGACGAAGGACCGCATGTACTGCGGCGGCAGGGACTCGAAGGAGCGCAGGAGCGCACAGACGACCTGGGCATACATCCTCTCGATGCTCATCCACGACTTCCAGCCGATCCTTGCCTACACGACCGACGAGGCCATGGCATACCTGCCGAAGTCGCTCAAGGACGGCCAGACGTTCGCCGCCCTTCTCGACTGGTTCGAGAACCCGGTCGCAGACGAGGTCTTCGAGAAGTACCTGCCGGCCTACAACGCAATGACCGAGGCCAGGAGCGCCTTCACGAAGGCATATGAGGAGGCGCAGGCAGCAGGGACGATTGCCGAGAAGACGTCCCAGGCTGCTCGTGCCGAGCTCGTGCTGCCGCATGATCTGTATGAGCTCCTCGCCGGTGAGCTTGGCTGCGATCTCGCTGAGCCGTTCGTCTGCTCTGACGTGAAGCTTTCCGAGGGCGACGAGCTTGCCTGCACCGTGCTTCCGGCCGAGGGCGAGAAGTGCCCGCGCTGCTGGAACTGGCGCACGCTCGGCGCAGACGGCCTCTGCCCGCGCTGCCACGCAGCCGTCGAAGAGGCAAACGCACGCGCATAGCGATTCCGTGCAACAATAGGAGGCGGCCGTGCTTGGCATGGCCGCCTTTTCATGAAGAAGGAGGATGGATGGCAAAGGCAGGACGAAGGACAAGGATCACGCTCTTTCTGGCGATGGCGGCAGTGGCTGTCATCTTGGACCAGATCGTGAAGGCCTGGGTGAGGAGCGCGCTCCCAAAGACAGGAGACACTGCCCCCTTCATTCCCGGCGTGCTGCGCCTTCTCCATGTGGAGAACACAGGCGCTGCCTTCTCGATGGGCGAGGGCAAGGGCTTCTTCTTCGTCGCAATAGCTGTCGCCATCTTCATCCTGGCTCTTCTCGCCGTCTGGAAGGAAGAGCTCTCGGTGCCGTTCGCACTCGCGCTTGGCGCTGTCGCAGGCGGTGGCATCGGCAACATGATCGACCGCCTCGTCCAGGGCTCTGTCACAGACTTCTTCGCGACCCAGTTCATGGACTTTCCGGTCTTCAATGTCGCAGACATCTTCGTGACACTGGGCGTCATCTGCGTTCTCATCTGCCTTATCCGTGAGGGAGGCGAGGACAGGCGTGGCTAGTGCACTCAGGACATTTCTCGTGGGGCCGGAAGGCGACGGCGAGCGTCTCGACAGCTTTCTGGCATCTCAGGACAATATGCCGTCGAGGAGCGCCTGCGCCAAGCTCATCGAATCCGGTGCCGTCACGATCAACAGCACGCATGCCGACTCGAAGAGCGAGAAGGTATGCCTGGGCGACCGCATCCAGGCCGAAGTCGAAGAGCCGGAAGAGGTAGGCGGACCTCTTGCCCCCAATCCCTATATACCGCTCGACATCCGCTTCGAGGACGAATATCTGATCGTGCTCTCGAAGCAGGCAGGCCTTGTCTGCCATCCGGCGCCGGGCCACGTGGACGATACGCTTGCCAATGCGCTCGTCGCTCACTGCGGCTATGGACATCTCGGCATGCTCCAGGGAGAGGAGCGCCCCGGCATCGTGCACAGGCTCGACCGCGATACCTCGGGCCTCATGGTTGCCGCCAAGGATGACAGGACGCAGAAGGCGCTCCAGGACCTCATCCGCCTCCGTGTCCTCGACAGGCGCTATGTCGTGCTCGTGCATGGCTATGTGGCACCTGACGACGGCACGATCGTGACAGGCATTGCGAGGTCCACGAAGGACCGCCTGCGCATGGCGGTATCGGACGATCCGGGGGCACGCGAAGCGATTACGACGTTCAAGACGCTCGAGCGCTTCGAGGCAGGAAGGCGCGATGAAGGCTACAGCCTCCTCGAGTGCCACCTCTATACGGGGCGCACGCACCAGATCCGCGTGCATATGCGCCATATCGGACACCCGGTTGTAGGAGATCCGCTCTACGGAAAGGGCAGCCTCCTTCAGAACAAGGGGCTCACACGGCAGTTCCTCCACTCCTGGCATATTCGCTTCGACCATCCATGTACTGGAGAGACCATAGAGTTGGCTGACAGACTGCCAGACGATCTTCTGAATGTATTAGAATCACTTCAAGGTACCTCGATGGGCCAGACCGAGCGGGGACGCGAGGTGTGCCCGGAGCTTGGCCTGTCCCTGTGAGAGCGCCCGATGTGCGCCTGAGGAAAGAGGGGTTGCTTCGTGGGATATACGATGATCAAGGCGGGCCTGACGCCCATCGTAATCTTCAACTTCATCATGCTGCTGTTCTTCACGCTGGCATACTTCTACCAGTTCGTCTATATCCTGCATGTGTGGAGACGCGGCGACGTGAAGATACCGCCTGCCAAGAAGCAGCACTGCTATGCCTTCGTGATTGCAGCCCACAACGAGGAGCCTGTCATCGGCAACCTCGTGCGCTCCATCCTCTCGCAGAACTATCCGCGTGAGCTCATGGACGTCTATGTCGTGGCAGATGCCTGCACGGACAACACGTACAAGGAAGCGCTCGATGCCGGTGCCATCACCTGGGAGCGCAATGACCTTGTGCGCAAGGGCAAGAGCTGGGTCCTCGACTATGCGTTCAACCGCATCCTCGACGAGACTGGCGACAAGTATGACGGCTTCTTCGTCTTCGACGCCGACAACATCGTCTCGCCTGACTATACGAAGATCATGAACGATGCCTTCGACCAGGGCTATCTGGTCCTCACGTCCTACCGCAACTCCAAGAACTTCGATTCCTCCTGGGTCTCTGCAGCCTATGCGCTCTGGTTCCTGCGCGAGGCGAAGTTCCTGAACAATGCCCGCATGGAGCTTGGCACCTCTGCTGCCATCTCGGGCTCTGGCTGGCTTGTCTCCTCGAGCATCATCCGCGGCATGCACGGCTGGGATTTCCACCTGCTCACGGAGGACATCCAGTTCTCGACGTTCTGCGCCGCGAACAACATCCAGATCGGCTACGCACCAGCAGAGTTCTTCGATGAGCAGCCGGTCACGTTCAAGGCATCCTGGATTCAGCGCATGCGCTGGACGAAGGGCTTCTACCAGGTCTTCTTCAGCTATGTGCGCGACCTTGCCCACGGCATCCGCAAGAAGCAGTTCGCTTCCTATGACCTGCTCATGACCATCGCTCCAGGCATGATCTTGACGCTCATCTCCGCGTTCGTGAATGCCGCCTATCTCGGCATCGGCGCGGCAAGCCATGGTTTTTTGGCAACGCAGGGCGAGCTCCTCATGTGTGTCGGCTCTCTTGTCATGACCTTCGGCTCCATGTATGTCGTGTTCTTCCTGCTCGCAATCATCACGACGGTCTCCGAGCGCAAGCACATCCATGCGCGCAAGAAGTGGCGCATCATCACGAACATCTTCACGTTCCCGCTGTTCATGATGACGTACATTCCGATCACGGTCGTAGCACTCTTCAAGAAGGTCGAATGGGTGCCCACGAAGCATGACATCGCTGTCAACTTCCAGGATGTCATGAACGAAGGATAGGGGAGCTTATGCGGGGAATCGGGTTCTGCGCCCGATTCCCCGTTTTAGGTGAATGGATGCAAATAATAGGCAGATGGGTGCTACAATCCGTTCAACCAAAACGGACGTAGCGTTTCGAGCAGATGGAGGCAACGCTTCATGGCAACATTCTTCGAAGGAGAGTCCCACACTTTCTCTGAGTACCTGCTGGTGCCTGGCTATTCATCATCCGAGTGCATTCCGGACAATGTTTCCCTGAAGACACCGCTCGTGCGCTTCAAGCGTGGAGAAGAGCCTTCGATCACGCTCAACATCCCGATGGTGTCTGCAATCATGCAGGCTGTCTCCGGTCCGCGTCTGGCAATCGCGCTTGCCCAGCAGGGCGGCATGAGCTTCATCTATGGCTCACAGTCCGTGGAGGCCGAGGCTGCGATGGTCGCAGAGGTCAAGTCCTACAAGGCAGGCTTTGTCGAGTCCGACTCGACGCTCACGCCTGACATGACGCTCCAGCAGGTCATGGACCTGAAGGAAGAGACGGGCCACTCCTGCATGCCCGTCACGGATGACGGCACCGGCCACGGCAAGCTCCTCGGCATCGTCACGTCCCGTGACTACCGTCCTTCGCGCGACGACCGTGGCAAGCTTGTCCGCGACTTCATGACGCCGTTCGACAAGCTCATCACCGCTCCCGACGACACGACGCTCAAGACCGCAAACGATATCATCTGGGAGCACAAGCTCAACCAGCTGCCGATTGTCGACAAGGATCAGCACCTCGTCTCCCTCGTCTTCCGCAAGGACTACGACTCCCACAAGTCGAACCCGAACGAGCTCCTCGACGCCCACAAGCGCTACATGGTCGGCGCCGGCATCAACACGCGCGACTATGCCGAGCGCGTCCCTGCCCTCATCGAGGCAGGCGCCGATGCGCTCTGCATCGACTCATCCGAGGGCTTCAGCGAGTGGCAGAAGCTCACGCTCGACTGGATTCGTGCCCACTACGGCGATTCTGTGAAGGTCGGCGCTGGCAACGTCGTCGATGCCGAAGGCTTCCGCTTCCTCGCGGACTGCGGCGCTGACTTCGTGAAGGTTGGCATCGGCGGAGGCTCCATCTGCATCACGCGCGAGCAGAAGGGCATCGGCCGTGGCCAGGCATCTGCTCTCATCGATGTCTGCCGTGCCCGTGACGAGTACTACAAGGAGACCGGCGTCTATGTGCCGGTGTGCTCTGACGGCGGCATCGTCTACGACTACCACATGACGCTTGCCCTTGCTATGGGTGCTGACTTCATGATGCTCGGCCGCTACTTCGCACGCTTCGACGAGTCCCCGACCCGCCGCGTGAATGTCAATGGCTCCTACATGAAGGAGTACTGGGGCGAGGGCTCTGCCCGTGCCCGCAACTGGCAGCGCTACGACCTCGGCGGCAAGAAGAAGGGCCTCTCCTTCGTCGAAGGCGTCGACTCCTATGGCTCCACGATGTGCAACTGCGGTGCCCTCAACCTCAAAGAGCTTCGCGACAAGGCAAAGCTCACGCTTGTGAGCGCAACC
Organism: uncultured Olsenella sp.; assembly: GCA_900314535.1. Taxonomy (GTDB): domain Bacteria; phylum Actinomycetota; class Coriobacteriia; order Coriobacteriales; family Atopobiaceae; genus Olsenella_L; species Olsenella_L kribbiana. The sequence continues at coordinate 27,350 of OMVT01000017.1, read as the reverse complement.
TCGCTCGTCGAGGGCGGAGCACACGACGTCGTCTTGAAGGACCAGGATCCGAACGTGAACTTCCGGTAGGAGCGAAGACAAGATCTGCTCAGAGCCTCTGCTTCGTGCAGGGGCTCTTTTCATAGCAAGGCTGAGAAGAAGAGAGCGCCTCCCGGATGACCCGGAAGGCGCTCTGCCTGCGATATGAAAACTGCCTAGCCATCTTCGCCGAGCAGGACCTTCTCCGGCAGGATCGGAAGCGACCTCACGTAGCGGCCTGTCGCATGGGCGACGGCGCTTGCAATCGCCGGGGAGGGCGTATTGATGACGACCTCGCCGATGGACTTGGCACCGAAGGGGCCAGTCGGCTCATAGCTGGGCATGAACTCCACGCGCATGTCGGGTACATCGAGGCGCGAGGGGATCTTGTAGTGCATGAAGGAATCGGTGCGCATGTGACCGTGTGCATCGTAGACGACCTGCTCGGTCAGGGCCATGCCGATGCCCTGGACAAGGCCACCCTCTGCCTGCACACGGGCAAGCGGCACATTGATGACCGTGCCGCAGTCGACGACGGCAGCATAGTCGGTGAGCGTGACCTTGCCGGTTGCCTTGTCGACCTCCACTTCGGCGACGCCTGCCATGAAGGGAGGAGGCGACTGCGGCTGCGTGTTTGCGCCATGGCCGGAAAGATGGCCCTGGTTGAGGCCGAAGCCGATGGCCCTGTTCGCAAGCTCCTTCACGCTCATCTGCTGCGTGCCGTCGGCGCTCGTGACGACGCCTTCCGAGAACGTGACCTCGTCGGGTGCGGCCTTCCACCAGGAAGCAGCCTGGGCGCAGATCTTTCTCTTGAGCTCCTCGGCTGCGCGGAGCACGGCACCACCCGAGGTATAGGTGCCGCTCGAGGCGTAGGCACCCGTATCGTACGGGGAGGTGTCGGTGTCCACGCCCTTTACCACGATATCGTCGACAGGGCACTCGAGCACCTCGGCGGCAATCTGTGCAAGGATCGTATCGGCTCCCGTGCCGACGTCGGTCGCACCGATATCGAGGATATAGAATCCGTCATCCTCGAGCGTGATGTCGGCATTCGCGATATCGACATTGCTGATGCCGGAGCCCTGCATCGTAAGCGCCAGGCCGATGCCACGGACACGGTCTCCGAGGTCTTCGCTCAAGGGTCTGTCCTTCCAGCCTGCCATCTCGAGCGCGCGCTTCAGGCACTCCACTGCCCGGCAGCTCCTGAGCGGCTCTTCGCTGAGCTGGTGGAGGTTCTGGCCTGCCGTGACGAGGTTCTTGAGGCGGATTTCGGCAGGGTCCATGCCGAGGGTATCTGCCATCTCGTTCACGGCAGACTCGACGGCAAAGCAGCCCTGTGTCGCGCCATAGCCACGGAAGGCGCCTCCCGGCATCGTGTCGGTGTAGCAGACGTTGTAGGCAAAGCGGCTCGGCACCTGGTTGTAGATGGGCAGGGTCTTTCCTGCCGCAAGCGTCACGGTCGTCGAGCCATGGTAGCCATAGGCACCGGCATTGGAGAGGACATGAAGATCTATTGCTGTGAGTGTGCCGTCACGCTTCGCACCGATTTTCACCGTGAGATACATCTCGTGGCGGGAGTTCGTGGCCGAGAGCGTCTCTTGGCGTGTCAGGATGCATTTGCAGGGGTGTCCGGTCTGTATGGCTGCAAAGGCAGCGTAGACCTCGCAGGAACCTGACTGCTTCGCGCCGAAGCCGCCGCCGACGCGGGGCTTCACGACACGGACGCGGCTCTGGGGGATGCCCAAGGCTGTCGCCACCTGGCGGCGGATATGGAAGGGGACCTGCGTCGAGCTCACAATCGTGATGCGGCCGAAGGCATCGGTCGTTGCATAGCAGCGGAATGTCTCCATCATCGACTGTTCGGCTGCCTGCGTATGATAGGTATGCTCGAGCACGACATCGGCTGCTTCGAAGCCTGCATCCACATCGCCGTATTCATGGCCGCCTGTCGCGACGAGATTGCGCTTCGGGTCTCCGGTCTTGTCGCCGCCGAAGGCCCAGTCGTCCTCGTCGTGGATGATGCAGGGATTGTCGAGGGATTCGCGGACATCGAGCACGTAGGGCAGCTTCTCGTATTTCACCTTCACGGCGTGCATGGCAAGTTCTGCTGCGACCTCGTTCTCGGCGACGACGATAGCGACCTCATCTCCGATGTAGCGCACGGTGTCGTCCAGGATGCACGTGTCATAGGGACTCATCTCGAGGTAGCTCTGCCCTGCAAGCGTGAAGCGGTGATGAGGAACATCCTTCGAGGTATAGATGGCAACAACGCCCGGGATTGCAAGCGCTTTTTCCGTATCGACGGAAAGCACGCGGCCATGGGGGACAGAGGAGCGCACGAGACGCACGATGTAGGCATCATCCGGTGCAAGGTCGTCGGTATAGACGGGACGTCCTGCGAGGAGCGCCTCTGCATCCTTCTTCACGACGGCAGAGGAGAGCGTCTTTCCACGGTCTGGCGTCTCGATCTCGGCAGCGGCTTTGCGCACCTGCTCGACGGCCGCCTCTGCTTCGGCAGAGCCTTGGGAGATCTCTGCTCCTGCAGCGCGGTCACGGCCGAGGAAGCGCCTGATGGCACGCATCTGGGATGTGTAGCCTGTGCAGCGGCAGAGATTGTTTGCGAGGAAGCTCCTCATCTCATGGTCGGTGGCATCAGGATTCGTGCGGTCGAGCGCAAGCACGGCCATCTCGAGGCCTGGGGCGCAGAAGCCGCACTGGTCTGCTCCTTCTGCGGCAAGGCACTCTGCAAGCTCCTTGCGCTCCCTGCCCATGCCTTCGAGCGTCAGCACCTCATGGCCCGAGACACGGGACATGATGAGGGCGCAGGAGAGTTCGGGCGAGCCGTCGACAAGCACGGTGCAGAGGCCGCAGTTCGTCGTCTCGCAGGCGCACTTCACGCTCTTGATTCCATGCTTCCTGAGCCAGGAGAGGAGCGTCTCGGCCGGGTCTGCCTTGGTCGTGACGGGGCGTCCATTGAGGGTGAAGGCAATCTCGATGCTTTCGCTCATCGTGCATCCTCTCTGATCTCAGAGGTTTCAGATTAAAAGCGGATTAGCGGCTGCATGCTCGATGGCACGGCGTGCCAGCTTGCGCGCTGCCGCCTTTCTCCAGGAGGCAGAGCCACGCATATCGGATCCGAAGGGAAGTGCTGCGACAAGCTCTTCCACCCGGTCGAGCTCGTCATTCGATGGGTGCTCTGAGAGCGTGCAGGACGAGAGGTCCACAAGCTGTGCACGCTTCGGAAGCGATCCTACGGCGAGGCGCCAGGAGCCATCCTGCCAGACGGCGCAGACATTGAGGGCGCTGAAGTCCGTGGCAGAGAGCCTCACGCCTTCGAAGGCGGCGCGTGCCGGCGTATCGGGTAGCGAAACCTCTGTGAGCACATCGTGCACGGTGCCCATGCGGGCAAACTCGGCAAGCGGCAACGTGCCAGCCTTTGCGAGCGTGACCTCGGAATCGAAGGGAAGAAGGCAGCAGAGCACATCGGAGAAGCCCATGCGGGAAAAGACGGAGCCGCCGACGGTTGCCTGGTTCCTGAACTGGGTACCGACAATGCCCTCCGTCGCCTCTGCAAAGGCGCCTGCGGTAAGGCGTGCAAATGCTTCGTCGGTGCGTGCACGCTCGATGCTTGCCATGGCACCGATATGGATCTTTCCGTCGACGTGCTTCACATAGTCAAGGCCCGCCGATGCAAGGTCGATCGCATAGGGGACGGTCCTGTCCTGGAGGCGGAGCCACATCATGCCACCGAGCACGGTGGCATGGGGATGTTCCTCAAGGAGCGCGAGCGCCTCTTCGGGCGAGCGCGGACGCGCATATTCTTCAAAGCGGAGCAAGGATTGCCTTCCTCTCTCTGTGGCCAGACCCACTCATTGTGACGTTTATGGAGCCATTTCAGCAGTTCGCACGCTTTATACCACGAGGTATACATGCCCGTGTCGGCCTCGTGTCCATATGGGGACGAGATGTTTAAGCGCATGGAAATGCTGAGCCGTTATAATCAGAGTCCGTTACCTGCTTCCGCGTTAGAAGGAGCGCTCAGGATGAGTGACAGCACGAACGAGACGTCTGCCATCCCGGAGTACGATGCCCAGGCCATCGAGACCAAGTGGCAGCGCACCTGGGAGGAAGAGGATCTCTACAAGACGGATACCGATCCCGCCAAGCCGAAGAAGTATGTGCTCGAGATGTTCCCGTATCCTTCGGGAGACCTCCACATGGGCCATGCCAGGAACTATACGATCGGCGATGCAATGGCACGCCAGGCACGCATGCGCGGCTACGATGTGCTGCATCCGATGGGCTTCGATGCATTCGGCCTGCCGGCAGAGAATGCTGCCATCAAGCACCATACGCAGGCTGCAAAGTGGACATACCAGAACATCGCCCAGGCCGTGAAGACCATGAAGCGCATGGGCTTCTCCTACGACTATGACCGCATGTTCAACACCTGCGACCCCGAGTATTACCGCTGGGGCCAGTGGATGTTCATCCAGATGTGGAAGCGCGGCCTTGCCTACCGTGCGACGAGCCCGGTGAACTGGTGCCCGACGTGCAAGACGGTCCTGGCCAACGAGCAGGTCGTCGAGGGCCGCTGCTGGAGGTGCGGCTCCATCCCGGAGAAGCGCAACCTCTCCCAGTGGTACCTCAAGATCACCGATTACGCCCAAGAGCTCCTGGACGACCTCGACAAGCTGACTGGCTGGCCCGAGAACGTGAAGGCACAGCAGCGCAACTGGATCGGCCGCTCCGAGGGTGCAGAGATCGACTTCAAGCTCGCCGACACCGACGGCGTCACTCCGACGGACCGCACGATCACGGTCTTCACGACCCGTGCCGATACGCTCTTCGGCGTGTCGTTCATGGTGCTTCCGCCCGAGAGCGACCTTGCTGCAGAGCTCGTGGCTGGCACAGAGCATGAAGAAGAGTTCAAGGCGCTCAAGGCCGCAACGGAGAAGGTCTCTTCAGTCGACCGCCAGGGCACGGCGCGCGAGAAGCACGGCATCTTCACGGGCCGCTATGTGATCAACCCGATCAATGGCAAGCCGGCTCCCATCTGGGTTGCCGACTATGTCCTCATGGACTACGGCACCGGTGCCGTCATGGGCGTTCCCTGCGGCGACCAGCGCGACTTCGACTTCGCCCGCAAGTATGGCCTGCCGATCCCGCCGATCATCTGCGAGAAGGAAGATCCGCTCTACGACGAGCTCAAGGACCAGCGCGACCTCGTCGTCACGAACGTCGACTGGGATTCCGCGATGGCAGCAGAGGGCTACCTCGTGCAGTCCGGCGAGTTCACGGGCATGAAGGGCGGCAAGCACTCCGAAGCCGTCGATGCTATCGTGTCCTGGCTCGAGGAGCACAACTGCGGCCGCACGAAGGTGCAGTACCGCCTGCGCGACTGGCTCATCAGCCGCCAGCGCTACTGGGGAAACCCCATCCCGATGATCCACTGCGACGTCTGCGGCGACGTGCCTGTGCCAGAAGAGGACCTGCCTGTCAGGCTTCCTGAGAACCTCGACCTCGGTGCTGGCGAGACGCTTGCAGGGTACGCGCCGTTCTATAAGACGACCTGCCCGAAGTGCGGACGTCCGGCAAAGCGCATCACGGACACGATGGACACGTTCACGTGCTCGAGCTGGTACTACATGCGCTATACCGACCCCCACAACGACAAGGCGCCGTTCTCGAGCGAGGCCGTGGACCGCTGGATGCCGGTCGACAACTACATCGGCGGCATCGAGCATGCTATCCTTCACCTGCTCTATTCGCGCTTCTGGACGAAGGTCCTGCGCGACATGGGCCTCGTGAAGTTCGACGAGCCGTTCACGAACCTGCTCTGCCAGGGCATGGTCAAGGATGCAAACGGCGAGACGATGTCGAAGTCGAAGGGCAATGTCGTTCCTCCTTCCTCTGTCATCGAGCCGTATGGCGCAGATACGATGCGTCTTGCCATCCTCTTCGTCGCTCCTCCCGAGAAGGACTTCTCCTGGGATGAGGAGGCAGTCGCAGGCTGCAACCGCTTCCTCAAGCGTGCCTGGAGGATTGTCTGGCAGCTCGTCGAGGGTGCCGATGCGAAGACAGCTGGCGCTGTCAATGTCAGCAAGCTCGACGAGGGCGGTAAGGAGCTCAACCGCGAGCTCAACCGTCTCGGCATCAAGTGCACGCAGGACTTCGACCGCACACAGTTCAACACGGCCATCTCTGCCATCATGGAGCTTGTGAATGCAGCATCGAAGTATGTGAACGCGCACCCCAATGGCACGGGCGATGCAGCGCTTGGCTGCGCCTGCGCTTCTGCGATTGTCCGCATGATGGCGCCGATCGCTCCGCACTGGTCCGAAGAGCTCTGGCATGCCGCGCTCGGCGAGACGGATTCCGTCTACAACGTTCCCTGGCCTGAGTTCGACGAGAAGCAGGCCCAGAGCCAGACCGTCTCGATCGCTGTCCAGGTCAAGGGCAAGGTCCGCGGCCACGCCGAGGTCGCTGCCGATGCATCGAAGGACGTGGTCGAGGAGGCGGCGAAGCAGGCTGTCGCCAGCTACCTCGAAGGCAAGACGATCAAGAAGGTCATCGTCGTTCCAGGCAAGCTCGTGAACATCGTCGCTATCTAGCCTGAGGGCTCAACGAGATTCGAGGAAGGGCTCCGCACTGAAAACGGTGCGGAGCCCTTCTGCTGTCTATGGAATGTTCCTGCCGGGATGCAGGCGCTAGCGCGTGCCGGCATCGTCTTCGAGGTAGGTGCACTCCGAGCTGTTTGTGCGGATGATCTCGCGCAGGCGCTCGATGTAGCGGGAGAGCAGGGCGCTCGGACGCCTTTCACGGTGGATCACATAGCCGACACGCATGGTAGGCGCTCCTGCGAGAGGGACCGAGGCGATGCCTGACTGCATCTCATCCGAGAGCACGCCTGTGGAGAGCGTATAGCCGTCGAAGTGGGTAAGAAGGCTCGTGAGCGTGCCGCGGTCGGAGTAGCGGATGGTCTTTCTGTGTGGAAGCTGTGAAAGCGGCTCTTCAGAATAATAGAAAGAGTTCTCCGTACCCTGCTCGAAGGAGTAGCGCGGATAGGGCTCGAGGTCTTCGGGCTGGATGAGGTCCTTCTCCGCCAGAGGATGCTGCTCGCCCACGAAGACGTGGACCGGCGCATCGAAGAGGGGATGGAAGTCGAGCCGTGCATCCTCGAATGCCTTCTCGAGGACCGGCCTATTGAAGCCATCGAGATAGAGGATGCCGATCTCGCTCCTGAAGTCGCGGACATCGGAGATGATCGCGCCTGTCGCGGTCTCGCGCATGACAAAGTCGTATTCGGGGCTTGAGCAGCTCTTCACGACGTCGACGAAGGCCTGCACGGAGAAGGCGTAATGCTGGGCAGATACGGCAAGGCGCTCCTGCGGGGCAGACCCCTGGATGAAGCGCTCCTCGAGCATGTCTGCCTGCTCAATGACCTGGCGGGCATAGCCCAGAAGCTCCGTGCCTTCCGCCGTGAGCTCGACGCCCCTGTTCGAGCGGGTGAAGATTTCGAAGCCGAACTCCTCTTCGAGGTCGCGCATCGCGCAGGAGACATTCGACTGGGCGGTATAGAGGTTTCTTGCCGCTGCATTGATGGAGCCGTGCTCGGCCACGGCGATGAGATAGCGGAGCTGCTGGAGAGTCATGGAGTTCCCTCTCAGAAAAATGTGCAGGTTTGACGATGGGTGACACTCGTATTAAACTACCACTGTCAAAGTTCAATCGTAGAGGAAGTGGGGTGGAGTTTTCGCCCCGCTTCCTTTGTTATGTAGGGCCGATAGCCCGAAGGAGGGGATGGCTGTGTCGAAGAGCGCACAGGAACAGGACATCATCGATGCCCTCGAGAAGGCAGCGCCTGCGCATGCGATCGATATCGTGGACGTGAGCATCGAGGGTGCAAAGACCGCTCCGATCGTCTGCATCAGGATCGATCACGCAGACGAGGATGCAGAGCCGATCACGCTCGACGAGGTGACGGCACAGGGCGGCTGGATCAACGAGGTCGTGGACGAGCTCGATCCCTTCCCGGGGGCCTATACGCTCGAGATCTCGTCGCCGGGCATGTCGAGGCCGCTCAGGCGTCCGCATGACTTCGAGCGCTTCGCAGGCGAGACCGTCCAGATCAAGCTGGACAGGGCTGAAGGCAGAAAGCGCTGGACGGGCGTCCTCAAGGGCTTCGAGGATGGCGCAGTCACGATCGATACCGACGAAGGGGAGCAGCGCTTCTCGCTCGATGAGATCGCCAAGTGCACGATCAAGCCCGATTTCGATACTGCTGGAAAGAAGCGTGGCGGCAAGAACTAGGCCGCCAAGGAGGAATGAGATATGGCATCTGAAATGATGGAAGCGCTCATGGCGCTCTGCAAGGAAAAGCACATCGACGAGCTCTATCTGCTCGACCGCCTCGAGCAGTCGCTCGCAAAGAGCTACGCCGACATCCTGCACCTCGATTGGGGCGCAAAGGTCACAATCGACCGCCAGACCGGCAGGATCTACGTCTACCGCCTCGAGCCGAAGGACGAGTCCTGGAACGACGAGACCGGCGAGTTCGAGGAGTTCGACGAGATCGACGTCACGCCGAAGGACACGAGCCGTCTTGCTGCCCAGCAGGCAAAGGCTGAGATCAACAACATCGTGCGCAATGCTGCCCGCCAGCAGATCTATGAGGAGTTCTCCGACCGTATCGGCGACATCATCACCGGTACGGTGCTCCAGTCCACACCTGACTTCACGATCGTGAAGATCCGCGAGGGCGTCGAGGCAGAGCTTCCGCACTTCGATCTCCATCGCCATCCTGACGAGCGCAACGAGCGTCCGGTCGGCGAGCACTATGCGCACAATCAGCGCATCAAAGCCATCATCGTCGACGTGCGCGACCCGAACAGCACGGTGCAGCCGACGCGCGGCGAGCGCCAGCGTCCGGCCATCGTGATTTCCCGTACGCACCCGAACCTCATCGCGAAGCTCTTCGAGCTCGAGGTGCCTGAGGTCTACGACAAGGTCGTGAAGGTGAACTCCGTCGCCCGCGAGCCGGGCATCCGCTCGAAGGTCGCTGTCTCCTCTGTCGACGAGCACCTCGATCCTGTCGGCGCCTGCGTCGGCCCCAAGGGCAGCCGTGTCCGCACGGTCGTCTCCGAGCTCCGCGGCGAGCGCGTCGACGTCGTGCTCTGGGACGAGGATCCGGCTAAGCGTGTCGCAAACGCCCTGTCGCCTGCCAAGGTCTCGCGCGTGCTTGTCGACCCCGAGTCCAACTACTGCACGGTCATCGTGCCGGACGACCAGCTCTCCCTCGCTATCGGCAAGGAAGGCCAGAACGCACGCCTGGCAGCTCGCCTCACGGGCTACCATATCGATATCAAGAACGAGTCGCTCGCGAAGAGCATCCTGAACGGGACGCATATCCCGGCTGTGCAGCATGAGGAGGACACGCTGATTGCAGACGAGGGCGAGGAAGGCCATCGCTGCGAGTATGTGAGTCCTGACGGCATGCGCTGCCGCAACATGGCCCGTCCGGGATCGAAGTACTGCGGCATCCACGAGAAGCTCATGGACGCCGAGGTCACTGACGATCCCGATTCGCTGATCTGACAATGCGACGGAACGTCGCATCATACCCGTCGCATCTAGGAAGGTTGGTTACATGGCAAAGACCCGCGTACATGATTTGGCAAAGGAATATGGGATGTCGAGCAAGGAGATGCTCGACTATCTCGATCAGATGAAGATACCGGCAAAGTCGCCGTCCTCGACGCTTGAGGACGTCTACGTGAACCTTGTCCGCAAGAAGCTCAAGCCGATCCTCGAGGCCCGTGCCGCCGAGATCGAGGCCCAGAAGAAGGCCGAGGAAGAGGCAAAGAAGGAAGAGGAGCGCAAGGCTGCCGAGGAGGCAGAGCGCGAGCGTGTGGCTGCCGAGAAGCGCCGTGCGCAGGAGCGCGCTGTCGAGGAGCAGCGCCGCCGCGAGGCCGAGGCTGCCCGCAAGAAGGCCGAGGAGGAGCGCGCCGAACAGGAGCGCAAGGCCAAGGAAGAGGCAGAGAAGAACCGCGTCAGGGACACGGCTCCGAAGAGCGTGCCGTCCTTCACGAGCCTGCTCGACCAGATCGCCCAGCAGGAGAAGGTCCTGAAGCAGCAGGAAGAGGAGAAGGAGGCACGCAAGAAGCAGGAAGCCGAAGAGCGTGCTGCCAGGAAGCGCCAGCGCCCCGAGCGCAGGAACTCCTCCGACCGTGGCGGCCGTAACGAGCGTTCCGATCGTGGTGGCCGCGGCGAAGAGCGCAACGATGAGCGCCATGAGCGCAACGAGCGCCGTGGCTTCTCGATGGACGAAGTCAGGAGGAATGCTGCCCAGGCAGCACCTGCTGGCGAGGGAAAGCCTGACAGCCGTGGCGAGAACCGCCGCAGGAACCAGAAGCACAGCCACAGGCAGAATGACGGGGAAGACCGCTACACCCGCATGGCACGTGCTGCCGAGGAATACAACCGCGAGCACGTGCTCGAAGAAGCCCGCGCCGCTGTCGAGGAAGCCTCGCGCGAATCGACCGGCCGCCGCAAGCGCCGCAAGGAGCGCCGTGTCAAGCAGGCTGCCGAGGCTGCCGAGGAGAAGCGTATCGAGGAGGCTGTGAAGAACGACCAGGACCTCTCCCAGCTCGATACGATCAAGGTTCCGCAGGGCTCGACCGTGGCCGAGCTTGCAGAGCTCCTCAAGGTCCCTGCAAATGACATCATCAAGCGTCTGTTCCTTCTCGGAACGCCGCTGACGATGACGCAGAGCATGACAGATGACCAGATCGAGCTCATCGCCGACGACCTTGGCCGCGATGTCAAGGTCATGACCAAGGAGGAGGAGAACTCCTTCAGCTTCTACGACGATCCGAAGGATCTCGTTCCGAGGCCACCTGTCGTCACCGTCATGGGACACGTCGACCACGGCAAGACGTCGCTCCTCGATGCAATCCGCCATACCGGCGTCGCTGCAGGCGAGGCTGGCGGCATCACGCAGGCCATCGGCGCCTCCCAGGTCAAGATCCATGGCCGCACGATCACGTTCATCGATACGCCGGGCCATGCAACGTTCACGGCCATGCGTGCCCGTGGCGCCAAGGTCACGGATATCGTCATCCTGATCGTCGCCGCTGACGACGGCGTCATGCCCCAGACCATCGAGTCCATCAACCATGCAAAGGCGGCAAACGTTCCTATCATCGTCGCCGTCAACAAGATCGACAAGCCGGGCGCAAATCCGGACAAGGTGCGCCAGGAGCTCACGGAATATGGCATCATCCCCGAGGAGTGGGGCGGCCAGAACATGTTCGTGAACATCTCCGCCAAGAAGAAGATCGGCATCGAGGACCTGCTCGAGGCAGTACTGCTCGAGGCTGACTACCTCGAGCTCAAGGCGAACCCGAATACGTTCGCATCCGGCTATGTCCTCGAGGCAAAGCTCGACCGCGGCCGCGGCTCTGTTGCCACGATCCTTGTGAACAGGGGCACGCTGCATGTCGGCGATGCTGTCGTGGCAGGTACGGCCTACGGACGCGTCCGCGCCATGCTTGACCAGCACGGCAACAATGTGGCTGAAGCCAAGCCGTCCGACCCTGTCGAGATTCTGGGCCTCCAGTCGATCCCGAATGCAGGCGACGAGTTCCGCGTGTTCGACGACGAGCGCGATGCACGCCAGCTCGCCGAGCAGCGCCAGCTCAAGGCCCGCATCGAGGAGCAGAACAAGGCCAAGCACGTCACGCTCGAGAATCTCTTCGACACGATGGAGGAGCAGGACGTCAAGGAGCTCAACCTCATCATCAAGGCAGATGTCCAGGGCTCCATCGAGGCACTTGTCGATGCCCTCTCGAAGCTCGACCAGTCCGAGGTCCGCATCAACGTGATCCACACTGCCGTCGGTGCCATCAACGAGACCGATGTCATCCTCGCAGACGCCTCCAATGCCATCATCATCGGCTTCGGTGTCCGTCCTGATGCAAAGGCCCGCCAGGCTGCCGAGAAGGACGGCGTCGAGATCCGCACCTACTCCGTCATCTACAAGGCTATCGAGGAGATCGATGCAGCACGCATCGGCATGCTCAAGCCGACGGAGGAGGAGAAGCAGACCGCCACGATCGAGGTGCGCCAGACCTACAAGGTTCCGAAGGTCGGCATCGCAGCCGGCTGCATGGTCCAGGAAGGCGAGGTTTCTGCCACCGACCAGGTCCGCCTGGTCAGGAACGGCATCGTCGTCTACGATGGCACGATTGCATCCCTTCGCCGCTACAAGGACGAGGTCAAGAGCGTCAAGGCTGGCTACGAGTGCGGCATCTCGCTCGAGAACTATCAGGATATCCATGTGGGCGACACGATCGAATCCTACAAGATCGTCGAGGTTGCCCGTACCGAGTAAGGTCAAGCCATGAAGCAGAACAGGAATTCCCGCCGCATCAACGAACAGGCGCGCGAGAAGATTGCAGACATCCTTCTGTTCGAGATCTCCGACCCCGATCTCGCGCTCATCACCGTGACGGGCGTCGAGGTCGCGATCGACAAGTCCTTCATGCGTGTCTACGTGTCCTGCGATGCAGACCGCTACGAGGAGGTCATGTCGGCGCTCGACCGCGCAAAGGGCCGCATCCGCTCGCTCTTTGGGCACGCTGTTACCTGGAGGGTGACGCCCGAGATCGAGTTCCGCATCGATACGACGACCGACGAGGCCGAGCAGATTGCCCGCGCCCTCAAGAACGTCCCGCCGACGCTCTCGGTCGAGAAGGACGAGGATGGCTACCCGATCCAGCCATCCGAGACCGAAACCGAATAGAGGGACTGTGCAGTACGACGATATGAAGACGCAGGCCGCATCGTTTGCGGCCCTCGTCTCCCTGATTGAGGAGGCGCAGACGATCTGTGTCTGCGCCCATACGAGCCCGGACGGAGACGCCCTGGGCTCGGGCCTTGCCTTGGCCCACATCCTTCGGAGGCGCTGGCCGGAAAAGACGGTCACGAACCTCTTGGCAGATGCCGATCCGGTGCCGAGGATCTATGCCTTCCTGCCGGGTGCCGATGGCTTCGTGCAGGCCAAGGACTATGAAGGGGCGCCAGACCTCTTCATCAGCGTCGATCTGCCGGCACCGTCGCGCCTGAATGAGGCAGAGGCTGTGCTCAGGCGCGCGCCGAAGGTTGCAGAGATCGACCATCATCCTTCCGAGAAGCCGTTCGGCGACGTGCACGTCGTGCGTCCCGATGCTGCTGCCACCGGTGTCATCATCGCCGAGTTCGCACAGCATATCGAGGCGGAGATGACGCCGGAGATTGCCGACTGCCTCTTCTGTGCCATCATGACCGATACCGGGCGCTTCCAGTACCAGAACGCGAATCCGGAGGCCTTCGATATCGCCTCCTATCTCGTCGATTCCGGTGCGTACCCCTCGAACGTCTCGCTTCATGTCTACCAGAGCTTCCGTCTGCAGTACCTGCATCTCGAGGCTATGGTCATGTCGAGGATCAAGACGTTTCTGGGAGGGCGCATCTCCTACAGCTACTCCACGGTGGACGACCTCGAGCGTACCGGTGCCCAGCTCGACGAGTGCGACGGGCTCATAGACGTCGTGAGAAGCGTCGACGGGGCTGAGGTGGCGCTGTTCCTGAAGGAGCTTCCTGGCGGTGGCGTCCGTGGCAACCTGCGCTCGAAGAGCGACTACGATATCTCGGTCGTCGCGCGCGAGCTCGGGGGAGGCGGCCACAAGGCTGCTGCAGGCTTCACGCTGACGGGCGACCTCGACGAGGCGCTCTCTGTCGTGCTGCCGCGCCTCAAGGCACTGCTCACGAACGAGCCCTGCGCTCCTGCCATGGGCGGGGTGAGCGAGTGAAGCGCGGACAGAGCGGACTGAATCTCCTTCTGGCTGTCGACAAGCCGGAAGGCATCACAAGCCATGATGCGGTGTCGAAGGTGCGCTATGCCTTGGGCGAGCGCCGCGTAGGCCATGCCGGCACGCTCGACCCTGCCGCCTCTGGCCTTCTTGTCATCGGCGTCGGCCAGGGCACCCGCCTCATGGGCATGCTGACGCAGGACCAGAAGTCCTATGAGGCCCGCATCTCGTTTGGCCGCGAGACCGATACCGATGACCGCGAAGGCAAGATCGTGCGCGAGGCCGAGGTGCCGAAGCGTCTCTTCGATGAGGAGGAAGCACGCCAAGCCCTGGCTGGCCTTGTCGGTGTGCAGGACCAGGTGCCGCCAGCATACTCTGCCATCTCGATCGACGGCAAGCGAGCCTATGCGCTCGCCCGTGAAGGCGAGGCGGTCGAGCTTGCTTCGCGCCGGATAGAGATATACCAGGCCCTGCTCCTTGCAGTCGGCGAGGACGACGAAGGGCTCTTCTGGGACTGCGCGTTCATGGTATCGAAGGGCACCTATATCAGGAGCATTGCCCGCGACCTGGGACGCTCTCTGGGGAGTGCCGCGCACCTCGGGGCGCTCCGGCGCCTTTCATCCGGAAGCCTCACGCTGAAGAATGCGCATACGCTCGAGGAGATTGCCGAGGCAGGCGCCGACGGCATCCTTTCCCTTGCGGCAGATCCGGTGCGTGCGCTCGGCCTGCCGAAGCGTGCTGTCACAGACTCTGAGCTCGAGAAGCTCCTCCAGGGAAAGACGCTTTCCCGCGGCAGTGTCGACCTCAAGGAAGGGGAGCGCTGTGCGATGGTCTCATCCGGCAAGGTATACGGTGTGTGGGAATGTGTGAACGACCGTCTCAAGACGGTCGCGAATTTCCCGGCGGGCATATCAGGCGTCCGCTAGAGACAAGGAGAGAGAATATGCAGGAGCAGTGTGGCGGCTTCGCACTGCCGCTCGATGCAGCGGCAAAGCAGGCGCTTGTCGATGCGGCCACCTTCGGACAGGGCAGGCTGCCCGAGCCACATGCGCATGAGCTGGGAACGCTCTATGTGAGCAAGGCAGCCTCTCAAAAGCTCTCCTCCTCATCGGTCATTGCGCTCGGCGCCTTCGATGGCCTGCATCTAGGGCACAGGGCCCTGATTGCCCGCCTTGTCGCGGATGCCTGCAGCCGCGAGCTTCCCTCTGTCGTCGTGACCTTCGACCCCGATCCTTCCGAAGTCGTAGGATTGCGTCCTGAAGCGAGGCTCCTCTCTGTCTCTGACCGCGTGCGGGGCCTTTTTTCTCTCGGTGCAGATGCCGTTCTTGTCATGCACTTCACGCCCCAGCTTGCAGGGCTTGCTCCTGCTGCTTTCTGCACACGCATCGAGGAAGCGCTTCATCCCGCATCCGTGCATGTCGGCACGAACTTCCGCTTCGGCGCACGTGGCGCAGGCGATGTCTCAACGCTCCAGGAGATTCTCGGAAGCCGCGGAATCGATATCGTGCCGCAGGATCTGGCTCTCGGAGGCACGGAGCCTGTGAGCGCGACAAGGATTCGGCATCTTCTCACGCAGGGCGCGCTCGATGAGGCGGCAGAGCTTCTTGGCCGCTGCCATTACGTCCGTGGCTTAGTCATGCACGGCCGCGGCGAAGGCACCGGCATGGGCTTTGCGACGGCGAACGTCCAGTGCGAGCCGCTTTCTGCCATGCCCGCTGAAGGCGTCTATGGGGGATATATCGTCGTGGAAGGCGTGCCCTATGCCTCCGCTATCAATGTCGGCGCTCCCAAGAGCTTCGAGGAAACCAAGCGGCCCAACTTCCTCGAAGCGCATCTCCTTGGCTTTTCCGGCGATATCTATGGGCGGGAGGTGCAGGTCGTCTTCTGCCGCTGGCTCAGGGCACAGCGCAGGTTCTCTTCGATGGCGGAACTCGAAGCAGTGGTTCGCGGGAACATCGAGTGGGTACATGTGAACCTGAGTGCCGACAGCGAGGGGGCAATCTGTTGATAACCGACGAAGACAAGGAGCGCGTCAGGCAGGCGACCGATATCGTCCAGCTTGTCGGCGAGACCGTCGTGCTGAAGCAGCGTGGCCAGGAATTCTGGGGCTGCTGCCCGTTCCATCATGAGAAGTCTCCGTCGTTCAAGGTGAATCCCCAGACTGGCCTCTGGCACTGCTTCGGCTGCGGTGCCGGTGGCGATGTGTTCAGCTATGTCCAGCGCAGGGAGAACCTCGAGTTCCCCGATGCCATCCGCTATCTTGCAGACCGTGCCGGCATTGAGCTTACCGAAGAGAAGTCGGCACACCATGGCCCGAAGAGGCAGCGGCTCCTTGCCTGCCTGGCCGAGGCAGAGAGCTTCTACACGACGATGCTCATGCGCGGCAAGGGAGAGGGTCCTGCTGCGGCGAGGAGCTATTTCTCCGGACGCGGTTTCGGCTCTGCCATCTGCCGTTCCTGGAACCTCGGCTTTGCGCCGGGGCATGGCATGCTTGCGGCACATCTGCGCTCGAAGGGCTTCACGAACCAGGAGATTGCGGCGGCAGACCTCGGACGCGAACGCTCGGGGAGGATCTCCGACCGCTTCTTCGACCGTGTCATGTTTCCCATTCACGATGAGCAGGGACGCACGATTGCCTTTGGCGGCAGGATCCTCGAAGCGACGAAGCATGACGGGATCGCGAAATACATCAATACCGGCGATACGCCGGTCTTCAACAAGAGGAAGCACCTCTTCGCGATAGACAAGGCACGCGATGCGATGGTGGAGACGGGCACGGCAATCGTGTGCGAAGGATATACCGATGTCATTGCCCTCCACGAGGCAGGGTTCAGGAATGCGGTTGCAGCGCTTGGCACGGCATTCTCGCTCGACCATGTGAAGACGCTCGAGCGGCTGCGCGTGAAGCGCATCATCTGCATGTTCGACGGCGATGCGGCGGGTCAGCGTGCTGCCGAGCGCGCAGTACAGTATGTGGACAAGACGACAGCCGAGCTTCTCTGCGTCGTGCTGCCGAACAACCAGGACCCGATGGAGTTTCTTGCGTCGCATCCGAAAGAGGAGATGGAAAAGCAGCTCGAAGGCGCGCGTCCTCTCATAGATTTCGTGTTCGCAAAGCGGCTCGAAGGCTACGACCTCACGATTCCGGGTGTCCGCGTGAAGGCGCTCGACGACCTCGCGGGACTTCTGGCTCCGCTCAAGGACTCGCCCCTGATCGACTCCTATGCCCTGCAGCTCGCAGATGCTCTTGGCATGGACCCCGAAGAGACGAAGCGGACGATTCGCAGAAAGCCGCTGCCGAGGGAGACGGCACAGGCACCTGCCGCACGCAGGACCGCGCGTCCCGAGCAGGAGCAGATACCGACCTATGACGGGCCAAGCTACGACGATGCGGACTACTACGAGGAGGAGCAAGCGGACTACGTGCCAGATGATGCCTACGGAGCAGCGGCGCCGGTACCGACTGCACTCTCCTCGGACGAGCGCCGCCAGATCGATGCGGAGCGCGAGCTTCTTGCCCTGACTGCCGCCTATCCGAAGGAAGCGCGGGCCTACTCGCAGAGGATTGCAGGCTTTTCCTGGGCGGACTCGAGACACGAGGCGATGGCATGGGCGATGCTCGCGACGCCTGAGGATGCAGCGCCTCAGGATGTCGTGGCAGCGGCGACCTCTGTCTATCCCGAAGCGGCACAGCTTCTGGGTGGCGGCAGGCTTGCCTCGGCTGAAGGGATGACGGCGGGGCAGAAGATGGCTTTTCTCGTCGATACCGTCGAGCTCTATTCCACGAAGCGCAAGATCCGTGCCATCAGGACCGAGCTCAGAAGCACGCCTGATGCGCTCTCCGACCGCACGAAGGAGCTCTTCGTCGAAGCGACGCAGCTACAGCGGCATGTGCAGGAGCTGTCAGGCAGACTTTCTGCGTCTGCAGACGCTCAATAACGGGTAAAGTAGTAACGATTGTGCGTCGAAAGGAAATACGTGGCTACAAAGAAGTCGAAAGAGGATATCAAGCTGTCCCCCGAACTGATGCAGGCCGTCGATGCCCTTGTGACGAAATCGTCCAAGAATGACGGAACGGTATCTGAGGATGATATCCAGGTCGCAACCCGTGATATTGATGTCGATTCCGAAGAACTGTCGGATCTCTATGACGTGCTGCGCTCCAAGGGCGTAGATATCGCGAGCGACGATGCGGCAATGCCGAATGTCGACGGAAGCTCGATGGACGGCATGGACGACGACCTCGATTCGGACAGCTACGAGGACGATCTCGAAGACGGCCTCGACGAGGATGAGGACGAATCCCGCGCAAGCGAGGCAAAGGAAGTCAATGCCGCGCTGCGCTCCACCGCCACGAAGGCCAAGACCTCGAAGAAGCGCTCGACCCGCAGCCGCAACCGCAGAGCTGATACCTCTACGGTCATGCTCACGGGTGACCCGGTCAGGATGTACCTCAAGGAGATCGGCAAGGTCGACCTTCTGACTGCTGACGAAGAGGTCCATCTTGCTATGAAGATCGAAGCCGGTGCCGAGGCAACGGAGAAGCTCGAGGCTGCCGAGAATGGCGATATCGAGCTCACGCGTGCCGAGATGCGCCGTCTCATGCGCATCGAGCAGGTAGGTCTCGACGCAAAGCAGCAGCTGATCTCAGCCAACCTGCGTCTCGTCGTCTCCATCGCAAAGCGCTATGTCGGCCGCGGCATGCTCTTCCTCGACCTCATCCAGGAAGGCAACCTTGGCCTCATCCGTGCTGTCGAGAAGTTCGACTACACGAAGGGCTTCAAGTTCTCGACGTACGCGACGTGGTGGATCCGTCAGGCCATCACCCGCGCTATCGCCGACCAGGCACGCACGATCCGCATTCCGGTCCACATGGTCGAGACCATCAACAAGCTCGTCCGTGTCCAGCGCCAGCTCCTGCAGGATCTGGGTCGCGACCCGACACCGGAAGAAATCGGCAAGGAGATGGACATGTCGGCAGACCGTGTCCGCGAGATCCAGAAGATCTCCCAGGAGCCGGTCTCGCTCGAGACGCCTATCGGCGAGGAAGAGGACTCCCAGCTCGGCGACTTCATCGAGGATTCCGGCGCTGTCGCTCCTCCTGAGGCAGCTTCCGAGTCGATGCTCCGAGAGCAGCTTGACCAGGTCCTCGACGGCCTTGCAGACCGCGAACGCAAGGTCATCAAGCTGCGCTTCGGCCTCGAAGATGGCCATCCGCGCACGCTCGAGGAGGTCGGACGCGAGTTCGGCGTCACGCGCGAGCGCATCCGCCAGATCGAGAGCAAGACGCTTGCCAAGCTCCGCCATCCTTCCCGTTCGGGACGTCTCAAGGACTACATGGAAGAGTAGGCACAGAATGCACGTCCAGGCAGCTGCAGGCATGCAGCTGCCTTTTTTTCATGGAGGAGGGAGCGATGGACAGGGACCATATCGAGCGGATGGTCGAGGATCTCATCATCTGCATCCTCCTTGCTATCCTCATTGCCCTGATCGTCCAGCTCATCTTCCCGAGTTCGGGCATATCTATGGGCATCCCCTTGGTGATTCCCTTTGTCTTCGTCTTCCCGATAGGGTGGAAGCACCGGGGCGGGAACAGCGGGAAGAAATGATACTGCAAGAGCGCAGCAGGATTCAGGCCTGCTGCGCTCGTATCATATCTGGGACGTCTGGAAAGCCTTGCTGCAAGGAGCGCTCGGGGATGGCGAGCAGCCTGTCCGCATCACGTGGCTTCTGGTGCTTGTGGAGGCGGCTGTGCCAATGGCTGCGGCAGGATCCCCATCCCTTTTGCGCGACCTCGACTGCATTGTCGTGAATTACCTGGAGCCCGACCACTGCGCCTCGATGGTCGAGGTGCTCGCCCTCTATCAGAACTGCCAGATCGTGTCGACCGAGAAGTCGTTCATGCTCATGCACAGCTTCGGCTACGATATCGACTCCCATAGCCAGCTCCAGGTACAGGAGGAGACTCGCTCTCTTTCGGCAGGCATGAAGTGACCTTCATCGAGGCACCGACGGTCCACTGGCCTGAGGACATGGTCACGCTCGACCTCACGGACGGCATCCTCTTCTCCGCCGATGCCTTCGGCAGCTTCAAGGCAATCGATGGCAGGCTCTGGGCAGACGAGTGCGACTGGGACCGGGAGTTTCTCGATGAGGCCCGGCGCTGCCACTGCAATATCGTCGGCAAGTATGGCCCGCATGTCCAGCTTCTGCTCAAGAAGGCGGCAGGCGTCCTCGACAAGATCAGGATAGTGGCTCCGCTCCACGGTCCTCTCTGCCGCACGCCTGCAGACATCATGCGCTACATCGACAAGCTGAACCACTGGGCAAGCTATACACCCGAGGAGAAGGGCGTGCTTGTTGCCTATGCCTCGATGTAGGGCAACGCCGAGAATGCAGTGCCTTGCTGCCGAGCTCTGCAAGCGCGGCGTCACGAACGTGAAGCTCTGCGATGCCTCGACGACGCAGGCATCCTACCTGATTGCCGATATGTTCCGCCTCTCGCACATCGTTCTCGCCTCGCCGGCATACAGCCTGAGCATCTGCCCTGTCATGGAGAGCCTGCTCTCCGAGATGAAGATGCTGAACCTCCAGAACCGCCATATCGCGCTGGTGGAGAACGGATCGTGGGCCTGCACGGTCGGCGACCTCATGGAGGACTGCATCGACGAGAACATGAAGGACATGGAGGTTTTGAACGAGCGCCTCTCGATGTCCTCACCGCTTCCGGATTCGAAGGGACGCGAAGTCGGGTCCCTTGCACAGGCCATCGCCGATTCGGTGGAAGAGGTCACTTGCGGCTGCTCGAAGCGCTTCGAGAAGAAGCAGAAGCAGGAAGAGCCAGAAAAGAGGTTTTAGGGCAGGTGCCGTGTCGGTGCCTGCCTTTTGCTGTGACGTGAGGAGATATGGCGGCTCGCGCTAGAATCAGCTTGTTCATTGGCGGATGGCGGGAGGCAGGATGGACGGAGCGGGGAGAGCGGTCGAGGCGTCTTCCGATTTCTCGGAGCTTGTGCAGATCGTCGAGGCGACGGGATCCACGAACGACGATGTGCTGGGGCTTGCTGCTGAAGGCGCTCCTGAAGGCACGGCGGTCTGTGCGAAGAGGCAGACGACGGGACGCGGGCGCCGGGGGCATAGCTGGGTCTCGCCTCCAGGGGGCCTCTACATCACGGTGCTCCTGCGGCCAAGGACAGATGAATGTGTCTCGTCAGGGCTTCCTGCTGTGACGGCACTTGCTGTCCTGGAAACGCTCGGAGGTCTTGGAGCAGAAGGCCTCTGCCTCAAATGGCCGAACGATCTTGTGGTGAAGAAGGCTGATGGCTCGCTTGCGAAGCTCGGCGGCATCCTCGTCGAGTCGCGGCAGGAGAGCGGGGGCATGTGGCATGCAGCTGCAGGCATAGGGCTCAACCTCGTGCGTCCAGCTCAGGAAAAGATCGTGCCCTCGCGCGTGCACGACGGGATGGCGAAGCCCCTGCCCGCTGCCTATCTTGAAGATGCCTTCGCTGATGAGGTGCCAGACCTTCTGGGGGAAGGCTTCGGCGCGCTTGCCAGAAGCCTGGATGCATCCATCGTCTCGGCCTCGCGTGTCTGGGCCAGAAAGGCAAGCCCCGAAACAGGGCCGCTTGCTCCCATCAGAGAGCGCTTCGAGCGCGAGCTTGCCTATATCGGGGATGATGTCTTTGCCATAGATCCAGCTGGCATGCTTCTGGCTGAGGGAAGATTCTCCGGCATCGACTCCTGGGGAAGGGCGCAGATCGCTCTTGGGGATGGCTCCGTGCGCATCTTTCTTCCGGAAGAGGCATCGCTGCGTCCGTGCCATTGATTGGCAGATATGTGGACATGCCGCGCAGAGCCTTGCGACGCTTCACATCCGAAAATGATTAGTTAGACTAAATAATTGTCCGGAACTGGTATCGCAGATGTGCAACCAGGAGGAGAGACAGACGTGGAACAGCCCGCAGAGCATCCTGAGACAGAAGCGCCGATCATCGACGTGGATGACGATTCCGCCTTCATCGGCGAGATATCGCGTCTTCTGAGCAGCACGTTCGAGGCAATCATCCGCCTCGAGGACTGCGTCTACCGCTCCCATGGGATGGACCTCACGAACTCCGAGCTGAACCTGCTCTCGACGGTCGGCAAGGCCATGCTCGTCGCTCACCGGGCTCTCAGCATGTCCGAGATTGCAGACGCTCTTGGCATCAAGCGTCCCTCCGCGACCGCTATCGTGAAGAGGCTCGAAGCGAAGGGGTATATCGCAAGGAAGCGGAGTACAGACGATGCACGCCGCATCGATGTGACGCTGACCCGCAAGGGAGAATGCGTCTACCGCATCCATGCAATATTCAACCGAAAGATGGCAGCCGAGATTTCCCGTGGCCAGTCCACCGAGGAGCGCCGTGTGCTTCTCCAGGGCATCAGCCGTCTCGAACATGCCTATACAGAAGCTGAACGCGCTGCCGTGCAGGCAGTCGCGCGGGCGCCTTTTGCAGGAAGGAGCTAGCGTGGCATTCACGATTGCCGGCACCGGCTCGGCACTTCCGAAGAGGAAGGTCACGAACGACGACCTTTCCGAGTTCCTCGATACCTCAGACGAGTGGATCTCCACCCGCACTGGCATCAAGACCCGCTATGTCTGCACGGACGAGTCGCTCGACGACCTTGCTGCAGAGGCATCTGAGCACGCTCTGGCCGATGCCGGCATAGAGGCGAAGGACATCGACCTCATCATCTGCTCCACGACCTCAGGCGACCATCTGATGCCTGCAGAGGCCTGTGCCATAGCCGAGCGCCTTGGTGCCAGCTGCCCTGCCTTCGATGTCTCGGCAGCCTGTGCTGGATTCGTCTTTGCGCTCGATACGGCAGATGGCTGGTTCTGCCGCGGACGTGCGAGACGAGCGCTTGTCGTCTCTGCGGAGAAGATGAGCCGCCTTCTCGACTGGGAGGACCGCGGCACCTGCGTGCTCTTCGGAGATGGAGCGGCAGCTGCTGTCGTCGAGGCAGGAGGCGAGAGCCCTATCTGGAGCCATCTTGTCACGAAGCCCGATGTTGCCTCGCTCGATGTGCCAGGACTTCAGGGCACATCTCCCTTTGGCGGCACCGAAGATG
The DNA here is from genome assembly GCA_900314535.1 of uncultured Olsenella sp. Taxonomy (GTDB): domain Bacteria; phylum Actinomycetota; class Coriobacteriia; order Coriobacteriales; family Atopobiaceae; genus Olsenella_L; species Olsenella_L kribbiana. Next base: position 4,371 of record OMVT01000017.1, on the reverse strand, counting down.
CCCAGCCTTCGAAGCTTCTCATGAAAGGACGCAAGGTCTTCCATTTTGCCGTCTCGAGCATCGAGGAGGAGCTCAAAGCCCTCGAAGCCGAGTCAGGCATTGCGCTTTCCGATATCGACCATTTCGTCTTCCATCAGGCCAACGAGAGGATACTCGATGCTGTTGCCAAGAGGTGCGGCATCGACCCTTCCAAGATGGCCCATACCATACAGGAGACTGGCAACATCTCGAGTGCCTGCATACCGCTTGCGCTCGACCGCATGTCCCGTGAGGGGAGCCTCCATGCAGGAGAGCTTGTCCTCATCTGCGGCTTCGGTGCCGGCCTCGACATCGGCACGGCCTTGATCCGCTGGAATAAGGAACAGGGCGCATAATCGCTATCAGGCGCCTTCGGCGCATGAGATACGCGCTTCGGCGCAGAAAGAGAAGGAGAAACATCATGGCAGAGTCAACGTTCGATCGCGTCGTCGCAATCCTCAAGGACCAGGAGGGCCTCGACGACGTCGAGCTCAAGCCCGAGACGAAGCTCGCCGAGGTCGGCCTCGATTCCATGAGCACTGTCGAGGCAGTCATGGCATGCGAGGACGAGTTCGGCATCGAGATCGACCCTGAGGCCAACCCCCAGACGATCCAGGAGTTCGTCGACCTCGTCGAAGCTCAGCTCTAAAGAGTACCCAGCAGGAAAGGATGAAACGCGTATGATCAAGACTCCTCTCTGCGACCTGACAGGCATCGAGAAGCCGATCTTCCAGGGCGGCATGGCATGGATTGCTGATGCAAGCCTCGCTGCTGCCGTATCGAATGCCGGAGGCCTCGGCATCATCTCCGCGATGAATGCCAATGCCGACTGGCTCAGGAACGAGATCCGCGACTGCCGCACCCGCACGGCAAAGCCCTTCGGCGTCAACATCATGCTGCAGAGCCCCTTCGCCGACGAGGTGGCCCAGGTTGTGGCCGAGGAGAAGGTCCCTGTCGTCGTGACAGGCGCGGGCAATCCGAGCAAGTACATGAAGACGTGGCAGGCGGCCGGCATCAAGGTCATACCGGTCGTCTCCTCGGTGGCGCTTGCACGTCTCCTCGAGCGTGTCGGTGCCTCCGCAATCGTCGCCGAAGGCGGAGAGTCCGGCGGACACGTCGGCGACGTCTCGACGATGGCACTCGTGCCGCAGGTCGTGGATGCCGTGAAGATTCCGGTCATCGCAGCCGGCGGCATCGCCGATGGCCGCCAGATGGCAGCTGCCTTCATGCTGGGCGCCTGCGGCGTCCAGGTCGGCACCCGCTTCCTCGTGGCCAGCGAGTGCACGGTTTCTGACGAATACAAGAAGCGTGTCCTCAAGGCCAATGACCTCTCGACGATCGTGACCGGCCGCTCCATCAATGGCGCCGTGCGTTGCCTCAAGACTCCGTTCTCGCAGAAGTTCCTGCGTGCCGAGAAGGAGGGCGCCACGGCTGAGGAGCTTGGCAAGATGGGCGCTGGCTCGCTCAGGAAGGCTGCCAAGGACGGCAACTATGAAGAAGGCTCCTTCATGTGCGGCGAAGTCGCTGGCATGGTGAAGAAGGAGCAGTCTGCAGCAGAGATCGTCGACGATCTCATGCAGGGCTGCGAAGAGGCGCTCAAGGGGGCAACGAAGTGGCTGGCGTAGCATTTCTGTTTGCAGGCCAGGGCTCGCAGAAGCCCGGCATGGGCAAGGCCCTCTTCGATTCCTCTGAGGCTGCCAAGAAGGTCTTCGACGGTGTGGATGCGGTGCGTCCGGGCACTGCCTCCCAGTGCTTCGAAGGCACGAAAGAAGAGCTTGGCCAGACCATCAACACCCAGCCCTGCGTCTTTGCAACGGACCTTGCGGCCGCAGCTGCGCTCGAGGACCTTGGCGTGCATCCGAATGTGGTGGCAGGGCACTCGCTCGGCGAGGTTGCAGCGCTGACCTTTGCCGGCGCCTTCTCGCTCGATGAGGGCACGCGCCTCATCGAGGTCCGCGCCCAGGCCATGGCAGACTGCACGGCCAAGCATCCTGGCGCCATGCGCGCTGTCCTCAAGCTCGATGCCGCAAAGGTGGAAGAGCTCGCCCACGAGGCAGGGGAAGCGTGGCCGGTGAACTACAATTCGCCGCAGCAGACTGTCGTTGCAGGCTCTGCCGAGGCCTGCGGGAAGCTCGATGGCCTTGTCAAGGCAGCAGGCGGCAGGAGCATGAAGGTTGCCGTCTCCGGAGCCTTCCACAGTCCCTATATGGCTGAGGCTACCGAGGCGCTTGCCGCCTATCTCGAGACGAATCCGGTCCATGCACCGAAGCTCCCTGTCTACGCGAACAGGACAGGGGAGACCTATCCGGAGGATGTGGCTGAGATCGCTGCGCTCCTCTCCGAGCAGGTCTCGAATCCCGTGAAGTGGACCGCTGAGCTCCATGCCATGCAGGATGCCGGTATCGATACGTTCATCGAGGTCGGGCCGGGACACACGCTCACAGGTCTCGTGAAGAGGACACTCGAAGGCGTGGATGCCGTCTGCGTCGAGGCGCCCGAGGCTGCCGAAGAGGCACGTGCCCTCGTGGCTGGAAAGGGGCTCATCTGATGGCAGAAGCAAAGACGGGCACGCTCGAGCGCGACGCTTCGCGCCGTGTCGCGCTAGTGACCGGAGGCTCGCGCGGCATCGGACGCGTCACGGCGCTGGAGCTTGCCAAAGGCGGCTACGACATCGCGATCGTCTATGCCGGAAACGAGGCAGCGGCTGAAGAATGCGTCAGCCTCCTGAAGGAGGCGGGCGCGACCGCGAAGGCATATCGCTGCAATGTTGCCGATGCAGACGAAGCGAATGCGACCGCAAAGCAGGTGCAGGAGGACTTCGGCTCTGTCTGGGCCCTCGTGAACGACGCTGGCATCACGCGCGATACGCTCCTTGCCCGCATGAAGGACGAGGACTTCGACGCCGTGATCGACGTGAACCTCAAGGGTGCGTTCCACATGATCCGTGCCCTCATGCGCGGCTTCGTCCGCCAGAAGGGCGGCCGCATCGTGAATGTGGCATCGGTCGTGGGGCTTTCCGGCAATATCGGGCAGGCGAACTATGCAGCCTCGAAGGCAGGTCTCATCGGCCTCACGAAGACGGTGGCAAGAGAGCTTGCCGGCAAGGGCGTCACGTGCAATGCCGTGGCACCGGGCTTCATCGAGACCGCGATGACAGAGAAGCTGCCCGAGGCGACGCGCGCCAGCTATGAGGCGCAGATTCCTCTCAAGCGTCTCGGCACAGCAGACGAGGTTGCCCAGGTGATCGCCTTCCTCGCATCGGATGCAGCATCCTATGTGACGGGAGAGACTATCCGGATCGATGGCGGGCTGTGCATGTAGCGCAGCTTCCTGCAAAGGAAGGAACAATATGAACCGCAGAGTTGTCATTACCGGCATCGGCGCTATCACGCCCGTCGGTCTCACTGCCCACGAGAGCTGGGATGCCCTGGCTGCCGGCAAGAGCGGCATCGGCGAGATCACGGCCTTCGACACGACGGATTTCCGCGTCAAGGTCGCAGCCGAGGTCAAGGGCTTCGACGCTGAAGCCGTGCTCGGCAAGGCAGAGGCAAAGCACCACGACCGCTTCACGCAGTTTGCGCTCGTCGCCTCTGACGAGGCCATGAAGGACTCCGGCCTCGATGCTGAAGGCGCCATCGAGCCTGAGCGCCTCGGCGTCTATATCGGATCGGGCATCGGCGGCATCGGCACCATCGAGGAGCAGGTCGAGCGCATGATCAAGGGCGGCCCGCGCAAGATCTCGCCATTCTTCGTGCCGATGATCATAGCGAACATGGCATCGGGCGAGGTCTCGATCAGGCAGAATGCCAAGGGACCGACGCTTCCGGTCGTGACGGCCTGCGCCACGTCGACGAACGCGATCGGCGAGGCTTTCCATGCCATCAAGGCAGGAGCAGCCGACGCTATCCTTGCAGGCGGTGCCGAAGCGGCAATCGTGCCGGTCTCCATCGCCGGCTTCATGAATGCCCGCGCGCTCTCGACGAACCCCGATCCCGAGACGGCCTGCCGTCCCTTCGATGCAGACCGCAATGGCTTTGTCATGGGCGAAGGCGCCTGCGTGCTTGTCCTCGAGGAGCTCGAGCATGCAAAGGCTCGTGGCGCCCACATCGTGGCCGAGGTCGCAGGCTACGGCAACACGGCCGATGCCTACCACATCACCTCGCCCGATCCCGACGCATCCGGCATCACGCGTGCCATCAAGGAGGCTGTGGCAGAGGCAGGGCTCGACCCCAAGGAGGGCCTCTATATCAACGCCCACGGCACCTCGACGAAGCTCAACGACTCCTCCGAGACGAAGGGCATCAAGCAGGCACTCGGCGAGGAGGCAGCCTATGCTGCCCATATCTCGTCCAC
>OMVT01000049.1 GCA_900314535.1 uncultured Olsenella sp. | reverse complement strand
CATGCACCTCGTCACCGGCATCGTGCTCGAATACAGCGTGCCCATTGCCGTGACTTCGACGATGTGGGTCTCCCTATATGAAGGCAACATGTCGCTCACGTTGGGCACGCTTCTGATCTCCACCTGCATGGCGCCCTTCACGATTCCTGCCACCCTCCAGCTCCTCATGGGAGCCACGGTCGAGGTGGATGCAGCGGGCATGATTGTGGACATGCTCTTCATGATCGCTATCCCGGCCCTTCTGGGCACAGCATTGAATGACCGGACGCAGGGCAGGGCAAAGAAGGAAGTCTCGCCAGTCCTTGCCCCCTTGGCCCGCATCCTTACCATTCTCGTCATCACCACGAACTCGACAAGCCTCTCCACCTTCATCTTCAACCTGACGCCCGAGCTTGCAGGCGTCCTGGTTCTCATCGGTTTCCTCGCCTCGTCTGGCTACATTTGGGGCTTCCTGGCAGCCAAGCTCATGCATCTCAAGAGGGCAGATGCCGTGGGCATGACATTTCTGTGCGCGATGAAGAACATCTCTGCTGGCGCCATCATCGCCCAGGAGTACTTCCCTGCCATCACGCTCTTCCCTGTGATGACAGGCACGCTCTTCAACCAGTTCTTCGCAGCGCTCTTCGGCCGTCTCTTCGGCAAGACCTTCCAGCGCATGCAGACAGAGGAAGCCAAGGAAGCGCTGCTCGAGAAGAAGGGCCTGAAGGACTAGGCTCGCCTCGCCTGCTTAGGTTCCATCCAACAGTTGTGCATAATTATATTTTGCACAACTGTCTTTTACACAATATGTTATGCTTCAGCTGTCACCCGAAGGAGAAAGGACAGCCATGAGCTACTTTGATTATTCCGTTACCAAGCAGGACGGCACGAAGGAAAGCCTCCAGGACTTCTCCGGCAAGGTCCTTCTTATCGTCAACACCGCCACCGGCTGCGGCTTCACCCCGCAGTACGAAGATCTCGAGCGCATCTATGCGGCGTACAAGGACCAGGGATTCGAGATTCTCGACTTCCCCTGCAACCAGTTCGCGAACCAGGCACCCGAGTCCGACGAGGAGATCAACTCCTTCTGCCAGCTCAAGTTCAACACGGCCTTCCCGCGTTTCAAGAAGCTCGAGGTAAACGGCGAAGGTGCAGACCCGCTCTTCCGTGACCTTGCGACCGAAGCGCCGTTCAAGGGCTTTGGAAGCGGCCTCAAGGCCAAGGCGCTCGAGAAGTTCGCGAAGGCCAATGCAAAGAAGTTCGGCGACAAGGCCTACATTATGTGGAACTTCACGAAGTTCCTGATCGACCGCAACGGCGCGCTCGTCGCCCGCTTCGAGCCGACGGCAGACATGGCCGCAGTCGAGCAGGCCGTGAAGGACCTCCTCTAATGGCAGGCACTATCTGCCACGCCGGGGGCACGCCCGAAGATGCAGGACAGCTGAAGCTCGAGAACCAGCTCTGCTTTCCGCTCTACGCCGCCTCGAAAGAGGTCGTGAGGAGATACAAGCCGCTGCTCGATCCTCTAGGCCTCACGTACACCCAGTACATCTCCATGCTCGTGCTCTGGGAACAGGGCACCTCGACGGTAGGAGAGATCGGCGAGAAGCTCTTCCTCGATTCCGGCACGCTCACGCCCGTCCTGGTGAAGCTCGAGCAGAAGGGCTACGTGAGGCGCGAGCGCTCGAAGGATGACTCCCGCCAGGTCATGATCTCCCTGACGCCTGAAGGCGTAGCGCTCAAGCAGCGTGCCCTCGATGTACCGTTCCGTCTTGCCTGCACGTTCTCTTCGCTCACCAAAGAGGATGCACAGGAACTGAAGCGCATACTCACGAAGCTTCTGGAAGGAAGCGTTGATTGATGAATGACACAGTAATGGCCCCTGCCCAGCGAGAGGCAGCCATTGTCCGCACGAGCGCCATCGGCATCGCTGCCAACGTGGCGCTCGCTGCCATGAAGGCCGTCATAGGCCTGGCCGCAAACTCCATCGCAATCGTGCTCGACGCCGTGAACAACCTCTCCGATGCCCTGTCCTCGATCATCACAATCGCCGGCACGAAGCTTGCCCACAAGCAGCCGGACAAGGAGCATCCGCTCGGATATGGCCGCATCGAGTATCTGACCGCCACGATCATCGCCGTGATCGTGCTCTACGCCGGCGTCACCTCGCTCGTGGAGTCCGTGAAGAAGATCGTCTCCCCTGAAGCAGCAGACTACTCTGCCATCACGCTCATCCTCGTGGGAGCTGCTGTCGTCGTGAAGCTCGTCCTGGGCCGCTACGTGAAAGGACAGGGCGAGAAGAACAACTCCGACGCCTTGGTGGCATCGGGTTCCGACGCCCTCTTCGATGCGGTCCTTTCCGCCTCGACGCTGGCAGCAGCGCTTGTCTATATCCTTTCCGGCATCTCCGTCGAAGCATGGGTCGGCGCCATCATCTCCGTCGCGATCGTGAAGGCCGGCCTCGATATGATGCGCGATGCCCTCTCCGACATCCTGGGAGAGCGCGTCGACGCAGACATTGCCCGCACCGTGAAGGAAGCGGTCAGGAAGGACCCGGAAGTGCTGGGCGCCTATGACCTTCTGCTCCATTCCTACGGACCAGAACTTCTGGTAGGCGACATCCATGTGGAAGTGCCCCAGAACATGGACGCCGGACAGATCGACGAGATGACAAGAAGGATCCAGCAGCAGGTCCTGGCCGACACGAACGGCAAGGTGATACTCGCCACGGTCGGCATCTACTCGAAGAACCTCTGCGGCAAGGCCGCAAGCATCCAGAAGAAGGTCTACGGCATCGCCCTGGCAGAAGACCATGTTGAGCAGGTCCATGGCTTCCATCTCGATCAGGAGCGCCAGCTCATGACCTTCGATGTGGTCGTGGACTTCGATGCTCCCGACCGCGAGGCAGTGCGCGCCGACGTGCTCAAGAAGGTCCGCGCAGCATACCCGGCCTACGATATCTTGATCACGCTCGACAGTGACACGAGCGACTAGCAGATCCTGCAATCGCCGCATGGGGACGCCCGTCTTTGACAAGGCGGGCGTTCTGCCATCTGAGCGGATCTCAGGCTTGCCCCGTATCCACGATACGCGTCCCATGGAGCTCGCAGGCTCCGGTGGCAGCTGCCACCTCATCCCTGTTCCGCCAGGTGATGCCGCCGCCAGGAAGGATCAGGAGCCTGCCTTCTGCATCTGCGATGAGCTCCCTGATATGCCCTGCGTTCTCCAGAATCGGCGTGCCTGCCGCACCGCCATGCGTGAGCACGCGCGTGACGCCGAGGCTAAAGAGAAGCCCCAAAGAGCGCAGCTGCTCCTCTTCTCCCAGCTCGTCGAAGGCCATATGGAACGTCACATCGAGCCTGCGTGCGCCGGCAGCCTTCTCAGCTGCCGAAATGATGCGTGCACATGCTTTGGCATCCACCTCGTAGTTACCCGGCACCCCCTGAAGGCAGCCGAGCACGATTCCGTCCGAGCCATGCTCGGCTGCGATGCACGCATCCTCTTCCATGATGGAGAGCTCCTCTGCGCTGTAGACGAAGTCTCCCTTCCGGGGACGGACCATGCACATGACAGCAGCTCCTCGCTCATGTGCATAGGCCAGCGCATGGTCGAGCACGCCCAAAGAAGGCGTCGTGCCGCCTTGCGCAAGGTTGTCGCAGAGCTCGATCCTCCTGGCTCCCGCCGCGATTGCCTGAGGCACGAGCGTGAAGTTCTCGCTGCAGCATTCGTAGAGCATGGGCCCCTCTTTCTCGAAGGCAGCAGGACAGGTTCCGGACTCCATGCTAGCGCAGCAGAAGAGGCTTCCGGCCTTTCGCATCTGCTACGCTGGAGAAGATTTTGAGGAGGACACCATGAAAAACGATACAGGAAAGCAGAAGGAACAAGGAAGAAGAAGGCGCCACATCCTGCGCACCGTTCTTGTCGTCCTTGTCGCTGCCGTAGCTGCCTGTGCGCTCGGCCTCCATATCTATGCCGCCGACTATTGCCATGCGACGGCAGAAGCCAAGGCCGCGCTTGCCTCCACAGACGATGTCACGGTCACGGAGCTCGAAAACGGCGACGTGCTCTTCGTTCCTGAGAAGACGCAGGCTGCCTTCGTCTTCTATCCGGGCGGCAAAGTGGAAGCCACGGCCTATGCACCGCTTCTTGAGCGCCTGGCAGAGCGCCATGTTGCCTGCGTGCTCACGAAGATGCCGGAAAACCTTGCCGTGCTCTCCCCCGCAGCAGCCGACCGCTCGCGCCCAGAGCTCGAGGAGGCACTGGTGCAGACGGGCACAGACGCTGCCTCTGTCCCCTGGCTCATAGGCGGCCACTCTCTCGGTGGTGCCATGGCAGGAACCTATGCGGCAGGACATGAGGGTGCATGGCAAGGCCTGGTGGTCCTCGCTGCCTACGAGACCGAAGACATCCATGAGAGCAGCATGAAGGCGCTGCTCATATATGGAGAGCATGACGGGGTGCTCAACAGGTCACGCTATGAGGAATGCCGCGCCAACCTGCCCGAGGGTTCCTGCGAGCTTGTCATTCCCGGCGGCATCCATTCCTATTTCGGAAGCTATGGCATACAGGACGGCGACGGCGAGCCGGACATCACGAATGACGAGCAGCTCGATGCGGCCGCCTGTGCCATCTGCGCCTTTGCAGAAAGCCTCGCCTAGCCCTCCTGCCCATCTGAGAGAGTGCACCTGCCACTCTCCAGAAGGGCGCCGGCACCCTTGATCAGCGGCTCGAGCGCTGCATTGACCTCTTCGAGCGTCTGGTCGGTATAGGAGCCGAAGATCCAGGAGTCATAGACGCTCAGGATGCCGTGGACGATATAGTCCGTCGAGATGAGGGCACGCGTCAGCGCATCCTTGTCATCCTGATAGGTCCTGACAATCTCTTCGCGGATGCGCGTGCGGAGATTCTTCTCGAGTGCCGCCATGAACGGGCTTGAGCTTCTGGTCCGGCGTATCGTCTGGATAAGCTGGCGATGCTCCTCGACAAAGGTGCCTATCTGGGCAAGCAGCGGATGGGGATTCTCGACGAACGAGATATCGAACCAGTTCGTGCCGATGCTCATGAAGCGGTCAACGAGATGCTGCAGCACATAGTCCTCGAGCTCGGAGACCGAGCTGAAATGGGCATAGAACGTGCCGCGGTTGAGTCCTGCCTCGCGCGTGATATCGGCGACCGTGATCTTGTCTGCCGGCTTGCTCACGATCAGGGAAAGGTAGCTCTGCTCGAGAAGATGGAGCGACCGCAGCGAATTGCGATTGCTGCCTTCCGGGCTCCTTTTCACCTGCCGCTGCGTCTTGGCCTGTTCTGCCCCGACGGATGCCTCATCTGCCATCGTGTTCTCCCTCCAGCTGCAGAATGCAAGCATTGCCTGCATCTCTGTACATGCAAGAGTACTCCTGTCGCAATTTCATCTGCTGTCGTTATTCCACCATAGCAGCTGAATGATACCCTGCAGAGGCGAAACACAGGCCTGGCACTGCCGCCGGAGCGCCTCCGCGCCCCAGTGCACCGTTTGCGCTAAGGTAGATGCCACGGACAAGAGATGAGGAGGGGGCATGGCGCGAATCTGCCTCGTAGAGGACGATCCGGCAGTACGCAGGCAGCTCACGCTCCTGCTCGAACATGCAGGGCATGAGGTGGCAGCGCTCGAGCGCTTCGACCGACTGCCGCAGGACATCCTGATCCTGGAGCCCGATGCCGCAATCTTGGATCTCGGCCTTCCCGGCACCGACGGCCAGTATGTGGCGCGTGCGCTCAGGCAGGAAAGCCAGGTTCCCCTCATGGTGCTCACGAGCCGCACCTCCGAGCTCGATGAGCTCATGGCGCTCACGATGGGCGCAGACGACTTCGTCCAGAAGTCGGCAAATCCCCAGCTGCTGCTTGCTCATCTCGATGCCCTGCTTCGCCGCAGCAAGACGCAGGAACAGACGCTTACCGAACAGGGGCTCACGCTCGATGCCGTGCGCTCCGAGGCAAGCTATGAGGGCAGGACCACCGATCTTTCGAGAAACGAGCTCCGCATCCTCGAGCAGCTCATGAGGAGAAAAGGCGGCATCTGCTCGCGCGAGGACCTGATGGAGGCCCTCTGGACAAATGACACCTTCATCGACGACAACACCCTGACCGTGAACGTGACAAGGCTCCGCCAGACCCTTGCGCGCATCGGGCTTGCAGGTGCCATCGTCACCTACCGGGGCCAGGGCTATGCCCTGAGAGTGGGGCATGCATGAGCTTTGCCACCTATCTCAGAAGCCATGCGCTCCGCACCGTCTCCGCCATCGTGCTCCTTCTGGCACTGGGCTGCCTGCTTCCCCCTCTCGGCGTCACAAGGGACGGCACGCTCCTCTTCCTCATTCTTGCCGCGATTCTGGAAGCCACCCCCTTCCTCTGGGAATGGGTCCGGAGCCTGCGCTTTGCGCGCAGTCTCGAGCAGCTCTCGGCAGAAGGAGAAGATGCGCTCGCGTATTCCAGGACCATAGAGGAGCCCACCTACCCTGAAGGAGAGCTCTCATGGCAGGCGATCCAGAACCTCGCCCGTACTGCAGAGGCAGAAAGCCACAAGATGCAGGCAGACGCCGAAGAGTACCGCCAGTATGTGGAGACCTGGGTGCACGAGGTGAAGACGCCGCTTGCTGCCGCACGCCTCATGCTTGCAGACAGCCAGAACCTCGATGCTTCTGCCCTTGCACACGAGATTGCCCGGATAGATGCCTACATCGAGCAGGCGCTCTTCTATGCGCGGAGCACCTCGGTCGAAAACGACTACCTGATTCGTGCCATCCCGGCAGAAGAACTCGTGACCGACGCCATACGGTCGCGCGCCCGCACCCTGATCGAGGCGCATATGGGCGTCAGCCTTTCTGGCCTCATGCAGGAAGACCACTCCTCGCCTGTCCTGTTCTGCGATCCGAAATGGATGGACTTCATACTGGGCCAGCTCATCGACAATGCTGTGAAATACCGTGCTCTGCCGGAGCTTGACGGCAGGCAGGCGCAGCTCTCCTTCGCTGCCCGCATAGAGGATGCCGGCACGGCGCACGAGCGTGCGGTCCTTGCAGTCCGAGACAACGGCTGCGGCATCTCAGAGGCAGACCTTCCCCGCATCTTCGAACGCGGCTTCACCGGAGAGAACGGGCGCAGCCATGCCAAGGCTACCGGAATGGGCCTTTATCTCGCACGCACGCTCTGCCAGAAGATGGGCCTTTCGATCTCAGCACGCTCGAAGGAGGGCGAAGGCACGACCTTCGAGATCGTGTTTCCGCGCGAGCGTTCCCGCATGGTCGCATAGCGGGCAGGCTTTCAGAACTGTAAGCCTTTGTCAGCGGCTTCGATGGCAGGGCCTTCTTCCTTCGGCGAATATGATTGCGACAGCCAGATACACGAGAAGGAGCCAGCCATGCCCCGCCATCTTCAGAGTACCCCCAAGCCCTTTGACCCGAGCCCCGATGTCCCGGTCCTCGAGATCTCGGCGCTCACGAAAGTCTATGGAGGCAAGAGCGCCTCGACGAAAGCCCTGAACGGCGTCAGCCTCACGGTACAGCGGGGCGACTTCGTCGCGATCATGGGACCGTCCGGCTCAGGCAAGTCGACGCTTCTGAACTGCATCGCCACGATCGATGCGCCGACCTCGGGCACGATCCGCATTGCCGGCACCGATACCGCACGGATCTCCAGAAAGGGGCTGGCCGACTTCCGGCGCACGCAGCTCGGCTTCATCTTCCAGGACTCGAACCTGCTCGATACGCTCACCGCGCAGGAAAACATCGCGCTGCCGCTCACGATCGGCCATGTGCCTGCAGACCGGATTCTGGCCTCGGTCGACGCCATCGCGAAGTCCCTCGGCGTCTCAGAGGTGCTCGACAAGTACCCCTACCAGATGTCCGGCGGCCAGCGCCAGCGCATCGCCGCAGCCCGTGCCCTCGTCACGAGGCCGCAGCTCGTGCTTGCAGACGAGCCCACCGGCGCTCTCGATTCCAAAAACGCGAAGCTCCTGCTCGAGAGCCTCGAGGCAATTAACCGCGCCCAGAAGGCAACCGTGCTCATGGTGACACACGACGAGACGGCAGCCTCCTTCTGCCGCCGCGTCCTGTTCATCCGTGACGGCAAGGTCTTCTGCGAGCTCGTGCGCGGAAGCGATACCCGCCGCCAGTTCTTCGACAAGATCATGCAGATCGTCGCTGTCGAGGGAGGCGTCGAAGATGCTCGTTAAGCTTGCCTTCGGCAACATGCGCAAGATGATGCACGACTATGCCGTGTATTTTCTGACCCTTGCGCTCGGCGTTGCCGTCTTCTATGCCTTCAATACGGTCTCGGTCCAGGCCGATTTCCTCCAGGGCGATGCCGCACGTCTCCTGAAAAGCCTCGGCGACATGCTGAAAGGCCTCACTGTCTTCCTTGCCTTCATCATGGGCTTCCTCATGGTCTATGCCAACAACTTCCTGATGCGCAGGAGGAAGAAGGAGCTTGGCCTCTACCAGGTCCTCGGCATGCGTGCCGGCCAGGTGAACGCGATCCTTGCGCTCGAGACGCTGATGGTCGCCCTCGTGTCTTTCGGCATCGGCCTGCTTGCCGGCGCCCTCTTCTCCCAGATCCTGCTCTTCGTGACCGCCAGCATGTTCGCGGCCCAGATCGACAGGTTCCATTTCTTCTTTTCGGCCGATGCCTTCGCTCTGACCACTGCCTGCTTTGCCGTGACTTTTGCGGTGATGATGCTCTTCAATACCGTGACGCTCTCCCGCGTACGCCTGATCGACCTCATGAGCTCGAAAGGGCAGCAGGAAAGGCAGCATATCAGGAACCTTCCACTCTCGATCGTACTCACGCTTGCAGGGGCAGCGCTTGTCGGCTGTGCCTATTGGCGCCTCACCACCCAGGGATTCCCTGCGGACGTGACCGGCTCAGGCGCCACGACCTCGACCGACTTCGAGATTACGACCGGCATGGTCGTTGCGGGCACCTATGTCTTCTTCTATGGATTTGCAGGGTTCCTCACGATGCTTCTGACCCACCTGAAGAAGTTCTTCTGGTCAGGCCTCCACATGTTCACCACCAGAGAGATTGCATCCCGCATCAACACCGCGGCTATCTCGATGGGGACGATATCGCTGATCCTGTTCCTCGCAATGACTGCGGTCACGACCGGCATGAGCCTGTGCACGGCGCTCAATGCAGCGATCGACGAGAGCATCCCCTACAGCGCCTCGGTCTCCATCATCTCATCGGAATCAGATACCGAATCCCTGCTCGAGAAGGCTCTCGAACGCTCAGGCACAGACCTTGCCAGCCTGGGCAGCTCTGCCACGATCTCCCGCAGCAATATGGTTGCGAGCGACGGCATGGTCCCTTCGACCATGAGCGATATCGCCGCCCTTACAGGAGAGCCCATCCCCGCCGGCTTCGAGGGAGCGGTGGCACATGAAGCCATCGGCATCTCCGACTACAACAAGATCCGCAGGCTCCAGGGACTCGAACCGGTGAGCCTGGAGGATGGACACTACCTCTATCTCTGCAACATGGAGCAGATAGTGCCCTTCGTGAACAGGGGCCTGGCTCAAGGGTATAGCGTGAAGGCAGGAAGCATGCTGCTCACGCCGGAGCGAAGCTCTGTGATCGATGATGGATCGTGCGTGCTCTATGACAGCGCCATGGGCAAGACGCCTGGCACCTTCGTCGTACCCGATGCCTCCCTGGAGGAGATGGGACGCCTGCGCGGAACCTATGGCACGGTCCTCGACATCCGCTACAGCGTGCCCGTCTCAGAAGGCGACGCACAGATGGAAAAGCTCCAGGATGCCCTCATCGAGGTTACCCGGGACAATGACAGCAGCATCTACTTCGATGTCACGACTGCCACAAGCGTGAGGGAAGGGGGCGTGACGACGACCGGACTCGTGTCCTACCTGGCCATCTACATCGGCTTCATCCTCGTTATCGCCTCTGCCGCCATCCTCGCGATCCAGCAGCTCTCCGCCGCCTCCGACGCTGCCCTGCGCTACCGCACGCTCTCAGAGCTCGGCTGCCCCGAGAAGCTCATCTGCCGGTCCCTGCGCGCCCAGATCGTCTTTGCATTCCTGCTGCCGCTCGTCCTGGGCATGGCACACAGCTTCTGCGCACTTGTCCAGGTGGACAAGATCGTGGCACTGTTCGGCTACAGCAACATGTGGCAGAGCATGCTTCTGGGCATCGGCATCTTCGCTGTGGTCTATGGGGGCTACCTGGTGCTTACCTACCGCATGGCATACGGCGTGCTCAGAGGTGCCCTCAGGACCGCACGCCACGCACTCTAGCATCATGGCCTGCTGCCACCCGCCTGTCCGCCCCTTGAGACCCATCGATTCGCTGCCCCGCCCTTTCCTGAACGGCAGCCGCCCCATCGTGACGGCAGCAGACAGGGCCGCAGCATAGACACCTGCATGAACAAAGGGACTGCGCAGAAGCGCAGTCCCTTTTCTCTATAACGCTCTATCTGTCTTCCCCTGCTGCATCAAGCGCCGGAGAAGGCTTGTGTCTATCTCCAAAAGGCCAGCTGCCCCTACTCCAGCTCGGAGGCTCCCGAGACTGCTACGCCTTCTGCCGTCCTTTCGGTAAAGATGAGGGCAAAGAGCCTGCGCACAGCAGGACCCGCGAAGAAGAGCTGCCAGAAGCAGGCCGCAGGCAGGTTGAGCGCTGTCGTCTGGAACCAGACGGCAACCAGATCTCCCGGTGCCGGACGCTTGATCAGGAGCGTAGCGACAAGGCTCATGAGCGGGCACATGTACTGCACCGTGACCAAGGACATGGCAGCAATCATCGCAAAGGGTGCCTTCGGCGAAGGCCCGACCATCCGCACCGCTGTGGCTTGTGCGCGCGGCGACACGACCAGCATCTCGAGCACGAGCGCAATCGGCGCCATGAACGCGAATTCGTGGAAAGCGGCCGCAAATGCACTGGTAGCGAGGCCGCCCTGTGCAAGCGCGATGTTGTAGCAGATCATGCCATATACCATGACAGCGACCATAATGAGGGAGAAGATGAATTCCTGGATGCGGTTTTTCGGCATAGCACTCCTTCTTGGATCGGTGCAGTGTTGTTCGTTATCACCGGAAGGTGTGCGTTTCCAAGATTACCTGCTTCGAGTTTGCCCATCTACCCTACCATCTCGTGACGCATGGCCGTAAGCATCCATACAGACTTCCCATCTTCTCGCTCCTGCCACAGACGCCACCCAGGCATTCATCGCATCCCATTCCTATCATCCCATCTTGGTAAAAAGACACGCATTTCTTTCGGCTATCGTGCCTGCGCTCCCTATAGTGGATACGACCGTATTCCCTCCTCCTGAAAGGAGACCCATGGCACATCATGAACGGGAGATCATCGGCGTCGACGACCATGTGCCCGTCCGCCGCGCAATCCCCCTCGGCATCCAGCATATGATGAGCATGTTCGGCTCCACGGTGCTCGTGCCGGTGCTCACCGGCCTGGATCCGAACCTCGCAATCATGTGTTCCGGCATCGGCACGATCTGCTATCTGCTCGTGACCGGCAACAAGATTCCGAGCTATCTCGGCAGCTCGTTTGCCTTCATCAGCCCGATCGTGATCATCGGCGCAACGCGGGGCCTCGATGCAGCCCTCTCCGGCGTCGTCGTCGCAGGCTGCGTGTTCCTCGCAGTCGCTGGCATCATCAAGCTTGTCGGCACCGGCTGGCTCGACCGGCTGCTTCCGCCGGTCCTCGTCGCCTCCGTCATGGTCGTCATCGGCGTCGGCCTGTCCGCCACAGCCGCGAAGATGGCATTCCAGACGACCGCAGCAGATGGCACATCCGTCTTCTTCCAGGAAGGCGCCCTTGTCGCCGCCATCACGCTCTTCTCTGCCGTCATCTTCTCTTCGATGGGCGGCCTCATCGGCACGATTCCCGTCCTTCTCGCGATCATCGTCGGCTATCTTGTCGCCCTCATGCTCGGCATGGTCGATTTCCAGCCTGTCATCGACGCAGCCTGGATCGGTCTTCCTGCCCTCCATCATCCGACCTGGGACTGGGGTGCCGTGGCGCTCATCGGCCCGGTTGCCCTCGTCGTCGTGATCGAGCACATCGGCCACCTTCTTGCCGTCGGCGAGATTGTCGGCCGCGACTTCCGTCCCATGCTTCCGCGCTCGCTCGCAGGAGATGGCATCTCGACCGTCATCTCCGGCTTCCTCGGAGGTCCTCCGACCACGACGTATGCAGAGAACATCGGCGTCATGTCCGTGACCCGCGTCTATGCGACCCAGGTCTTCTGGTATGCCGCAGGCTTTGCCCTCATCATCGGCGGCCTCTGCCCGAAGCTTGCCGCCGTCATCCGCTCCATCCCCTCTCCTGTCATGGGCGGCGTGAGCCTTCTGCTCTTCGGCCTCATTGCCTCGAACGGCTTGAGGATGTACGTGACGAACAAGGTCGACTTCGGGCTCAACCGCAACCTCATGATCGCCTCGGTCGTCGTGATCTTGGGTGTCGGCATAGAGACCTCCGGCATCTCGATCCCCATCGGCGACTATGCGCTGCCAGGCATGGCAACATCGACCCTGGTCGGCATCATCATGAACCTGATCCTTCCGATGCCCGACAAGGAGGAAGAAGGGAGAGACGCCACAAAGGCATAAGAGATCCCATTCCCGAAAAAGACAGCCAGGCCTGCATGCTGCGGCATGCAGGCCTCTTTTCATAAGCCTCTGTTAGACAGTATGACCCGAACCCTAAGGACTGGGAGGCTCTGCCGATTCCGTCGGAGCGGGACCTCCCGAAGCCGCACAATGTCTTTCATC
>OMVT01000082.1 GCA_900314535.1 uncultured Olsenella sp. | reverse complement strand
GGGGGAGGAGTTTCGTTGCATAGCATCGTTGCCATCCACCCGCACAGCGGGTGGCTTTCCATGCCGCGCGTGCCGCGCGGCACAGGCTAAAGCCTTTAGCAAGAAAGGGGCCGCAATGCGGCCCGAAGGAAAGGAATGATCACCATGGCAGAACCGAAGATCTTGATCGTTGTAGGAACGCTCCGCAAGAACGGCTTCAACGAGCAGCTTGCAGAGAAGATCGAGAAGCTCCTCGAGGACAAGGCAGAGGTCTCCCGTCTCGACTATGCCGACCTTCCTCTGATGAACCAGGACCTCGAAGACCCCGAGCCTGAATCCGTCAAGCGCATCCGTGACGCCGTGCGCGAAGCCGATGGCATCTGGTTCGTGAGCCCGCAGTACAACGGCTCCTATCCGGGACACATCAAGAACCTCGTCGACTGGCTCAGCCGTCCGCTTCCGGGCCAGGGCCGCGACTCTGTCGTCATTGCCGGCAAGAAGGCAACGGTCTCCGGTGCCGGTGGCCGTACCGCCACGGCCGAGATGCGCGAGATGCTCGACAAGCTCCTGCGCTTCGTCGGTGTCCTCGTTATGGAAGAGGGAGAGGCTGGCATCGCCCTCTCCGGCGAGTCCTGGGGCTCCGGCAAGCTTGTCCTCGGCCCTGCTGATGAAGAGGCGCTCGAGGCCCAGGCCAACACGTTCCTCGGCTTCCTCGAAGCATAGAAGCAAGGCCTCTGGCTCAATGACAGGAGGGTCCGCTGCATGCGCCGCAGCGGACCCTCCTTCTTCATCTCTGGAGCTCAGGCTCAGTGGATCATGTTCGTCATGTGGTAGCTCTCACGCTCAGGAAGCCCATAGCGCTCGCGTCCGAGCTCGATCGACCTCATGAGGAAGACCATGTTGCGGGCGAGGTTTCGGGCAACTGCCATGCCTTCCTCATCCTCAGCAGCCTCTCCCCTCTTCTGGCCGAAGACGTCGGTCCAGTAGCTGCCCGAGGCGACTGGCATGCCGGAGATCGTGAAGTACTTGTAGAGCTCATCGAGCGTTGCCACGGTGCCAGCACGGCGTGCGACGGCGATGGCGCCGCCGACCTTCATCCGCTTGTCGAAGTGCGTGCTCATGAAGAGGCGGTCGAGCACGGCAATAATGGTCGCGTTGGCCGAGGCATAGTAGACAGGGCTGGCGACGACCAAGCCCTCTGCCTCCTCGAACTTCGGCGCAATCTCGTTCACGACGTCGTCGTAGACGCACTTGCCGGTCTTTGCGCATCCTCCGCATGCCATGCATCCGCGTACGGCCTTGCTGCCGATAGCGATCTCTTCTGCCTCGACGCCTTCTGCAGCAAAGATCTTCTCCATCTCGGAAAGCGCAAGCGCCGTGTTGCCATGAACACGCGGGCTTCCGTTCAGAAGCACGACCTTCATGTTCCCTCTCCTTCCAGGAAGGCCCCTCGCCTTCCCGCAGTTCCTAGAATTCCGAAACCTTCTTGCCCGCCAGGATCTCTTCGAGCCTGTCGTGGTCGCCCTGCGTCTTCAGGAGCCTCCGGTAGCGCGAAGCCAGGTCCTGCACGGCGTCGCGCTGGCCGGTGGCAACTGCCTTCTCGAGCGCACGCATGAGGGCGCACTTGCCGGTCTCGCTCGGACCGTAGTGCTCCCCTGCACGCCTGAGGCGGCGCTTCGCCTCCTTGGAGTCGATGCTTGCAAAGACGCCAGGATGATGGAGCCCCTCATCGAGCTGCGCAAGCATCGGATCCACATCGGCGAGCTCGTGGTCGGTATCGAAGTCCTTGAAGGCAACGAGGTGTGCGACGCCGAGCGGAATCCTCTGAGTATGGATCAGGTTGAGCGCGCGGTAGAAGTGGTAGCCCGCCATATCGATATCGCGGGCAATCAAGGGATAAGTACGCTCCAGTTCCTTCTCGAGCTCATCCTCATCGCGCTTCATATCGAGGAAGGATGCACGCCTCAGATGGATCTGCGCATTCCAGGGATCCCAGCGAAGCGCCTTTGTCGCTGTGTCGAGGCCTTCATCGGCACGGTCGAGGTAGTAGAGGCAGTCTGCCTTGAGCTCCCGGCCCAGCGCCTGGACGCCGAGCGATGGCATATACCCATCCGGCCTGAATGAGGCATCCGTGAGCTGTGCCAGCTCGATATCGACCTCGTCCTTGAAGTCATAGACCGAAGGATCTGCATCGGGGCCCTTGTCAGCCAGGTCGTCGAGCACCGTGATCAAGGGCTCGAGCGTATCGAGCGCCAGCTCATAGTGCTCGCGCTGGAACTGGCCTGCCGCCTTCTGGAGCCGGTCCATCTGCTGGAGCGCGAAGACCTGGAGCATCTCCTGAGACTGCTCAGGCGTCATGTGCTCAGGATCGGGGATGGCAAAGTCATCCTCTCCGCGCTCTGCAGCTGAAGGATTGATTGCGTTGTCGAGCTTGGCACGCTCGCGCTCGCGTTCCTTCTTTGCGGCCTCCTGGGCCTTCCTGGCCTCAATCATCTGGTTCTGGGCATCTATATCTGCCTTCGAGCGCACCTGGATGCCGTGAAGCTTCTTCGTGCCGCCCTGGGGCTGTCTCAAATCTGGCATGTCTCTCCCTTGCTGGTCCATCCATCAGAGAGAAGCGTACCCGAAGATGGGCGGCTGCAAAGACGTGATGAGGAAGCGCACAGAGAGGCCACGCTCAGTCTGCATCTTCCCCGATATGGACGATCCTGCCGCCGTGGCCTGCTGCAGCAAGACGGTGCGAGACCGATATCGTGGTCCTGCCCTCCGCTGCTGCATCGAGGGCGGAGAGCACCTGCGCTTCAGTTGCCGGGTCGAGATGCGATGTCACCTCATCGAGCAGCAGAAGCGGCGGATCGAAGACGATGGCGCGGGCAATGCCCAGAAGCTGGAACTGGCCTTCCGAGAACGTACCCTGCGTGCAGGGCGTCGCCAGGCCCTCTGGCAGGGCAAGAACGCTCTCCCAGAGGCCGACGTGCTCGAGCGC
>OMVT01000029.1 GCA_900314535.1 uncultured Olsenella sp. | reverse complement strand
GTTCAGGCTGTCCCTGCCCTCATAGATGGCGCCATGGCGATCAGTCAGGATAACGTCGCCGAAGCCCATGTGGATGAGGAGCGTGGCGATAGCGATGCCTGCTGCGCCTGCACCGGACATGACGATCTTGAGGCTGCCCTTCTGCTTGCCCGTGACCTTGAGGGCGTTGATGAGGCCGGCGGCCGTGACGATGGCGGTGCCGTGCTGGTCATCATGGAAGACGGGGATGTCGCACATCTCCTTCAAGCGCTTCTCGATCTCGAAGCAGCGCGGTGCGGCAATGTCTTCGAGGTTGATGCCGCCGAAGGACTTGGAGATCAGATAGACGGTCTCGACGAACTTGTCCACATCGTGGGTATCGACGCACAGAGGAATGGCATCGACATCGCCGAACTCCTTGAAGAGGAGGCACTTGCCCTCCATGACGGGCATGCCGGCGGCAGGTCCGATGTCACCCAAGCCCAGCACTGCCGTGCCGTCGGTGATGACGGCGACGAGGTTGCCGCGGCGCGTGAGCTCCCACGACTTCTGGTAGTCTGCCTGGATCTGGCGGCAGGGCTCAGCGACACCCGGCGTATAGAGCAGCGCCAGATCCTCGTTGGTCTCAGCCTTGGCGCGGGCAACGACCTCGATCTTGCCATGGAGCTTCTCGTGGAGCTCCAGGCTCTTCCTGCTGGTTTCGTCCATGGTGCTAAACCATCTCCTCAGGTCTCATGACCTTGTCGAATTCCTCCGCCGTGAGATAGCCAAGCGCAAGGCAGGCATCCTTCAGCGAAGTCCCTTCTGCATACGCCTTGTGGGCCACTTTCGCAGCCCGCTCATATCCAATATAAGGGTTCAGGCACGTCACGAGCATCAGGGAATTATGCAAATTGCTCTGCATCTTGTCCCTGTTTGCAGCTATGCCTGAGACGCAGTGGATATCGAACGAATGGATTGCATCGGCCAGGAGCCTCACCGACTGGAGGTAGTTGTAGGCGATGACGGGCATGAAGACATTGAGCTCGAAATTGCCCTGGGAGGCCGCAAAGCCGATAGCGGCATCGTTGCCCATGACCTGGACGGCGACCATCGTGACTGCCTCGCACTGGGTCGGGTTCACCTTGCCAGGCATGATGGAGCTGCCGGGCTCGTTCGCAGGAATCGTGATCTCGCCCAAGCCAAGCCTGGGGCCCGAGGCAAGCCAGCGCACGTCGTTTGCGATCTTCATGAGGTTCGCAGCCAGAGCCTTCACGGCGCCGTGGCTGAAGACGATGGCATCCTTGCCGGTCAGGGCATGGAACTTGTTCGGGTCGGTCACGAAGGGCTGGCCGGTCAGCGCTGCCACCTTCGAGGCAACGAGCTTGTCGAAGCCTTCTGGGGCATTGAGTCCGGTACCCACGGCGGTGCCGCCGAGCGCGAGCTTCAGGAGTCCTGGAAGCGAAGCCTCGATGTCCTCGATGCCTGCCTCGACCAGGCCGCGCCAGCCCGAGATCTCCTGGCTGAAGGCGATGGGCACGGCATCCTGGAGATGCGTACGTCCGCTCTTCACGATGCCTTCGTTCTCCTTCTCGAGGCGCTTCAAGGTCTCGACGAGGTTTCTGGCCTCTGGCAGGAGCTCCTCTTCGAGTGCCAGGACCGCAGCGATATGGAGTGCTGTCGGGAAGGTGTCGTTCGAGGACTGCGAGCGGTTCACGGAATCGTTCGGGTGGAGCACCTTCATGCCGGCAATCTGGTTGCCACGGTTTGCAAGCACCTCGTTCATGTTCATGTTGCTCTGGGTGCCAGAGCCTGTCTGCCAGACCTTGAGCGGGAACATGTCGTCGTGCTGGCCGGCCAGGACTTCATCTGCTGCCTGGCCGATGAGCGTGGCCTGCTCTTCTGTGAGGCAGCCGAGCTCGGCATTTGCCTGGGCTGCCGCTTTCTTGAGGAGGGCGAAGGCACGGATGATGCCCTTTGGCATCGTCTCCGTCCCGATTCTGAAGTTCTCGTAGGAGCGCTCGGTCTGCGCTCCCCAGAGGGCCCAGGCGGGAACCTCGACCTCTCCCATGGAATCGTGCTCGATGCGCGTGGCGCCGTCCATAGCTGCCTCCTTATGTAGGAAAACTCCTGCTACCTTAGCACGTAAGCGGTCTTCTGATGGGTGCATCCGGACAAGCAGATGGTGCCTGTTCTGTCTGCACTCTGCTTCAGGTCTGAAGAATGCATCGCTGCGCTGCAGCAGAATGGAGCTATGGGAACTTCTGCATCCGGAAGGCGGCTGCCATGGAACATGGAAAGGACGAAAGTGAAGGCCAGAGAATGAAGGTGCAGCTGCCTCCCGCACCGCGAGATATCGACTGCAGCAGGATGGGCGCAGAGGAGTTCCATGTACATATATGCCGTGACTATGAGGACTATCTTGCAGGAAGGGTCCGCCCTCCGAAGAGGCCTTCGCAGAGTTCCGCGAACGCCTGAAGCGGAGGGGTGTCGAGCCGGCTTGCCAGCAGGAGCAGTGCCATCAAAATGAGATGATTTCCGTGCCGATTATGAGCATGTTTCGCGTGCTCTGACGCTTCTGTGGAGACAAGTCCTGTTTGCTAGGATAGGTCCGTCCAATGCAAGGAGGCATGCACATTGAAACCGATCGTTTGCATCACACCGTCGCTCTTCCAGGGTCCCGACAAGGGCCATCAGCTCATCAACATGAAGTACGCGAAGATGGTGCGGCGCGCCGGTGCGCTTCCTGTCATGTGCGACTATCCAACGGATCCTGCTGAGGTGTCAGAGCTCCTTGACGGGTGCCAGGGACTGCTCCTTACCGGCGGCTACGATATCGATCCTGCCCGCTACGGCGAAGAGCGCCTCGAGTGCACGAACGAGCCGCATAAGGACCGCGATGACTCCGAGTTCGAGCTTGTGCGCCAGGCTGTCGAACGCGACATGCCGATCTTCGCTATCTGCCGTGGCATCCAGGTGCTCAATGTCGCCTTCGGCGGCATGCTCTGGCAGGATGTGAAAGTCCAGGGTGCGACCGATTTCAACCATGCCCAGTTCGAGACGCCGGAGAAGCTTGTCCACAGCGTGAAGCTCGTGGAGGGGACGCCGATCCAGGCTGCGATGGGGAAGACGGAGATTGAGGTCAACTCCTGCCACCATCAGGCCATCAAGGAGCTTGCCCCTGCCTTCGAGGTTGCTGGCACCTCGCCTGATGGCATCATCGAGGCAGCTTGGATGCCGGAAAAGCGTTTCGTCTGGGGCGTGCAGTGGCATCCCGAGTCGCTCTTCTGCACCTATCCGGAAGAGATGGCGCTCTCTGACGCCTTCGTGGCAGCCTGCCAGAAGTAGACAGGCTCCCTTCTCAGAACAGCATAGATTCCCTCAGACAGCCTGTCTTTTGTGCGGCAGGCTCTGCGCAGCTGACGTCTCAGCGTGCAGGATGGTTCAATTTGCGATAGGCTTTGCAGGGTATGAATGCACTTCTATGTGTCTTCGGGATAACGTCCCGGAGCCCTGAGGAGGATTTCCGTTGAACCGTACGAAGATCGCCCAGCTCTACAAGGAGCCGGACACATTCGGTGGCAGCTCTGTCACCTGCGCAGGCTGGGTCCGTTCCATCCGCGACATGAAGAACTTCGGCTTCGTCGTCCTGAACGACGGCAGCTGCTTCAAGGACCTGCAGGTCGTCCTCAACAAGGACGCACTCGGCGAGGATGTCTATCAGAACATCGTGTCCCAGAATGTGGGAGCAGCGCTTATCGTCACCGGCACGCTCGCGCTCACGCCAGACCGTCCGCAGCCCTTCGAGCTCCAGGCTGCCGAGATCACGGTCGAGGGCACGTCTGCTCCTGACTACCCGATACAGAAGAAGCGTGCGACGCGCGAGTTCCTGCGCACGCAGCAGCACCTCCGTTCCCGCACGAACCTCTTCCGTGCCGTCTTCCGCGTCCGCTCTGTCGCAGCCTATGCCATCCACACGTTCTTCCAGGAGCGCGGCTTCGTCTATGTGAACACGCCGATCATCACGGCATCCGATGCAGAGGGTGCCGGCGAGATGTTCCGTGTCACGACGCTCGACCTCGCGAATGTTCCGAAGAACCCTGACGGCACGGTCGACTGGTCGAAGGACTTCTTCGGCAAGCCGACGAACCTCACGGTCTCCGGCCAGCTCCAGGCAGAGAACTTCGCAATGAGCTTCGGCGATGTCTACACATTCGGACCGACGTTCCGTGCCGAGAACTCGAATACGAGAAGGCATGCTGCCGAGTTCTGGATGGTCGAGCCGGAGATGGCATTCTGCGACCTCGAGGGCGACATGGAGTGCGCCGAGGCCATGCTCAAGTTCGTGATCCGTACGGTCATGGACCAGTGCCCGGATGAGCTCGACATGTTCAACCGCTTCGTCGACAAGGGTCTCAAAGACCGTCTCGAGCATGTTGCCAGCTCCGACTTTGCCCGCGTGAGCTACACCGACGCAATCAAGATCCTCGAGGATGCCGTGAAGGAAGGCCACAAGTTCGAGTACCCCGTAAGCTGGGGCATCGACCTCCAGACCGAGCACGAGCGCTACCTCACGGAGCAGCACTTCAAGCGCCCGACCTTCGTCACGGACTACCCGAAGGAGATCAAGGCCTTCTACATGCGCGCAAACGACGATGGCAAGACCGTCGCTGCGGTCGACTGCCTCGTGCCGGGCATCGGCGAGATCATCGGTGGCTCCCAGCGCGAGGAGCGCTACGACCTGCTCCGTGCGCGCATCGAGGAGCTCGGCATGGACGAGAACCAGTACCGCTACTACCTCGACCTCAGGAAGTATGGCGGGTGTCGCCACGCCGGCTTCGGTCTCGGCTTCGAGCGTCTCGTGATGTATCTCACGGGTGTCGACAACATCCGCGACGTGCTTCCGCACCCGCGTACTGTGGGCAACGCAGACTTCTGATCCAGAACCTTCGATAGCTGCAGAAGGGGACGCAGTTCACTTGGAGCTGCGTCCCCTTCGTCTGTCTGGATGAATTGCTTCCTGGATGAATTGCTTCTAGTAGAGCGGAAGCTTCCCTGTGAGCGGATCGATCTCTTCGGCTGAGAGCGGCTCGAAGGCAAGGCAGGTATAGGTCGGCTCGCCGTGGAACTCCGTGAAGCCGGCATCCCTGATGAGGGCGACGATGAAGCCAAGCTCGCGTCCCTTGGCGGCAAGGTCCAGGAGCTCTTCTTCTGAGTCCACATAGACGCAGACCTTTGCGACACCGGCGTCGAACCAGTCGGAAAGCGGTGTATGGTCGCTCTCCGGATGGTCGAGCGCCACCCAGGAGGGGGCGCCGTCCTCATCTTTTAGCACGCGCACCTCATCGAGCCTGCCTTCGCGTGCCAGCGCCATGAGCGTGGCCTCGACGCAGGCATGCCCTGCCTGTGCAGCGATCTTTCCCTTGCGCATCTTGAGGTCGCGGCGCATCACGATCATCTGCTTTGCCTTGTAGGACGAGCTTCCCATGGATGGACTCCTTCTGCTGGTTTCTATTGGCGGGCCGATACGTAGCTGTGGTCGACGGTGATCTTTGGCACCGCATCCTTCTTGTGGGACTTGACGATAGCGGAGATCTCGCGCTTGAGCTCTTCGTCAGACATCTCGAGCGAGAACGGCTTCACGACGTCGAAGATCACGTTCGTATGGGTAGGGCCGGGGACGCATCTCAGGTCGTGGACCGTGATGGCAGGATCGATCGTTTTCACGTGCTCGGCAATCCAGTTCCTCAGGTCCTTGACCTCAGGGTCGTCGGTCACGATCGGGTCGAGGTGGAGGGAGATGATGAGGCCCTCCTTGTCCTTGAAGTCCTGCTCGATGTTGTCGAGCGTGTCGTGGCTCTCCATGACAGACTCTTCTGCTGGCATCTCGACATGGGCGCTGGCAAACTGCCTGCCCGGGCCGTAGTCGTGGACCATCAGGTCATGCGTTCCCAGGACCCCCGGATAGCTCATGATCGTGTCGTGGATGTGCTGGACATACTCGGCCGAAGGAGCCTGGCCCAGAAGCGGGCTGATCGTATCTTTCACAAGCTGGGCGCCGGAGACGAGGATGAAGACGCCGACAGCGCAGCCGCATATGCCGTCCAGGTCCACACCCCAGAGGTAGGAGATGAGAGAGGTTGCAAGGACGGCAGATGTCGTTATCACATCGTTTCTGGCGTCGACAGAGGTTGCCTGCAGGGTCTCGGAGTCGATCTTTCTGCCGACGAGCTTGTTGAAGTGTGCCATCCAGAGCTTTACGGCAATCGATCCCAGAAGCACGACGACAATGGCCCAGCCGAACTCGACAGGCTCGGGGTCCAGGATCTTCCTCACCGAGGAATTGATGAGCTCGAGGCCGACGGCGCAGACCATGACAGCGACGACAAGGCCCGCAAGGTACTCGAAGCGGCCATGGCCATAGGGGTGGCCTTCATCTGCCGGCCTGCTTGCAAGCTTGAAGCCGATCAAGGACACGATGCTGCTTGCCGCATCGGAGAGGTTGTTCACGGAGTCGGCGACGATGGAGACGGAGCCTGCGATGAAGCCGACCGTGCCCTTGCCGAGAGCAAGCAGGATGTTGAGGACGATGCCTATGAGCGAGGCAGTGTTTCCGGCATGCGTCCTTTCCTCTGGTGTGGGATTCTCAGGGATGGATGCTGCGATATGGGAAGCAATGAAGGGTGTCATTGCCATTTCCTCCTTTCAGGGACTCGACGTCCGAAGAGTTGACTATAGGGCCTTTGGTCACTTCTTTGCCACACAAGTGCAGATAATTGGCGAAATATGCATCCGGCATGTAGAAAGGGCAGGAGCGGCACGTCCGCTCCTGCCCTTCCAGACACTCGCGCTGCAGTTTCCTGTCAGAGCTCTATCTCCTCGCCAGGCTTCAGGAGCAGGGCGCTCGAGACGAGCTTCGCAAAGCGCAAAGCAAGCTCTTCTGAGTAGAGCTTGCCAGGATTCAGATGGATCGGCGTCACATGGCGGGCCTTCAGGATATTGGCGCAGCGTGCTGCCTCGTCGATGTTCATGTTGAAGATGCCATCGCCGGGAAGGAAGGCATAGTCGATGCGCATCTTCGAGAGCTCATCCTTCATCTGGTCTGTGTAGGAGGTGTCGCCCGAGAACCAGAGCGTCTTGCCATCGACCTTCACGAGGAAGCCGACACACTCATCCTTCGGATGGTTCGCATTCTCGGCGATGGTGGCTTCGACCGTGAAGGGGCCGAAGGTCTTCGCAACATAGGTATCAGGGTCGGGGTGGGCATCCATGTTCTGCCAGACGACGCATCCTGGCTTTCTGGCGGGAAGATCGAGCGCGTTGTGGTCGTAGTGCTGATGCGTCACGAGGATGAGGTCTGCCGGCTTGTCGTAGCCCTCTCCGGCATAGGGGTCGATATAGCAGACGGCTCCCGAATCCGAGGTGAGCCTCAGGCTTCCGTGTCCCTGATACAGCAGCTTTCCCATACGTGCCCCTTTCTGCGATGCCTCACTGAACTCGTATGTACCAACATTTCAGCACATTCATTCTTCAAGGCGACTTTTGGCATTTGGCCTGAAGAGGCAGGAAGCGCTTGCGCTACAGGCTACAATTGGAATGTCTTGCATTTTCGGGGGTAGCACCCTCTTATTTGTGCCTGCTTGGCAGGCAATTCCTGGAGGATAAGTGTCTCAACAGATGAAGCCAGCTGCTGCTCAGGCAGGTGCCGGCAGAGCTTCTGCCTCTAAGAAGCCCTATGTCGCCTCGCTCGATGGTCTCAGGGCCCTCTGCGCCCTGGGCGTCGTCTTCTACCATATGGGCCTTGGCTGGTGTCAGGGCGGCCTTCTCGGCGTCACGGTGCTCTTCGTGCTCTCGGGCTATCTCGCGATGGGCGGCCTTCTCCATGAGTTCGAGAAGACCGGCACGATCGCATCGGGCAAGTACTATCTCAAGAGGATCAAGCGCCTCTTGCCGACATCTGTCGTCTACGTCGTCGTGTGTGCAGCTGCCTGCACGCTCCTGTCCCATCAGCTCTTGACGAAGATGCGGCCCGATATCGTGCCATCGCTTCTCATGGTGCTCAACTGGTACAAGATCTTCTCGAACCAGTCCTACTTCGCAGCTGCAGGAGCGCCATCGCCCCTGACGCACTTCTGGTCGCTTGCAATCGAGTTCCAGTTCTATCTCATCCTGCCGCCTGTGCTCTGCCTTCTTCTCAGGAAGAAGGTCCAGAAGAAGCACCTTGCCATCGGCTTGGGCGTCCTCACCGTCGCCTCTGCTGTCGCAATGGCGCTTCTCTTCGTGCCAGGCGCAGACCCCTCGCGTGCCTACTACGGCACGGATACGAGGGCGCAGAGCCTCCTTCTCGGCTGCCTTCTTGCTATCATCTGGCCCTTCGACAAGATGAGCGCCAAGGCGGCGGTCGATTTCGGCCAGAAGAAGCGCCTCGGCATCGAGCTGGCAGGTGCGGCCTCCGTCGTCGTCCTTCTCCTTATGATGCGCTTCACGGAGGGCTATACGTCCTTCACCTACTACGGCGGCACGCTCCTGATCTCTGCCATTGCCGCCGTCGCGATCGCTGCCTTGACGCCTTCCGGGACTGCAGCCGCCAAGGTCCTCTCGTGGGGACCTCTTGCCTGGATCGGCAAGAGGAGCTTTGCCATCTATGTCTGGCACTACCTGATCGTGCAGCTCATGGCCTCGCATAACGCGGCCCTGTCGCTTCCGTGGTGGCAGGTCGTGGTCGAGCTTCTGCTCACGTTCATTGCAGCAGAGCTCTCCTATGCGCTTGTCGAGATGCCGCTCAGACGCCATACGCTCCGCGCTGTCATCCGCCGCGACTTCATCCGCAGGAAGAAGGACCGCGAGCGCGCCGTGCGAGAGCAGAAGCCCTGCCGTGGCGTGTCGCGCAAGGTCCACGCTGCGCTCCTCAAGAGTCCCGTGAAGGTGCCGCAGACCATCTGCGCCGCTGCTGTCATCGCAATTGCCGTCTTCGGCCTCATCCTCGTCCCGCCCGAGAATGCGATGGGCGGCACGAATGGCGCCCAGCAGGTGAGCGCTGCGACCCTGAAGAAGCCGCTTGTCGACGGCGTCTACGATGTCGTCTTCATAGGAGATTCGGTCTCGCTTGGTGCCTCGACGGAGCTCAATGCCTCCTTCCCGCACGGCGTGGTCGACTCTGCTGTGGGCCGGCAGGCATCGGAAGCCCTCGATGTCTATAACAGCTATGCCAGCACTGGCGTTGTCGGGAATACCGTGATCTTCTCGATCGGCTCGAACGGCTACCTCGATGAGGATACGCTCGAGGCAATCTATGAGGCGGTGGGCACCGACAAGGAGCTCTGGTTCGTGAACGACAGGACGCCGCGCGACTGGTGTACGGCAAACAACGACCTCCTTGCCTCCTTTGCAGCCGAGCACGAGAACGTCGGCGTGATCGACTGGTACGGCACCTCTGCCAATGAGTCTGGATGGTTCTGGGACGATGGCACGCACCTTCGCCCGGAAGCTGCCCAGAACTTTGCAGACCTCGTCGTCAGCACGATCGGCTATGAGATTCCGACAGAAGAGAACACGACCTATTCCGTGCTCTTCCTCGGCGATGCCACGAGCATGCAGGCAGCAGACAAGCTTGCTGCCGCCTGGCCGCAGGGCATGGTCGACTGTGCCGCAGGCAGGACCGTCGACGCGCTGAAGGGCGACTGGGAAGGCTATGTGGGTGCCGGTACCGCAGGAAGCAGGGTCGTGGTGGCGCTTCCGACCGATGTGCCTATCACGAAAGAGGGGGTCGATGCACTCCTTGACAGCATCGGATCTGAGCGCCAGATCTGGCTCGTGAACGGCAGGAGCAATGCTGCCTTCTGCGACTCGAACAACCAGATCATCGCCGATGAAGCTTCCTCTCGTTCCAATGTCCAGCTCATCGACTGGTACAGCGCATCTGAAGGCCAGAGCAGCTGGTTCACGTCAGACGGCGCAAGCCTCACGGATGAAGGTGTCGCTGCCTATGCCCAGACCGTCATCGACGCCGTAGGCGATGTCTCAGGCACGGATGAGGCGGCAGATGCCGCCGCGACCGGTAATGAGGGGAAAGATGCCACAGCAGCGGGCGCAGCTACCTAGACGGAGGTCCTGATAGCTACAAGAATGCGGCCGCACCGGGTGTCCGGTACGGCCGCATCTGCTATCTGGAAGAAGCTTTTACTCAGCGCTCAGGAGCGTGATCTCGAAGTTCAGGGCCTTGCCTGCCATCTCGTGGTTCAAGTCCACAAAGATCGAGCTCGGCGTGACCTTGGAGACGACAGCCGGGATAGGCTGGCCCATCGGGCCCTGGAGCATCACATGCTCGCCGACCTTGAGGGAGCGCATGTCCTCGGGCACCTGCTCCATCGGGAACTCGTAGATGAGGTCCTCGCGGCGCTCGCCGTAGGCCTCGGAGGGCTCGAGATGGATGTTCACGGTCTGGCCGACCTCCATGTCGCGCACAGCCTCGTCGAAGCCCTTGATCATCTGGCCTGCCATGCAGGTGAACTCGAGCGGCTGGTTCCTGTCATAGGAGGAGTCGAACTTCGTTCCGTCATCAAGCGTGCCGGTGTAGTGGACGCTGACTTTCTTGCCTTCATTGCTCATGTGGGTATATCCAATCCCTCTCCGGTGAATACATGGGTCTAAGTGTACCCGGCTCTCGGCGCCACATGCCATCTCCATAGGAGAGGGGAGCGGCAGATGAAAAGAGCCAGCCTTGCGGCTGGCTCTGGGTTTCGTGCCTCTTGGGATATCTGGATCAGAAGATGCCGAGGAAGAAGTGGACGAAGAGGGCTGCGATGGCAGCGCCGACGAAGGGGGCGATGCCCGGAACGGTCAGGCCGTACTTCCAGTTGTTGTCGCACTTGTCCTTGATCGGGAGCAGCTGATAGGCCATGCGGGGACCGAGGTCGCGGGCCTGGTTCATTGCGAAACCCGTGATGCCGCCCATGCCCATGCCGATAGCCCAGACAAGGAGGCCGACGCAGATGGCAAGCAGGAGCAGATTGTCGCCTGCATAGTGGGCAATAGCGAGGATGCCGGTGATGAAGAAGAAGGTGCAGAAGGCCTCGCAGAAGAAGTCATGGGAGAGGTTGTTGCGCGTCGGGTTCGTAGAGAAGATGTTGCGCTGGGCAATAGGATCGACCTTGCCGACAGACTCCTCGAATTCATCCTTGTACATGAACCAGGCTGCGACAGCGCCGACGAAGCCGCCAAGCATCTCGGCAATGACATAGGGGATGAACATGGACCAGGGCACGAGGCCGAGGATGCACTGTGCCAGTGCCATGGCGGGGTTCATGCAGATGGAGCCGCCGAAGATGAAGAGGCACACAGAGATGCCGAAAGACCAGGTCGTGATTGCGAACATATGGCCAGAACCCTGATACTTCGTGCCTTTGAGCACCGTATCGCAGTGCACGCCGACGCCGAAGATGATCATGAGGGCCGTGCTGCCGAACTCCGCCAGAATGTTATAGGGCATCTTTTCTCCTTGGTCTCGTAGCCCACCCAATGACTCTCGCGGGCAATATACTACCGTTCACAGAAAATCATCGAATTGTGAAATACACAAACACATTGATGTTCCACTGAAACGTGTATGAATGCGGCTCTGACCTGCCAAGACAGCATGAATGCGGCATCTCTTGAAATGGATGGCAGAGTGTTGCCCATCGGTCTGAATGGAGCGAGGAGGCGCCATCCTCATGCGAGAGCAGGAAGGCGAGGCGTGACAGAAGATATGGACGGATGGGCGCGGGTCTTCTGCCTGGCAGCACAGGATCGTCCTGAGAAAAGATGCGGCGGACAGAGAAGCTTGGCCAAGACAGCAGCATCAGGCATCGAACGAAAAAGGCGGGGATGCAATCAGAACAAAAACAGGCAGAACTGCTTCTGCAGCCCCGCCTTCCGAGGCCCAAAGGCTTTGCTGCCCGAACTATAGCGGCCAGAACCACGAACATGAAGGCCGCCAGGGAATCTGGAAGAAACTGGCGAAAACCAAGAGGGCACCAGAGCGGTCTGTGCTGCCCTGAAGTAACAGGCTGGGCAGACACAAGCCCATTATCGGCTTGAAGCAGCAGATTCTCTGTGTCGCATCGTTCGTGCTTGGCTACTTCTATCCTCTTGCCGGTGTCGTGCTCTACTTCGTGCAGAAGAAGCGCGGATCTGAGCCAGTCTGGCGCTTCTTCTCTCTTGCAGGACCGATCTTTGCTGCAGCCATCTTCACTGCGAACTTCATCTTCTACAGCATCAATGGGTTTGCATAAGGCAGCCAGTCAAGATTTGCATTGAGGCGGTATCGGAGCACAAATCCGATGCCGCTTTTCTCTTTGGGGCTGATTATGGATAACGTATCGGTGGTCCCTCGAGAAGAGTCTATCTGCAGGAAACAAATGATGCTTGTCAGACAGAGAAGCCAAGCGATTTGCAGCAGATGTCTTGCCAACACATTATCGTCTGTCTCGAGATAAAAAAGTAGGCAAGCCCGCTTTCGCGACCCTGCCTTATAAAACCCGAAGGTTTTGTTGTCTGACCCTATTATGCCCAATCAGAACCACGAGTCAATGAGAACCATGAGGAAATCGAGAGATGAGCGTATTGTGTCGTTGCTGGTTGATTAGCAACTTCATCCGAACGCCCCATGGGGTGTTCGCAGACTGAAGCGAACATGTCCAGATAAGTCTGAGAATCTCCCTTGCACGGGGCGCATAAGGTCGCCCCATCCGATGGCTGGAGGATCTCATGGCAGGACCAAAGAAGTACTGCAGGCTCACCAAGGCAGACAGGCATGCGATACAGGCCGCGCTCGGCACGAGGGGGTCATGCCGCTCGATCGCGGAAGGCCTCGGCAGATCCCCTTCCACGGTATTCTGCGAGGTGAAGAGGAACCGTGTGGTGAAGAGGGGCCCTGGCAAGGGGGAGAAGGTCGCGGACGTCCCGGAGGATGCCTGCCCGAAGCTGCTCTCCTGGCCCTATGTGTGCAATGGCTGCAGGCTGCGCAACTACCACTGCCCGAAGAGGTGGCAGGCAGAGTACAGGGCGGCCAGGGCACAGGCCCTGGCCGACGAGGAGCTCTCGGCCTCGAGGCGCGGCATCGACAAGACAAGGGAGCAGTTCGAGCACATCATGGGGTGCGTGAAGGAGGGCCTCGCGCGCGGCCTCTCTCCCGAGCAGATCGTCGTCTCATACGCCCTCGACGTGAGCCCCGCCACCATCTACCGATGGATAGAGGAGGGCTACGCCGGCACCGGGAACATCGAGCTCAGGCGCAAGGTCTCCTACAAGCCGAGGAAGAAGAAGGCAGCTCCCAGGAGCACCTCGCACGGGGCGGAGCGCTCCTATGCCGCCTTCCTCGGCCTCAGCGAGGAGGAGAGGGCCTCTGCCTGCGAGATGGACACCGTGATCGGCAGGGTGCATGACTCGAAGTGCCTGCTCACCCTATATCTCAGGCCCTGCAAGTTCCAGCTCATGCTGCTTCTCGGGGGGAAGACGGCAGAGGAGGCTGCGGGGGCCCTGGACGCGCTGGAGGAGGCCGTGGGGATGGATGGCTTCGGCAGGCTCTTCGACCCAATCCTCACCGACAACGGGGCGGAGTTCTCGGACCACGTGCTCATAGAGCGGTCGGCCGGGGACAGCGCGGCAAGGCGTGCCCGCGTCTTCTACTGCGACGTGAGGCAGTCCCAGCAGAAGGGCTCCTGCGAGCGCAACCACGTGGAGCTCAGGAAGGTCCTTCCCAAGGGGACGAGCTTCGATGGCCTCACGAGGGCCGACTGCGCCCTTCTCATGAGCCACGTGAACTCGGAGCCCAGGCCGTCCCTGGCAGGCCTTTCCCCCATCAGGATGTTCAGGCTTGCCTATGGAGGGCTCGCCGAGAGGCTCCTCGACGCCCTCGGCGTCGAGGAGATAGGCCCCGGCGAGCTCAACCTCACACCCTCGCTCCTTGCCCGTGAGGAAGGGAGAGGCATGACCATCTAAGCAGATTCCGCCCGGAAAAAGGACCACAGCCAGACCTTTCGGATGAGTCTTGAGGCGACTGCCGGAGGGTTCTGGAATCATGCTCCGAAGTCATCGGAAAGGGCAGGCGCCGCCTTCCTGGGCTGGCCTTCCCCCGAGAGAGAGCGCTCGAGGCCAGAGGGGTGCGTTCCTCTGACCTCGAGAATCTCCGAATCAGCCCCGGGCGTTCGGCTGAGTTTTTAAATCAACCTTGTGTCGTTGCTCAACATCTGATTGGAAGCCGTCACCATATCGTCTTCGAGATGCTGCATGTCTGAGATAGCTCGCAATCTGCTTGTTCCCTCCTGTACCATTTGGCTATGCAGATATAGAAGCGTAGCAATCGCTTTCAAGCATGGATTTGACATTCGTGCTGTTCTTACACGATGTGAGAGGCCTGTCGAGGCAAGCGCATTTTGTAATGAAGGCGTTGCCTGAAATCTATTGTCATGCGTACGAAGGCCATTGAGCATATCTGAAGAATGGGCGCAGGCATTTCGGACGTACTGTGCCTGACGAAGCATGTAATGTTCGACTTTTAGGTCTTTGTCGCCCCAGCGGTCAGCGCAGTAGAGATAGAGGCTTGCGAAGCTGCCGAACGAGAGGACCTCCATCAATACCCAGAGTGGCATCTCGTTCGGATCACCGTACTTTCGCACAAGGTCCCCGACGAAGGTATTGCGGGAAAGCATCGCAATCTCTCTTTCTCTTCTGTGTCGTTCGCTTGCGCTAAGCTGTGCAACGTAATCGGCTGAAATCGAATAGCCATCCTCGTCTTCCTGCGCAGTTGCTATGCGCATCAGCTTTGTCCGGGCGGCATGCTCGACATCAAGTGTGAGCGGAAGAAGCGCATAGCGGAGGTTTCGGTCCAGAGAGGCAAGAGACTTCAGATATCCGAAGTCGAGATCGATGTACTGCCCATCGCGCGTGCCACCTACCCGCTTCTGGAAGAGCACACGGTATGCCGCAATCTTGAAGAAATAGGTCCGGTCCGTGAGATAGGCTGCAGCCTCTTCCTCAGAACAGAGACGGAAGGTCACACCCTTGCTCTTCAGATGATTGATCTGCTCATCGATGCTGAGCATTGGCTTGGCTGGATGATGCTGGCCACTTGCTGGTGTGCCAATTTTGATGCGCTGTTCCTCCATGATGGCTCCTTTCTCAGGGGCCATATCATACGCTCGAAGCCGATATAACTGCAGGGATATCTGTGAACATAAACGCAGGTAGATAGCTATGTTTTGTTAGATTGCTGATAGATAAGAGATGATGTGGCTGCGCAGCGAAGATATCAAGGCATCCATGGCATGAATGCAGGGATTTCTTGGACGGCAAAATGGTGAAATGCATATGGCAAGGAGAAATCTGCCTGATATGAGGCAGGCGTACGGGTGCGTAATATAAGGCAGCCTTGCAGGGATGAGCGCTGCGCTATACGGAGATGCTTCAACGTTGAGGCTGAGCTTGCTTTGCAGGGATCGAACGACATCCTGCCTGGCAGAGTGGATTCCAAGCGCTATGCGTCGGTAGACGACCTATTTGCAGATTTGGAATTCATTGAAGAGCGGATGGACGGGCTGAATGTCCTTATCTAGGCCTGTAAAAGAAAGGTTCCTGACAGTAATTGACTTTCTCGAGGCAAAAAAATGAGACAAGCCCGCTTTCGCGACCCTGCCTTGCAAAACCCGAAGGTATTTCTGTCCGAAGACACTCTTTCAGATTCAAACAGGAAATCAAGTGCCGGCGAAAGACAGGCGAGGGTTCTGTAACCGACTTGGAATTCCCAGACGAATTGCTGCGGGAGAGTGTCACTGCACTTTGCTTCTCTGCATGAAAAAGCCGGCTCCCACAGAAGTGGAAGCCGGCTTGCAGTTCGAAGGAATAGCCTCCGAAGCCTTACTTGTTCAGTGCCTCTTCGACAGCGACAGCGCAGGCAACGGTGCAGCCAACCATCGGGTTGTTGCCCATGCCGATAAGGCCCATCATGTCGACGTGTGCCGGCACGGAGGAGGAGCCAGCGAACTGGGCGTCAGAGTGCATGCGGCCCATGGTGTCGGTCATGCCATAGGATGCAGGACCAGCGGCCATGTTGTCCGGGTGCAGGGTACGGCCAGTGCCGCCACCGGAAGCGACGGAGAAGTACTTCTTGCCGGCAGCGAGGCGCTCCTTCTTGTAGGTGCCCGCAACGGGGTGCTGGAAGCGCGTCGGGTTCGTGGAGTTGCCGGTGATCGAGATGTCGACGTTCTCGTGCCACATGATGGCAACGCCCTCGCGGACGTCGTCAGCGCCGTAGCACTTGACCGCAGCACGCGGGCCGTTGGAATACGGAATCTCGCGGACGATCTCGAGCTTGGAGGTGTAGTAATCGAACTTGGTCTGGACGTAGGTGAAGCCGTTGATACGGCTGATGATCTGTGCTGCGTCCTTGCCGAGGCCGTTCAGGATGACGCGGAGCGGCTTCTTGCGGGCCTTGTTGGCGTTGTTGGCAATGCCGATTGCGCCCTCAGCGGCTGCGAAGGACTCGTGGCCTGCGAGGAAGCAGAAGCACTCGGTGTCCTCGCCGAGAAGCATTGCGCCCAGGTTGCCGTGGCCAAGGCCGACCTTGCGCTCGTCTGCAACGGAGCCAGGGACGCAGAATGCCTGCAGGCCCTCGCCGATTGCGGAAGCTGCCTCAGCAGCGGTCTTGCAGCCCTTCTTCACAGCGATAGCGCAGCCGAGGGTGTAGGCCCACTTTGCGTTCTCGAATGCGATGGACTGAATGCCGGTCGTGATGTCATACGGATCGAATCCGAGGTCGGTGCAGATCTTGCGGGCGTCCTCGAGGTCCTTGATGCCATACTGCTCGCATGCCTTGTTGATCTGGGCGATGCGGCGCTCATAGCCTTCGAACGTAACTGCCATGTTTATCAGCTCCTTTCCTGGTTACTCGACACGCGGATCGATGACCTTGGCGGGGTTGTCCCACTGACCGTAGCGGCCCATTGCGTCGTCTACAGCCTTCTGGGCGTCGACGCCCTTCTTCAGGGCATCGGTGAACTTGCCGAGGTTCAGGAACTCGAAGCCGATGATCTCATCGTTCTCGTTGAGTGCCAGATGCGTGATGTAGCCCTGCGTGAGCTCGAGGTAGCGGGCACCCTTGGCCTTCGTGCCGTACGTGGTGCCGACCATGGAGCGGAGGCCCTTGCCGAGGTCGTCGAGGCCGGTGCCAATAGGCAGACCACCCTCGGAGAATGCGGTCTGGGAGCGGCCGTAGACGATCTGGAGGAACAGCTCGCGCATAGCGACATTGATAGCATCGCAGACGAGGTCGGTGTTGAGGCACTCGAGAATCGTCTTGCCCGGAAGGATCTCAGCTGCCATTGCAGCGGAGTGCGTCATGCCGGAGCAGCCGATGGTCTCGATCAGGCACTCCTCGACGACACCTTCCTTGATGTTGAGGCTAAGCTTGCAGGCACCCTGCTGCGGTGCGCACCAGCCTACACCGTGCGTGTAGCCGGAGATGTCGCTGATCTCCTTGGCCTGGACCCACTTCCCCTCCTCGGGAATTGGTGCAGGTCCGTGGTATGCGCCCTTGGTGACGGGGCACATCCTCTCCACTTCTGCGGAATACTGCATGGATTCTCCTCTCCAAACGCAATCGGCCTCAGACCCCCTATGAGCCAAGGCACAGCTTGCTAAACCGATAATACCGCGAACGCGGATATGCGCCATTCTGAATTTGCAGATGGTGATTGTCCTCAGAAAATGGCCAGATAGGGGCCGGAAGGCTCAAGGGTACAATTGATGGGAATAGCAAGTTGCTCAACGAAAGGAGCAGAGCTGTGACATTCAGGCAGACATCTGACAAGAAGGTTGCGGTCTTCCTTGCCAATGGCCTCGAGGAGATCGAAGGCCTCACGGTGTGCGACCTTCTCTATCGTGCTGGCATCCCTTCCGATACGGTCTCCATCACGGGCACGAAGGACGTGACCTCGTCCCATCAGATCCATATTGTGGCAGACAAGAGGATCGAAGATCTCGACTTCGACGAGTACGACATGCTCGTGCTTCCGGGCGGCATGCCGGGAACCTTGAATCTCGGTGACTGCAAGATGCTGACGGACAAGGTCGTGGAGTTCGCCCAGACCGGCAAGGAGATTGCTGCCATCTGCGCTGCTCCTTCCGTCTTTGCAAAGCTTGGCCTTCTCAAGGGCAGGCATGCGACGTCGAACCCGAACTTCAAGGATGCCTGCGTCGAGGGTGGCGCCATCTACTCTGAGGCACCAGTCGTCGTTGATGGCAACATCATCACTTCCCGTGGCATGGGCACGGCCATCGACTTCGGCTTTGCAATCGTCGAGCACTATCTCGGCGAGGCAGGGGTCGAGGACCTGAAGCCGAGGATCGTCTGGCAGGGAAAGTAGCCCTGCTTGCATGAGCGTCCCATTCCGGCTACCATGGCGCTGCAAACAATTCGTGGTCGTTTCCGGGCTCTGCCATCTTTGCGCCGCGCAGCTACTTCAGCTGTGCGGCGCTTTTTTGTGCGCAGATGCCGGACAGGGAGGTTTCATGGCAGAAGAGAAAGGCGCCAGGCAGAGCCTTGCCGCCTTCGAGATGCTTCTCGGGGGAGCAAGCTATGGGTTCATGGCAACAACGTACAAGCTGGCCTATGCAGTAGGCTATAGCTGGCAGGAAGTCGTGGCAGCGCAGGCCTGGACAGGATGCGGCCTCTTTGTGCTCCTGGCGCTCATCGAGGCTCTCAGAGGGACGAAGCTCGTGCGACTGCCTCTCCGCGAGGCAGCCAAGCTCATGGGGCTCGGTGCGCTCTCGGCCGTGACTTCGTCCTTCTACTGCTTCTCGATGACAATGACGCTCCTCTTCCAGTATTCCTGGCTTGGCATTCCGGTGCAGCTTGTGCTCGATGGCAGGAAGCCGACGCGCAGGGAAGCCATCTCTGCAGCGTTGATCGTGGCGGCGACGCCCATAGCAAGCGGTGTCTGGCGGCATGGGCTTTCGGGGCTCGATCCTGCCGGTGTTGCCGCAGCTCTTGTTGCAGCTCTGAGCTGTGCCACGTTCCTTGTGCTTTCGGGGCGCGTGAGCCCCGCATGCGGAACAGGGGAGCGCGGCACCCTCATCTGCCTTGGGCTGGGATTGGCATCGCTTCTGGTCTGCCCTGCCTATATTCCTTCGGGTGTCTTCTTCTCTGGCATGGCGCCCTTTGCCCTCATGGCGGGGCTTTTCGGGATGTTTCTGCCGGTGCTTCTCTTCGGGCTTGGAGGTCCTCATCTGAGTGCCGCTTCGGCAACGGTCCTTGCCTCGGCAGAGCTTCCGGCGGGCCTCTTCGTGTCTGCGCTTGTACTCAAGGACAGCGCCGAGCCGCTCCAGTGGGCAGCGGTGGCGCTCATCCTCGGAGCGATTGCCTTCTCGCAATATCAGGGAAAGGAGCACGGTTCAAGACGAAGGACGATCCAGGAGGTCTGAATCTGCAGTCGCACCATTCATCCCGAAACGCGTACGCGCACTTTTCAGGCTACGAGTGGCAAGCCCGATAGAAGGCAGCTCCGATTTCAGTCTCGCTCGTCGGCTCGTATACCTGCTCTTTCTGTCCGCCAAGATTGATGGCGCGGAGATATTGGCTGCGCAGGTTGTTCGATGCGCCTGAACCGCGGAATTTGATATAGCGGTTGTCCGGATTCGTTGTGGTGAAGACAAGGCAGCTGGATGGCAGACATTCCAGCGGTCTGAGATTGTGCGCTGTGAAGATGAGCTGGCCTTTGCTGTGGCCAGAGATTACTTGGAGAATCTCGCCGAGGAGGAATTCGAAGATTCCCGAATCGAGCTCATCTATGTCCAGACAGGCTTTTTCGTCGCTATAGATGTCAATCAGACGTCCGAGAATGGAGACGATTTTCTTGACGCCTTCAGATTCGCAGCGGAAGGGAACATAGATATCCCCTCTGCGCGAGAGCAGCTCGACACGCTTTCCGGGCTTCCCATCATCTAGCGTCTCTTCGTTGAGCTCTTTGAGCTCCAGAGACAGCCCTGGAATGATAGCGCCTAGAACTTCGTTTTCCATCTTGATGGCTGCATGAAGCTCGGGACAGATTGATGCTGGCACAACAGATGATCTGTCTGATCGGAGCGAGAAATCTCTGAAGTATCTGCTATTGCCATCCGGTGTGAAATCCGATTTTTCCATCAGGCGTTTCAAGCCGTCTGGGGGCAGGGAAAGGAAGCAAATTGAAGGCAAGCGAGGCTCCGCGGGTAGTGCTGAAGACTTCCAGCTTTGCTGATGCATAAGCTGAGAGGAGAGAGATGATGCCAGAAAGGGGAAGGAGGGTGCGCTTGAAGGCTTCTTCGCCAGCATGCGAGATGGTCCCCTCCTGCATGCGGTCGGCGCAGCCTTTTCTGACAGCATCGACGAATCCCCCGAATGCCTTCGAGAAGGTTTTAGAGGCGCTTGCCTGCTCGGATGAACGCTGCGAGACCGTCAGCTCAAGGCTGGCTTCCGGTCCTGCCAGATTTCTGAGAGCACGCCAGCGAATCTCCGGAGCGAGCGCAAAATCTTTTCCTGTATCGCCGAGGTCATAGGCAATAAGGGTGCGTTTTTGGCAAGCCCTCTGCTCCAGCAGGCAGGGAGCGTCCGCACATCAGCAGCTTCAGGCATGAGAAAGCGTCGACGCCTGCTGTCTTGCCCGAACCGTTCTGTCCATAGATGCCGGCAATGCACGACCCGAAATCGCTGTCGCGGAATTCTATGGATCCAAGATGGACGTTTTTGATGTTCGAGAGCTCGATCTTTCTTGCACGAATTACGGCAATCCCTTTCCTTGGTTGCGTGATACGTTGATAGGAAAAGAAATCGCCAATTAAAACGGAATATCGCAATGTATTTACGTCTATAAAGTTTATCGAAGGAACCTGATTGCTAACAGGGCATGACCAGCATGCCGAAGAGGTAGAGATCGATTGCCCCGAGCCCTGCTCCGATGAGGAGAGAGGCGATGCCGAGCATGATGGCGGAGGAGCGGCTTGTCTTGATGAAGGTCGGGTCCTTCTTGCGGTAATAGATGTGCTGCGGCTTCTCATTGTCGAAGCGCTTCTGCACAGCATGCTCGTCGTAGGTGTCCCTTGTCGTGCTCTCATAGGGCTCACCGTCGATCTCATAGGCAAAGCTCACATGATAGATGTGGGGTGCTGCGGGCAGATGGTCTGCTGCCACGAACGTGGCATCGGTCTTCTTGAAGGCTATGAGCGGAAAGAGGATTTCGCGGATGCCGAGGACGAGAAAGAGGATCGTCAGGGGAGCCAGTGCATAGCTCAGGATGGCAAGCTCCTGGTCGGTCAGGTACGAAAGAAAGTTCACGGAGATCCTCATCCTTCCCAGGACGTTTCCTCATCATCACCTTCGCTCTGGCATGGAGCCGAAGGTGCGGCATCTACCGTATACTACAACGGAATGAACAAGCCATATGCTGTCTGGTTGTGATGAAATGCCGACTACTTCCCGCCGCGAGCTTCCTCCCGTGGTCTACAAGCTCCTGATTCTTTCCGCTGCACTCTTCTGGGGAGGCTCGTTTGTCGTCCTGAAGGATGCCATCAATGCGGTAACGCCCTCCTGGCTCCTTGCCATCCGTTTCTCCCTTGCTGCTCTTGTCCTGGGCTTCATCTGCAGGAAGAGGATTGCCCAGAACTTCGACAGGAGCCATCTTTTCGTGGGGGGCGTGACCGGCCTTCTCAATGGCCTCGGCTATCTCGTGCAGAACATCGGCCTTCTGGGCACGACACCGGGACGCAATGCCTTCATCACGGCCATCTACTGCGTGATGACGCCGTTCTTCTACTGGGCCTTCGCAAAGAAGAGGCCTGCCATCCACAACGTGGTCGCGGCAGTGCTCTGCGTGACGGGTCTTGGCTTCCTCTCGCTGGGAGACGATCTTTCGCTCTCGCTTTCCTGGGGCGATATCCTGACGCTTGTCTCTGCCGGCTTCTTTGCTGCAGAGATTGCCTCCTATGCCTGCCTGGCAAAGGATGAGGATCCCATCACGCTCACGGTCGTCCAGTTCTGCGCCTATGCGATCGTCTGCGCTATCGGCGGCCTTCTGACGGAGCCCCTGCCTCCTGCCTCTGCCTTCACGCAGGACTTCTGGCTCCAGATGGCCTATCTCGTGATCGCTTCGAGCTGCCTTGCTACGGTCGCCCAGAATATCGGCCAGAAGCATGTGCCTGCTGCAGAGGCGGCGCTCTTCCTTTCCTTCGAGAGTGTCTTCGGTGTCCTCTTCTCGGTGCTCTTCGGCTATGAGGCGCTGACGCTCACGCTCTTTGTGGGCTTTGCCTTCATCTTCGTCTCGATGCTCATCACCGAGCTCATGCCGTCGCCCGAGGCACGGGCTGTCGAGGCCGAGCTTGCGGCAGGGGGAAAGCCGGAGCGGTAGGAGCTCTGGCCCCACAAGAGAGACAGAGCAGACCTTCCGCCATGAAAAAGCTGCCGGGTACCGCATCAAGCGGACCCGGCAGCTTCATGTTCAGATACCTACCGCGTCAGGCTTGAGAAGCCTATGGCTACTCGGCGTGAGGACGGCGACGCAGGAAGTCGAAGATGGCGGCGATACCGAGAGCGGCTGCTGCACCGGCGCCTGCCATATCGTTCGTGTCGGAGGTGTTCGGCAGGGCCTCTGCGCTTGCGGTGGCAGCATCTGCTGCTGCCTTGTCGTGCGCTGCCGTTGCCTCATCGAGTGTCTGCTTGGCAGACTCGGTCGTGGTGGCAGCCGTCTCGGTCTGGGCTGTTTCTTTCGCAGGTGCGGTTTCAGATGCGGACTCCTCTGCGAGAGCCGGCGTCGCCGTCATGATCAGTGCGCCTGCAGATGCAGCAGCGGTTGCTGCTGCCAGGATGCTCTTCAGTGCCTTCGGCTTCTCGGTCTCTTTCAGATGCTTTGGCTCTGCGCTTCTCCTCATGATTTCCCCTTTCTGAGCAGGATGTGACGGATGCGGCTGGCCGGGAATGGTGTGGCCTCGCCCCATCCTTGCTCCCATCATTGTTCAAGGAGGCTTCAGGATGCTGCGCAGCATTTGGCAGCCTGAGGGTCTCCTGCAGAAAGAAGAGAGCCGGAAGAGCGAAGATGCTCTCCCGGCTCGTGTGAGCGCTTCTGAGAAGATCGCCTCTAGGCGTCGAGGCTCTTGAGCGCAAGCCTCCATGCCATCTGGAACGGCAGTCCCTGTGCCTTTGCCAGCGCGGCGACAGAATCGTATTCAGGATAGGCGCGCTCGGTGCCGTCCGGCATCGTCACGATCTTGATGCTGACCGGGCCGATCTCGGCCTGGATGGTCTCGATGCGGCGGGGGAGGGTCGTCCTCTGATAGGGATAGCGGCGGATGCCTATAGTCGTCGTGTCCTCGAAGAGGATGCGCTCGAGGGCTTCCCGCTTCTCCTCGGTGCAGAGGACCTGGATCTGCCAGCCGGGCCTTTCCTTCTTCATGAACACGGGCAGGAAGTGCGCATCGAGGGCGCCGGCATCGAAGAGATGCTCCATCGCGTAGCCGAGGGCCTCTCCTGTCGCATCGTCGACCTCGCACTCGAGCTTCCAGACCGTGCCAGCACCACCGCAGGCATTCTCTGTCGCGGCCTTCTGCTTCGGGGCATCTTGAGACTCGATGAGGTAGGCACGTACGGTGCTCACGGGGTGGTAGTCGCGCTTGCCAGATCCTATGCCGGAAGCAAGGATCTTCCAGGAGGAGGGGAGCGCCTCTTCGGTCTTCAAGGCTGCTGCGATCGCGGCGCCAGTCGGCGTCACGAGCTCGCCTTTGCGCTCTGTCGTGGCAAGTGCGAGCCTGTGGCTCTCGCAGATATTTGCGACAGCAGGCACCGGAATCGAGAGGACACCGTGCTGCGTGCGGATGCGTCCTGTGCCCTCGGCAAGCGGCCCCACATACGTCCGCTCGATATCAAGGTCGTCGACACAGACGGCTGCTGCCACGGTGTCGACGATGGAGTCGACAGCACCGACCTCGTGGAAATGGACCTCCTCGACGGGCACGCCGTGGGCATGAGATTCTGCCTCGGCGACGATGCGGAAGATCTTCTTTGCAAGCTCGTTTGCACGCGGCGTGAGCTCGCCCGCATCAATGATGGATTCGATCTCGGCGAGGCCACGGTGCATGTGGTGATGCTCATGATCGTGTTCATGTTCGTGGTCGTGATGGTGGTCGTGACCATGCTCGTGTTCGTGCTCATGATCGTGGTGATGGTGATGCTCGTGCCCGTCTTCGCCGTCGAGCCCGCCATAGAGCCATGCCATGTCGTGGTCGTGGTTCTCCTCGTCGAGCTCGACATCGAAGTCGGTGGCCACGATGCCTGAGACCTGCTTCTTCGAGATCTTCACCTTATA
Source organism: uncultured Olsenella sp. (assembly GCA_900314535.1). Lineage (GTDB taxonomy): Bacteria > Actinomycetota > Coriobacteriia > Coriobacteriales > Atopobiaceae > Olsenella_L > Olsenella_L kribbiana. Next base: position 20,803 of record OMVT01000029.1, on the reverse strand, counting down.
GCCATCGAGCGGCAGGCTCGAGAGTGCCTGCTCGAGCTTTTCCTGGTTCGCGCCCAGATCGAGGAGGGCGCCTACGACCATGTCTGCGGAGATTCCTGTCTCGCAGGACAGATACAGCATGTTGCTCATAGCTCAGCCTACTTCCCTACATGATTGATGAGGTTCGCCTGATAGCCTGCCCCGAATCCGTTGTCGATATTCACGACCGAGACGCCGCTTGCGCAGGAGTTGAGCATGGAGAGAAGCGCTGCCATGCCGCCGAAGGAGGCGCCGTAGCCGACGCTTGTGGGAACGGCGATGACGGGGCAGGCGGCAAGGCCGCCCACGACGGAGGCAAGCGCCCCTTCCATGCCGGCAACGCAGATGATTGCCGCTGCATGCTGGATATCGTCGGTGTGGGCAAGGAGGCGGTGTATTCCGGCAACGCCGACATCGTAGACGCGCCTGACCTCGCTTCCGAGCATCTCGGCTGTCACGGCTGCCTCCTCTGCACAGTAGAGGTCGCTCGTGCCGGCAGCAAGGACAAGGACGGTGCCTTGGCCGTCAGGCGCAGGCGGGTTGCCGATGATGCCGAGACGTGGGATGGGCTCATAGCGGAATGCGCTGCTGTCATGCAGGAGCTTCTTCGCAGCTTCGGCCTTCTCCTCGTCGAGCCGGGTGATCAGGATGCGCTTCTCGCCGGCATCCATGAGGGCGTCCGCGATGCCTGCAATCTGTGGGGCAGTCTTTCCGGCGCCGTAGATGACCTCGGCCGCTCCCTGGCGGATGCCGCGGGCAAGGTCGGGCACGGCGTAGCCGAGGTCGACAAGCGGTGCCTCGCCGATCCTGGCGGTTGCATCGTCTATCGAGACGGTGCCTTCCTGGACCTCGGCGAGAAGGGCCTTGAGCTCTGCACGCTCCATCTCTTACGCCTTCTCTTCTGCAGTGAGCGTCTCGTTCATCGATCCTGTGCGGTATCCCAGAAGGTCCATCGTCACATAGGAGAAGCCGATCTTCTTGAGCTCATCCGCCACCTCGAGCCTCAAGTCGAGGAGCTTCTGGAGCTCATCGGGTGCAACCTCGATGCGGGCGATGGCGCCGGTCTTTCCCTCCTGATGGATCCTCACGCGGAGCTGGTGGAAGCCGAGGTCGAGCAGGAACTGCTCGGATTTGTCCACCATGGCAAGCTTCTGGCGCGTGATCTCCTCGCCGTAGACGAAGCGGGAGGAGAGGCAGGCAAAGGACTGCTTCTGCCAGGTCGGAAGGCCCATCTCGTGGCTGAGGTCTCGGATTTCCTGCTTCCAGAGATTGGAATGGCGGAGAGGCGACTTCACGCCGAGCTCGGCCACGGCCTTGAGGCCGGGGCGGTAGTCTCCCTCATCGTCCATGTTCGAGCCTTCGAGGAGATAGGAGAAGCCTTCCTCGTCCTTCTTCTGAAGGATCTCCGAGAAGAACTCCTTCTTGCAGAGATAGCAGCGGTTCGTCGGGTTGTGGCTGAAGCCGGGGATATCGAGCTCCTCCGAGGCGACAGAGATATGGCGGATGCCTTCCTTCTGGCAGAAGTCCTCTGCCTCGTGGAATTCCCTTATCGGGAAGGATTCGGAGCGGGCGGTGATGGCGATTGCGTTGTCGCCGAGCGTGTCATGGGCGACCTTCAGAAGGAACGTCGAGTCGACGCCTCCGGAGAAGGCGACGGCGACCGATCCGAGCTCCTGAAGATATTGCTTGAGGGCATCGAGCTTTGCGTGCTCTTCTGCAGAAGCGGTGAATTCATCTGGCATGTAGATCCTTCCGTACGTGGCTGTCACTCAAAGGGTAGCAAATAGGCAGGGTTTGCATGAGACTCTGTAACGTTCCGGACAGAAGAAATAGCGGGGCCTTAAAACCTTATAGTATAAGGGCTATGAGAACGTGCGTGAGGTGATAGCGTGGACGAGAACTACCGCAAGGCGATGAAGCAGGGCGAGCGCGACTGCAGGAGGGCGCAGGCGCAGGGCCGCCATCCCTATCTGACAGCGCTCGATTCGATCACGGGCGAGGAGTCGTTTGCCGGCGAGAAGCCGCTCGGCACGTTCGAGATTCCGCTCTCGCAGGTCGTGGGCACCCGTACGGAAGGCCGCCAGGTCGCGTTCTCGCGCACGTTCCTTCCGATCCTGCCCCAGAACTCCGAGTTCGCGATGAAGTGGTCGCACCTCTACGACATACAGGTCACAGAAGGCTTCCGCGATCCGATCAAGGTCTATGAGTTCCTGCACCGCTTCTATGTGCTCGAAGGCAACAAGCGCACTTCTGTCATGAAGTACCTCGGTGCCAAGACGATCGAGGCTGAGGTCACACGCCTGGTCCCGAGCGAGGCCGATGGCACCTACAACGAGTTCCTTGCCTTCTTCAAGGTATGTCCGCTCTTCGAGATCGATTTCACCCGCGAAGGCTCCTATGCAAAGCTTGCGGCCTGTTTCGGCGAGGACCTCGAGCATCCCTGGCCCGATGAGCGCGTGCACTATCTGAGGAGCACCTACTACTTCTTCGAGGAGATGTTCCTGCGTGCCGGCGGCTGGCACCTCGATGTCACGGCGTCGGATGCCCTCCTCATCTATCTCTCCTTCTTCGGCCAGGACAATCTCCTCGAGACGCCGTCCCAGATCGTGCTCGAGCGCATCCAGAGAATCTGGAAGGAGCTTGTCTTTCAGGGCTCCACGCTCGACGGCGAGGAAGGCCCGGTCGTGCTCGTGGACGGGCCGAAGGTGGCTCCCCGGAGCCTCATCTCCCATGTCCTCGGGCGCCTGCCGCAAGGCAGCCAGAAGCCCGTCATCGCTGCCTTCATCCACGAGGAGACAGCAGCGGAGTCTGCCTGGGTGCGTGCGCATGAGGAAGGCAGGAAGAAGATGGCAGAGCGCCTCTCCGGCGTCGTCGAGACGCTTGCCTATGAGGGCTGCTCGGACGATACGGCAGTCGCTGGAGCCATCCAGGACGCCGTTGCCCAGGGAGCGAGCATCGTCTTCACGACGTCTCCTACCCTCATGCAGGCAACCGTGAAGGAAGCGGTCATGCACCCCGAGGTGCGCTTCCTGAACTGCTCGATCACGCTGCCGCACCAGTCGGTGCGCTCCTACTATGGGCGCATGTATGAGGCGAAGTTCGTGCTCGGTGCGCTTGCGGCAAGCCTCTCCGAGGATCACAGGCTCCTCTACCATGCCCATGTCCCGATCTTCGGCACAGTATCGGAGATCGATGCCTTCGCGCTCGGAGCAGCCCTTGTCGACCCTGCGGCAGAGGTCCTGCTTTCCTGGTCGAAGCGCGGCGAGCAGACAGAGTTCTTCCAGGCAGACCTCGAGAAATGGCAGGGGGCTCCGCTCATCTCCGGAAACGATGTGACAGCCCCTGTCGGCGAGCCCTCTGCCTTCGGCCTCTTCACGCTCGAGGAGGGCCACGTCCACAACCTCGCCGTGCCGGTCTGGCACTGGGGCCGCTACTACGAGCTCATCATGAGGAGCATGCTGCAGGGGGCGCTTCCGCCGGCACTCCAGGATGGAGACGGCAGGCTCGAGCTGCCGAAGCCGGCAGGAGATGCCCAGGCTGTGAGCTACTGGTATGGCCTTTCTTCCGGCGTGATCGATATCGTGCTCGCGCCGGGACTTCCTGAGTCCTCGAAGCGCCTTGTCGGGCTCCTCGAGCACGATATCAAGGCCCGGACCCTCGAGCCCTTTGCAGGCGAGATCGCGCTCCAGGATGGCAGGACGATCGACGGCACGAAGCTTGCGCCGTCCGACATCGTCTCCTGCGACTGGCTCTGCCAGAATGTGCGGGGCGGCCTTCCTGGGGACTGGAAGCCGGCCGAAAGCTCGCTTCCCGAAGTGCCTCAGAACACCCAGAAAGGTGCGTGAGGGATGCGCATCCTTGCTATTGCCGACGTCGAAGAGAAGCTGCTCTGGGGCTCCTTCAACAGGCGCCGCTTCGAGGGCATAGACCTCATCCTTGCTGCAGGAGACCTCGATCCCGACTACCTCGAGTTCCTTGTCACGATGCTGAACAGGCCGCTTCTCTATGTGCATGGCAACCACGATGACAAGTTCAGGAAGTCGGCACCGGGAGGCTGCATCTGCCTCGACGACTCCGTCTATGTCTACCAGGGCATCCGCATTGCAGGTCTTGCCGGCTCCCGGAAATACCGGGACGGCAAGTATATGTATACGGAGCGCGAGATGGCACGGCAGATCCGGCGCATTGACCCCCAGATCAGGCTTCTGGGAGGGCTCGATATCCTGCTCACGCATGCGCCGGAGCGCGGCGTCGGCGACCTCGAGGACCTGCCGCATCGGGGATTCGAGTGCTTCGATGAGTTCGTCGAGCGCTGGCATCCCCGCTACCACATTCATGGGCACGTGCATGCGAATTATATCCCTGACTTCAAGAGGGAGCGCGTGCTTGCATCCGGCACCCATGTGATCAATGCCTATGGCTATACGACGATTGATGTGCCTCCAGCGTCCCAGCTCTCCTATGGATGGAAGGAGTCCTGGGTGAACAGGCGCTGCCTCAAGAAGAGCGACGGGCTCACGGCCCAGGAGGCAGGCGTGCTCGGCGCCGGCCACACGTATTTCGGCTGACCGGGAGGATCTCAGCATGCATCGTTCATTCGTGCTCGCGCTCAACGACAGGCCTGGGTCCTTCCTGGCGCAGGAGCGGCTCTTCGCGGCCCATGGCCTCGATATCAAGCGTGTGAGCTACAACAAGGTCATCGATGTCCATACCCTCTTCATCGAGGCGGAGGGGGAGGAAGAGGCCCTCGATGCAGCAGAAGCCGAGCTCAGGGAGCGCAGGGTGCTTGCCGGCCAGCGGCTCTGGGGTAGGGTCGTCCTCCTCGAGTTCGAGCTGCCCGATGCAGAGGGGGCGTTGACACCCTTCCTCGAGCTCTGCGAGCGCTACGGCTTCTCGCTCACCTATCTCAATGCCCGTGCGAAGGACTACCACGTGGGTGCCGCCTTGGATGCCCTTGTATCTGAGCCTGAGCTGCCGGGTGCAGAGATCGTGCGCGCCGGCCTCTATGTGGAGGATCCGGCACGTCTCCAGGTCTTCCTCGACGAGGTACAGAGGATCTGCCCCTGCCGGCAGCTGCCGTTCGGGCGCGAAGGCTACCTGATCGACAACACGCTCTTCTACGAGCCATTCGCGAAGGACATCTCGAAGATCTGCGGCTTCACGGAGGCGCAGGCAAAGCGGGTCATGGTGAACGCAAACAGGCTCATCCAGGTCCTCGAGACGACGAGTGCAGACCCGTTCAAGCCGTTCGACTACATGCGCCAGTTCGCAGAAAGGATCGAGCGCTACCGGGGAGACGGGTACGCCGAGGCGGTGCGCACGACGCGCTTTACGGCGCCAGGCGGAGCCCAGTGCGCCCTGATTGAGCCGCCCTGCGGCTCTGACACCTGGATCCTCTTCGGCGACGAAGGCCTGCTCTTCGTCGATACTGGCTTTGCGGTCTACAGAGACGAGCTGGCGCGCGAGATCGAGGCGCTCTGCCCGGGCTGGAAGCCAGGCGAGGGCACCGTCCTTCTGAGCCACGGAGATGCGGACCATTCGGGTGCCATCAATCTTTTTGCCCATGCCTTTGCCTCGGAGCATGTGATCGAGAACTATGCACGGCAGCGCGAGGGACGTCCCGACTGGCGCGAGCGCGACCCGCGCGGCCTTGCCTATTCGAGGCTTGCAAACCTCTTCAGCCGCTATGAGCCGCCCGCGGCGGAGCTCTTCGAGAGCCTCGGCAAGCGTCCCGAAGGGGCAGATGAGCCTATTGCCCGCTGCGTCGATGCAGACGGAGACCCTGTGACGCTCGACTTCGCCCCCTTCTCCTTCGAGGTCTATGAGGGGAAGGGCGGGCATGTGAAGGGCGAGACCGTCCTCATCGACCGGACGCAGCATCTCTGCGTCTCGGGCGACATCCTCATCAACATCCACGGAGAGACGCGTCCCCAGTCCGAGTTCAACCGCCTGGCACCGTTCCTGCTCACCCGTGTGGATGCGGTCCCCGATCTTGCCCGTGCCGAGCGCAAGTATCTTATCCGCCTTCTTGGTCCGGGGGTTTGGCAGATTCTCGGTGGTCACGGCGCTGTGCTCACAAGGCAGTCGTAGGATTTCTGGGAGACTACGGGAGGTAAGGGGAGACCATGCCAAGCTGGACGAGGACAGAGCCGGTAGAGGCAGCATTCTTCGATGCAGACGGAACGCTCCTGTCGTTTGCGACGCACCAGATACCGGAATCGACGAAGCAGGCGCTGCACGAGCTCAAGCGGGCAGGTGTCAAGTGCTTCCTTGCGACAGGACGCCCTCCCTATCAGGTCGATATGATCGATATCGAGGACATGGAGGCCTTCATCCTCTTCAATGGCCAGTTCGTCCTAAACCGCTACGGCGTGATCTTCCAGCAGCCGATCGACCCCGACGATATCAGGGTCGTCGTCGACCAGGTGCACCAGGGCCTCTACAACTGCGCCTTCATGGAGGCGACGAAGTGCTATGTGAGCGGACGCGATGAGCTCCTCGAGCGTGCCTTCGAGGCAGCCAATATCGATATGCCGACAGAGGATATCGACCAGGCGCTCGACCACGATATCATCCAGCTCAACATCTTCCTGGGACCCGGCAAGACCGACATCGTGACCAAGAACACGAAGCATCTGAAGCTCACGCGCTGGAGCCCGAACTTCGTCGATGCATTCCCGCTCGGCGGCGGCAAGGCCAGGGCGGTGGCCCGCATGCTCAGACACTACGAAATACCTCCCGAGCATGCCATCTGCTTCGGAGACGGCGGCAACGACCTCGAGATGTTCGGCGTCGTCGGCACCTCCATCGCTATGGGCAACGGCAACCCCGAGGTGAAGGAGTTTGCCGACTACGTGACAGACGATGTGGACCACGACGGCATCTGGAATGCCTGCGTGCGCCTCGGCCTCATTCCTGGCAAGCTCAGAGGGGATGGCGCGAACCAGTGAATCTCTTCGGTGCGCTCGTGAATGGCCTTGCGGCATCAGGCGGGGCATTTGTCGGCCTCACGTTCCGGAGCCGGATCTCCGAGGACCTCGGCACCTTCCTGATGAAGGGCATGGGGCTCTGCGTGATCCTGGTCGCCGTGGAAGGGATGATGAGAGACGCGTCGGTCGTGACGATCACGCTCTCGGTTGCCTTGGGCGGCGCTCTTGGCCATGCGCTCGACCTCGACGCTCTGATCTCGCGCTTCGGCTCCTGGGTGGAGCAAAAGCTCGGCCCGGCGGCACCTGCCGAGCAGAAGGCAGCAAGCCCCGGCTTTGCCCGGGGCTTCGTCTCCTCGACGCTCTTCATCTGTGTGGGGTCGATGGCAATCGTGGGATCGCTCGAGGCAGGCCTTGAAGGCGATGCATCGACGCTCTTCGCGAAGTCCTTGATTGACTGCGTCGTCTGCATGCTCATGGCGGCGACGCTCGGCTCGGGCACCGTGGTCTCAGGCCTCTGCGTCTTTGCCTATGAGGCTGTGCTCACGATCCTTGCAGGAGCGGTGGCGCCGTATCTCTCGGATGCGACCATCTCCCAGATGCTTGTCACAGGATCGCTCCTCCTTCTTGCCATTGCCTTCGATATGATGGACATCTGCCATATCAAGACAGCCAATCTCCTGCCGGCAGCCTTCCTGCCGCTTGTCCTCTATCCCCTGATATCGCTCGTGCCGGCGCTTGTCTGAGGCACAGAAAAGAAGCATCCATGATTCAGGAAATCGCTCCGCACGTCTTCGACAATGCCTTCAAGGCGCTCGATCCCGAACCAGGAGACTATGTCCTCCACTATGCTGCCAATGCGTCCTGGACAGGGGCAGACAGCATGCGGGTGCACGGCAAGGGTATGCTTGCGCAGGAACGTGATGGAGAGCTCGTGCTGCCGAAGCTTGCGGACTACGCACGGAAGCCTTCCTGTGTCTATCTCTTCTCGATCGACGACAAGCGGTTCTTCCTTGCGACCGATGTGCTCGTCGAGGCCAAGGGATCCTTCCGCTACCTCTCTGTCTCAGGCTGCCGGTTCTATGAGCCACGCTGGCTGGCATTCGCTGCCATCACGGGCTACCAGCTCTGGGACTGGCGGCAGCACAACCGCTACTGCGGTGCGTGCGCCGCCCCTCTTGTCCATGCACCGCGCTCCCGCGAGCTTGTCTGCCCGTCCTGCGGAAACATCGTCTATCCCCGCATCAACATCGGCGTGATCGTCGCAATCGTGGACGGCGAGAGGCTCCTCCTCACGAAGTATGCCGGAAGACGCATCACGCACTATGCGCTTGTCGCCGGCTATACCGAGGTTGGAGAGACGCTCGAGGAGTGCTGCCGGCGCGAGATTGCAGAGGAGGTCGGCCTTTCCGTCAAGGACCTCACCTATGTCACGGACCAGCCCTGGTCCTTCTCGGATACCCTGCTTGTCGGCTTCTTCGCCAGGCTCGACGGCTCGGACGAGCTCACGGTCGACGAAGGGGAGCTCAGCCTCGCCGAGTGGGTCGAGAGGAAAGATCTTCCGAAGACGCATGAGGACACCTCGAGCATGACAAACTGGATGATCGAGCTCTTTGCGAAAGGGGAGGACCCGTTCAGCAGGAAGGCTTAGGCCATTGGAAGCAAGCCATACAGAATGAAGCCCCGGAGCATATGCGCTTCGGGGCTTCCTGCATGGTGCGTGTGCCGATTGCCCTAGCCGGCAAGGCCTGCGGCAACGGCGATGAAGGCGATGATGACACCGACGATGGACTCGCCACCAAGGACGCCCGAGGCAACGACAAGTCCTGCCTCATCTGCCTCCTTCTGGGCCTCATGGGCTTCTGCTTCAGGCATGCCCTTCCTGCGGGCACGCTGGATACGGTCGTAGACCTGCTTTGCGAGAGCGCCGAGGAAGGCTGTGAAGCTCATGTAGAAGGGAAGATACACGCCAAGCCCTATGAGCATGGCAGGAAGGCCTGCCCAGTAGAGCGCGATACCGGAAATGAGCCCCACCCAGAAGGCAGGCAGGCTCGGGATTCCTGACACCATGGTCGCAACGACCGATGCCTGGGCAGAGACGAATTCCTTGCCAGGGCCGAAGGCATCAGGCCCATAGGCAGAGACGAGCGCGACCATCACGGCTGCAGCGACGATGGCACCGATGATGCCGCCCAGAGCCTGCCCCAGCCATTGGGCCCTCGGATCGGTGCCGAGGATGGCGCCAGCCTTGAAGTCATTCATGACGTCTCCTGCAAGGCCGCAGGCGACAGCGACGATGCCGGCCACGAAGAAGAGCTTCACCTGGGCCACGCCGGAGAGGGCAGCGACGGCGAGAAGGGCCATGAGGCCGAAGATCTCCATCGGGTCGATGCCGGTCTGGCCGCAGGACTGTGCGCTCATGATCGTTGCGACGAAGGCAAAGAGCACGACGACGATGGCAGGAAGAGGGCCCAAGCCGAGGGCAAAGCAGACAAGGAGTGCCACGGCGGCCGCGGCGATGCCGAAGATGCCCGCATCGAGGCGGAGAGACCCCGTCGCAAGGGAATAGGGGGAGTCCTTCTCCTCGGTGGCTTCATGCCTGAGTCCTGAGACGATTGTCTTCGCTTCGGGCAGGATGTCCTTCACGACGGTCGCTGTGCCAGAGCCCATCATGAGACCCATGCCGAGGGAGGAGACGATTCCCTGGGCCGTGGCGATGTCCCAGAGTCCTGCAGCAGAGCCACCGACGATGAGGCCGAAGTTCGAGAAGAGAGCTCCTGCAAACCAGAAGAGGACCGGCACCCAGCCGACGAGGAAGCCGACGGAGAGCATCATCGGCGAGTTGTAGATGCCGAAGGTGATGCCGGGAATGGGAAGTGCAGCGAGCATCGTGGGCAGGGCGCCCACGCCGTCGCGCAGGACGCTCCAGAGGCCGGCCACACCCATCGAGCAGAAGAGCTCGCGTCCCGTGGCACCCCCCGCCTCGGTCGCGCGCAGCGTCTCTGCGGCAGCCGTGCCGGTCGGAAATTCGAGCGCGGCATCGACGATGAAGTGGCGATGGATGAGCGCAGTGGAGATGAGGCCCAGGATGGTGCCGGCAAGGGCGACGAGGAAGATCTCGGTCCAGCCGATCTGGTCTCCCAGCCCCAGCATCCAGGCACCGGGGATCGTGAAGGCAAGGCCGCCTGCGACCATAGCGCCAGCGCTCATGATCGTGTGCGTGACGTTCGCTTCATTCAAGGTCGTATGGCCCAGAAGCTTCAGGAAGAAGAGGGAGATGACGGCCGCGAAGACGATGGGCCAGGGAAGGGCTCCGAGCTTCAGCGCCGTGTAGACGGACGAGGCTGTGATGATGACACAGCCGATGCAGCCGATGAGGGCACCCCTGAGGGTGAGCTGCCCCTGCCATGAGGCAGAATGCGTAGCGTTCTTCAATTGATGCTCCTTGAGGTATATCCGCTCTCCCTCAGCGGAGAGTCGGGTTACGCTGACAGAACGGCTACAGTATACAGGCAGGAGCCCGGATATCCGGGTGCATTCTGAAAATGGTCTCAATAAGGAGAGGTCCCATGCAGATACAAGATCCCCTCGCTGTCCTGACAGTCGACGTCGGCAATACAGAGACCTCCTTCGGCCTGTTTGCAGCGGGTGTCACAGCAGATGCGGAGCCGCTCTCGTCCTTCACGCTCACGACGGCAGCCCATCTCACGGCAGATGAAGTCAGGCTCAGCGTGCGGGAAGCCTTGAAGCTCATGGCAGAGGATGCAGGCATCGAGGTGCCTCACAGCTTCGGCACGGTTCTTTCCTGTGTCGTTCCCTGCCTTGCAGAAGCCTGGCGCGAAGGTCTGGGCGCTTCTTCGGGTCTGCGTCCCCTCGTCGTGGGGCCGGGCATCAGAAGCGGCATGCGCCTTGCCTACAAGGATCCGGCAGAGATTGGTCCCGATCGCCTGGCAGATGCCGTCGCTGTGCGCACGCGCTACGGAGCGCCATCTGTCGCCGTGGACTTCGGCACGACCCTGAACATCGAGGCGGTCGGAAAAGATGGCGCCTTCTTGGGCGGCATCATAGCGCCGGGGCTTTCGCTTGGGGCAAAGGCCCTGCGCGAGTCAGCTGCACGCCTGCCTGAGATCGAGCTCTCGGTACCGGCACATGCCATCGGCACGACGACCGCAGATGCGATGCGCTCAGGCCTCGTCCTGGGAGAGCTTGCGAAGGTCGACGGCCTCATCGATCTTGTCTTCGAAGAGCTGGGAAGCGCGGCTCCGGTCGCTGTCACGGGAAGCCAGGCAGAAGAGCTTGCCGCACATATGCGCCACAAGGTCACGGCCGATGCGACGCTCACGCTCCGGGGCCTTCATGAGATCTATGGCGCGAACCCCAAGCTCCAGGGCAGGACTGTTTCGAGATAGAAGAAGAGGGCGCCTGCGGGCGCCCTCTTGGTGTGCGTGCTGCTCTGTGCCCTACATCGTATGGGTCTCGAAGATGGGGTCGTCGTGCCAGATGGTCGGCGTGCCCGACTCAAGCGTCTTCGGCATATCGAGGAGGCGCTGGTTCGAGGAGCCGCGGAAGCGGAGCGAGATGTCCTTCAAGTCCTGGACAAAGGGGCCATCTACCAGGACGGAGAGGGTCTGGAGAATTCGGTCTGTGACCTCGGTGCGGGGAGACTTCGTATAGGGAGCATGCACGGGCTCTGTGCCTGCAAGCTCCTCATAGGTGAAGCCGGAGTAGAGCCAGATCGGCTTTTCCGGATAGGTCTTCTTCACACGCTCGAGGAAGTCCACAAGGCCGCGCTGGTTCTCGAGCTCCATCGGCTCGCCGCCCAAGACCGAGAGGCCATCCACATAGAAGGGCTCCATGCTCTCGATGATGGCATCCTCGACGTCTTTCGTGAAAGGCTTTCCGGCTGTGAACTTCCAGGCAACCTCATTGAAGCAGAACGGGCAGTGCCTCCTGCATCCTGAGACGAAAAGCGTCGTCCTGACACCGGCACCGTTCGCGATGTCGCAGTATTTGATCTCGGAGTAGTTCATCCGCCAGCCTCTTCTCTGGACTTTCTTATGGTCTCAACCTTAGCAGGCTCTGCCGACAGGAACGCGTACAGATGGCAGAGCACAAAAAGAGCGGGGACAGGCCTTCCGGCCCATCCCCGCTTGCAGTATGCAGACGGCTCTTACAGGTGCAGGACGCGGTCCTTGATCTCCTGCGTGCGGCCCTGGTTCCAGAACTGGGTGCCGATGTAGCCGCAGGTGCGCCTGGCGACATTGAGCTTGTTCTGGTCGCGGTTGCCGCAGTTCGGGCACTCCCAGACGAGCTTGCCGTCGTCCTCGACGATCTTGATCTCGCCGTCGTAGCCGCAGACCTGGCAGTAGTCGGACTTCGTGTTGAGCTCTGCGTACATGATGTTCTCATAGATGAACTGCATGACACGCACGACTGCCTCGAGGTTGTCCTGCATGTTCGGGACCTCGACGTAGGAGATGGCGCCGCCGGGGGAGAGGCGCTGGAACTCGCTCTCGAACTTGAGCTTCGTGAAGGCGTCGATCTTCTCGGTCACATGGACGTGGTAGGAGTTCGTGATGTAGTTCTTGTCCGTGATGCCCGGGATGATGCCGAAACGGCGCTGAAGGCACTTCGCGAACTTGTAGGTCGTGGACTCGAGCGGCGTGCCGTAGAGGGAGTAGTCGATGTTCTCGGCTGCTTTCCACTCGGCGCACTTGTCGTTCATGTGCTGCATGACGGAAAGTGCGAAGGGCGTAGCCTCCTTGTCGGTGTGGCTGTGGCCGGTCATGAACTTCGTGCACTCATAGAGGCCGGCATAGCCGAGGCTGATCGTGGAGTAGCCGCCGTAGAGGAGCTTGTCGATCTTCTCGCCCTTGTCGAGGCGTGCAAGAGCTCCGTACTGCCAGAGGATCGGGGCTGCGTCAGACGTCGTGCCGAGAAGGCGCTCGTGGCGGCAGCGCAGGGCCTTGTGGCAGAGCTCGAGGCGCTCGTCGAAGATCTTCCAGAACTCGTCCATGTTGCCGTTCGAGGACAGGGCGACATCGGGCAGGTTGATTGTCACGACGCCCTGGTTGAAGCGGCCGTAGTACTTCGGCTTGCCCGGCTCGTAGTTCTTTGCCTTTGCGACATTGTCGTAGCCGTTGCCGGAGCGGTCAGGCGTCAGGAAGGAGCGGCAGCCCATGCAGGTGTACACGTCGCCGTGGCCCTCGGTCTCGCCCTTGGAGAGCTTGTACTCGCGCATCTTCTTCTCGGAGATGTAGTCAGGCACCATGCGCTTGGCCGTGCACTTGGCAGCAAGCTTCGTGAGGTAGAAGTAGGGATCGTCCGGATGGATGTTGTCCTCTTCGAGCACATAGATGAGCTTCGGGAAGGCCGGCGTGATCCAGACGCCCTTCTCGTTCTTCACGCCCTGGTAGCGCTGGCGCAGCATCTCCTCGATGCACATGGCGAGGTCATGCTTCTCCTGTTCGTTGCGTGCCTCGTTGAGGTACATGAACACCGTGATGAACGGCGCCTGGCCGTTTGTCGTCATCAGCGTCACGACCTGGTACTGGATGGTCTGGATGCCGCGGGCGATCTCGTCGCGCAGACGCTTCTCGACCATCTCGTGGATCTTATCCTCAGAAGGGTGCGCATCGATCGCATCGAGCTCTGCTGCGACCTGGCGGCGGATCTTCTTCCTCGAGACATCGACGAACTTTGAGAGATGGTAGAGGGAGATGGACTGGCCGCCGTACTGGCAGGAGGCCACCTGGGCGATGATCTGCGTCGCGATGTTGCAGGCCGTCGAGAACGAATGCGGCTTCTCGATGAGGGTGCCGGAGATGACGGTACCGTTCTGGAGCATATCGTCGAGGTTCACGAGGTCGCAGTTGTGCATGTGCTGCGCATAGTAGTCCGCGTCATGGAAGTGGATGATGCCTTCCTGGTGGGCACGCACGACATCGGGCGGAAGCAGCATGCGGCAGGCCAGGTCCTTCGAGACCTCGCCGGCCATGTAGTCGCGCTGGACGGAGACGACGGTCGGGTTCTTGTTCGAGTTCTCCTGCTTGACTTCCTCGTTGTTGCACTCGATGAGGGACAGGATCTTGTCGTCTGTCGTGTTCTTCTGGCGCTTCAGAGACTGGACATAGCGGTAGATGATGTACTTGCGGGCTACCTCGTAGCGGTCCAGTGCCATGATCTCATCCTCGACCATGTCCTGGATCTCCTCGACCGAGACCGTGTGTCCTGCTGCCTCGCAGCGGTCGCGCACATTCTCGGCGGCGTAGACGATCTGGCGGTCGGTCAGACGCTCGTCTTCGGCTGCCTCGCGGTTCGCGCCCCTGATCGCGTTCTCGATCTTCGAGATATCGAAGGAAACTTCAGATCCGTTGCGCTTGATAATCTTCATTTCCGCTCTCCTTGATGGTTGTCGCCAGCGCCTTGCCCGCCGGCCTTTCGCGCAGCTGTCTTCTGGGTGCAATGCGAGAGGCGTCTGCGTTGGTGCATATCAGCTGTGGCTACCACAGCCTCTTGCGCTGCATGATGTACTATGCCACAACTCATGGTGGTCTGCAGCGCTGAAATATACAAGATATTGTTGAAAGAATGTCGAAGACCTGTCGACAACATGTAGAAAAGCGACTCCGGCGCAGGTAGCAAAACTGCGCCCGGGAAAGCATTTTCGCACGGAGGGTCAAAGGATTTTTTCGGCAGACGCAAAAGCACACAAAGCGTTCGATAGCGTCGTAGTTCTGCCAGAAATCTGGCGGCACCGCACAGGCCGCTGACGTGTGCGTATGCCTCCGGTGCATGGAACGGAGGCAGAACAGACCTCGAGCGCATGGATGGAGGGGCTGTGATGCCAGAAAGAGTGCGAGACAGCTTCAGGACGCGGCCGTTCCGCACCGCGCGGGGAATGAAGCCAGCACGGTCTGGAACGGCAAGCTGTGCGGGTGTGCAGGGACAATGCTTTGTCGTTCTCTTGGAGCAGGTACACGAAGGCTCCGATGGCTCCCCATGGACCATTTCTTTGCAATGAGAGGGCTGCATACGATTGGTCGGGAAGCCAGTTTCAGCACGCTATGAGCAATGGCCTTTGCAGGGATGCATGGGTGGGGGTTCCATCGTTGAACAAGGGTAGTCTTTATATCGTAGCCAAGCTGCATCTGTATCATGGGCATCCCTGATTATGCGTTATGCTCGGACATCGAAGAAACCGGCAGGAGAGTTCAGCATGGTGAATTCGGTATGGTTCCAATTCATGGTGAGATCCAAGCCATGAGAATCGAGACCGATGGAGGTATGCAGGAGCGTTCTTCTGTGGCATAGGTATTTTGGTGGTTGGTTTCCGCTGCCTCCAAGTGCCGGGGCCTATCCCCGGCTTCTTCTGTCTCCAGGGGCTGTTTCATGGCAAGAGGGCAGAGCATCTTTGCGGACGAAAGCGGGGATATGGGAGGAGTATCTCGCACTGCCTGCTGACGCCTGTCTTCCATGACCAGGCGAATGATATACGCGAGCAGGTCATGCGCTACGAGCAGGCGCTTTCTAGGGCAGGCCTTCCCAACATTCCCTTCCGCTCAGAGCCGCTGCTGAATGGTCATGGCACCTATGAGGGCCTGGAGCCATCGCAAAGGAAACAACTCCTGTGGTCTTTCAACGTGCTGGTCCAGCGCCTGCCGATTAGCTACGCTACCTTTTTTCTATCGTCGCAGCGAGTACCCGAATCCAGAGGGCCTCTCGAGGCGCATGGAGCGCGACATCGAAACTTTCATGTCGGACAGCCTGGATTTCTTTCAGACCTTCGACGATATGAAGGTCTGCTACGACGGTGGACAGAGCATCGTGGAGCGTGCTCTGTACGGAGCAGCGGGAGGCATTCTGTCCGCAATGTCGTCGTGCGTCGAAAGACTGCCATGACCGACTATCGGCTGGAGCAGGTAGCTGACTACCTGTGCACCATTGAGCTTGCTGCCGTTAAATATGCTGTCCACGAGGATGGTGAGACGTACAGCAAGTTCTTTGGCGGCGTGGGTGCCTTCAAGCGCAACTGGCTGAAGCAAGCCCGCCGTAAGCGCATGAACTAGCAGCCTGAGCGACAGCCTCCAGAGCGGCTGGCGTATCCATCGATAGGCTCTGGAAAATCAGGCGTGCCTGCATGCAGTGATGTCCCTGCGCTATGCCACCCAGACAGATATGGTCCGTATGCAAGCAGGCGGGGAAGGCCACAACGAAGGCATTCGACGAATGTGAAGGCGCTGTGGCGCCCTGCATCTTCCACGACCGCTCCCGGATTCAGGAAGCGCACAGGGCAGGGCTAGCTTTCAGGCATGATGGCGGCTGCATCTATATTTAGAAGAAGCGGTCAGAGAGGTAGCTGAAAGCTTGCTTGGGTGCTTTGTTTCCGTTTCGCTACGTAACAGATTCAGAGCCTGTCCAAGCTGTTTCGAGTGTGTCATCCTGCTACCAACGCACCGGGAGGTGCCAAGTCCAAGGGAGTATCCAGAGTGTCTCAGATTAAGACATACATTGGTTCTGAAGCTGCGCAGAGCGTAGCCATCAGCTCCATTGCGGTACTCCTACTAGCGAGCGCGCGCTAGGCGTATAGACATATACAGCCAGCGCGTTAGATCCTGTCTTCCTAGAAAGCTAGGCATCGGCGCTCGCACACACCACCCTTACATAGAACTCTCTGCGACGCCTGCCAGGTTTCCTGGGCCAGGCGTTTTGTGTATCAATGTGCATCCGCACACGAGAGGAGCCATCCTATGACCCGCAAGATTGCAATCTTCGACACCACCCTCCGCGACGGCGAGCAGTCCCCCGGCGCATCCATGAACACGGAAGAGAAGCTTGTGATTGCCCAGGAGCTCATCCGCATGCATGTCGATGTCATCGAGGCCGGCTTCCCGATTTCGAGTCCGGGCGACTTCAAGTCCGTGCAGGAGATCGGCCGCCTCGCAGGCGATGACTGCGTCGTATGCGGCCTCACGCGCGCTGTCGACAAGGATATCGACCGTGCCGCAGAGGCCCTGAAGACCGCCAAGCGCCCCCGCATCCACACTGGCCTCGGCGTCTCGCCGCAGCACCTCGCAGAGAAGCTCCGCATCACGGAGGACGAGTGCATCGAGCGTGCCATCCACTGCGTCAAGTATGCAAAGCAGTATGTGGACGACGTCGAGTTCTATGCAGAGGATGCAGGCCGTGCCGACCAGGACTTCCTGATCCGCGTCATCCAGGCAGCAGTCGATGCCGGCGCCACGGTCGTGAACATTCCGGATACGACGGGCTACAACATGCCGGATGACTTCGGTGCTCGCATCAAGAGCCTCTCCGACAATGTCCGCGGCATCGAGAACGTCACGATCTCCGTGCACACGCACAACGACCTGGGCATGGCAACAGCGCTGGCGCTCGCTGGCGTCAAGAACGGCGCCACGCAGGTCGAGTGCACGATCAATGGCCTCGGCGAGCGTGCCGGCAACACCGCCCTCGAAGAGGTTGTCATGGCGCTCAAGATGCACGGCGACGAGCTCGATGGCCACACGGACATCGTGACGCAGGAGCTCACGCGTGCAAGTCATCTGGTGTCCCGCATCACGGGCATGAATGTCCAGGCAAACAAGGCCATCGTCGGCGCCAATGCCTTTGCGCACTCCTCCGGCATCCACCAGGACGGCGTGCTCAAGGCCCGCGATACCTACGAGATCATCAACCCCGAGGATGTGGGTGCCGCAGGATCGGAAATCATCCTCTCTGCGAGGAGCGGGCACGCAGCGCTGAAGCATCGTCTCGCCGAGCTCGGCTACACATTTGCGCCTGAGGAGTTCGATGACATCTACCAGCGCTTCCTCGAGATCGCAGACCAGAAGAAGGAAGTCTACGACGAGGACCTCGAGTCCATGGTCCAGGAGCGCGACCGCGACATCAAGGCTGTCTACACGCTCGATGCACTGCAGGTGAGCTGCGGCGACCCGCTGGTGCCTACCGCCACGGCCACGATCATGGACGAAGCAGGGGAGAAGCACGTCGTCTGCGCCACGGGCACAGGCCCGGTCGATGCCGCCTACAAGGCAATCGACATGGTCGTCTCGATGCACGGCGACCTCCAGGAGTTCGTCGTCAAGGCCGTCACGCGCGGCATCGACGCTATCGGCGAGGTCACGGTCCGCATCCAGTCCGAGTCCGGCAAGATCTACACGGGCCGTGGCGCCGACAACGATATCGTCGTGTCCTCGGCAAAGGCCTATGTCAATGCGATCAATCGCATGATCCAGACGGCACGCGCCAACGAAGGCAGCAAGTAGTTCATATCAGCAAGACAAGCGGGAAGGAGGGCGAGAACGTGGAGAAGATGACAGGAGCGGAGCTCCTCATCGAGACGCTCATCGAGGAGGGCGTGAATACCGTATTCGGCTATCCCGGCGGCACTGTGCTTGATATATATGATGCACTCTACGACAGGCGCGACCGCATCCGCCACATCGAGACGACGCACGAGCAGCATGCCACGCATGCTGCCGATGGCTATGCCAGGGCGACAGGACGCTGCGGTGTCGTTATCGCCACGTCAGGTCCGGGTGCCACGAATCTCGTGACCGGCATCGCCACGGCCTACCTCGACTCCATCCCGCTTGTCGCAATCACCGGCAACGTGAGCAACCAGATGATCGGCACGGACGCCTTCCAGGAGCTCGATATCACCGGCGTCACGTTGCCCATAACGAAGCACAACTACTTCGTGCGCTCGGCAGACAGGCTCGAGCACATCGTGCACGAGGCCTTCGCGCTCGCAAACTCCGGGAGGAAGGGTCCTGTCCTTGTGGACATCCCTTCCGATGTCCAGCGCCAGCTCGTAGAGCCTCTGGAGCACGACGAGGTGAAGCTCAGGCCGCAGCAGATGGTGCCCGATGCGGCTGACCTCGAGGCAGCAGCTCGTGCCATCAACAGCGCCGAGCGCCCCTTCATCTACTTTGGCGGAGGCGTCGTCGCAGATGGAGCGGGGGATGAGGTCGTAGAGCTTGCCAAGAGGATCTCTGCTCCCATCGGCTGCTCGCTCATGGGTGTCTCCGGCATCCCGACGAGGACTCCCAATTTCCTCGGCATGCAGGGCATGCATGGACACTTTGCCAGCACGAAAGCGCTCAATGACTCCGACTGCCTGATCGCCCTCGGCGTGCGCTTCAACGACCGCGCGACGGGGGACCGCACGAAGTTCGGTCCCTCCGGCAAGGTCGTGCGCATCGATATCGACTCCTCGGAGCTCTCGAAGACCCTGGACGACAAGGTCGAGCTTCTGGGGGATGTGGAGGAGACCTTGCGTGCGCTCCTGCCGCTCATCGAGCCCAACACGCACGAGGCGTGGGGGCGCAAGGTGCGCGAGCTCAGGGCAGAGGAGAAGGGCTACGACGACTACCGTGACGGCATGACCCCGAAGAACCTCATGATTGCTATCGACAGGATCCGTCCGCACGAGTCTGCCGTCGTGACCGACGTGGGGCAGCACCAGATGTGGGCCGCGCAGTACCTTACGTTCGTGCATCCCCGGGAGCTCATCACCTCAGGAGGCCTGGGGACCATGGGCTTCGGCTTCGGCGCCGCAATCGGCGCCGCTCTCGGCACCGGGTGCCGCTCGGTTCTCATCACGGGCGATGGCTCCTTTGCGATGGACATGGCGGAGACCATCACAGCCGCCGACCATGACATTCCGGTCACGGTCGTGCTCCTGAACAACGGGACCTTGGGCATGGTGCGACAGATGCAGTCGCTCTTCAGGCACCAGCGCTACTCCGAGACGACGCTTTCCCACAAGGGAGCAGACTTCTGCGCCATTGCCCGCGGCATGGGTGCCAAGGCAACGCGCACGGAGACCCTTGAGGACTTCTCCCGTGCCTTCGAGGCTTCCTTCTCCGAGGCAGGACCCGTCCTCATCGAGTGCCCGATAGGGATCGACGAGTTCGTGACGCCGGTGCTCCAGATCGGTGCCTCGATGGACGAGCTCATCGTGAACATGGACGACGTGAAGCAGAGGATGGGGCGATAGCATCATGAAGACCTACAGCATTGCCATCATGGTGCGCAACGAGTACGGCGTGCTCAACCGTGTCACGAGCATGTTCCGCCGCCGCCAGTTCAACATCACCTGCCTCACGGTCTCCGAGACCGAGACAGAAGATCTTTCCCGCATCACCGTGCAGTTCGAGGGCGAGGACAGGGCCAAGCGCCAGCTTGTCGCCCAGCTCGCGAAGCTCCCCGATGTCGTCTCCTTCAAGGAGTTCGACCCGGAGGATTCCATCAGCTGCGAGCTTCTGCTTCTGAAGGTCGCAAACGACAATGCGACCCGCCAGCAGGTGCTCGATGCCGGCGAGGCATTCCGTGCCAAGATCGTCGACTACACCCGCGATTCCATCGTGTTCCGCATTGCCGGGGGCACCCGGCGCATAGACAACTTCATCGACCTCATGCGTGATTTCGAGATCCTGGAGGTGTGCCGCACAGGCGTCATATCGCTCGAGCGGGGCTCCTCCGTGATGCGGGAGAACGCGAATCTATAGGAACTCTCGAGACCTGAAAGCCGGTGGAAAACGAACGAACATGCATCGGTTGCCGCGTGCTAACAGGTAGTTAACGGATAGCCCAGCCAGCCTCCCGGATGAAGGCAGGCAGCTATATTGAACGGACCCAAACCAGGATTGAAAGGGGATTGGACATGGCGTTCAAGATGTACCACGAGCAGGACTGCGACATGAGCAAGCTGGATGGCAAGAAGGTCGCCATCATCGGTTACGGCTCCCAGGGCCACGCGCACGCATTGAACCTCAAGGATTCGGGCGTCGACGTCAAGGTCGGCCTCTATGAGGGCTCCAAGTCCAAGGCCA
>OMVT01000018.1 GCA_900314535.1 uncultured Olsenella sp. | reverse complement strand
CAGGGGCCATATACAAGGTTAGGGAATCCGCAGGCAATGCATTATCGAAAACCCCAAAGCTTGGAGAGGCCCCTAGGGACTGTCTCTCACTGTAATGGGGGTGCTTCAGAAGCAGGATCTGACGATGCTTCCACATCTGAGGAATCGTCTTCTGTAGCGGAGGAGTCTGCTGCAAAGGCAGCACCTGCTCTGGAGGATACGAACAGCGCTACCCAGGTATCCGGCGAGGAAGGCCTGAGTGTCGCAAAGAATAGCGGCACCTACCAGCTTTCTGGCGATGTCTATCAGACTTCCACAGTCACGATCGCAGGCAATACCACGGTCGATCTGAATGGCCACTCTGTCTACTACAAGGGGTCTACCAAACTCTTCGATGTCAAGGGTGGCACCCTTACCATCATTGATTCAAAGCCAGCCACGGATACTCCAACCAAGGATACCGGGAGTGAGGCGGGTACCGCAAAAGTCGGCAGCATCACGTATAACGGTACGGCTCCCAAGAATATCACGTACTATGTGACCGAATCCACAGTTGATGGCATCGGCACGACTGAGACACGCTACCAGCATACGGTGACGCCTCGTGGTGTCATCACAGCTGAAGCGAAGAACGGAGCAAATTCCGTCATCTGCATGGAGAGCGGCACTCTGAACATCCAGGGTGGCACGATCTGCATGCCTTACAGCGCAAGCCATGGTACTGACTGCCACATCATCTATGCCGAAGGCGGCACGTTCAATCTGAGCGGCGGCTACATCGCAGGTGGCAAGCGTACCTCGAACTGGGGCGGCGGTGTTTGCCTGGCAGGAAGCGCTACGCTCAATATGTCCGGCGGCGTCATTACGGCGAACGAGGCAAAGGCCGGTGCCGGCGTCTATGCTGCGCAGGGCACGACGGTTAACATGACGGACGACAAGGCCGTGATCTCAGGCAATACGGTTGTCGCGGGAGCGGGAGACTACGGCTGGTCAGACGCGGCGAGCGAGGGCTATGGCGGAGGTATCTACGCAGTCGGTGCAACCGTGAATGTGAGCGGCGGCTATATCACGAACAATTGTGTCAACGCTTCCTACAAGTATCGTCATGAGGGCCTCATTGGTGGCGGCGGCATCGCAATCATGAACGACAGCTCGCAGGCTTCGCTTGCTATTTCCGGTGGCTACATCACTGGGAACTATTCCAACGAGGCTGGCGGTGGCATCTATGCCGGCAGGTGGGGCAAGGGTCTCGGCGAGCATTTCACGCTCACGGGCGGCACGATCGCCTCCAATGTGGCACAGAATTCCGAAGGTGGCGGTATCCGCATTTCGGGGGGTACGACAGCCACCTTCTCCGTTGATTCCGGCAAAGCCTATATCACGAACAACCGTTGCAACAGCCAAGATGACTGGGGCGGAGGCGGCGTCTTCGTCCAGGAAAAGGGCAACCTCTCTGTGAAGAACGCTCTCGTTACTGGCAATAAATCAGGCGGCTACGGTGCTGGCGTTGCTGCATGCCCGACGGGCGAGACGGTCGTCACGCATACGAGCGGTGCTGCGATCTATGGAAATCACGATGACGTGGACATCAACGGTCAGAGAATTGATCCGCCGCACTTCGCGACTAAGAATGAACATGACAAGAACGATGATTTCGACGTAACGAGTAGATATCCTGAATTCACTTCCAACGGTCATGCTGATTACTTCCTCGTGCGTAAGGATACTTCCAACAGCTACGTCACGGCCGTGACAGGCCGCATGCTGGGCGGCGGCGCAGCGGGATGGTCTGGCAGCGTCGACGGAAAGGAAGTTAATAAGGTCGATGCCAACTCTGGCATCGAGGCCAAGTACCTTGTCGGCCTTACGTCGAATCCGGACAAGGATGCCAAGGCTGCTGCCATTGGAGCCGCGACGCTGATCATCAGCGGCAATTATGCTTACAACCATGGTGGCGGCATCATGACGAACGGTGGCCTCACCATAGGTGAAGTCGAGAACATCGATATCTATCCCGGTCTCAAGCTCAATGCCAGAAAGGCACTTGTGCAGGATGGCAAGGATGCGTCTGATCAGCTGAGCGAGGGAAGGTATACCTTCGTATTGCTGAGCCCCAAATCTAAAAATAGTGATGCTCCTTCTTGGAATGAGAATGGCACACTGAACTATGGAGGCTGCACTGAGTCTGCGCGTACGACGAATGATGCTCACGGCAACATAGAATTTGACGTTAGCAGCGAGTATTCACAGTCTGGTACATACACTTATTACGTGGCTGAGCGTCCCAACCCGAACGACACGAAGACTCAGTACGACGACACGAAGACTCAGTACGATAAGACAATCTACAAGATTACGGCCGACGTGACCGAGGATGAAAGTCAGCGCACTACGCTTCTGGGCATCACGTTCAAGCACTACAGCATCTCCAATCTGACGGTAACTATTGTTGGCAAACCTGATACGAGCTATACGCCCACGACAACGAAGAACAATTCCATCGTTGACTTCACGCTCACGAAGGATGGCAACAGCAGCCATGCTGCATTCACGAACACACTGAAGCCATACTCCACATCCGGCTCGTTCACACCTAAGGTGACAAAGCATGTCGAGGGTGGCGAGATGAAGAGCTTCCAGTTCGAGCTCTACAGCGAGGATGGCTATGAGGATGGTAGGAACTGGGATAGCAGCAAGCTGATAGATACCACTTCCATCACCAAGCCTGACAGCCCTGATGCCACAGTCACTTTTAACACTATCGACTACAATCTGGGCGTTTCTGACCTTGACGGCGGCAAGGGTGGTACCAAGACCTACATCTACTACATTCGCGAAGTCAAAGGTGAAGAGTCAGGCTACACGTACGATGGCGGCTACATCAAGGTCGTAGTCAAACTCAAGGATGACTCGAATGGCAACCTTAACGTAGTCGAGGGTTATCCACGCTATACCTACGTTGACGCTAATGGGAGCCAATCAAAGGATGAGGCAAGGTTTGTCAATACCTATGCTCAGACGCTCCCGAATGCCGGACAGGCAGGAATCGCGCTTGCCTATGCCGCAGGAGGCGCAGCCCTTGCATACGGCCTCTGGAGGCTCGTCAAGAGTTGCCAAGAATCCCGCAAGGGAGGCGATGGGCGATGATCGAAGCTATTCGTGAACGCTCTTGCCGCATCCTCGCCCTCGCCGCCTGCGTCCTCATGGCCCTTATGCTTACTCCAGTGAATGCCTTTGCAGGTGAGGTGACCATCTCGGGGACCAATGCCAGGGCCTACAAGGCCTACCAGGTATTCGATGCCGATGTCGCATACAGTGCAGAGCAGCAGAAGGACGTCGCATCTAACATCTCCTGGGCATCCGATGCAGCCAGGTCAGCTGTGGAGTCTGCAGCAGGCAGGAGCTTCGCCACGGCGCAGGATGCAGCTGGCTGGATGCAGCAGAGCCTGAGCGACGGCAACGAGGTAGACTACGCCCTTGCCAAGGCCCTCATCGCCAGCGGAGCCACTGCGACTGACCTCACAGCAGGCAAGGCTGCCGAGCTCTCAGAGGGCTACTGGCTTATCGTCACGGACGACTCCGCCCTCGGCGTATCCGAGGCAGGCACGGCACCGGTCTTCGTGCTTGTAGGGACAGGCGCAAAGACCATCGAGCCCAAGTCCTCGGTGCCTACCGTCGAGAAGCATGTCCAGGAGAACAGCACCGGGAAGTGGCAGAAGGCAGCAGATGCCACGGTAGGGGACGACGTCTTCTGGAGGCTCGAGGCGACGGTCCCCGCAGGCTTTGAAGGCTACGACACCTACAGGGTCTGGTTCGAGGACAGGATGTCGGAGGGCTTGGACCCCAGCAGGGTCTCCTCCTCAGCCAAGGTCTACCTCGTTGCAGGCACAGGCTCCAGCTTCGATGACGCCACATCATGGACGGACATCACCGGCCAGTGCGCCGTCACCGTCAAGGGCCAGACGTTCGAGATCGAGTCTCCCGACCTCGTCGCAGCGCTCGGCTCCGACGTGCTCGGCAGCCAGGGCGCCCAGGTCTGCGTCATCTACAGCGCACCGCTGAACCAGCAGTGCAATCATGGTGCCGCCGAGGGCAACCCCAACACGGTGCACCTCGAGTATCCGAAGTCCCCGCTTTCGGGCAGAGAACGCTCCAAGACGCCTGACAGCAAGGCGACCGCCTATACGTGGGACCTCCAGCTGACGAAGCGCTCCAAGGAAGGCGATGCGGTCCTCTCCGGCGCGGTGCTCGATATTGAGGACCCTTCCGGCAGGCATCTCTCGCAGGACGGCTCCTGGACCACGAACGGCTCAACCGTTACGACCGACAATCAGGGCCATGTGACCCTCTCCGGCATCGACTCCGGGACCTACCTCGTCTCCGAGATCCAGGCTCCCGAAGGCTACGAGCGCTTCGAGGGCACGAGGAAGATCGTCCTCACTGTCTCGGGCCTCGACGTCAAGCAGGTGGCTTCGGCACATCCCGAGCTCTCCATCCAGGCAGAGGACCCTCTCCGAGCCGACGCAGTCGATCCCACGACGAGCCTCCTTCAGGCGAGCATCCTCGACACGCCGACGCCTCCCGGAGAGACTCCGCCCGGAACGACGCCTCCCAAGGAGGGGAACCCCGACATGGGCGATATCTCCGGCACGGGATTGGCAGCGCTCTTGGGCATGGCAGGCATCGCGCTTGCAGCCATTGCCTGGCAGATGCGGAAGCGTACCAAGGACAGCCGGAACTAGAAAAGCACTACAGCACTGATACAGCCGAATATCCCTGCAGGCATGCAGATGGCAGCCCCATCGGACAGGCTGCAGGGAGAGTCTGGCACAAATAGCAGGTTTTCATCAGGGGAACCAGGGGCCAAAGGCGCCTCGTGACCATACAGAAGGGGACGGAGCGATCCGTCAGGAGGAAGGAAAGCATCATGAAGAAGCACAGCATCGCACGTGCAGCCGTCGCGGCCGGCCTCACGATCGCAATGAGCCTGGGCGGAGCGCTCGGGCCTGCGACCATGGCATTCGCAGCAACGGACGACAACACCATCACCATCAGCAATGTCCCAGGCAACGAGACCAGCTTCAAGGGCTATGAGATCTTCAAGGCCACGGTCACGGATCAGAAGGACGATAAGGGTACTGTTACTGGCAAGAATGTCTCCAACATTACGTGGGCGAACGACGACGTGAAGGCTGCCGTCGAGAATGTCATCAGGTCGTATGACACTGATACTAGTAAGTACGCTGGCACGACCGCCCAGGATGCCGCCGACTGGATCACAGCTAATGTGACGAGCACGACAAATATCGACGCATCCAATCCTGTTGCAGAGGCTATCGCTAAGGCTGTCATGGGCAAGACCTACCAGACGACCGTCGAGGGCGGCAAAGCAAGCTCCGCTCTCAACAACGGCTACTGGCTCTTCGTAACGGACGGTACCACTGTGGATCCGGGCTCCAGCACTAAGGCCAGCGAGTCCTACACTCTGCCTATCTTCGCTGTCGTCGGCGGCTCCGCCTACACCGTGACCGAGAAGGCGAGTATACCGACGGTCGAGAAAAAGATCGTCTCCGATGCAGACAACACTGAGCACGATGCCGCTGACTCCCACATCGGCCAGGATGTCAGATACAACCTCTACGGCACCGTCGCTCAGGACTTCGCGACGTATGACAGCTACTCCTACAAGTTCACGGATACGGTCTCACAGGGACTCACGATTGATTCGAACAGTGTCAAGGTCTACATGTATGCCAATTCGGGAGTGGCAAAGGCTGATGTGCTTCACAGCTCGGACTCGAAGGTTGATGTGACCAACTACTTCATTTCTGGTGTCACTGATGGTACGAACGGTGCGCATGTCCTGACGGTGAATGTGAATAGCACGACTGCTCCGAAGGGCCTCAAGTCCATCACTGGAGCAACAAAGGACTCCGTCTTCGTTGTTTCCTACACAGCAAAGATTAATTCCAGCGCCGTGATTGGTAACGCGGGCAACCCGAACACCGTCTATCTCGAGTACTCCAACAACCCGAACGGCGAAGGCACCGGCAGGACCGTCGACCACAAGGTCAAGGACTTCACCTATGGTCTCCACCTCGTGAAGGTCGACCAGGGCACCGAGCAGGCGCTCGCTGGCGCGAAGTTCACCATCAAGGTCAGCAGCGCAGACGATACGGCCTCTGTGGGCAAGTATGTCCAGTCTGATGGCAAGCTTGGTGACGCGGCCTACGAGTTCATTACTGGCACCGAAGGCACCATCGACGTTACTGGCCTCGACACTGGCACCTACGAGGTGGAAGAGATCTCTGCTCCTTCTGGCTACACTGCAGTCCCGAAGTTCTCGTTCACTATCTCGCCGACAATCGATGAGCAGAGCCAGACAATCACTGAACTTGACAGCAATCTTTCGACGACCGATGCCGATCACGTGAAGGCCGGCCTCATCGACCCGAGCAGCACGAAGGGCGACAATGTCCTCCAGATTACGGACAACTCCGGCGTGACCGACAAGAAGACTGTCAATATCACGGTCGGCGATAAGAAGTCCGTGGGCCTTCCTCTCACCGGCCAGGCTGGCGTGACGCTGACGTGGGTCGCAGGCGGCCTCGTGCTTGCCTTCGGCGTCTCCCGTGTCATCCGCAACCGTCGTGAGAACGATGCAGAGTAAGCAGTAGAGACTTGCAGTTTTGCATCTGAGATAGCGCGGAAGGAAGGGGCTCTGTTTCGTGCAGGGTCCCTTCCTCTTGCTGCAGGATATGGTGCATGCCTGAGTGCCTGAGACCTTGAGAGGAGGAGACGATGAAGCGCAGGAAAGATAACAGCGATGTCCAGGGCAAGGCCAAGAAAAAGCCCAAGAAGCGTCTGCCCCGCTGGGCGGACCGCCTGATTACTGTCCTCGTTATCCTCTTCGGCGTCGCCCTCATGGTCTGGCCCTGGGTCCTGGACCGGATAGAGGCTTCTGGCGTCTTCAGCCAGATATCCACGGTCTCGAGCACGGTCGATGCGATGGACCAGGAGCAGAAGGACTACTACCTTTCCGAAGCTCGTGCATACAACGAAGTATTGGCAGGCCAGACACCCGAGATTGCTTCGGACCAGATACTTCCCTATGTCGAGCAGCTCACCTTCGACCGCGACCCCATGATGAGCTGGATAGAGATACCGTCGATCAATGTCAGCATGCCGATCTACCATGGGACCTCGGACTCTGCCCTGATGGCAGGCGTGGGGCATCTGGAAGGGTCGTCCCTTCCTGTGGGAGGTACCTCCACGCACTGCGTCCTCACCGCCCATTCCGGCATGAAGAACCTCTCCATGTTCGACGATATCCGCGATCTCGTGCCGGGAGACATCGTGCTCCTCCATACGATGGGGGAGGTGCTTGCCTACAAGGTGGACTCCTCCGAAGTCGTATGGCCCGATGAGATGGACTCCTTGGGCATCCAGCAGGGCAAGGACCTCCTCACCCTTGTCACCTGCACGCCCTACGGCGTGAACGACCACAGGCTCCTCGTGCACTGCGAGAGGACGGAGTATGTCCCCGAGGAGGCGGAGGCCCAGGGAGACCTTGCCAACCGCCACTGGGGCATGCGCGAATGGGCAGTGCTCATCGTGGCTGTCGTCCTCCTGCTCGTTCTCCTCGATGTGATTGTCCGCCGCATCCGCCAGAAGCGGAAGGCAAAGGCCTCTTCCAAGCACATGGAATGAATCCGTCTTCCATAGGAAAGAAAGAGCGTCCCGGCTCATTGCGAGCCGGGACGCTTGTCTGCAGGAGCATGCTGTCTGCGGCCTATACCAGATGATGGAGGCCAACCCATTGCCAGAGGGTGACGGGGATACCGTCTACAAGCACGTTCGTACCGTCGAGTTCCGTCTTCACGAAGTCATGGTAGGCAGGAATCCAGACGAAGTGGCCGATATAGCGCTGCGGCTCTCCATTCTTGTCGTGGTATCTGCCGGTCTCGTCCTGGATGTGGTCAAAGCAGGTGATATGCACGTCCTCTGCACCAAGCTCCTTGAGCTTCTTGTAGTCTGCAAGAGCATGATCCTGTGCTGTCACGATCGGGTCGTCTGCAGACTGCACGAACCAGAGCGGCGTCTGGGCAATGGCCTTCATCTCTTCCTCTGCGGCAAGAGAAGCCACCCACGGAGCGCAGACCGGCACGCCTGCTGCGAAGAATCCCGGATAGTCTGCCACCAGCCTCATTGTCATGAATCCACCGTTGGAGAGACCTCCCACATAGATGCGCTTGCGGTCGATGTCGGGGTGCGCCTCGATGAACTCATCGATCAAGGTCTTCAGGGCCTTCGTATAGATCGACTTGTTGTCGTCGGCAATCTGACCATTGCCCGAGTCCATCCAATAGGTCGGGCTTGAAGGAGCCAGGATATAGGCAGCTCCGCCGAGCTCCTCCTGAATCTCAGGGGAGGAGAGAAGCGTCACACGGTTGCCCATGACGGTACGGTAGGGCTCCTGTCCCTCTCCTGCACCGTGGAGCCAGACAAGGAGCGGCACGGACGCAATCGGCGGCAGCGGGTTGAAAGGACGTGCTGCGCGTGCGGCATTGACGGCGTCCAAGTCAGGCGTGAAGAAGCCGTAGTTCATATCGATATCGTCGAAGATGCCAGAGCCCGTGAGATCCCAGCCATTGAGGTCAGGGCAGATGTCCCCGGTGTCGATGTCGAAGACCAGGCCTGTGAGCGGAGCCTCGCCCGGAGTCTCAGACGGTATGGCTTTCGTCTGCGTGATACGGAAGTCCAGCACACGGATGTAGCCACGGGTGAGCGCCCCATCGATCCTCTTCGTGAGGCGGACCTCGGGCAGCTCGAGCGCGATATAGGAGTCCTGCTCCTGCGGGTTGCCTTCGCCGTCAGAGGCATAGGCAGAAAGCACGGGGACATAGCCCTTCGAGGGGTAGGCGCGCTTGTCTGTATGATGCTCCTTGGCGAGAACGACCTCCCCGGTCTCGGCGTCCTTGCGCTCCACATAGACGCTGAAGCCAGCCTTGTCTACGAAATCCGTACGCACCTTCTCGGGGAGCTCGAGGATGAGCTTCGAGACATAGGGCCCCATGTCGGCGGCCGAAGTGAACGTCTTGTATCCAGCCATGCATATCCCCTTTCTCGTGCAGCAGAGCCAGCATCTGCTGCCCTGCAATGTCTTTCCGTTGCTTGTTCTACCCAGATATGTCAGCTGTGGCAGCGGACCTGTCGAAGGGCAGCCTGCCAGCCTGAGCGCTTGCTCTGGCGCATCTCTTCTGCCATCTCGGGCGTATAGGTCTCATGTCCATAGCGCTCGTGGATCACATTTCTGTCCAGAGGCCAGCTCCTCTGCCTGCTGCAAAGGCGGCTCCTGCGGCAGAGAGCTCGGCGAGCTTCGATACCTCGACCGATGCCTTTGCCATGTCTGCCTGGAACTGCATGAGGTAGGCATTCTTCGTGACGCCGCCATCTGCTCTCAGGGTTGTGAGAGCAAGGCCGGTATCGGCCCTCAAGGCATCGAGCACATCTGCTATCTGGTAGGGGATGCACTCGGCGCAGGCCTTTGCGATCTCTGCCCTGCCGGTGAGTGTTGTGACACCGGTGAGCATGCCCGTGGCGGCACTGTCCCACCAGGGAGCGCCGAGGCCGGTGAAGGCAGGCACGAAGTAGCTCCTGTCGTTCGGATTGGCCTCGGAGATGAGCTTTTCAAGCTCGCTCGGGCTCCCGATCAGATGGACCCGGTCCTTCAGCCAGGAGACGACAGCACCGGTGTAGTTGAGGTTTCCTTCGAGCGCGTAGGAGAGCCTGCCTTCGAGGTTCCAGGCAATGCTCGAGACAAGGCCATGGGTGCTCCGGATGGGAGCATCTCCTGCCATGAGCATGACGGAAGAGCCGGTGCCATAGGTCGCCTTGACTTCTCCCGGCTTGAGGCAGTCCTGGGCAGCAAGGGCTGCCTGGGAGTCACCGAGCATTGCATGGAGAGGCACAGGAGCCGCAAGCGCGCCATTGAAGTCAGAGACACCGAAGAGGGCATCGGACGCAAGGACTTGAGGCAGGGAAGAGCGGGGGATGCCGAAGAGAGAAAGCAGCCCATCGTCCCACTCAGCCATCTC
Source organism: uncultured Olsenella sp. (assembly GCA_900314535.1). Taxonomy (GTDB): domain Bacteria; phylum Actinomycetota; class Coriobacteriia; order Coriobacteriales; family Atopobiaceae; genus Olsenella_L; species Olsenella_L kribbiana. The sequence continues at coordinate 34,662 of OMVT01000018.1, read as the reverse complement.
AAGGTTCAGAAGCTGGGTCCTGCAGGCATTTGATGGCTCTGTCACGAAGGGATGGCCTTCGCAGAGGCTGTAGGCCAGCCAGGAGTCGATTGTGCCGAAGCAGAGCGCGCCTGTCTTTGCAGCCTCTTGGACTTCCGGCACGTTCTGGAGCATCCAGGACATCTTGGCGGCAGAGAAGTAGGGAGAAAGGGCGAGGCCTGAGCGCTCCTGGACAAGCTCCTCTGCACCAGGATGTGTCGTCTTGAGCTCGTCGCAGAGTGCTGCAGCACGGCCGCACTGCCAGACGATGGCACGCCCCAGAGGCTTGCCGGTGGTCCTGTTCCAGGCAAGGCAGGTCTCGCGCTGGTTCGAGATGCCGAAGGCGGCGATATCTTCCGCTCGGGCACCGGACTCCTGCATCAGCGCTTCGACGCAGGAGCAGACGTTCCCCAAGATCTCTTCTGCATCATGCTCGACCCATCCCTGCTCGTTCACATACTGCGTATGGGGGAGGGAGGTCTTTGCCAGAAGGGAGCCATCCTCTTGGAAGAGGAGCGCCTTCGTGCCCTGTGTGGACTGGTCTATTGCGAGGATGAGCTTTCCCATCGCTACTTGGCTGCCTTTCCGAGAAGCTTCTCTGCAGATGCTGCGATGCCTTCTGCATCGAGGCCGTAGTAGCTGAAGACCTCCTTCGAGGTGCCGGTGACGACCGGGGCATCAGGAAGCGAGAGGTTCTCGACGAGTCGCGGGCAGTTGGAAGCGACCGTCTGGGCGACGCGGGCGCCGAGTCCGCCATACGGCGAGTGCTCCTCGACCGTGAGGACAGCCTTTGCGTTGCGGGCAGCCTTCACGACAGCCTCTTCATCGAGCGGCTTCACGCAGTACATGTCAAGGACGGTGGCAGAGATGCCCTTGGCCTCAAGCAGCGCTGCAGCATCGAGTGCTGGACGGACGAGCTCGCCTGTGGCGACGATTGCGATGTCGGTACCCTCTTTTAGCCAGGTTGCCTTGTCCATCTCGAAGGGGCAGGAGTCCTCGGTGTAGATATCCTCGACGGCGTTTCTGCCGACACGCACATAGGCAGGCTTTTCGTCCTTCAGAAGGGCACGGATGAGCTTGGCGGTCTGGAAGCGGTCGCTCGGGAGATAGACGCGCATGTTCGGAATGGCGGACATGGCTGCGATATCCTGGGCGGAGTGGTGGGACATGCCCAAGGCACCATAGGAGATGCCGCCGGAGATGCCGATGAGCTTCACGTTCGTATCGGAGTAAGCGCAGTCGACCTTTGCCTGCTCATAGGAACGGGTCGTGAGGAAGCTTGCCGGGCTTGCGGTGAAGGGCTTCTTGCCGCAGGAGGCGAGGCCGGCAGCAATGCCGACGAGGTCCTGCTCGGCGATGCCGACCTCGATGGCCTGCTCAGGATACTTGTCGAAGAAGGGCGTCAAGGAGGCAGAGCCCCTCGAGTCGGAACAGAGGACGCAGACGTCCTTGTCAGTGGCGGCAGCCTCCATCAGCACATCGCAGATGGCCTGCTTGTTCGCAATCTTGTTAGGCATGGCACTCCTCCTTGCGTGCTGCGAAATCTGCGGTGATCTGGGCGTACTCTTCTGCATTCGGCAGGTGGTGGTGCCAGGATGCCTTGTTCTCCATGACAGGGGAGCCGAAGCCCTTTGTTGTGTTGGCAATGATGACGGTAGGCTTGCCCTTCGTCTCTTCGGCAAGCGAGAAGGCAGCATCGAGCGCACGGATGTCATTGCCCGGAATCGAGAGGACGTTCCAGCCGAAGGCGGCCCAGCGCTCTTCCTGGGAGTCCTGCTTCATAACGTCTTCCGTGGAGCCAGAGATCTGGAGACGGTTCCTGTCCACGAGGGCACAGAGGTTGTCGAGCTCGAAGTTGCCGCCCGACATAGCACCTTCCCAGACAGAGCCTTCTGCAAGCTCGCCGTCGCCCATGAAGACATAGGTGCGGTAGTTCCTGCCATCCATCTTCGCGGCAAGCGCCATGCCCACAGCGACGGGCAGGCCGTGTCCCAGGGAGCCGGAGTTCATCTCGATGCCAGGAAGCTTGTTGTTCGGGTGTCCGATGTAGGGGCTCTTGAACTTCGAGAAGCGTGCCTTCACATCGTCGAGGTCGAGGAAGCCTTCGTGGCAGAGCACGGCGTAGTAGGCCTCCATAGCATGTCCCTTGGAGAGGACGAAGCGGTCACGGTCGGGGTCATCCACCGTCTCCGGCGTGATCCTCAGATGGTTCTCGTAGAGGACCATCAAGGCATCGATTACGGACATGTCGCCTCCGATATGTCCGCCGCCTCCTGCCATGATGATATCGACGCAATCCTGGCGCAGGTCCCAGCGCAGGCTTTCGAGCTCGTGGATCTCCATCCTTACTCTCCCCTCAGATAGGCCTTGATGTCGTCTTCGATCGGGTCATACAGATCCGGCGTGATGCCCAGATACTTGCAGGCCTCGTAGAGCACGGGCACGACGTCGTCGTGGATGCCGGCACAGTGGTGGATGTAGGGTCCCTCAACGATCTTTGCCTCGAGGCGCTTGATGTTCTGTACACGGACCCAGAGATAGGTGCCCATGCCCTTCGGTCCGTCGATGCCCTCCGCCGTTCCCAGCAGCATCGAGTACTGGCCGTTGTCCCCATCGAAGCGGGCAAGCGTGACCGTGCCGTGCTTTGCCTCTGCCGTGAGGGCGCCATTGTGGTCGAAGGCAAGAGGCGTCGTGATGACCGGCTTTCTCTGTGCCACGGAGCAGGGCCACGGCCCGCAGTGCTGCAGGAGCTCGCCGTTGGGATCGTCCGGGTGGCGGATGGTCCAGTCGGCGAAGAACGAGCGCTTGCGTCCCATGTCAGCGGCTTCGACCATGAGGGAGGTGATCGCGCCATGGACATCGGTCTCGCAGGTGATGGGCGTGCCCTCCTCGTTCAGGATCGAGTTCGCGGCACAGGGCATGATGCCCAGCTCGTGCTGGAGCTCGTTCCAGCATTGGATGCAGCCGGCCGTGCAGTGGTACTTCCTGAGCATGCGGCGCATCGCCACGGCCATGGCGGCAACGGTGCGTACCTGCTCGTTCGTGCAGTTCTTCTCGAAGTGCTCAGAGATCCAGGCAAGCTGCTTCTCCACATCGGAGGTCCCGTCGCCCTTGTCCTCTGCAAGCGCTGTCTTCACGCCGCGGGTGAGCTCGGGCAGGGGCACCGGCACGCACTCGATGCCGAAGCGCTCGAGGAGCTCTCCTTCGTTGCACATCGTGGAATAGAACTCGTAGGGACGCGGTCCGATCTGGAGGATCCTGGCAGAGCGGAAGGTTTTCACGACATTGCAGACGGCAATGAAGTCGCGCAGCCCCCGTTCGAAGACAGGATCGTCCACCCTGCAGTTTGTCATGTACGTGAAGGGCACCTGGAAGCGGCGCAGCACCTTGCCGGTCGCAAAGAGTCCGCACTGGGTGTCGCGCAGGCGGGTGCCGTCAGCCTCGGGGCGCTCGTCGAGCGGGCCCCACAGAAGGACCGGCTTGCCGAGGTCTTTGGCAAGGCGGGCGCAGATGAACTCGGTGCCGAAGTTGCAGTGGGGGAGGAACAGGCCATCTACGCCTGCATCCTGGAACTTCTTCAGGACCTTGAGACGGTCGTCCTCATCGTAGAGCAGGCCTTCCTCGTTGATATCGTCGATATCGACAAACTCCACGCCGAGCTCACGCAGCTTGTCGGCGATGATGGCACGGTACTTCCTTGCATCGGGCGCGCTGAAGATGCTTCTGCGGGTCGGCGCATAGCCAAGAACGATCTTGTCCATGAGGCTCCTCTCCTCTGTCCCCGCATCCGCCATTCAGCGGATTGGAAGGGCAGGTTTCTTTCCTGAGATAGAGGATATGGATGGACTCAGCTATACTTAACGAGTAGACGCTATTACTAAATATTTAGCTCTAAACAAGTTGAGGAGAGCATATGGCAGGAAAGGTCACGGCACGCGATGTTGCAAAGGCAGCAGGAGTCTCTCCAGCAACGGTCTCGCTCGTGTTCCGGGATCGCCCTGGCGTCGGTGCAGAGACAAGGGGCCGTGTGCGCAAGGTGGCAGAGGAGCTTGGCTTCGAATATGACATGCCGTCCACACCTCGCAAGACCAGTACGATTCTTCTTGTCATCTACAAGCAGCATGGCCGCGTCGTCTCAGATACCCCCTTCTTCGAGTCCCTCATCAAGGGCGTCTCAGACATGACATACAAGCTCGGATACCACCGGCTCTCCGTCTCCTACTTCTATTCGCAGGAGAACAAGGCAGAACAGATGGACAGCCTGCGCTCCATCAAGTGTGCCGGCATCGTGCTTCTGGCCACGGAGATGCGGGCAACCGATGTGGCACAGTTCGAGCATCTGGGCGTGCCCATCGTCCTTCTGGACAACTGGTTTCCGACGAAGAATCTCGACTCCGTCGTGATTGACAACTCCCGTGGTGCCTGGACGGCTGTGCGCTACCTCAGGAACATGGGGCATACCGATATCGGCTATCTCCATTCCCGTACAGAGATCAGGAACTTCCTCGAGCGCAAGGATGGCTACATTCAGGCCATGCGCTACTTCAATACTTCCGATATAGATCCCCGTCACACAATCATCGAGGTCGGCTCCACGATGGAGAGCGCCTATGAGGATATGAACCGCTATCTTGACGGGAATCCATATCTGCCGACTGCCTACTTTGCAGACAACGACCTCATTGCGATGAGCTGTATCCGTGCGCTCAAGGATCACGGCATCAGAGTCCCCGAAGACATCTCTGTCATCGGCTTCGACGACGTTTCGACGGCTGCCATAGCAGATCCGCCGCTCACGACCATGGCGGTGCCCAAGACGAATATGGGCGGTCTGGCTGTCAGGCGTCTTGTCGAGCATGTGAAAGGCGAGACAGGTGGCGAGGTTGTGCGCATATCGGTCCTGCCGGAGATTGTCCAGCGCGAATCGGTCATGAAGGCCGAGGAAGACGCCTAGATGAATGCAGATTGCTGCTAGCACAATCCATAAATCTGTGCAAGTAATTGAGCTAAATATTCCTAAATTCTCGTAAACATGCTACTAAATCCATTGAAGAGTCAAGGTACAGTCCCGCTTCTGTAATCTTCATGTCAGCAAGTAATTCCGGGTGCAGGCAAGGAGGCCTGCACAGAGGAAAAGAAGGGGGATTCAATGGCAGTCGATTATCAGAAGATTGCTGAGGGCGTGCTTGCCAATGTAGGAGGCAAGGATAACGTCGCTTCCGCGACGCACTGCATGACAAGGCTGCGCCTGACCTTCAAGGACAAGTCGAAGGTCAACAGCGACGCAATCAAGGGCCTCACGGGTGTCCTGGGCATCAACTGGGCAGGCGAGCAGCTCCAGGTCATCATCGGCCAGGCTGTGCCGAAGGTCTATGACGCGGTGCTTGCGATGGGAGTTGCCGGCGGCGGCTCCATCGACGAGAACCTCGATGAGAACCTTACGAAGGAGAAGCTGACGCCGAAGGCTGTCGGCAACAAGATCCTCGACTATCTCTCCGGCTCCATGGTGCAGATGCTCCCGCTGATCATGGCATCCGGCCTGTTCCGCACCCTTGCTGTCGTTATGGGTCCCCAGATGTTCAATCTCTGGGCTGCCGATTCCGGCATCTACACATTCTTCTACACGACGCTCTATGAGGCTGGCTTCTACTTCCTGCCGATCTATCTTGGCTACTGCGCGGCAAAGAAGGTTGGCGCCAATCCGCTGCTCGGCCTGCTTTCCGGCGGCATCCTGATTGCCCCGAGCATCATCACGGCGGCAACAGCTGGCACGACCATCAATGTCTATGGCCTCGATATCGCAGCTGCAAACTATAGCCAGTCGGTGCTTCCGATCATCCTCACGATTCCGGTGCTTGCTGTCGTCGAGAAGTTCATGAAGAAGCACGTGCCTGAAGTCCTCTCGACGCTCTTCACGCCGTTCTTCACGATGATCGTCGTCGTTCCTATCGAGCTCATCGTCCTTGCTCCTATCGGCAACCTCATCGGCCAGGGCATCGCTGCTATCATCTTCGGCCTTGCTGATCTCGGCGGCATCGGCGTCCTCATCGTTATGGCCATCCTCGGTGCCTTCTGGCAGCTCTTCGTTATCGCCGGCATGCACATGCCTGTCATCCTGCTTGCCCAGGTCACGCTTCTCCAGACTGGCGTAGACCCGTTCCTCTTCGTTGCTACGAACTGCGCTATGACCGCCGTCTGGGGCTGCGCTATCGGTGCCTTCCTGCGCATTCGCAACAAGGAGGAGAAGGGCATGGCAGCTGGCTATGTCATCTCCGCTCTCCTCGGTGGCGTGACTGAGCCGGCACTCTTCGGCATCCTCATGCGTTTCCGCCGCACCATGCTTGGCATGTTCATCGGCGGCGCTGTGGGCGCAGTCGTCTCCGGTATTCTCGGCGTTCACCTCTATGTCGGTGCCATGGCAACGAACTTCCTCGTCTTCCTCGGCTATCTCCAGGGCGGCACCTTCAATACCGTTGCTGCTGTCATCGGTCTCACCATCTCCTGCGTTGTTGCTGCCGTCGTCGTCTACATGACTGGCTTCACGAAGGAAGAGCTCGATGCTCTCGACAAGGAGAAGCCCGGCCAGATGACGGTCGAGTAAGAGCTGCTCCATGCACCAGATCTGAAGCAGAACAAAGCGGACAGTCGGGTCAGCGTGCCTGGCTGTCCGCTTTCATGAAGGGAGGCGTATTTAAGCTATGGCTGAAGCGGAGAATCTGCACCGCGAAGCAGAGACCTGGCGCGAGGTCGTGCTGCACTTTGAGTCGGCCCGTCCGTTCAGAGATCCCGTCAGGGACTGTTGCATCGTCGCGGACTTCACAGGGCCTGAGGGCATGCATATCCAGCGGGAAGCGTTCTGGGATGGCGGATGCCGCTTTTGCGTGAGCTTTGCTGCACCGAAGCCAGGAACCTGGACCTGGAAGCTCGCTGCTCCTCCCGAGAGCGGGCTTGACGGGAAATCGGGCACGATTGTGGCTGCTCCCTATTCGGGGAATCTTCCCATCTACCAGCATGGCTTTCTGCGCTGTGCCAAGGCAGGCGAGCTCTATGAGGGTCAGCCTCTTGCGAGGAATATCCTGGTCCATGCAGATGGCATGCCGTTCTTCTGGCTCGGGGATACGCACTGGGAGTTCGCGCTGGGGGAGAGCTGGGACGCATCGAACCATGCCGGCATGAGAAGCCAGTTCAGGGGCATGGCGGACAAGCGTGCAGAGCAGGGGTTCACGGTCTACCAGACGAACCTGAGGAGCGATTTCCATGAGCACAGCCGCTTCTGGCTGACGAGAGAGGACGCAGAGCATCCCATCCCCAATCCTGCTGTCTTTGCAGAAGAGATCGACCGCCGCATGCACTATATCGCCGACCTTGGCTTCGTGAATGCGCTTGGCTTTGCCTGGGGAAGCAGCATGGAGGCAGAGCCTGATGCCTTCGGAGCTGCTACGACACTGGCGGAGCAGAAGACGCTTGCACGCTACTGCGCTGCCCGCTATGGAGCATTGCCACTTGTCTGGACCATTGCTGGCGAGGCTTCTGGCTACGATCCTTCTCGGCACGACTTCCTTGTCTCCCGCTGGAGCGAGGTAGCACGTACTGTGCGCAGGCATGATGTCTACCGGCAGCCCTGCACGGTGCACTCTGCAAATGAGCGGCCGTTCTCGGACTGCTTCTACGGAGAGGTCTGGTACGACTTCACGCTCAACCAGGCAGGGCACGGCGACTTCGTCGTGGCTGAGTCCGACTACCGCGACTTCATGGAGCGGCACCCCGAGAAGCCCTTCGTGGAAGGGGAGGCGCTCTACGAGGGATGCTCCTCGCTCGAGGAGAACGGGAGCCGCCGCATCGATGCCTCGATGCTTCGCCGTGTGGCCTATATCACCATGCAGCTCGGAGGAGCAGGCTATACGTATGGCGCTCAGGGCATCTGGGACAACATCTGGTCCCAGGTTGACCTGTCGAAGTCTCCTATGGCCCGCATGATGACAGAGATCTTCAACCGTTACGGTGTCACCTGGACAGAAGCCATAGACTTCCCCGGTGCCGATCAGATGGGCATCATGCGTCGCTTCTTCGAAGAGCAGAAGTGGTGGACGCTCGAGCCTTATGGGAAGGGCGGAAGCGCGCTTCTGGGCAGGAAGGCACCTCTGGCTGCAAAGAACGCGGACGGCACGCATGCCGTGGCATACTATGCGGCAACGACGAGAAAGCCGCTCGAGCTTGCTGGCTTGAAGGATGGCTCCTGGCTGCTGCGGTGGTTCGACCCTGTGCGGGGCGTCTATGCAGGAGAGGAAGTCCGGCAGATATCCGGAGGGCGCATGCGCCTGCCAGACAAGCCGACGATGGACGACTGGCTGCTTGTCCTCAATAGGGCAGACGGCCTGTACAAGATGAGGATGGAGCAGAGCAAATGAGCAAGGTATCAATCGAAGGAATGCATCTTGTCCGTGACGGAAAGCCGTTCTTCTGGCTTGCGGATACGATCTGGACTGCCTTCACCAATCCGACAGACGACGAGTGGATAGCCTATCTCGACCAGCGCGCCGCACAGGGCTTCAATGTGCTCCAGATCAATGCGCTGGCCCAGTGGGATCGTGCACAGGCGGCTTTCGACCGCTATCCCTACCAGACGCCGGACCACGGGAAGACCTTCGACTTCACGAAGCCGGACGCTTCCTATTGGGAGCACGCGCGCTGGCAGCTCGCCGAGGCGACGAAGCGTGGCTTCACTCCCGCCATCGTCGTCCAGTGGTGCAACTACGTCCCCAATACCTGGGCCTCGAACATGATGCCTGACAACATCATCCCTGACGGGCTGGTCGAGCCGGTCGTGAAGCAGATCCTCCAGAGCTTCAACGAGTTCGACCCCATCTATATCATCTCGGGCGACACCGATTTCGACCACAAGGAGCCGATCGAGCGTTATATGCATGTGACCGACCTGGTGGAGCGCTATGCACCGGATGTCCTCAGGTGCTATCACATCAAGGGCCGCTACGACGGGCTGCCGGAGTGCCTGGCCGAGCGTGCAGATATCTATCTCTATCAGTCGGGACACAACATCTCGGCGCAGGCAGGTGCCTACGATCTTGCACGGAGCTTCGCAGGCAGGCCCAAGAGGAAGCCGATCATCAATTCGGAGCCCTGCTATGAGCAGATGGGCTACTCGCATATGGTCTATGGACGCTTCCGCCGCGCAGACTGCCGCCGGGCCCTCTGGCTCTCGCTCATGGGCGGAGCCTCTGCTGGCGTGACCTATGGCGCGCACGGCGTATGGAACTGGGAGACTGGCGTGCTCGAGGGAGGCTTTGCCTTCGGCGAAGGCTTCCTCAAGGCCCTGCCGCATGAGCAGGGAATCCATTTTGCAGGAGCAGAGGATTTCTCCTTTGCCCGCACGGTCGCAGAGCGGCTGGGCCTTCTGGAGCTCGAGCCTGCGCAGGAGATGCTGGCAAGCCGCGCAGACGACGTTTTCGCTGCCAGGACAGCGGATGGAGCGACGCTGTGCATCTATGTGCCGACCAATGCGACCCTCCGTCTCAAGGGAGACCTCACGCAGGCGCATCTCCATGCGCTCGACGTGGCAGAGCATGAAAGCCTTCCGCTCGCTGCAGAATATGACGCAGAGCGGGACGAGACGCTGATACAGCAGAGCTCCTGCCTCGAGGATGCACTCTACATCGCAGAGCTCTGAGAGAGGATACGGGGCAAGGCTTCCGATGCAGCATCTTGCCCTGCATGGCTATGCCGGAAGGCGGCATGCCTGTCTGGCATAATGAAGAGAGCCGCCTTGGGGCGGCTCTCCGGCTTTCTGCCGCACGCATGCCGCGGAGAAGCAGGATGGAGCGCGAGGGGAGCGCAGACAATGGGCAAGGTGACGCTCAAGGACATCGCACATGAAGTAGGCGTCTCGCCTTCCACGGTTTCGCTCGTGCTGAATGGCCGGGAGGTGCGCGTCTCGGATGCGAAGCGCCAGGCCATCCTCGACTGTGCCCGCAAGAAGCGCTATGTGCCGAACCAGATTGCGCGCAGCCTTGTCTCCCAGCGCTCCGATACCTTGGGCCTCATCATTCCCAACATCGAGAGCCGCTTCTTCAGCTCCCTTGCCAAGAATCTCGAGCAGCGCCTGAGAAGAGAGGGCTATGCGCTCCTGATCGCGAATTCGGATGATGTGCCAGCCAACGATGCGGCGCTCGTGCGCCTTTTCGTGAACCGTGGCGTCGATGGGATCTTTCTTGTCGCAGCAGGAGGCCTTGCTCCCGATGCAGCCCTGGCAGAGATGCTCTCTTCCCTTCCTGTTCCCTATCTGATGGTCGACCGCGTGCTCGAAGGCGTCGCGGGCGATTCCGTGAGCTTCGACAATGTGCTCGGGGGATATCTGGCAACGCGGCATCTTCTGGAACAGGGGCATGAGCGGATTGCGATTGTCGCAAACATGCAGGAGGGCACCGGCAGGAAGCGTGTCCAGGGATACGAGAAGGCGCTTTGCGAGGCCGGAATCGTGCCCGATGGGGCACTCGAGCTCCAGAGCCGCTACTACATTCCCGATGCCTACCATGTGGGGGATGCCGTGATCGCGACCGGAGCGTCTGCTGTCGTTGCTACGAGCGACAACATTGCGCTGGGGCTCCTCAAGCGCTTCCTCGAGCGCCGCTTTCGCGTGCCGCAGGACATCTCGATCGTGAGCTACGACAACTCGGCAGCAGATATGCTCTTCGAGCCTGCGCTGACTTCGATAGAGCAGAATGTGGGCGAGCTTTCGGATGCTGCCGTCTCCTGCATGCTCCAGCGCCTCAAGGGCTCGGTGCCGCCTGGCCCCAGGGCCTGCCTCCTGCCGCCACGGCTCGTGTGCAAGGATTCGGTCAGAGCCGTCTGAGAAGCCTTGCCCCTGATTCAGCTAAATCTTTGCTAAATTGCATGTTTATCGAATGATAAAACGTTTTATCACCTATATTCCAATCAAGGATGCATGACAGACAAGAAAGGGAAGAGGAGTATCGCTCATGGCTCAGCCTGTCTTGGGTACGCCCTGGAAAAAGCTCGACCGTGCCGTTCCGGAAGAGGAGGTCGCCTGGCTTGACCGCTACTGGCGCTGCGCGAACTACCTGTCCGTCGGCCAGATCTATCTCCGCTCGAATCCGCTCATGAGGGCAGATTTCAAGAACGAGGAGGGCCCTGACGGGTTCACACGCGAGGATGTGAAGCATCGCCTTGTCGGCCACTGGGGAACGACGCCGGGACTGAACTTCCTCTATGCCCATGTGAACCGCCTGATCCGTGACCATCAGCAGAACACGCTCTTCCTGATGGGGCCGGGACATGGAGGCCCGGCAGGCACCTCCCAGAGCCTGCTTGATGGCACCTACCGCGAGATCCGTCCGGACATCACGGACGACGAGGCGGGACTGCAGAAGTTCTTCCGCCAGTTCTCCTATCCTGGAGGCATCCCTTCGCACTACGCTCCCGAGACCCCGGGATCGATCCACGAAGGCGGCGAGCTTGGCTATGTGCTCTCCCATGCCTATGGCGCTGTGCTCGACAATCCGAGCATGCTTGCCGTGGCGGTCGTCGGCGACGGCGAGTCTGAGACCGGACCTCTGGCTACGAGCTGGCAGACCAACAAGTTCATGGATCCTCTGACAGATGGCATCGTGCTTCCGATCCTGCATCTCAATGGCTACAAGATCGCGAACCCGACAATCCTTGCACGCATCTCTGACGGCGAGCGCGAGGAGTTCTTCCGGGGCATGGGCTACCATCCCTACAGCTTCGTTGCCGGCTTCGATGAGGAGGACCATGCCTCGATCCATAGGCGCTTTGCAGCCCTGCTCGAGGCGGTCTTCGACGAGATCTGCGACATCAAGGCCCGGGCTGCTGCAGGCGAGAGCTCGCGTCCTGCCTACCCGATGATCATCTTCCGCACCCCGAAGGGCTGGACCTGCCCGAAGACGATCGACGGAAAGAAGACCGAAGGCTCCTGGCGTGCGCATCAGGTGCCCCTGGCATCTGCCCGCGATACCGAGGCGCACTTCCAGGTGCTCAAGGGGTGGCTCGAGTCCTATGAGCCGTCAGGCCTCTTCACGGAGGAGGGCGCCATCCGTCCCGAAGTCACCGAGTTCATGCCGGAAGGCGAGCTCAGGATCGGCGCGAACCCCAATGCCAATGGCGGCCGCATCAGAAAGCCGCTCGAGCTGCCGAAGGCGGAGGATTATGCCTTCGACGTGGACAAGGAAGGCCACGGCGCAGGGGCGACCGAGTCGACGCGCGTCCTCGGCGAGTACACGGCCGAGCTCATCAACAATAACCGTGACCGCTTCCGTATCTTCGGCCCCGACGAGACGGCATCGAACCGCCTGCAGCCGAGCTACCAGGTGACCGACAAGCAGTGGTTCAACGGCGACCTCAACGACGATCCGGCAAACGATGAACACATGGCTCCTGTCGGCAATGTTATCGAGCAGCTTTCCGAGCACCAGTGCGAAGGCCTGCTCGAGGGCTATCTCCTCACCGGCCGCCATGGCCTGTGGTCTTCCTACGAGTCCTTTGTCCACATCGTCGACTCGATGGTGAATCAGCATGCCAAGTGGCTCGAGGCAACCGTGCGCCACATCCCCTGGAGAAAGCCTATCTCCGGCCTCAACATGCTCCTTTCGAGCCATGTTTGGCGCCAGGACCACAATGGCTTCTCGCATCAGGACCCAGGCTTTGTGGATGTCCTGCTCAACAAGTGCTGGAACAACGACCATGTGGTGAACATCTACTATCCGGCGGATGCGAACATGCTGCTCGCGGTCGCAGAGCGCTGCTACCAGTCCACGAACTGCATCAATGGCATCTTTGCGGGCAAGCAGCCCGAGGCCACGTGGCTCTCGCTTGCCGATGCCCGCAAGGAGCTCGAGAAGGGTGCGGCCGAATGGAAGTGGGCATCAACTGCCAAGGCAGGCGAGGAGCCTGACATCGTGCTCGGCTGCTGCGGAGACGTGCCGACGCAGGAGACGCTTGCGGCGACCGAGCTCCTCGATGCGCTCGGCGTGAAGGTTCGTGTCGTGAATGTCGTCGAGCTCCTGAAGATCCAGAATGCGCAGGAGAACGACGAGGCGCTCTCTGATGAGGAGTTCGCAGAGCTCTTCACGACGGACCGTCCGGTGCTCTTTGCCTTCCATGCCTATCCCGACACGATCCATCGCCTGATCTGGCACCGTCCGAACCATGACAGCTTCCACGTGCATGGCTACGAGGAGCAGGGCTCCACGACGACGCCGTATGACATGCTGCGCCTGAACCACATGGACCGCTGGGCACTGGCCGCAGATGCTCTGAGGATTCTGGATGCCGAGAAGTGGGCAGACCAGATTGCCGAGTGGGAGAAGTTCCGCCAGGATGCCTTCCAGTTCGCGGTGGACAAAGGCTTCGACCACCCTGCCTTCACCGACTGGGTGTGGCATGATGCAAAGGATGGGGGAGCTGCCCTCAGCGCCACCAAGGCCACCGGCGGGGATAACGAATAAATAGCTAACTAGTACGATTTGGTCAATCCAGAAATCTACAGACGCTGCCACACCATCGGTGGGTGGCAGCGTCTTTGCATATGCATGAAGCGCGGCTGCGTCCGCTCAGACCGCATGCTTCCGTGTCCGCCATGTCCCGGGCGAGCATCCGAACTCTTCCTGGAACTTGCGGTAGAAAAAGGTCACGTTGTTGTAGCCGACACGGTGTGCGACCTCGGTGACAGATGTGGTGCCGAGGTCAAGTAGGCGTGCAGCCTCGCTCATGCGCTGGCGGGTGAGGAGCCGCTGGAAGCTGCTGCCGCACTGCTGCTTGAGAAGCCGCGAGAGATAGGCAGGGCTCACGCCCATCTGCCGGGCAATCCTGTCGAGCGTGATGTCCGGGTAATGCTCCTCGATTGCCTGGAGTGCCGGCAGGACCGATATCTGGCGCGCGCTCTCGAGGCTGGCAGACGATCTGCCGTCCTGGCACAGATCTATGAGCTCCATCATGATGAGCTGTAAGAGCGGGGTGAGGCGTTCGTCTGCGGCACTTTCCTGCTCGAGGAAATCGCAGCCGAACATCACGACGAGCGAGCGGAGCTTCCAGGAATCTGCGGCATCGAACAGGATGAAGGAATCCTTGCACGCGGTCTGGCTCATGGAATTGGCAAGAAAGTCGTACACGATGCTGCGGGTGCTTCTCTGCTGTTCGAGCAGTGCAGGAATCGTGTCTGCACCGAAGAACAGGTTCAGCAGGATCTGGCCCTCGCCGAGGCGGGGCACCTTGTGGCGGGTGTTCTGGTCGATGAGAAGCGCCTGTCCCTGCTTTACCTCGATCGGCATGCCATTGAGATGCTGCACGCACGATCCTGCATACATATACTCGAACTCCACCCAGTCATGGACATGCTTGGGATAGTCCAGAAAGCGGCTGTGCTTCTTGAACCCGAAATGGCGCTCTCGGCTGAGGGCGGCCGTGGTCGGAATGCGGGGGTGTCCCTGCTCGTCCGTCCCGATGGTGCGCAGCTTCTCGGCAAGCCCGCTTTCATCATTCCTCAGATAGCGCTCCTCGCTTGCGCTATGTTTCCTGAGCCAGGCATCGAGCTCACGGAGGCAGAAGCCGCAGCTCCAATCATGCTCGAGCTTGCCGATGTCGCAGGCGTCGTGCGTGTGCAGGCAAACGGACGCGAACTCGGTGTGCGCATCGTGCCGGACTGGAGCTTCAGCCTCGATGGGGCGGTGCATCCGGGACGCAACGAGATTCTCGTCGAGGTTGCAGGAACGCTCGGACGCGCGATGGATGACTTCGTGGGGCAGTTCCTGCCGATCGCGCCGACTGGCATTGACGGCGCAGAGCTCGTCTTCGGCGCCTAGACAGCAGCATAGAGAGTCTTCTGGCCCTGCTTTTCCTGCGAGAAAAGCGGGTCCTTCTGCTATGAGGCTATCTGTCAGATGGGCCGAGAGGGTAGAATGCAGCTGTTGCCAATGGAAAAGGAGGTGTTAGAAATGGCAAGAAAACTGACTGATGTCGAGCATGCCCTCATGGAGCTCGTGCGTGATGAGGTGTCTCCTCTGATCCCGCCTGCCAAGCGCAATCTGGCTTCTGGCTTTGCAAGCGCGCTCGTGCGTCTCAAGGACTACCGCACGGACAGGAAAGGCCTCGAGAAGCTTCTTTCGAAGGTCGGGCTCGACGACAGCGAGACGCAGGACAGCATCTGCTCCGAAGTCCTGGTCTGGTATGGACAGGACAATGTCTTTGGCATCAAGGACGAGCTGATCGAGGCTGCCTATGCCAAGGCGACCGAAGAGGCCGAAGAAGAGGCGGCAGAGGCTGACAGGGAAGAAGGCATCATTCCCGAGAGCGAACCGGTCGCATCTGAAAGCGTTGCAGTAGCCGTGGCAGAGCCGGAGGCCGAAGCTGCACCGCAGGAGGAGGCTCCTGAAGAGGAGCCGAAGCCGAAGAGGACCCGCAGGCGCAGGACGAAGAAGGCTGTGCCTGAGGCTGAAGAGGCCGAAGGCCCATCCAATGCTTCCGAGGCAGACAATGTGCAGGAGCAGGAAGAGGCACCGAAGAAGCCCCGCCGCCGCACGCGCAGGAAGGCAGAAGCTGCTGCAGCAGAGCCTGAGGCAAAGGCTGCAGAAGAGCCTCAAGAGGCAGGGGAGGCCAAGGCAGCACCTGCAGATGAGGCTGCCGAGGCACCGCGCAAGAGGCGCCGCCGCACCCACCGCATCGTGAAGGCAAAGGAGGATTCCTCCGAAGAGACGCCGGAAGAGGTGCCTCTGCAGGAGGCAGAAGCACCTGTCGAGGCAGCATCCGTGCTCGAGCCTGAGTGCGAGGCAGAAGCCGAGGAGGCAGCTGCTGAAGAGGCAGAGGCTGACGAGGCTCTGGGCATCGACAGCGATGCAGCCGTTGAGGCAGAGGAAGAATCTGCTCTGAAGGAGGAAGAGGCGCCTGCGGCGAAGCGTCCGCTTCCGCCGAAGCCGTCCCACTCGCGCGACCTGCGCAAGATTCCCTATGTGCGCAGGGGTGGCGAGACCGACGCAGAGATCAGGCAGAAGATCGTCCAGCTCGATGAGAGGTTCTGGATGAACGGATGGCTGCTCTCGCATCCGAAGGCCTATGTGCTCTTCGAGCATGAGATCGAGACGATGAACTCCATCCTCCAGGACGGGATGCTCCCTGGAGACATCACCCGCCGCCAGCTCGCCTACCAGATGGGAGGCGACGAGAAGTTCTTCGAGTATGGCTCTGACGGCTTCCGCCTGCTCCGTGCCCTCGGTATGGAGGACATCATCCGCCACCGTCCGCTTCCGAAGTCTGACCTCGTCTACCATGCGCCAAGGAGGCGGAAGCACATGCGCGTGCTCGTGACGGAGAACCTCGACCCCTACCTCGATGTACATGACCTCATGTACGAAGATGGCAGGACGACGATCCTGGGCGAGCGCATCCACGCAGTCGTCCTCGGCGGCGGCACGCCCATCATCGAGCACAACAGGCTCTCGCTTCTGCTCGATACGCTCGGAGCCGATACGATCGAGGTCCTCTACTGGGGCGATATCGACCGTGCCGGCATCTCGATCATGAACAAGCTTGAGCATGAGCTCAATGGCAAGTACGGGTTTGCCCCGTTCGCCCCTGCCTACGAGCTCATGGTGAAGAAGGCGTCCGAGCGCTTCCCGGATGCCCAGGACAACGAGACGACGAAGCAGGTGAATATCGAGGACTACGATATGACCCCGCTTCTGAATGTCCTTTCCGACGAGGCGGCTGCCTATGCAAAGACGGTCGTCGATTCCTGCGAGCTCATTCCGCAGGAGATTCTCGTGAAGCAGGATCTCTAAAGATATCTGCTATCGATATTTCGTCCATCTGAGATGCGCTTCTCCCATACCGGGAGAGGCGCATCTTTCTCTGCCTTCTTTTCTTGCATGGGTATCTAGCAGTGCATATGCCAATCCGAAGAGACGTCTCAATCTATTGAGACTGAATCTCAAAGATCTTCGAGATTCTTCTTGACTAACGAAAATGGATATTGATAATAATAATCGTTCTCAGTTAAGGAACAGCACAGCAGAGCTGCAGAAAAGAAAGGGGATGGGACATGTCTCTCATCAACAAGGAGATCTCCGATTTCAGCGTCCAGGCCTACCAGGCGGGCGAGTTCAAGACGGTCACCAAGGCAGACGTCCTCGGCAAGTGGGCCCTGTTCTTCTTCTATCCGGCAGACTTCACGTTCGTCTGCCCGACCGAGCTCGAGGAGCTTGCGGAGAACTATGAAGGCTTCAAGGCGGAGGGCTGCGAGGTCTACTCCGTGTCCTGCGATACCCACTTCGTCCACAAGGCATGGCACGACGAGTCCGAGCGCATCCAGAAGGTCGCCTATCCGATGCTCGCTGACCCGGCACATGTCCTTGCAGAGGACTTCGAGGTCCTGATCGAGTCCGATGGCCTTGCGGAGCGCGGCGCCTTCATCGTCGACCCGGATGGCAAGATCCAGGTCTACGAAGTCACCGCAGGCGGCATCGGCCGCAATGCGAAGGAGCTTCTGCGCCTTGTCCAGGCCGCGAAGTTCGTCCGCGAGCACGGCGACCAGGTCTGCCCTGCAAAGTGGCAGCCGGGTGCCGAGACCCTGAAGCCGTCCCTCGATCTTGTGGGCCAGCTGTAAGACAGAAACGTTTCGGGAAGGCCAGCGGAAGCTGGCCTTCTCTCTGAGGTGGCAGCAGATAGCTATGAAGGAGGTCTGCCATGGAACAGGAAGAGAAGATCTATGATGCGGTGATCGTGGGCGGAGGCCCCGCCGGCCTCACGGCGGCGCTCTATCTGGCACGTGCCCGCTACCGCGTCCTTGTGGTCGAGCGCGAGCACTTCGGAGGCCAGATCACGATCACATCAGAAGTCGTGAACTATCCAGGCGTCCTTGCTGCCTCGGGCACAGAGCTTACCGATACGATGCGCCAGCAGGCCGAGGCCTTCGGTGCCGAGATGCTGCTCGCCGATGTGGAGAAGATCGACCTCTCGGGCGACGTGAAGCACGTGAAGACCAGCAGGGGAGAGCTCTCGTGCCTCGCGGTGCTTCTGGCAACCGGTGCAAGCCCGCGCCGTGCCGGCTTTGCCGGCGAGGAAGAGTTCCGCGGCCACGGCGTTGCCTACTGTGCGACGTGCGACGGCGAGTTCTTCTCCGGGCGTCCGGTCTTCGTCGTGGGCGGCGGCTTCGCGGCGGCAGAGGAGGCCGTGTTCCTTACCCGCTATGCATCGCACGTGACCGTGCTCGTGCGCGAGGATGACTTCACCTGCGCGAAGGCGACAGCCGATGCGACACGTGCGAATCCCGATATCACCGTACATACGAATGCCGAGCTCGTCTCGGTATCTGGTGACTCCGTCGTAAGGAGCCTCGTATGGAAGGACGAAAAGACCGGCGAGACTCATGAGGTGAAGCCTGAGGATGGAGGGACTGTCGGCGTCTTCGTCTTTGTTGGCTATGCGCCGGCAACAGAGCTGGCGCAGGGCCTTGCCGAGCTCGATCCTCAGGGCTATGTGATTACGGATGAGCACCAGATGACGACAGCAGACGGGCTCTTCGCGGCAGGAGACATCTGCCAGAAGAGGCTCCGCCAGGTCGCTACCGCAATCGGCGAGGGCGCTGCCACGGCGACGGAGATGGAGCGCTATCTCAAGGCAGCGCAGGAAAAGACCGGCATCCATCCTGTCCAGCCGGCAACGAGGGTCCAGAAGGCAGCCTCCAAGAAGGAGGAGAAGGTCTCCTCTGATGGTCCCATCGACGACGCGATGCGCTCGCAGCTGGCAGCGGTCTTCGAGCGCATGGAGAAGCCTCTTGTCCTCGAGCTCCATCTCGACGACGGAGAGATTGCATCCGAGCTTGCCGCCTACATGGAGGCGCTTGCTCAAGAGACCGACAAGCTTTCGGTCACGCGTGCCGATACATCTTCCGACGATCCGGCAGAGCTCCCCTATGTCTCAGTCCTTCGGGATGGTGTGCCCTGCGGCATGAGCTTCCACGGCGTGCCGGGAGGGCATGAGTTCACCTCGTTCGTGCTCGGCCTCTACAATGCTTCCGGTCCCGGCCAGCAGATAGCCGCCGCAGACCGCGAAGCCATCGCGGCAATCTCGCGTCCGGTGAAGATGAAGGTGCTTGTCGGCCTGTCCTGCACGATGTGCCCTGAGGTCGCCGTCGCGACGCAGCGCATCGCAGCAGAGAATCCCAAGGTCGAGACGGCGGTCTACGACGTGAACCGCTTCCCGACGCTGAAGGATGCCTACGATGTGATGAGCGTTCCCTGCCTTGTTATCAATGACGGAGGCGACGAGCGTGTCGCCTTCGGTAAGAAGGGCCTCACGGAGATCCTCTCCCTCATCGGCGTCTAGGAAAACCTCAGAGACTGTACCTTTTGGGAGGGCCTCCGGACCCTCCCTTTCCATGCCAGCGCTCTGCGCAGGCCCGAAGTGCCTGATAGGGATGCAAGAAGGGCAGGGGATGGAAAAGGCCTGATGGATATCAGCGCGTGCTCTCTGTTCTGTGTTCTGTTCTGCCTGCTGAATCAAGACAGCATCTTTCCTGGAGCATACATGGGGCAGGACCGCTGCCGCAGGTCAGCCCTTAACTTCCGGAGAGAGCGCTGCGGAGGTGCCGCTGTCTTCCGGCAGATGGGATGGCAAAAAAGAATCGCCCGGACCTCGTGATGAGATCCGGGCGATATGAGGAAGGGCACAGGAAAAGATCAGAAGCTGCAGTGGCCATCGAGCGTGCAGTGCGCGCCAGCGGCAGCAGCGGGCTCTTCAGCAGGCGCTGCTTCCTGAGCCTCGCCTTCCACGACATGCTCCTTGAGGTAATCGATAATGTCAGAAGACTCGTAGAGGGCCTTGCCGTCGATGAGAAGGCACGGCACCTGGCGTTTGCCGCCGACTTCGATGAGGTGCTCGCGGTCAGCTTCGGACTCATCGATGTTGTGGAGCGGCAGCTCGATATCGTTTGCCTCCATGAAGGAGAGGACCTTGTGGCACCAGGGGCAGCCATTCTTTACGTAGAGCTCGAGATTCGAAGACATGCAGATCCGCCTTTCGTTCGTTGCTGTTGAGGTTCTTGTTCCCGCAATCAGCAATTGGTACACAGAAGGAAGCATATTCATGCTTCATCCATGTTCATGTTCCACATATTGGTCCCGCTTTGTCGGTTGACCTCGTAAATATATTGAGCACAATATATATATCAGTCAATTCCGCTAGGAGGATCTCATGAAGTGCGCAGTCCGCTACTGTTCCCGTTCCGGCAATACCCGTCTTCTCGCAGAGGCTATCGCAGAGGAGCTCGGCGTATCGGCCGTCTCGGTCGACGCTCCTGAGGCAAAGCTCTCCGGCCACACCGATGTCCTCTTTATCGGAGGCGCCCTCTATGCTTATGGCCTCGACAAGAAGCTTGTCTCCTATATCAGGACGCTCGACGGCGACATGGTGGGACGCGCGGTCCTCTTCTCGACGACCTGGCTCTCGAAGCACTCGTTCGACCTGATGAGGAAGGAGCTCGAGGCACGCGGCATCGTCGTCGCCGAGAGGACCTTCTATGCGAAGAACAAGCCGACGCCCGAGCGCCTGAAAGAGGCCAAGGCCTTTGCCGACGATATGGCCCGCTAGATCGAAGCACATTCCTGCCTGAGGAGGGCCTATGGGTTCGGTGCGTGAAGCCACGATGCAAGATCTTCCACGGTGCATGGAGATCTATCGCGTGGCACAGAGGTTCATGGTGAAGGCAGGAAACCCGCACCAGTGGGAGCCTGGCTTTCCGCCCGAGGCACAGATTGCAGAAGACATAGCCGGGCATCATCTCATGGTCTGGACAGACGGAGACGATGTGCCGCAGGGCGCTTTTGCGTATCTTCCTGGTCCCGAGCCCGACTATGCGAAGATCTATGAGGGGATGTGGCAAGACAATGGACACTACCGGGTCGTGCACCGCTTCGCGACAGCACAGCAGGGAAGAGGCATAGGATCTGCCATGATGCGGTGGGCCCTGGAGCATGCCGAGAAAGAGGGTGTGGCGCTTCGAGTCGACACCCACAAGGACAATGTCCCGATGCAGAAGCTCATCAGAAGATGCGGCTTCGTCTTCTGCGGCATCATCCATCTCTCCCGTACAGGAGATGAAAGGGTCGCGTTCACGCATGCCTTCTGATGCTTGCGCAGAACCGGGAAGACCATCTTCACGAGCCGCGCACATGTGTGGCAAAAGTGAGGTCAAGGCGTGTCCGACGTGTGGAGAAACATGCATAAAAGTGCCCTTTGAACAGGTATAACGCGTCATCGGGTATAACAGGTGGTGGCGCGGGAAGCGCCCCCAACAAGTCCCCCAAAGG
This sequence comes from uncultured Olsenella sp., assembly GCA_900314535.1. Classification (GTDB taxonomy): domain Bacteria; phylum Actinomycetota; class Coriobacteriia; order Coriobacteriales; family Atopobiaceae; genus Olsenella_L; species Olsenella_L kribbiana. The sequence goes on along the minus strand of OMVT01000018.1, from coordinate 13,294 downwards.
GCTCTCAGGATTGCATTTCTGTCTTGGGAATCCTATATGCTCCGGTGCTTTTGCCTCCTTGCACACCGGAGCATTTTCATAACGAAAATCAGAGCGTGGCGCGAATCTGGCGCAGATGCTCCTTCATCTTGGGAGCGATCCTTCTGCTGTCGAGCGCCTTCTGTATCGCTATGCGCTCCGTCTTTACGTGAAGCGTCTTTGCCTCGAGGAAGGGAAGGACCGACGTCTCCTGGGTGACGAGGGCTTCTGCCACATACCAGCCGACCATCATCTCGACATAGTACCTTCCGTCATCTGCTTCTTCTGCCCAGAGGAGATGTTCGGGCCTGAAGCGATCGGGCAGCAGATAGTGCATGAGGAGAGAGATGCCGAAGCGGCGCGTGTATTCATGCTCTGCTTGCATCCACTTCCGGGAAAGCGCCTCGAGATGCTTTGGTGCGAGCTTCCTGAACGCTTTCGGGACAAGCGCATCGCAGACGGCCCAGTTGTCGACGAAGGGCAGAAGACGGCCGAGCTCTGCAATCGTGCGCTCTGCATCCTTCTCCTCGTTCAGCACGAAGGCATGGAGGAGGTATTCCTCGTAGTACGCATGGGGAAGCTCTTCGAGGAAGGCTGCCCTGTCAGGGGAGCGCAGAATCTCTTTCGCAAGGCGCCGCAGGCGCGGCACACGGACGCCGAGCATCGTGGCAGGGTCCGCTGTTGCGACAACGCGCGCATTGAACGTGCGGTACTGGCTCTCGGTATCCCTGAGTTCGAAGAGCCTCTGCTCGATCCAGTCCATGAGATCCTCCCTTCCCATAACAAGCATAGCCTGAAGAAAGAGGGACGGCTGCAGGATGTCGGACTCTCCAATCAGACGGATTGATGATTCAAATGCGTCCGAATATGGTCTTCTGCAATAAGTATCAATAGGCTAACATCTTCCCGTCGCTTATTGAGACGGGAGTGTCGGCATATGAAGAAGCCAAGTACGAAAGCACGCCTTGCAACCGATATCGTCGTGGCGGTGTTTCTCATCGTGACCTATCTGACAGGCCATGCAGATCCCCATGTGCATGCGCTCTTCGGCTTCCTGCTGGTCGCAGCGGTTGTCGTGCATGCCGTGCAGGCACACAGGAAGGTCGTGGCAACGACATGCAACGTGGCGAAGAAGTCCATGAACAGAGAGACGAGGCTCGACTGCTGCCTTGGCCTTGCGATGGCAGTCTTTCTGATCGCGGCGCTTCTGAGCGGCGGTGCGCTCATGCATATGCGCATGGCGGAAGGTCTCAGCTTCGACGAGGCGGCATCTACGCCTCAAGGCATCGTGCATATGTGCTCAGCTGTGCTCTTCCTCATCTGTGCAATCGTGCATATCGTGACAGGGCAGGACTCGACAAGCTGCTGCCCGCCAAGAAGGCATAGAGCATATTCTGGGGACATCCTGCGAAGGGACGGAAAGGCCTGCAGGCTTTACCGTCCCTTCTCTTTCTGACGATGCATTAAGGCCATCCCTCGAGCAGGCATTGCCATACGGCAGCGCTTTTTGGGTGATCGGCCATAGTCGACAGAAAGGGCAGCCTGAATCGATTATGGCCGATTCAGGCTGCCCTGGCATAAGACTGAAACCCCGTGCCTCTACTTCTGCGGGAAGGTCAGGATGTCAGCTCCTCCTGAAGTTCCTGTCTCGAGGCTGCCTTCTTCCTCTTCGCTATCACCTCTGCTTGCCCTGTACCAGTGCTGCATGCGCTCATTCACCTCATCGAGGTCGAACGGTCCGTAGTTCTCGGTGCCAGCCCAGGTCACCGCACCGTCGTGGTCGGGATCCGTGACATCGGAGAGCGCTGACAGGAACTCCCTGAAACCGTAGGAGCCGCCCACATCTTCCGGAGGCGCTGCTCCTTCTCCTGCCGTGCAGCAGGGGAGGGTGCCCGGATAGGAGCGGATTGTCTCTGCGAGATGGATCGAATGCAGCCAGGAGTCGCCGAAGTCGTACTCATAGACGGCGTTCTTCGTTCTGGGGAACACCTCGTCGATGGTCATTGACTCCGCATCGACTGGCCCATTATGGGCGATGGCCGCGAAGGCCTCTCCTGCACCGTCTGCATCGCTCACAATCTCGATCTTTCTGCCGTGCGTCGTGAGGCGGAATTCGAAGAGATGGGAGTCTTCCCAGAGGAAGGCCGACTGGATGATCTCATGGAACTGTCCGAATGTGATGTGCTGCGGCACGACGATGTCGCGCCAGCAGGTGAGGTAGTGTCCGAGATCGAGCACGATATGGAACTTGAAGGCAGGATCCTGGCGCTTCTTCTCCTGCTTCTTCGAGCTTGCGGCTACGGTCGTGAAGATGTCCTCCTGGAAGGCACTGAAGAGTTCCTTCATGAACTCGCCGGTGGCAGCACCTGCCGGCGTGAGCTCTATGCGCCCTGCAGGGTCCTTGGATACGCGGATATAGCCGCTGCGGGCAAGGTCTGCGAGCGCCTCTCTTGAAAGTGTCCCGGTGCTTACCTGCTTCGTCTTGCTGCCTCTGCCCTCCGCCTTCGATGTCGCGGCGAGATACATGAGCGTGAGCATATCGAGCAGATCCCTGCTGTCTGTGTCCATTGCACGTGCCTCCATCCGGTCATTTCTGCATTTCATGATAGCGGGGGCAAAGATAGGTGCACCTGAAAGTGGCGGGAGATGGCCTTGCGCGCTGGCGGACGGACGCTACTGTGCAGTATCTGCGAAGAAGGGGGCGCACGCTTCTTCCAGCGAGGAGATGAGCTTTTTCGTCGTGGCAAGGACCTTCTGGATATCCTCGTCGGACGCTGCCTCTACATGGAAGCCGCAGCTTGCCGCAACGGGCACCCGGAACTTCGTGGCAAGGGCTGCCGCGATATCGTGAGCAGGCATCTCGTCTCTGTGGCAGGGGACGGCAAGGATGCTCACGGTAGCCGTGCGGTCATGCTCGGGCCTGGGTATTGCCTGTGCCGTCGCGCCGAGATGGGCATATCCCGGGGTGAAGGCCGTGACTGTGATGCCGCGGGGCATGAGGACAGCCACTGCCTCGAGCGCAAAGCGGCCCTCTCCTGCTGTGACACACCTGATCTCTGCCATAGACTGCCTCCCTGCTCTGAGTCTGCACTTGCGGCTATCCCATGATAGGCCACGCGCCTTCCATTTCGGGACAGCGACAGTGCTGCCATATCTCTCAGAGCCGTTCCATAATGGCTCGAAGGTGTACAGGAAGAGAGGATACGCATGGATGATGCATTCTGGGATGAGATTGCCACTTTCCGCCATGACCTTCATGCCCATCCCGAGCTTTCGGGCAGAGAGGTTGGGGCGAAGCGGCGGATCCAGGGTTTTCTTTCCTCCCATACCTCGCTTGCTGCAGAAGATTACGGCAGCTGGCTTTCTGTGCGCTTCTGCCCTGAAGGGGCAGAAGGCGTGGCGCCTATCGCCTTCCGTGCCGATATGGATGCTTTGCCTATAGATGAGACGATCTCGCTGCCTTACGGCTCCACAGTCCCGGGCGTCGCACACAAATGCGGGCATGACGGACATATGGCAGCGCTTGTGGCAGCCGCCTGCCTGATGGAGCATGATGCCACCATCAGACGTCCTGTCTATCTCGTCTTCCAGCCAGCAGAGGAGACGGGCGAAGGCGGACATGCCTGCGCAGCATGGCTTGCATCCCAAGGTGTCCGCGAGGTCTACGCCTTCCACAACCTGAGCGGGCATGAGGAGGGTGCCGTGATGGTGAGAGAGGGCATGACGCAGCCAGCATCATGTGGGCTCACGTTTGCCTTCATCGGTGCGGCTGCCCATGCCGGGACCCCTGAGCTTGGGACGAATCCTGCACCTGTCCTTGCGCGCATGCAGCTTGCCGCCGAGAAGCTGGATAAGAGCAAGGAAGAGAAGCTCCAATTCGCGACCACGGTGGGCATGACTCTGGGAAGCCATGACTTCGGGATATCTCCGGGAAGAGGAAAGGTCTCGTTCACGCTGCGCGCTGGGGAAGATGAAGGCCTTGCACGCATGGAAGAGGAGCTTGGGAAAGAAGCGCATGAGCTCGCAGAGCGCTTCGGGCTTTCTGTGTCTAGAGAGAAGCACGACCCCTTCCCGGCAACCGTGAATGACTGGCGTGCAGCGGAGAAGGTGCGCGCCAGCGCCCGTGAGCTTGGATTCGTGCAGGAAAAGCTGCCTGAGCCCTGGCGGCCGTCTGAGGACTTCGGCTGGTATACGAAGCTTACGTGTGGGGCACTCTTCTATGTCGGAAACGGGGAGACGTGGCCCGCTCCTCATGACCCGGCCTATGACTTCAACGACCGGATACTTCCTGTCGCAGCCAGGATGTTCGTGAAGCTTGCTGAAGGGATGCCGCTCCTGTGAGCCTCAGACGTTCTGGTGCGAGTGTCCGCTGTCTCTGAAGCAGAGCAGGATAGCGAGCACTGCCATCGTGCTCAGGGCAAGCGCAGGGATATCGCCCAAACGGGAATTTGCGAATCCGAGGAAGAGCCCGGTGAGATGCAGGATGAGCCAGCTCGCCCATGGAATCGTGCCGAACGATTTTAGGTCATTCGAGCGGGCTTCCGAAGGGTGCATCCAGACAGCAAGCGCCCATGTGGCGTGGACGGCAGGAAGCAGCGGCATGGTGACTGCAATGAAGAGACGCAGGGGCGAATCGACGGCGCCTTCCGCTACCGGGCCGAGAAGGGTGCTTGCAGAGATCAGCGCAAAGGCAATCCAGAAGAGGGCAACATGATAGGCATGGAACGTGGCACTCCGGCGCAGGGTGAGCGTTGAAGCGGTATAGAGGATGAAAGCCGACATGCCGGTGATCATCGCCGGCAATGAAGGTGAACCCATAGATGAAGCCCCCACCAAACAGCACACTTCGCAGCATGCTGGCCCTATTTATGCAGTACACAATTGAGCAGCTGTTCTATTTATAGCACTTTCTGAATACCGAATGAGGATGGACGATGGCGGGGGCGAAGAGCTTCCTAGAAGAGGACGCCGAGGACGATCAGAAGCACGCAGAGCACAAGGACACCCTTGTCATCTGCTGCCATGGGGTAGCGCTTGAAGCTGCTCTCGCGGGTCCTCAGATAGAAGCCGCGCTGCTCGGCTGCGAGCGCTGTGGCGTCGGTCTTTCCGACCGAGGTCACAAGCAGGGGCACGCAGAGCGGAAGCATGAGCTGGAGCTTCTTGATCGGGTTCTTCGTGTCGTATTCCACGCCGCGGGCGCACTGTGCCTCCATGATGGAGTTCATCTCCTGGGAGAAGACCGGAACGAAGCGGAGTGCTGTCGTGAACGTGAAGGCATAGCGGTAGGGGATATGGAGCACCTCGACGCAGGCATTCGCGAGGTCGTTGAGCTTCGTGACGGAGAGCATGAGGATAAGGGGAAGCGCCACGCCCAGAAGGCGCAGGCAGGCCTTCGAGCCTGTGATGAGGCCTGTGCTTGTCATCCACAGGAAGACCGGCTCGCCTGTCCTCACGAAGGCGGTCTGGAGCAGGAGCATCACGACTGCGATGGGGACGAGGAGCTTCATGAGGGAGAAGAGCTTGCCTTGCGACTTGGCATAGAAGCCGAGTGCGAATGTCAGGACCAGAAGCCCCAGGAGCATCACGTAGGAATCGGACAGGAATGTCGCCACGATGATGGCAGCAGCGATTGCGAGCTTCGTCACGGGATTGAGCCTGTGGAGGAGCGTCTTGCCCGGTACATAATCGATCACATTAACCACGCTGGACCATCTCCTCGGTAAGGTCGACGATGCCTGAAACCTGGCTTATGCCGGCAAAGGCCGGGCTCACGGTGCGCGAGAGCACCTGCGAGAGCTGGACGATCTGCGGCGCCTCGATGAAGGCCTCCTTCATGAGGGAGGAATCGCTGAACATGTCGAGCGTGGCGCCACGGTCCAAGATCATCCCGTTTGCCATAACGACCAGACGCTCTGCGAAGTCGGAGACGACCTCCATATCGTGGCAGACCATAATGACAGCGCAGCCGCGATTGGCCATCTCGGAGACGGTGTCCATGACGGTCATGCACTCGCGGTAGTCAAGGCCGCTTGTCGGCTCATCGAGGAGCACGACATCGGGCTCCATGACGACGACGGAGGCAAGGGCGACGACCTGGCGCTGGCCACGGGAGAGCGAGAACGGAGACTCCTTCTCGGGAAGGCCGAAGCGCTCGATCACGCGGAGTGCCCGCCTCTTTGCTTCCTCCTCATCAATCCCCTGGAGCTCGAGGCCAAAGGCCACCTCGTCCAAGACCGTATCCTTGCAGAGCTGGTAGTCGGGGTTCTGGAAGAGCGTTGCGCAGTGGGCTGCGATGCGGCTTGTCGGAACCTCCTTCGTCGAGAGGCCGGAGATCCTGACCTCGCCTGAGGAGGGCTTCAGAAGGCCGTTCAGGAGCTTCGTGAGCGTCGTCTTGCCGGCACCGTTCTGGCCGACGACGGCGACCATCTCGCCGGGATAGACGCTCATCTCGAGGTCTTTCACGGCAGCGCCGCCGTTGGGATACTGGAAGCAGACGTCGTGGAGCTTGACAACTGGCTCTGCCCCTTCTGCATGGGGCCTGGCTGCCACGACGTGCTTCGAGCCCTGGCGGAAGGATCCCTCGGCCGGAGCAGTTCTGGAAGCCTCAGGGATGAGGCGCTCCTCGATGGCAGCAGCCTCCTCCACGGTGAGGCAGGGCTTGCCTTGAGGAAGCAGGCCATCCTTTGCGAGGCTGTTGTAGACGCGGGCGACACGGGGAGAGTCGACGCCGATGGAGCGGAGCTTCTCGGCATGGGCAAAGACCTCGCGGGGCGTCCCGTCGAGCAGGAGCTTGCCCTGATCCATCACGAGGATGCGGTCGCAGTACTTGGAGAGAAGGGCTACCTTCTGCTCGATCACGACGACCGTGACACCCTGGCGGCGCACTTCTTCGAGCGTATCGAAGACAAGGGTCGAGGAGGCAGGGTCGAGGGCGGCTGTCGGCTCGTCGAGCACAAGGACGCGGGGGTATAGGGCCAGGATGGCAGCGATTGCGACCTTCTGCTTCTGGCCGCCCGAGAGCGTTGCGATCTCGCGGTCACGCAGATCGGTGATGCCGACAGTTGCAAGCGTCTCTTCGATCCTGCCTTCGATCTCTGTATGGGGCACGCCGAAGTTCTCGAGGCCGAAGAGCATCTCGTCCTCGACGACGGAGGCGACCATCTGCGTATCGATGTCCTGGAGGACCGAACCTACAATCTGGGAGATGTCCGTGAGCGTGATGTCGCAGGTATCCTTCCCATCTACGAGCGTGGCTCCGAAGAGCGTGCCCTTGAAGTGGTGAGGGATGGCGCCAGACATCACGGATGCGAGCGTGGACTTGCCTGCTCCCGAAGGCCCGATGATGCCGACGAACTCGCCCGTGCCGATTGTGGCTGTGATATGGGAGAGTGCCGGCTTCGGAGCCTCTGTGCCGTCGGATGCGGCCGAGGCGAAGGTGAAGGAGACATCCTTGAGCTCGATGATGGGCTGGGGCGTATTCGTGCTTTCTGCCATGCTGCCCTTTCTTGCTTGCTGCTTCATATATATAAGTGCATGCATGGAGCATGCCGTGGTATAGAAGAGGGCCGCAGGTGCTCCTGCGGCCCTCTCTATGGTAGCTGATGGAATCCTAGCGGTTCAGGACCTTATTCAGGGGGAAATAGAGCGCCTGGACGACGATTGCGTTGAAGACGGCCGTGCCGAGGACGAGCGGGATCTTCACGGCGACCGTGGCGAGCGCTGCGCCCATGATGAGGGTGCCGGCAACAGCGAAGAGGGCGCCGGAGAGAAGTGTCGTCACGAAGGCGGCAACGAGCGGGGTGACGTTCCTGCCGGCGACCTTGAGGTCGAGCTTGATGAGGGCAGCCATAGCAAGGGCGGCGACAAGCTCGGTCACGAAGTTGAGGCCCGGAATCGAGGTCGTGAACTGGATGACGGCAGCGGAGATGAGGCCGAAGATGGCAGCCTGCTTGAAGTCAGCCTTCGTGAGCAGGATGGCAAGGGCATAGGAAGCGATGATGAACTGGGGCTTGATGCCGACCATCGCAAGCGAGTTTCCGACCGTGAGGTTCAGGATGAAGCCTGCGGCCAGAAGGACGGCCAGGAGGATGAGGGACGTGACATCGGTGCCGGTGTGTGCTGCTGCGGTGACGGTGCGTGCCTGGGAGTTCGTGTCTGCCATGATGTGCTTCTTTCTCTTGCTAACTCTGTGCTCTGATCGATGTGCTCTGATGGCTGCTATGGATAGATGCCTTATGCCTCGACCTTGAGTGCCTTGCAGATCGGGAAGTAGAGGGCCTGGACAAGGATTGCGTTGAAGATGCCGGTCGCGAAGACGACGGGGAGCATGGCAGCTGCGAGCTGGGCAGCAGCGCCGACCATTGCGATACGGATGAGCATGAAGATGACGCCGGAGACGACGGTCGTGACGAAGGTGCCGATGGCAGGGGTGATCTTCTTGGCGGAGCCCTTCATGCCAGCTGCAACGATGACGGACATGAGCATGGCGGCAACGCCTTCAGCTGCGAAGTCGACGAAGGGTGCGGTCGTCGTGATCTGGATGACGGCTGCGGAGATGAGGCCAATGATGAGGGCCTGGCCGACGTTCGGGCGGATCACGAGGATCGTGAGGCAGAAGGCCGAGATGATGAACTCAGGGGAGATCATGCCGCCGGAGACAGACGATATTGCCTTGCCGACCGTAAAATTCAAGATGAAGCCTGCCGCCAGAAGGACTGCAAGAAGGACAAGTGCGCGGACATCGAGCTTGCCGTGGTCCTCGGTGGTGATGGTACGTGCCTGCTGGGTGTTTGCTGCCATGATGGATCTTCCTTTCGAATGGAACTTCTGAATTGCTTGCTTGATGGGATTGGACAGACAAAAAGAGGGCCCCGGTCATACCGGAGCCCTCAAAGATTCGCGTATGTATAATGGCGCGAGAGACTCACGATTGACCGATCGTATTCACATCGCGCCACCACCAGTTCATATTCATGTTGTCTGCGGTGTAGGCGATGCGAATCATCTCTGGCGCTCCTCTCAAATCGAATCAATGTCCAGATTTCCTGGACGTCCTGTCTGTTGCGCACACTATAAGCCACAGCCATCTTGGGATGCAAGCAAGATTGTGTAAACGCTTTGTTTCACGTAGCGGAGTGGACCTACGGCTTCAGGAGATGGAGCTGGCGCTCCATCTGAGAGGAAGAGCTGACCGCTGAAAAGAAGATGCCCTGCTTGCTGGGCATGCTGGGTATATCCATTCGGGATGAATGAGAAAGGGGATTCAGCCATGGAACAGAAGATCCTGAAGCTTCTGGGAGCAGTGCTCGTCATCTTCATCGCAATCGATCTGGTCTTCCAGATAGCAGAGCAGCTTGGAACGACCGAGCGTGCCATTGCCTGCTCCATCGCGATCGTCCTTATGGCAGGCTTTCCCATCATCGTCCTGCGGGCAATCTTCGGCCCTGGCACCTGGATCGTGCGTGGCTTCTGGCCAATCCTTACGGTCCTTGTCTTCTGCTTCGGCATCCCTCTTGTCATTCAGGGAATGCAGGGCACGCTTGATGGCAGCGCAGCAGCAGCGCTCGTGCTGCTGCCGGCGTTCTTTGCCGTTGTAGCAAGCTTCAAGGGGATAGGCGGAGGTCCTCAGTAGCCCATGGCCTGAAGGATGAACATGATGACTGTGAGGATCGTCACGGCAATGACGATGAACCAGGTCAGGGCGTTCCAGATGCGGCCATTTGCATGCCTGCCCATCACATAGCGGTCAGAGGCTATGAGCACCATGCAGACAAGCAGGATTGGCAGGATCACGCCGTTGATGACCTGGGAGACCATCATGATGCCGAAAAGGTCGACATTCGGGATGCAGCAGATGGCAGCAGAGGCAATCGTGATGACCGTGATGATGCCGTAGTAGGCAGGAGCTTCCTTCCAGCTGCGGTCTGCTCCGCGCTCCCAGCCGAAGGCTTCGCAGACGGCGCTTGCCGTGATGCCTGGAAGCACACAGGCGGCAAGGAATGACGCGCCGACGAGACCCAGAGCAAAGAGGCCTGAAGCATACTCGCCTGCAAGCGGCTCGAGCGCCTTGGCTGCGTCAGCTGCGGTATCGACGGAGATGCCTGCCGGGAAGAGCACCGTTCCTGTCGTCATGATGATGAACCAGGTCACGACCTCTGCAGCAATGGCGCCGGAGATGTTGTCGGCACGCTGGGCCGGGATGTCTGAGGCATCGAGGTTCTTCTCCACGACGTTGCTTGACACCATGAATATCATGTACGGCGAGATGGTTGTACCGATGTTTGCAACGAGGAGCGAGATGTAGGAAGGATCGTTCGATACCTGGGGAATGATTGTGGCGCTGAGCGCTGCTCCCCAGTCAGGCTTTGCCAAGACGCCGGAGACGATGTAGGTGAGGAACACGGCCGAAAGGGCAAGGAGGATCTTCTCGATCTTTCGGTAGGAGCCGCCGATCGTGAGCATCCAGCAGATGAGGGCAGAGACCGGCACGCTTGCGATGATGGGCACATTGAAGAGCTGCATGCCCGAGGCGATGCCTGCAAACTCGGAGAGCGTGACTGCGAAGTTCGAGATGATGAGGGCAATCATGGCAAGGGCGGAGATGCGGACGCCGAACTGCTCGCGGATGAGGGAGGCAAAGCCCTTGCCGGTTGCACATCCCATGCGGGCAGATGTCTCCTGGACGACGATCAGAAGAAGGCACATGAGCGGCACGGTCCAGAGCATGCCATAGCCATAGGACGCGCCCGTCGTGGAGTAGGTGGCGATGCCGCCTGCATCGTTGCCGGCAAAGGCCGTCAGGATGCCTGGCCCCATGGAACCGAGGATGGCAAGGATGCCTGCCTTCTTCGCGACATCGTGGCTCTTCTTGGGAGCTGCTGAAGACGTCTGGGACGTGGAGCTGGAAGAGCTCTGAGAAGCCTTGGGGGCATCAGACCGCTTCTGTGCCCTGGGTGCGGGAGCCTGAGGCGCTGCCGGTGCGGCAGCCATGATCTTCTTTTCTGTCATGCATACGCCTCCCTAGATTCCCATGCTCGCGAGAGTGATTGCAAGGAAGAGGACGATGGCGACAGCCATGTAGATGATGGCAAGGGTCGTGCCGGAGGTCTCGAGGTTGCGCTCGTCGCGGGCGCGCAGGACCTTGAGGGCTATGGGCGTCGTCGCGAAGCAGACAAACGCCGCGGCTGCTGCTGCAGCCACGCCCTTCATCGTGTACTGCATCGGAGCATCCATGATGTTCGCGATGATGGAGGTCGCGATGAGGGTCACAAAGATTGCGATGATGAGGCCGAGGCCGACGCCCTTGAACACCATGCCGAGCATCGAGGGAGCATCCTCGTCGTCGGGGTCGTACTCGAGGAAGTTCTTCGTCACGAAGGCAGCAGCGTCGTTTCCTGCAATGACCGCAACCGGCATGCAGAAGGAGACAAGCGCGATATCCTGCCAGGGCAGGCGGGTGTGGAAGATGGCAGCAAGGATGGCAACGCCGAGCATCCAGACGAAGAACCATGCCTCGTTGCGCATGAGCCAGGCAAGGTCTCCCGTGCGTCCTTCTGCTGCGGTGTCGTTGTGGCCGGCGCCTGCAATCTGCAGGTCCTCGGCGTGCTCTTCGTTGAGGACATCCAGTGCATCGTCGACCGTGACGTTGCCGAGCAGGTGTCCCTGGTCGTCCACGACTGGCATGGCAAGGAGGTTGTACTTTGCGATGTCCTCTGCGACATCCTCCTGGTCATCATCCGGATTGGCGGTCTTCAGGTCCTCGATATCGGCAATGTCCTTGAGGTGGTCCTCATCCTTGGCCAGCAGCAGGGCATTGAGCGACACGGCACCCGTGAGCTTGTCATCCTTGTCCTTGATATAGATGTAGTGGATGGTCTCGAAGTCCTCATCGAGGTTCGAGAGCACCTCTACGGCGTCTGCCACCGTATCGTTCTCGAAGAGGTCCACGACCTCTGACGTCATGATACGGCCGGCTGTATCTTCCTTGTAGCCCAGGAGCTGACGTACTGCGCGCTGCTCCTTCACGCCCATGAGGCGCAGGAGCTTCTCTGCCTTGTCGTAGTCGAGCTCGCCCACGAGCTCTGCTGCATCGTCCGGGTCCATCTCGGACAGCATCTGCGATGCGTCCATATCGTTCATGGAGGACATGATGTCGGCGGCAATCGTGTCATCGTCGAACTCGGCGATGGTGCCTGCCTTCTGCTCGGCATCGAGCTGGGCGAAGACCTGGCCACGAAGGCGCGGATCGAGGCGTTCGATGATGTCGGCGATGTCTGCCGGATGCATGTCGTCGAGCGTCTTGTGCGTGACCGAGAGCTTCACGTCGGAAAGGTCGCGGTCCAGAAGGTCCATGTAGTTCCAGGCAATGATCTTCTCGGGGATGGTCTTGCCCATGGCCTTGGCGATCTTGAGCACAGCATGCTCGAGCTTGGGGGAGAGCGTGCGCAGAAGGCCGCGAGCTCCCACCTCGGCGCCCAGAAGGCGCAGCTGCGAGGAGTTCGTGTCAGAGAGCTTCAGGTCGTTTACGCGCACGACACGGACGCCACGCGTATCGACGATCTGCTTGTTCAGGAGGTCGCGTGCAATCAGCACCTCGTCCGGCTGGAGGTAGCTGAAGCGGATATCGGTCTTGACAACCTTCAGGCGCACTTCGTTCTCGTTATACGTGTCGACATACTTGCGCCACGAGAGCATGAACGGGGTGCGGCTGGGGCCTTCGATTGCGAGCGAGGTGACACGCGGAAAGACTTCACCTGTGGCAATGCCCAGATCGTTCACGCGGCCGATGTTTTCGCCCTTTGCGTCGTAGACCGGATTGCCCAGGAGTTGGGACAGATAGATCATAGGTGCTCCTTGGTTCGGATTGTTGTTTGGGGGTACCCCGCGGCACAACTCGCAAGAAGCACCGAGGGGTCATCGACTGTGAGGTCGAGGTTTCATCAATGACCCTTTCTCTGCATATGTGTTGCTTGGCTGCTGGCTCATGCCCAGCGATACTCGCATTGTACTCTCCAATTCCGCCAGATTCTGTCTTGCTCTTTCAAGCTTGTGTCAAGAAACATCGTTTGTGCGCATGGACAGGTCATCGGTTCAGCTATCTGGCTGCCCAACACAATCCATCTAAAGGGAGACTTAGTTGGAACTCTGCATGTTCATGCGCCCAAAACGTGCTTTTTGGCGGCGAATCCTCAGAGCAAGTGCAACGACTGGTGGTGGTAGACCTCCCAGGGGCACTTCCACTTGAGACGCTTGCGTGGTCTCCGGTTGAGTGAATCGT
>OMVT01000067.1 GCA_900314535.1 uncultured Olsenella sp. | reverse complement strand
GTTTGCTGTGGCAGCAATGATTCTGGGCCCAGGGAGGTCCTGCTTCAACTCCAGCGGAAGGCCCTCCCCGGTCTGCGGGTTCGGGTCATATCGTCTGGATGGCAGGCTTCTCGACGCCTCCTGCCACATACGGCGCCTGGCCATAGATCTGGACGACCGAGCGGCCGGCGTAAGACCCGGTGTTTGCGACATCGACTGCAACCGCGAGGCGCACCTCGGTGCTGCCCTGCTTGCCCTTCGTGACCGAAAGCTTCGGCTCGCCTGCAAATGTCTGCACGAACGTCGTATAGGAAAGGCCATAGCCGAAGCCGTAGGTGACCTCGGAGGCGTAGTCCCAGCGGTCTTCGAGGACCGTGGCGCCAGCAGCAGCAGAAGCGTTGCCCTGTCCGAGCACGGCATCGGCATAGCGCGTCTCATAGTAGCGATAGCCTGTGTAGATGCCTTCCGCCTCGACCACATAGTGGGAAGAGGTATCGCCGAACATGCCGATCGGACGGTGCAGGACATCATGTGCATTCGCATAGCTGTAGCTGCCCATGTTCTGCATGGCAGGAGCGCTCATGTTGTGTGTTGCCATGATGTCGGAAAGGCAGCCCGACGGGCTCTCGCGGCCAATCAGGATATCTGCGACGCCCAGAAGGCCATAGCAGCCCGGGAAGCCGATGGAGAGGATGGCAGAGATTCCCTCGTCGTCGGCAAGCTCTCTGACCTCCATCGTGTTGGAGGAGTTCAGCAGCACGATAACGTTCTGGGAGCACTGCTTGGCCATCTCGATCGCGGCACGCTCGTTGTCGGTCAGGGCAAGCGGCTCTTTGGCACCTGTCCCCTCGGCTACGCCGCCCGGCAGAAAGTCGATCGACTCGGAGCTCGGGCGTCCCAGGACGACGATGGCAGCATCGGAGTACTGGCCGAAGCTGTCACGGAAGCCCGGCGCCGCCTCTTCGAGCTGGTCCTGCGATGCCTCATGAGGATCGAACGAAGGGGAAGCAGGCTCGTTGTTGCCGAGCTTGTTGCCCTGGTTCACTGCATCATAGGCGGAGATCATCGTGGGGTTCAGCTCGAGGCCTGCACCCTCGATCTCGAACTCGTCTCCCGCCCAGGACGGAATCGTCGGAGCAGGATCGCTGAAGGCAATGGCGGAAGAGCCATCCGGATTCTTCACGCGCTTCATTGCGACACCGGTCGCGATGGTGTGGGCAAAGTCGGTCGATGTATCAGACCCCAGTGCCTGCTCGAGCGTGATGCAGGGGCCGGTCGCCTTGGTGCCCATGCCGGAGCCGAGAAGGGTCGTATGGGAACGGGAGCCGAAAAGCGTGACGCGCTCGCCGGGCGCAAGAGGCAGGCCGCGGCCATCTGCGGTCTCGTTCTTCAGAAGGACCGTACCAGAGACTGCCTGGCGCCTTCCCATATCGATTGCCTTCTGGATCAGAGCATGCGAGTTTCCGGAACCATCTGCGTTGAGAAGCTCCTCGCTTGGCCTGAATGCCTGATACAGCAGCTCTGCGTCGGTGCTCGTCGAGATGAGCTCGGAGCTCTTCGTGCCGAGATTCTGGTCGAGCGTCGCAGCATACTGCTCGACAGCGCTGCCTATGCCCGATGCCGCCGCAAGGCCCAGCGCTCCCACCGAAAAGAAGCCGCGGCGGGTCATCAGCCTGCGTTCTGGTGACTTCTTGCCCATGTACTTCACTCCCCCATTTCGCATGGATATCTCCCTGCCTGCGCATGGCAGGCACCTATTTCCCTGCCTGGCCTTTAGGGCCAGGCGCGGTTGCCATATTGGATTTGATCTCTTGTGATGCCGAAGGCTCTTACGTCCAGTTGCCTCCGCCGCCCTTGCCCTTCAGGCTGTAGGCGCCGTTCTCCTTCCTGACGCGCCAGAACTCGGCCGTGTCGGAAAGCGCACCGGCCTTGGCAGCGATCACGTTCCTGCCAGGCTGGAGCGTGATGTCGAACGTGAAGACCCTGTCTGCCCGCTTCGCTGCCACAGCCTCGCCGTTCACGCAGAGCGTGACTTCCGGCTGGTTCGAGTAGACCTTGACGCGGATCTTGTCCTGTGCACGGTCGCGGAACCTCTTCGAGCAGATGTGAACCATGGGCTCGGGGTTCCACCAGCACTTGTAGAGATAGAACGCATCCTTCTTCGTCGCCCGGTCGAAGGTGACAAGCCCCTTGTGGTTCATGCCGGGCTCGCCGCCCTGGTCTCGGGCGTCAGCTGCAAAGTCGAACATGTTCCATACATGCGTCGCCCACAGATACGGGTGCCTGTCGAAGAAGCGCAGCATGTACTCATGGTAGATGCACTGGTACTCTTCCGTGTGGTCGCCACGCCTCGGGTGCTCGGAGTGCAGGTTCGGCATGGCCTCGCATCCGTACTCGCTCATGCCGACCGTGCGCTTCGGATGCACGAGATGGAAGAAGCCGAACCACAGGTCGTTCAGGAACAGGCCTGGCACATACCATCCCAGATACAGGTTCCAGCTGACCACATCGCTCACGAAGGCTGTCCGGTTGAAGGGGCCGCACATCGCGTAGCAGGCAAGCGTCGTGAACCGCGAGGGGTCGAGCTTGTGGCACAGGTCGTTGAGCGCATGGTGGTTCTCGAGCATCGCCTTCCTGTCGTGCGTCGAGATCGTGATCTCGTTCGAAAGGCCCCAGCACACGATGGACGGGTGGTTCGCGTTCTGGACGATGAGCTCCTCCATCTGCGAGCGGGTATTCTCGTTGCCGTGGGCAAGATGCTCCGAGATGTAGGGGATCTCTGCCCACACCACCAGGCCCCGCTCGTCGCAGAGGTCATAGAAGTGCTGGTCATGCTGGTAGTGGGCAAGGCGCACCGTGTTGGCGCCGACCTCGCAGATCAGCTCGATGTCCTCCTCGTGCATGGCAGGCGTGAGCGCATTGCCGATGCCCTTCCTGTCCTGGTGGCGGGAGACGCCGTGCAGGGGGTAGCTCCTGCCATTCAGGAAGAAGCCCTTCTTCGGGTCATAGGAGAAGCTCCTCACGCCGAAGCGTGCGCATACCCGGTCGAGCTGCGTGCCATCTGCCGCCACGAGCACGGCCTCTGCACGGTAGAGATAGGGGTCATGCGTGCCGTCCCAGCGATGCACGCCTTCGAGCATGAGCGTCACATCCGTGCCGGTGCCCGAGGCCACACATGCTCCGTCCGCATCGAAGATGCGGACCTTCGTCTCGCAGCTTCCGGCGTCCGGGCCCGAGACCCAGGTCCTCACCTGGACCGGCACATCCCTGTCCCCGTCATGCACCTCAGGCACCACATGGATGCCCGGCGTGCCAGCATGTCCAAGCTCGAAATGCGTCTTCGGCACCACGATCAGCTTCACGTCGCGATAGATTCCTCCGTAGAACGTGAAGTCCGCCTTCTGGGGATAGACACGGTCGTTCACGGAGTTGTCGACAGCGACCACAAGCTCATTGGAAGCGCCAGCCTCTGCCAGCACATCCGTGACATTCACGCGGAAGGTCGAATACCCGCCATCATGGTGGGCAAGCAGATGTCCGTTGACCGTCACGTCGGCAGAGGCATTGACGCCGCGGAATTCGAGCCATGCCTCCATGGTGGCAGCGTCGAAGCCGTCAGGGGCCTCGAAGCGGCGCCTGTAGGTGCAGGTGCCGCGCCAGTAGTCGTTTCCTCCATCCTGGCCATCCTCGGCGTTCCAGGTATGCGGTACATCGACCTGAACCGTTTCCCCCGAAGGGCCTGTGAACTGCCAGCCCTTGTCCAGATCAAGACAATTGCGCACTGTCCCTCCTGTCTCCCATTTCCTGACTTCTATACTAGTATATCAGTCATACCGCAATCGTCAGAATCCCTTTCTTTTTCCTGCCCATCGGCCAGTGGTTATATATCAGTTGTGAGCGGAGTTCTTCCACACTGTGCTGCTGGCATTATGCATTTTTTGCTGGTAATGCGCTATTCAATTCGTCCTATTGGGGTAATCATTCGTTCAGATTCCTCAATTGCCATCCATCAAACTCGTATATTTGTACGAATTACAAGATGTCTTGTATATCAGTATGTATGCCTCTCTGGGGCAAATCCGGAGCCGGCAGCTCCTTCCACACGTTCTGGGGTGGCGGTAACAGAAGGGCTGGCGGCATGATGTACGCTCCCCGAGTCCTCTTCTTGGACTTCGCGAAAGCAGGTGAGATATCTGTCGTTGGGTCCGGGAATGGCCTCTGATTCAAGTCACCGGGCCTCGATCTGTACATAGGGGGTCTTCGATGCACGAAGAACCTGGCAGCCCCATCGACGAAAACGTCAAATGCCTCTCCGAGGGCGATGAAACACGCGCGTGAGCAGAGCGGTGGCTCTCGCCCGAGCGCCTCGCACCCTACCCCGCCGCGTGCAACGGCGACATAGAGAAGGCGCTGGACCTCTACGAGTGGAATACCGCCCTTGCGCAGGTGGTCATGCGCGAGGTCTGCCACTTCGGGGTCGCGCTGCGAAATGCCTACGACCGCTTGATATGCGAGCGCTGGGATTCTGGGTCCATCTCACCGACCGCTCCCGCGAGACCGCGATATGGAGGACGTGCCTCTATCGCGCGTGGCCGAAGGGGACGAGAAGGAAGGAGTTCCAGCACCTGCTGAACGGAATACTCCGCGTGAGGAACCGGGCAGCACACACCGAGCGCCTGTTCAACCCTGCCGAGGCAGAGCTCTCTTCCCTCTCGGCGGTTTCCGCCGCTCTGAAGCTGCTCGGCGGTGTGTCCCGAAGCCGCCAGGCGGCTGTATGGAGACGACGGGATGACGCCCATAGAGCTCTTCTGCGAGGGGCACCCTGCACCTGCCGCTGTGAGACTGTAGGCGACCGAGATGCAGGGGTGAGCTGCGCCCCTTCTTCCTGCCTTTGTGACGGCAGCCGAGAATCAGCCGCGAGAGGAGCTATCGACACTCGCGGAGGCGATTCGAGCGACAAGATGTTCGAGACGGGCGCAGGAGATGGTGGACAGGGCCATCCGCCTCAAGACGGATGGCCCTGTCATTGGCGACATCATCTGCGCGCCGGGAATCCATGCGTCCACTTTCTGCGGATGGATTGGGGGTCCAAAAAAACAGGCTGCAGCGCATCAAGGGAGGGACGAAAGGGCTCTTCGCTGTTTCTAGCGGCCAGCAGATGAGACGGCCAGCTGATATGAAGCTCTTCCTGTCAAGAGGGTAAGCCCGCCCAATCCCGGATAATATCGCAGATTTCCGGGATCGGGCGGGCTCTATATGCCTGCCCT
>OMVT01000032.1 GCA_900314535.1 uncultured Olsenella sp. | reverse complement strand
GAGAGGTCGAGGCTCGCGAGGGAGGAGCAGCCTTTGAACATGCTGGACATTGTCTGCACGTTCGATGTGCCGAACGACGAGAGGTCGAGGCTCGCGAGGGAGTGGCAGTCGTAGAACATGCGGCTCATGTCTTCCACTTTCGAGGTGCGGAACGACGAGAGGTCGAGGCTCGCGAGGGAGGAGCAGCCTTCGAACATGCTGTACATTGACCCCACGTTCGATGTGTCGAACGACGAGAGGTCGAGGCTCGCGAGGGAGTAGCAGCCTTCGAACATGCTGGACATTGTCTGCACGTTCGATGTGTCGAACGACGAGAGGTCGAGGCTCGCGAGGGAGGAGCAGCGGTAGAATAAACTACCACATTCTTTTGGCAACGTGACCTTGCCAGTCGCTTTTATGCTTTTAACTTTATTGACGTAGTTACTATAGCGCCAGGGGGCATCACCCGCAGCTCCTGCAATTCCCTCATTAATTTCCATTGTCTCATCTGGCAAGATACCCCAATGGCACGTACCCCAAGTGCCTTCATCGGTATAACGAGACCACTTTGCATAAACGGTTGTATCCGCACCTTCATTTGCTGGATACGTGACAGCCTTTGTGCAAGCGGGATCAGCATACCAACCCTTGAACACCACACTGTCAGGATCCTGATAGGTGCCATAATATACTACCGTGTTAGCGTCAGTCACCACGGCATAGTATCCATAGTACTGTCCAGAGCTGTCGCTTCTGAAGTAGAACTGTGCAGTGTCACCATCAACAGTGAACTGCTTGTGCGTAGCGCCATCCTTGGACGTAGCTCTGCCATCTCCCAGTTTGCCACCCGAAACGCTTGCCTGAGCATAGTTGCTAGAAGATGGTGTCACGCCCGCCGGATAAATCGCAAGCCAGTCGTAGCTAGTGCTCTCGGTCGAATACCAGACATCAATAGTCAGATGCTTTGCACCCGGAATGGTGACCGTATCCGTCTTGCTCAGATTTGCTGCATAGACGCCCCTTGCCACGCCGTTGTCATCGATGTTGTCAGTATGGCTGTACTTCGTAGTTGTAGCTTTATGCCCTGTATAGGTAACCTTGTTCTGCGTCGAGCCATCGGCGAACTTTCCACCGTTCGCATCATACGTGATCGTCCAGCTCTTGTCAGCGTTATCTGTATCCGCTGCATAGGCAGAAGTCGGCTGCAAAAGCGATGCCAGCGAGTTCAGCGTAGTCGATACCGGGTCAGAACTCGTGCTGCTCTCGCTAGCAGCAGAGCCATTGGTACTGCTTGAAGACGAATCGCTTGAGCTGCTCGTACTGGTGCTAGCAGAGCTGTTGCTGTCCGCTTTGTCGATCTCATATGTGACATTGCCGCTATCAGTATTGAGCGGCCTGCCGTCGCTATCCTTGATGTCCACATCGAACGTGAATGGAGTCTGGTCGCCTGCAGGAGCATTCTCTGCATCCTTCTCAATCGAGAGCCAGCCATTCTTGAGGGTATTCACGAAGGTCGGGAGGGAGGTCGTCTTAGTAGGCGTCCAGTCCTTATTGACTGTACCGTCATCATTGATGAGGCCAGTGGCATCGACATTCTTCGTTGCCGCGGAGATCTTGTCGTCCCCGTCGTCCTGCAGGGCAACGGTCCAGGCAAACTTCTGGTCCGAATATGTGACAGTGTCGTCTGCTCCAGATTCCTCGGTCACATAATAGACAAAGGTAGTATCCTTGGCGTCCTTCGCGCTCCAGGTCCCGTCGGCGTCTTTCTCGTAGATGTCATACTGCGTGTAGGAGAGGCCATGCGCGCCTGTGACATTGTGGTCGTTCATATATGTGACCACATCATCAGCCTTGAAGTCGATCCTGCCGGATGCAACGTTCTGCGCAGTGACGATGACGGTATCGGTTCCTGCTGACACATCGACAGCATGCAGATCGAACGTAAATTCCCTGTCCTTGAGGTCGCGACCCTTGAGCTGCTTATAGGCTGTGAGCGTCACGCTGCCGGTGGCCGTGTAGGTGTTGGCGAAGGTAGGCTTAGCGACTTCTTCGCCCTGCTTGCCACCTTCCATCTTGTAGTACTTGACCGTAGAGTTAGCGGTCATGGTACCGTCGCCGTTGTCGACCGGTTTCACAACAGCCTTGTACTGAGCGGAGTCATACTTATAGCCAGGGCGCTTGAGGTCCGTCTCTCTGATGGTATAAATGAAGGTCTTGCCGGAATCGGCATTCGTGTAGTGCAGGGCACCGAATGAGACCGCACCCTTCTCGTCATTCGAGGCAGTCCTGACCAGATTGCCGGATTCGTCCCTCAGTTCGAACGTGAACTGCCCGTACTGGATGGGCCGCCCGTCGAGCGTCTTGCTCGCTTGGAGCGAGACATCCGCAGAGGTCTCATAGTTGTTCGTGAAGGCAGCCATGTTGACAGCGTTCGGCTTGATAGTACCGGACTTCTCGGAGGCGTCGGCGGTGTAGCCGGAGACAGCATCCTCCGTCACCTTCCAGGATGTTCCCTTCGGGAGCTCCTTCAGGACGATGGACTCCCCTGCTCCGAGCTCAAACGTTCTGCCACTTGTTATGGTGCCTGTCGTTCCATCGGACTTCTTGTACGTCACGGCATCCGTATAGTCAGAGCCGTCCTGTTTCGTGAGGTTCAGATGGAACGTGAACTTCTGGTTGGCAGTCTGGGCCGTGCCATTGGTAACGGTCTTGGAGACCGTAAGGTCACCGTACGGATGGTACACATTCTGAAGATCGTAGCCCGTCGCCGTTACAGCGTAATCCTCAGCACCTGTCTCGGAGACGCTGTATGCAATCTCCTTGCCATGGTTCTCGTACTTCGGCAGGTTCTGGAAGCTGTAGATCCACTCCCCTGCAGCATTCTCGGTGATCTGCCTGGTCTGGGACTGCTGACCATCTGCAAGGAGGTTGATGCTTATGGCGGAAGGACGGATGTCCTCCGTATCGCCAGACCAGGTCTTCGTGCCAGAGATGCTTGTCGTTGCCGGCGTATGGTTCTGGGTGAGTGCAAGCTCGGCGTTGCCATCCGTATCCTTGCCATACTTCACCGACTGCGTATATCCATCAATGGCAGAGCCATCTTCATTTGTAAGCGTAGCCGTGTAGTGGATGGCATTTCCAGATGCATCAGCAATGGGGAGGCTGTCGATGATCTCATCGGCATCCTGGCTCATGGCATAGCCGTCAGATGCGGCAGCAGGATCGATAGTGAAGCTGATCTCCTTGCCATTGGCATCCTGCGCTGGCTCGCCATTTGCATAAAGATGGAGCACAACCTTGCCGGTTGGCCTCAGACCATCACGGTCGTTATCGTCGTTCCACGTATTGGTAACATGAAGCTTGAAGGGCTTGAGAGCAACTTCCGTATGGCCCTTATATGTCATGGCTGCGTCTTCAACATGTCCTGCATTCTCGGTCTGCGAGCTGAAGTATGCGTCATTATAGGCACGGCTCGATTCCTTGGACGCATCAGAGGGTGCACGCATGGCAATAGTTGCAGCAATCGTCTGTCCTGCATCCAGGATGAAAGCAGATCCATCCGTCTTATGCGAGCAGTCAATTGCAATGGCAGTGACGCTCGAGAGGTCTGACGGTGCCGTTGCAGACCAGATTGAGGTATACGTAAGGTCTGCCTGGGCTGCAGCTGTACCTGTATCAGCACCGCCCTCCATGGTTGCCAGCTGGAGATTCGGAGTCGTCGAATAGTAGACGACAGGTTCGATGCCCATGGACTTCAGCATGGAGGTATCGACAGAGAGCAGCGTGCCCTTCCAGGAAGAAGCACCGGATGGCATGACGCCGTCACGTGGATCCTCAAGACGGTCATACATCACGAGGCCCTGATAATTGCCTTCTTTTGCAATGTAGGAAAGCCTGTAGCTGTAGAAGCCACCAAGATAGGCATCCTTCTCGCCGTCGGTCGTGCCATAGCCATAGTCATACTCGTTGTTGACATCAACCTGCTTGTCGAAGCCATAATGCGTAATCGTGTAGGCACCGATGTTCACGGATTCGCCTGCATAGGTGAATGCAGCCTTGTCCGTAGAGGGATCAAGGTCCTTGAGGATATCCTTCTCCCCGTCCGTGATATCCTTCGTGACCGTCACGTCGTCGGCAGAGGCCTTCGTCGGATCGTCAGGCTGGCCGATATAGTGTTCGACATTGCCAAGCGTTTCGTTGCCCGACTCGAACACTACGACATTGTGCAGATTCTGACCATAGTCGAGATAGCTGCTCATCGAGTAGGTGGCCTTGAAGGTAATGGAAGGATCGTCTTCCACGTACTTCACGCCGTCCCTGTCCTGATAGACAGGCTCTGCAGCAAGCTGTGCCTTCACGACCAGAAGCGTGCGTCCGCTACCCTTGTAGTTCTCGATGGTGTAGGCATCGGTTACCTGGTCCCCATCTCTGAGCTGGATGGTGGAGAGATCTGCCACAGCACCCTTCGGCAGCAGGTCATACCAGGTCCCCGACTTTTCCGTCTGGATCTTTCCTGCCTTGGCTGCCTCTTCCCAGGTATCCTTGTCGAGCACCGAAGACTGCTCCTGGACCTTGCCGGAGAAGGTGACAGAATACTTCGTATTTCCGTTGTCCCATCCATCCTTGCTGTGGTCAGAAGGATTCTTAGGTGCAGACGGCATTGCCATGATGTTCGAGTTGTAGCCGAAGAGATGGTCGTTGCCGTCTCCGTCGAAGTGGTATACAGAAGCGCCTGCTTTGTTGTAGGCATTGAAGGAATCCATGCTCAGGAAGAGGCATTCTGGCGTGGTCATATCACTGATAGCGTTGGCTGCGAGCGTCTTCACCTTGTCAGTAGGATGCAGCACCACGGTCGGGCAGACGAACTGCGTATCGACAGCAGCAGCCTGCTCCCCCTCTTTCGCAATGCTGTCGCTTGCAACCGTTACACGCCAGCGCTGTGTTCCAGCAGGGAGCTTGACCTCCACCTTGTCAGATGCGGCTGTCTTCCAGTCGACAGTGTCAACGGTCTGCCACTGGCCATTCACTTCTGCCTCGACGACAGACTTCGGATAGTAGTCCAGGTCGTCTGTCTTCTCATATGCGACACCATACGTGCCACCCTGGACCTTCGAGCCAGGAGAATAGTAGTACGGCTCGCTTGTCCCCGTCTCATAGAGGAAGTCCTTGGACTGGAGATTCGAAGCATCGACCTCTGTTGCCTTATAGACATGCGTCGGCTTGCACACGAAGACAGAGGCGATGTCGTAGTCAGTACCTGCCGTGAGGCCCTGATACTGCGGGTCTCCCGCGTTCTCAGCGATGCTATAGTCACCATCTTCGAGAACCATGCGAACAGGATTCGAGAAGCTGGCCTTCTTGGTATTGTCGCCACCCTGCACAAGCTGGTCCGGCAGCATGTAGCCACGGAGATACTTCTCATAGCGGACCGTGGCATCAGAGCCCTCTGCAAGATCGTTCAGCGCCGTACGATAGATGCCGTAGTAGCCGCGGAGCAGCTCAGAATGGCTGAAAGTCCTGTTCGAATAGTCATACTGGTAGCCGTTAATGGAAAGATGCATCATGAACGAATCATTGTTGTCATCGCCCCAGTTCATGTGGGCATAGTGTCCGCCAGGAGGCACCGGCACAGGATTGTGCCATGCGAATTTGACAGACGTTGTGGCGGGCAGCACATGAATCTGTCCTGCGTTGTCCGTCTCGGTAAGCGTCCACTTGGCACCCGCCTTGAGGGTATAGTCGGTATCTGCGCTGAACTTGCTGAAGTCGTAGGCAACCTTCACATAGTGCCAGCCAGTATTGCCATCCCAGCTCCAGCCATTCTGGGTATCTATGCCGGAGCCGCCATCGATGACAACACCGTCGGCTACCTTGGCACCATTGGCGTCATCATATGCGCCGAAGTCTTCGTTAGCTGTATCCCAGCCAAGCGTGTAAGCGGTATTGCCCGTGTGATAGGCATAGGTGTAGTAGGTAACGACGAGATACTGATCGACACCTGCAATCCTCTTGTCTTCAGGAATCTGGGAGGCAGGAACCTTCGTCTCCCAAGGAATCTGTCCATTAGGCTTGATCTCTGCGGTCTTCAGCGTCTCCTGCGTATCGAAGGTTGCTTTGATGGTGTTGGAGGTCTTTGTCAGCAGATTGCCCTTGCTGTTCATGACATAGGCCTTTGCGACAAAGTCAGAAGAAGCCTGCATATCCACAAGGGTGGACGGCGTCAGGTTCTCGAAGCCCATCTCGATCTTGATCTCAGAGCGACCGGAGATATCACGCGTGCTCGTCAGCGTATAGACGTCGTTTTCAGCATCATATGCCCAGTTGAACTCTGTCTTTGTTCCTGGATTCTCGACAAGCGGGAGAACGAGATTGCCTGTCTTCGAGCCATCGCGCTTCTTGAAGATATGGCCAGGGATGACAAGGCGGACAGAGCCGGCCTTGTAGCTCTTGTTGCTGTCAAGCGAGATATAGACTGAAGCTTTCGCTGTCTGCTTGCTGTTGTCAGAAGGCGTGAAGATGGTAAGTGCAGAGTCGTCTGCAGAAACCTTGCCCGGAGTCTCCCACTTTACAGAGAGCTCCTTGATGCTCTCTCCATCCTGTGAAGGATTGTCAGCCGGTGCTGCAGCGCTTTCCTTGGCAGGAGCTGCAAAGAGCATGCTCAGAGACTGGGCGAAGGAAGTCGCAGCTGAGGTGTCCTGGACCTTGACGGAAAGGTTGTCCGCTCCGCCGCGGTCTGCATCCCTGACGTCTGCCTGGGCATTGTCAGCCGTGCTTTCAGCAGGTGCGGCATTCTTCAGATGGTCCTCGTCGGACTCTGCCACGAGGCCTGACTCATCCGAAGAGTCAGCACTTTCATCGGCACCAGATTCTTCCTTGCTATCAGAAGAGTCAGTTGCCACTGCTTCGGCATTCTGATTGTCTGCAGCGCTATCGGAGCCAGTATCGCTTGCTGCGACCTGGTCTGCAGAAGCGCTCTGGCTCTCATCGGTCTTCTGCTCGCTATCTTCAGCAGTCTCTGTACTCTTGTTCTGATTTGCATCGGCATTCTCAGAAGCGCTCTGTTCAGGAAGCTTCTCCCACTGCGCATAGAGCGTGATTGTACTGTTGGCAGCATTCTTCGAATCTGCCGCAGCGGCATAGTTCATGTCGAAAGACTCTGCAGCACCATCGCCGTCAGAGTCATAGCTTGCAACGTTCTTGAGGAAATGCGCCTGGTCGCCGAGGAACGTTGCCAGGAAGGATTCATCTGCAGCAGTTGCAGGATCGTCCTTGATGGACTGGTTGTCATTTGTCGTAGACCAGCCAGTGAGCTTGTAGCCATCACGTGCGAAGGCATTGGGAGACAGTGCCGTATCGGTATCCTGCGGCATGACTTCGTCTTCCATGGTGCCGGAGGTTGCACCATTGCCGTCGAAGTGCACCGTCGTCGTGATGCGTGCCCACTGTGCATAGAGCGTGAGTGTGCCATCCTTTACGCAGGATGAAAGATCGAATGTCTCGGTTCCAGGATCTGCCGTGCCGTCGCCATTCGCATCCCACAGGAACTTCCAGTTGGCGATGTCTGCCGCATCAGGCACCGCGATGGCAGGTGTCACTACCCTGCCTGCAGCGTTCTTGGCATCCTTGTTATTTGCCGTAGTGGACCAACCCATGAAGAGATAGCCATCGCGCTTGTAGACGTTTGCGCTGAGCTTCTGCTCGAAGTCAGAGGAGTCAGCTATCTGGACATCCTCCATCGTGCCAGTGCCGCCATTGGCATCCAGCACGATAGTGGCAGGCGTCTTCTCCTGAGACTTTGTTGTATCTTCCTGCATCTGTGTGCTCTCGGTCCGAGCAGCAGAAGCATTCTGGGATACCGCGTTTTCTGCCAAGACCGATGTCGGCGACATCGACCAGACCATCCCTACGGACAAGACCGCAGAGATGATGCGCGTCATGAGACTGTTTCTTCTGAACATGGCAAACCCTCCGTGTTATGCCTTCGCGTCCGGATGGTGCTTCTTCCGGGCACGCTTCGTGAGCAGGCTGCCCACGACAAGTGCTGCTACGAGAACTGCAACGCCAGCCATTGCGGGGATGGTCCTGCGGTTCACGTAGTTGCTCACATTTCCTGTGCCTTCATCGCGATCGAGTGCACGGTCTGTCCTGTGTCCGCGTACCAGAAGACGGTGGTCGTTCACGCCGTAGGGCGTGCAGGTGACCAGAAGGCAGGTATCCTCTCCCGGAACGAGAGCGATAGCCTGTTTCCAGGCGTCATAATCGTCCTGAGAGATGACCTCGACGTTGTCCACCTCAAAGACGCATTCACGTCCCAAAGCATCGAGAGCAAAGAGGTCTCCTGGTTCCAGCTGCCTGATATCGTCGAATGCCCGCATGTCCGGCATGCCGGAATGCGCCGATATCACGCAGTTGGAGGTGCTGCCACCTACCGGAAGACTCGTCGTATCGATATGTCCGATTCCTGCAGCAAGCGCCTCCTGTTCGGTGCCGTGGTAGATGGGCATCTCCAGATCGATCTTTGGGCACACCAGGTACGCCATGTACGGCTTCGTGAGCGAGAGCTGCTGATCGTACGGCAGCACATCTTCGTCCACTTCCTGGCCGGCAAGCTTCTCATTGTAGAGATCTGCCTGATGAAGCTCTGCCTGTGCCTCAGGATCGTCTGCTTCGCTGTAGGTGGACTGCATCTCGCTCACGGCCTGATGGTCGTGATAGGCGATGATCCAGTCAGAGATGAGCGGGTACAGGAGCATGGCGAGGCCGACAAGCATGCCCGCAAGAGGAAGGATCGTCCAGATACGGGACGGCCTGCGGGACGTGCCCTTCTTCCTGTCTGCTCCTGCACCCACAAGAATCGCCTAGAAGCTACTCGGCATCGTCGTTGCTGGCGCTGCGCTTGTGCTTCAGATAGGCTGCGGCAGAGACAGCGAGGATCGCAGAGCCATAGACCATGAGAGCAGTGGTGCCCTTCATGCCGGTCAGCGGCATCGTGATCTCCTTCTTGTCGCCGACGGTCACCGTGACGGTGCCGGAGTCAACATCGGAGGCCGTGTTTGGTTTGGCCGTGAGCTTGTGGTCGCCCAGCGTGTTATCTGATACGCCAGCAATAGCGTCGGCATTCTTTTCAACCTTATTGTCAAGGGCAATCAGCGTCTGTCCATCATTGCCTGCAATCGTCGGCGTGATCTTGATGCTTACATCTGCAGTCTTGTCGTAGCCATCAGGTGACGTCACCTCATGAAGGGTGTAGGTACCTTCATCGAGTTTCGGTCTGGGTCTTGGTGCCATCGGCCTTGATGTAGTTGTTATCCTTGTCCTGGAGCGTGAACACAGCGCCGGAAAGCGGCTTTTCGGTGTCGCGATCCAGCTTGATGAGGTTGAGCTTGTAGGTATAGCTCAGGGTCTTGGAAGGCGTCGGCGTATCGGTGGTGCCGTCCGGCTCGCCCTGATCTGCAGTCTTTGGATTGTTGCTATAGGTAAGCTTTGCGCTGTTCGAAAGGTTGTTGCTTTTCCCCGCCTGCGCATTGGCATTCACGGTGGCCCTATAGTCCACGGTGACCTGGGTGTCCTTCGTGATATCTACACCTATGCTTTTGAGATCCTTGAAGGTCACCGTAAGGGTGTGGGTGTCCTTGTCGTATTCAACTGAATACGTATTCTCACTCTCAGATACTTCAGTACCTCCAACCTTCACGGTTACCGAACCGGCAGCATAGTCAAGGCCTGCAGACAGCGTATCGGTGAACTTGTAGTAGTACTTCGAATAGGTATCGATATTGCTTGCCACGGTTCCGGTGAGGTGATAGGAGACGGTGTCGCCCACGCCCACCGAATCCGCGGTCTTCCCGTTAACGGTCTTCTCGACTGTTGGGAGAGAGTCCTTCTCGGCTACCTTGACAGCGCTTCCGCCGACAACGGCAAAGATGGGAGAGGTCGCGACTTCGCCCTCATGGAGCGAACCTTCATTTGTCACGAACAGCCAGTAGCCCTTGCTGAGATCTGCCTCTTTCCCCGGCGTCACGGAACTTGGGACAAGATTGCTGTCCTGAAATGCCTTAGCAAGCTTGTAGGCATCGCTCGCTGCCTCGACAGCTGTCGTCTTGCCCGTATTCTGGACATGGTTCTTGATCCAGTCGGCACCATCCTGGGCTGTTTTGAACGGATGGTTGGCAACGCTCTCGACTACGGCTTCGGCACCATTTGCCCACTGGAGGTCGGAGACCTTCTTGCCATCAGTTGCGCTCTGGTCATCTTCTACTGTAGCAGTGAAAATCTGGTAGGCATCGAAACCAGTTTTCTGGCCATCGGTCTGGGTGATGGTGATCTTGCCGGTTGTCGCTGCGTCTTCAGCAAAAGCGACCGTTGCCGGTGCCACCATTCCCGCACCCATCGCAAGCGTGAGGCCTGCCGTCACCGCGAGGCGTGCGATGTTCGTCTTATTCATGTACAACGTCCTTTCTTCCTGTTCCCTTCCCTAAGGAAGCCGAGCCCATAGGACACCCTGGTGAGAGGTGGCATATGCAGAAGTGAATAATTGGAGCTTGAAAGCTGATTTAGTGGTCCTGCCTGTCCTTGTGGGAAAGTGCACGTGAGACGACAAGTGCGGCAACACCGATTGCTATCAGAAGCACTGCCAGCCCGATGCGGTTGTAATCGCTCGTATCCGGCATGCCGGCCCTGCTGCCCTTGGAAGATGCTGCAGTCGCCGTCGTGGTGCCAGCATTTCCACCGTTCGAATTCGGCATCTTCCCCTTCTCGTTATCCTCGATCGTAAGGTCTATGACGCCTGATGCGGAGTTGACGCCCGTGACGGATCCAGCATCAGCTGTAGCTTTGAGATTATTCCTGTCG
The DNA here is from genome assembly GCA_900314535.1 of uncultured Olsenella sp. GTDB lineage: Bacteria > Actinomycetota > Coriobacteriia > Coriobacteriales > Atopobiaceae > Olsenella_L > Olsenella_L kribbiana. The sequence goes on along the minus strand of OMVT01000032.1, from coordinate 22,373 downwards.
CCCTGGAGCGTCACTGTCACATCGGAAGCTGCATCGTAGTCTTCAGGGACTTCGACTTCCTTGAACGTGTAGCTGCCATTGGCAAGATTTGCGACCGTCACGGCACCCTTGTCGTCGGTGCGCCAGATGGAGGCATCGGTCTTCTCTTCCGTCGCCGTGCTGTCGGCATTGATATAGAGGCCTTTGGAATTCTGGACAGTAAAGCCAGCCTCAGCAAGCTCCTGGCCATTCTGGGCATCCTTCTTCGTCAGGCGCACGAACCAGGTAGCCACCTCTGCCTGCTGGCGCTCGGATGCTGCATCGGTTGTAGATGCAGCAGCGAAGAAATGCGGAATATGGGAAATCGCTGCCTTTGACGCATGGATGCTCGAGACGCTGACGCCTACGGTGGCATCCTGCACACTGTCAGAAACAGCCTTTGCCGGCTTCTTCGTATAGGTAAGCGTTGCATCGTTCTCGTTCTTGTGAACGAGGCCAGCCGTGGCAAGCGTATTGAGATGTACGGTATAGGTGACCGTGATAGTGTGGAACTCGCCGAGCTCAGGAAGACCCTTCTTGAGATCTGCGAAGTTGACCGTGAGCTTCTGGCCAGAAAGCGTGATCTCTGCGATAGATGTGAGGTCCTTCGTCGTCTTGCCATCAGCAGAAGCGGCAACGACCTTGATGGAAGACCTGTCGAGCGTGAGGGACTGATCCATCACATCATCGAACTCGTAGTGATACACGGGTAAGCTGTCATAGGTCTTCGGAAGGGTGCCCACGAGACGGTACTCGGGATCGATATCGTTTCCAGCAACAGCGAAGTCGGACCAGTCGCCGTCAGACCTGACCTGCTTCACGAGAACGGGGGCCTCCGCCTTCTCCGTGACCTTCGTCGTGGCATTGCCGCCGACGAGCACAAGCACCGGAGAGGAATCGGAAGAAGCAATCAGCCAATAGCCATCCTCGAGCTCGGTCTCCCCCGTCGTGATATCTGCCTTGTCGGCAGCGACACCGGAAGCCTCGACCGCCCAGCCAATCTCGTTGGCAAGAGAGGGCGTCTCGTTGGCAGAAAGCCAGTCAGCGACATCCTGGGCCGTGCCAACGGGTGCGCCAAGATTCTGCCAGGAAGTGGCAGGCATCGCATCGGTAAAGCTGACATTGCTCAGCGTCTGAGCGGCACCGTGCCCCGACACGTCACCGTCGAGGATCTTGTAGGCGCTGTAGGAGCGCGCAACTCCATCTGAAGCATTCAGCTCCAGCGTTCCCGCTGCGTACGCCGAAACAGGCGCGCAGATGCCACAGAGAATCATTGCAAGTGCAGTTAGACAGCTCACGAGCTGTCGGCTCAGGCTTCGCACAGCTACCCCCAATAGCTACGCTCCGCACGCCGGTGCCTCTGATACTGTGCTCAAAAAGGTCCACCGTGCTATGGATTGTCTGCATGGAGAATAAATCCTCCTAGTCAAAAATATCATTTGTTGGCATGTTGAGACCAAATTTTTCAGTTTGTTTTTAACCTGAAAAGTTGCTTAGCAATAATAATGGGAGCTGACAAGCCCTTTTTTGTCCCTGAATGTACAAGTGTTTTCTCTCAGTTACATGAATATAACTTGATATGAAAAGCCCCTTTCTGCACACATTCTACAGAAAGGGGCTATTGACATTCTATTGTTATAATGCTAAGCGAATTGTTTGCTGTCAGCAGAGCGGATAAGCTTCGGCGGCTCGGTTCCGTCTACCGCCTCTTTGGTCACGACCACCTTCGAGATATCGAGATCACTCGGAAGATCGAACATCGTATCCTGAAGCGTTGCCTCGCAGATGGCGCGAAGGCCACGGGCGCCAGTGTTGCGCTTGAGCGCAAGCTTGGCAATCTCGCGGAGCGACTCAGGCTCGAACTCGAGATCGACCCCCTCGAGCTCGAACATGCGCCTGTACTGCTTCACGATAGCGTTCTTGGGCTCTGTCAGGATGCGGACAAGGTCATCCTCCCTGAGCTCATGCGTTGCCGTAATGACAGGAATCCTGCCCACGAACTCGGGAATCATGCCGAACTTGTGCAGGTCCTGCGGCATGACCTTGGACATGAGGAAGTCCTCGTCCTCGTCGACCTTCTTCGTGAGCTCGGCATTGAAGCCGACACCCTTCTTGCCGATGCGGTCAGCCACGATCTTATCGAGGCCGACGAAGGCGCCGCCGCAGATGAACAGGATGTTCGTCGTATCGATGTGGATGAGCTCCTGCTGCGGGTGCTTCCTGCCGCCCTGAGGAGGCACGCTTGCCATCGTTCCCTCGAGGATCTTCAGGAGTGCCTGCTGGACACCCTCGCCCGACACGTCGCGTGTGATCGAGAGGTTCTCTGCCTTGCGCGCAATCTTGTCGATCTCGTCGATGTAGATGATGCCGACCTGGGCACGCTCCACATCCCCGTCGGCAGCCGTGATGAGTTTCAAGAGGATGTTCTCGACGTCCTCACCAACATATCCGGCCTCGGTGAGCGTGGTGGCATCAGCAATAGCGAATGGCACCTCGAGGAAACGCGCCAGCGTCTGCGCCAGGAGCGTCTTGCCGGTGCCCGTGGGGCCCAGGAGCAGGATGTTGCTCTTGGCAAGCTCGACGTCGTCGCCTTCGGCAGAAGGCTCGCTTCCTGCCATGATGCGGCGGTAGTGGTTGTAGACCGCTACCGACATGGCGCGCTTTGCCTCTTCCTGGCCCATGACGTACTGGGAGAGCTCATTGTAGATTTCATGAGGGGTCGGAAGCTCCTTGATGGGGGCGGCAGTAGCGAACTGCGGCTCCTCTGCCTCCCTGAAGTCAGCCTCTGCCCTGTCTGCTTCCTTGATGATGTCTTCGCACGTCTTCACGCACTCATCGCAGATGTACACATGGTTGGGCCCCTGTATGAGCTTGCGCACCTGGCTCCGCGTCTTGCCGCAGAACGAGCAGCGCATTTCGTCGTCTGCCATTCACTACTCCTCTTCGGTGGCGTCCACACGCCTGCCGATGACCTTGTCGACGAGGCCGTACTCCTTGGCCTCTTCTGCGCGCATATAGTTGTCGCGCTCGGTGTCGGCATTGATCTTCTCGATCGGCTGGCCGGTGGCCTCAGCGAGCATCTCGTTCAGGTGCTGGCGGATCCACTTCGTCTCGTCTGCGACGATCTGGATATCCGTCTGCTGGCCCTGGACACCGGAGCTCGGCTGATGGATCAAGATCATCGAGTTCGGCAGCGCCATTCGCTTGCCCTTCGTGCCAGAAGCGAGGATGGCAGCACCCATGGAGGCAGCCATGCCGACGCAGATCGTGGAGACGTCCGGCTTGATGAAGTTCATCGTATCGATGATACCGAGGCCTGCATAGACGTCTCCGCCAGGAGAGTCGATGTAGAGCGAGATGTCCTTGTCGGGATCCTGGCTCTCGAGGTGCAGGAGCTGGGCGATAACGAGGTTGGCGCTATCGCGTGTGACCTCCTCGCCGAGGAAGACGATACGATCGTTGAGCAGCCTCGAATAGATATCATAGCTGCGCTCGCCACGCGGCGTCTGTTCAACGACATACGGAATCAGCGGAGTGTTCGTTGGATTGTGCATTTCTCCCCTTCCAACTGCTAGTAGATTCCTACTGAATATCCCCAGTAACGCGCTTGCATTACTGGGGATACCAAAAAGTGTCTGAATTGTGGAGCTACTCGGCATCCTCTGCGTTGTCGTCAGCTGCTGCCTGCTCGGCAATCTCGTCGACGATCGTCACAGGTGCGTTCTCGACGAGCCAGTTCAGAGCCTTGGTGCGGCGGATGGACTCGCGGATGGCAGGCATCTGGCCCTGCTGCGTGAACTGCTTCATCTGGGCCTTGACATCCTTGGCGCCAGCCTTCTTGAACTCGTTCTCGACATCCTCTTCGGTTGCCTCGACGCCGAGGTGCTTTGCAAGGGCGTCAAGAGCGAGGGACTGGCGAGCACGCTCCTTGGCCTGCTCGCGGAGGTCAGCGACGAACTCGTCAGAGGTGATGCCGCGGAAGCGCAGGTACAGGTCGAGCGTCATGCCCTGGCGCTGGAGCTGCTGCAGGAAGTCCTGGGCAATCTCGTTGAGCACCTGGTTGACGTAGTTCTCAGGGATGGTCTCGAGGGTGACGTGCTTGCCCATCTCCTCGACGACACGATCCTCCTTGAGGTTCGGGAGGCTCGTCTTCTTGTCGGACTCGATCTCCTCCTTGACGGCGTCACGGAGGTCGGCAACGGTGTCGAAGCCGAACGTGGACTTGGCAAGCTCGTCGGTGAGCTCAGGCGTGACCTGCTTCTTGATGCCCTTGAGGGTGACGGTGCAGGCGTGCTTGGTCTCAGTCGTCTCGCCGTCCTTCTCCTCAGAGGTCGTCCACTCGACGTCCTTCGTCTCGCCCTTCTTCATGCCCATGAGAGCGTCGACGAACTCAGCCGGAAGAGCCTTGGAGGAAAGATCCATCGTGCGGTCGGTGCCGGCAACGGAATCAGCATTCTCCTTGTTCTCCACATCGACGGAGACGAGGTCGCCCTGCTGGACGCCACGGTCCTCCTCGACGTCCTCGACGGTCGTGTGGTAGGAAAGGAGCTGCTTCACCTGCTGGTCGATCTCGGCCTCGGTGGCCTCCTCAGGCGGCATGTTGATGGCAGGAGCGTCGTAGGAGTCGAGCTCGACCTCAGGACGCACCGGAATCGTGACGTCGATCGTGTAGTCCTCGCCCTCCTTGGCAAGGTCCGGATCGTCGCCGAAGTTCGGCTGCTCGACCGGCACGATGTCAAGCTCCTCGAGCATGAGCGGCTCTGCCTGGTTCAGCAGGTCGTTCGTTGCCTGGGCAAGCACTGCCTCGCGGCCGATGAGGGAGTCGATGACAGGACGCGGGGTACGGCCACGGCGGAAGCCCTTGAAGCTGTACTTGTTCGCGATGTCCTTGTAGGCACCCTTGACGGCGTTGTCGACGTCCTGCTGAGAGATGGTGAGCTTTGCAGCAACCTCGTTGTCCTTGGGCTCAGCTGCGGTAACAGTAATCTTCAAGGTTCCTCCACTGTTCTATACGCTTCAGGCACGGCAGATGGGCCGTACCTTCTTTTCCGACCGATGTGGTGCGGGCGAAAGGACTTGAACCTTCACGAGTGTCCTCACTGGAACCTAAATCCAGCGCGTCTACCAATTCCGCCACGCCCGCATTTGTCGCACGGACACTATATGTTAGCAAATATTGTGGTGTCTGGCGCTGATTTGCCACAATTCCATAGCTCAGAAGCCTTGTTGGCCCCATCTGCACAGAAAAACCTCCTCCCCCGAAGGGAAGGAGGTTCTGAATTGCCCTAGCTACTCCTCTGCAGGAGCAAGCTTAGAGAGGTCCTGGAGGGCATAGGTGCCAAGCGAGGACTCGCGCAGGGCCACGATGGCCTGGACAAGAGCGGTCGCGCCCGACATCGTCGTTGCCATATCGATGCCTCGGTTCACGGCCTCGCTCCTGAGCTTCGTGCCGTCGCCACGGGAGCTGTGACCATGAGGCGTATTGATCAGGAAGGCGATCTCGCCGTCTGCCATGAGGTCGATCACGTTCGGGTGCCCCTCGCGGACCGGCTTCACGATGCGGCACTCGATGCCGGCAGCGCGGAGCGTCTTGGCGGTGCCGCGGGTGGCCAGAAGGTCATACCCGAGCTGCCTCAGCGTCATCGCGACCGGCGCGATGGAGCGCTTGTCGCGGTCGCAGACGCTGATGAAGACATTGCCCGACATCGGGATCTCGTACTCGATGGCCTCGCGCGTCTTCGCATAGGCCTTCGGGAACGTGGTATCGATGCCCATGACCTCGCCCGTGGACTTCATCTCCGGTCCGAGCGTGACGTCGGCGCCCGGGAAGCGGCTCCACGGCATGACAGCTTCCTTGACAGCGTAGTAGCCAAGGTCGCGATCAACAGGAGGCAGGCTGAAGTCGGAGATCTTCTCTCCGCTCATGATGCGAGCAGCATACTTTGCCAGAGGCACGCCCGTCGCCTTCGAGGAGAAGGGCACCGTGCGCGATGCACGCGGGTTCAGCTCGATCACGAAGATCTGCTCGTCCTTGACAGCAAACTGGACATTGAGAAGGCCCTTGATGTGGCAGGCAAGCGCGAGCTTCGCGGCAATGGCGCGGATGTTCGCGACGATCTTGTCAGAGAGCGAGAACGGCGGGAAGCAGCAGGCAGAGTCACCCGAGTGGATGCCGCACTCCTCGATGTGCTCCAGCACGGCTCCCACGTAGCACTCGTCTCCGTCGCAGAGGGCATCGACATCGAGCTCGATGGCATCCTCGAGGAAGGAGTCGAGATAGACCGGGTGGTCCGGAGAGACCTTCGTTGCCTCGCCCATGTACGTCTTGAGGTCGTTGTCGTCGTAGACGATTGCCATGCCGCGGCCGCCCAGGACATAGCTCGGACGGACCAGGAGCGGGTAGCCGATGTGCTTGGCGACAGCACGGGCCTCGTCCAGAGTCTCGGCGACGGATGAAGGCGGATAGGAGATCTCGAGCCTGTCGAGGAGGCTTGCGAAGCGGTCCCTGTCCTCAGCGAGGTCGATGGCCTCAGGCTGCGTGCCCATGATGGGAACGCCTGCGGCCTTGAGGCGGCTGGCGAGGTTGATAGGCGTCTGGCCGCCGAGGGTGACGATGACGCCTTCGGGGTGCTCAGCCTCGACGACGTTCATGACATCCTCGAACGTAAGCGGCTCGAAGTAGAGGCGGTCGGACGTGTCATAGTCCGTGGAGACCGTCTCGGGGTTGCAGTTGACCATGACGGTCTCATAGCCCTTGGCCTCGAGCGCGTAGGCAGCATGCACGCAGCAGTAGTCGAACTCGATGCCCTGGCCAATCCTGTTCGGTCCTGCAGAGAGGATCACGACACGGGGCTTTTCCGCCTCATGGAACTCCGATGCCCCTCCTACCTCATAGGTGAAGTAGTGGTAGCTCGTGCGGGCGGCAAACTCGCCTGCGCAGGTATCGACCGTCTTTATGACAGGACGGACTCCCAGTACCTCGCGAAGGGCACGTACGACCTCTTCCTTCTGGCCCGTGAGATAGGCAATCTGGCAGTCAGAGAAGCCCATCTGCTTTGCTGCAAGCATGTGCTCTGCATCCATGCCGGAAAGGCCACGCTCGTGGATGGCGCGCTCTGCCTTCACGATATCCTGGATGCGGAAGAGGAACCACTCATCGATGCCGGTGCGCTTGTGCAGGTCCTCGACCGTCCAGCCACGGCGCAGCGCCTCTGCAATATAGAAGATGCGATTCGGCGTGGCGCGCGTGACGAGGTCCTCGAAGTTCTCCTCGTCGTAGGTCGTCTTGCCGTCAGCGCCGAGGCCCATATGACCCTTCTCGAGGGAGCGGGTGGCCTTCTGGAGCGCTTCTTCGAACGTGGAGCCGATGGCCATGACCTCGCCCACGGCCTTCATGCGGGTCGTCAGGGTCTCAGAGGTCCCCTTGAACTTCTCGAAGGCGAAGCGCGGGATCTTCACGACGCAGTAGTCGATCGAAGGCTCGAAGCAGGCAGGGGTGGCACGGGTGATATCATTCGTGATCTCGTCGAGCGAATAGCCGACAGAGAGGAGCGCTGCCATTTTTGCAATCGGGAAGCCCGTTGCCTTGGAGGCGAGAGCCGAGGAGCGGCTCACGCGCGGGTTCATCTCGATGACGAGGACACGGCCATCCTTCGGGTTCACGGCGAACTGGACGTTCGAGCCGCCGCAGGCAACGCCGACCTTTTCCAGTACGGCAAGCGAGTAGTCGCGCAGGCGCTGGAGCTCGTAGTCGTTCAGGGTCTGGCAGGGAGCGACCGTGATGGAGTCGCCCGTGTGGACGCCCATGGGATCGAGGTTCTCGATGGAGCAGACGACGATGCCATTGCCGGCAGAGTCGCGCATGACCTCCATCTCGATCTCTTTCCAGCCCTCGACGGACTGCTCGACCAGGACTTCCGTCTCAGGCGAGAGGGCCAGGCCTTCGCGTGCGATGCGCACCAGATCGTCGTGGTTGTATGCCATGCCGCCGCCAGCGCCGCCGAGCGTGAATGCTGGACGGATCACGACAGGATAGCCGAGATCGTCTGCAATGCGTTCGCACTCTTCGAGCGTATGGGCCACATCGGATTTTGCGACCTCGAGGCCAATCTCGCGCATGGCCTTGGCAAAGAGCTCGCGGTCCTCGCCGACCTCGATGGAGTCGATGTCGCAGCCGATGACCTCGACGCCGTACTTGTCGAGCACGCCTGCCTTGGCAAGAGCCACGGCGCAGTTGAGGCCGGTCTGTCCGCCCATGTTCGGAAGCAGTGCATCGGGGCGCTCCTTCTCGATGACCTTGGCTACGGACTCGACGGTGATCGGCTCGATGTAGGTGCGGTCAGCCGTCTCCGGGTCCGTCATGATCGTGGCGGGGTTCGAGTTCACGAGGACGACCTCGTAGCCCTCCTCGCGCAGCGCCTTGCACGCCTGGGTGCCGGAATAGTCGAACTCGCAGGCCTGGCCGATCACGATCGGGCCAGAGCCGATGATGAGGATCTTCTTGATATCAGTGCGCTTCGGCATCAGAAGCGCCTCCCTTCGCGGACGTCGATTGCCAGATAGTCCTCCACGCCGTCCATCATGCGGACGAAGGCAGCGAAGGCATAGGTGGAATCGTTCGGTCCGGGCTTTGCTTCAGGGTGGTACTGCATCGAGAAGGCAGGGATATCGAGGAACTGGATGCCCTCAGGCGTTCCGTCGTTGAGATTTACATGCGTCAGGCGTACGCGTCCATACTCCTTGGTCTGGACGACCGGCGCGATATGGCGCTCGGACCAGAAGCGGAGGTCTTCTGCATGGTCTGCAATGCCACCCGAAAGCTCGGGGATGAGCGGTCCGAACGTCGGGAAGACAGGGCCATAGTTGTGGTTCTGTGCCGTGATCTCGACCTTGCCCGTAAGCAGGTTCATGACCGGCTCGTTGCCGCCGTGGTGGCCATACTTGAGCTTCTCGATGTCAGCTCCTGCTGCCATAGAGATAACCTGGTTGCCGAGGCAGATGCCGAAGACCGGAAGCTTGCCGAGAGCTGCCTTCACGGCGCGCACCGTCGAGGGTACGGACTCAGGATCTCCTGGGCCATTCGAGAAGAAGACGCCATCCGGATTCATGGCCTCGACGTCGGAGAACGGCGTATCCCACGGCACGACCGTAACCTCGCAGCCGACAGCTGCGAGCCTCTTCACGATGCCGAGCTTCTCGCCACAGTCGTAGGCGACGACCTTGTGCTTCACAGGACCCTTGTCAGGCGACACCGTATAGCGCTCGCGCGTCGAGACATCTGCCACGTAGTTGTGCTCGGAGATCTTGGGCGACGCCTTCACACGGGCAACCAGGCTCTCGGGGTCGGTATCGACCGTCGAAATGGCGGCACGCATGGCACCGCACTCGCGGATATGGAGCGTGAGCGCACGCGTATCCACATCCTCGATAGCGACGATATCACGCTCTGCAAGGAAGTCCGGCAGGCTCTCGACGCTCTGCCAGTTGCTCGGCGCATAGCACATGTCATGCACGACAAGGCCGCGCAGGTTCAGCTTCCTCGACTGCATATCCTTCTCGTTTATGCCGTAGTTGCCGATCTGCGGGTACGTCAGCGTGACGATCTGGCCAGCATAGCTCGGATCGCTCACGATCTCCTGATAGCCCACCATAGAGGTGTTGAACACCACTTCGCCGAAGGTCTCCCCTTGGGCACCGCACGACCTTCCTTCGAAGACAGTCCCGTCCTCGAGCGCCAGAAGCGCCTTCGGATGCTTGCCGTCGTCCACCAAAAGGTTCAAGATGGCCACCTTTCCTTCGTTGGCAAAACCAAATCCCCCAGCATGGGGCACAGAGGCCCCATTTACGAAAAAAGGGAGCACGTCACCATGTGACAATGCTCCCTGAATCTATGAGGAAGAAGGACTCACCCAGATTCTCCTTACCGGCATCTCGTGCCGCTTTAAAGGCTTGCAAGGATTATACGGCAAGTCCTTCCAAAGAGAAGACCCATTCTTGTCTTTACGGGATAGGCACGCATCTAACAATCAGTTATATACTCAAACTTTTATGCATGTACGCCCACCGCCATCGACAGCGCACCCGGCATCAGGTACGCTGCAGAGTCTCAGATCTATCGGACATGAGCAAAGCAATGGCATCCGGCAGACAGATGGCGCAGGGACAGCGTACAGCACAGGTCTTGAGCACACAGCGCAGGCCCCATTGAGCAGCCTCCGCAGAACGTTGATGGAGGCTGCATGCATTCAGCTTTGTGACCCTCTTGCAGATGCTTGTTCTTCATGTCCGTGAATTCTTCCCCGTCTTAGAACCGGTCCAGATTGCCCTCTGCCATGAAGATGCATCCATTCTTGTGTTGCCGTCATTCATCGGCCTGTCTTCTTCATTTCGCAGCGTTGCCCGACATTGTCAGAGCGCTGCAAGAATGCTGTTAGAACATTTGTTCTTGTTTCATGCTATGCTTCCCGCACCCTGTTGGTGCAGGCCGAAAAGGGAGGGAAGCATCCATGGACACGGACTCGATATACGATTCTGTCTTCAAGACGATGACGCAGAAGATGCCCTTTCTCCTCATCCCGCTTGCGAACTACGCCTTCGGAACAAGCTATCCCGAAGACGCGCGCATATCTCGCATGGGAGAGGAATATGAAGGCAGGATCAAGAAGCGCATCGCCGACTCTGTCTTTCGAATAGAGGAGACAGCCTTCCATATCGAATGCCAGAGCTCCTGGGATCCGCATATGGCCATGAGAATGGATAGGTATGACGGAGAGATAGCGCATGAGGAAGCAGAGGCCAGGCATGAGCACCATTTCCTGAAGCTGCCGCATTCCTGCGTTATCTTCCTGAGAGATGCACAACGTATGCAGCCTTTCCTTTCCATTGAAATCGGAGAGCCTAGCGGAGAAACCTCGGAGCATAGGACAGCGGCCATATGGGTGAAGCAGATCGATCTGGAGGAGATGCTAGAGCATAGGCTCTTCATCCTCCTCCCCTTCTGGTTCATGCGCTACGAAGAAAGTTTCGAGGCAGCAGCACACGACAGTGTGCTTGCGAAACAGCTGCTTGCAGAATGCAGAACCCTGCAGATGCGCTTTGCCGAGGCGCTGCATGCAAACGCCTCTGAGCAGTCCCCAGCAGAGGATGCAGAGGGCAGCAGCAGCACATTTCAGAGACGCATGACGGAGCTTATAATCAAGGTATCAGACCATCTGCTGCGGGGCTATGAGCCCCTGCAGAGAGAGGTGAGGGAAGCCATGGGCGTGAAGATACTGAAGTTCGCTGACGAGCGGTATGCCGAAGAGAAGCGCGAAGCGGACGAGAAGTATGCCGAGCGCGAGCAGAAGGCCCGCGAAGAGAGCCACAAGCAGGGGCTAGAGCAGGGACTAGAGCAGGGACTGGAGCAGGGTGCAGAGCTGGAGAGGAGGCGCCTTGCGGACAGCCTCCGCTCCCGCGGCTTCGACGAGTCCACGATCGACGAGGTGCTCTCCTTCGGCAGGAAGGACGACGGCGGAGAGGGACCGGCCATCCAGCAGGCCTGAAGCATCCAGCCTGGCGATGAGCCGGCGGCATGATGATGACCTGGGACGTTGGAGACCGGAGAAGCCATGGGCGTGAAGATATTGAAGTTCGCTGACGAGCGGTATGCCGAGCGCGAGCAGAAGGCCCGCGAAGAGAGCCACAAGCAGGGGCTAGAGCAGGGACTGGAGCAGGGTGCAGAGCTGGAGAGGCGTCGCCTTGCGGACAGCCTTCGCTCCCGCGGCTTCGACGAGTCCACGATCGACGAGGTGCTCTCCTTCGGCAGGAAGGACGACGGCGGAGAGGGACCAGCTGTCCAGCAGGCATAGCATGATTCGCTTTTCGGCTGGCATCCCATCATGGACTGCCACCGCTTTCAGCCGGGAGCTGCATTCCCGCCCATTGCTGCATAGATACATCAAAGGGAAGCTCCGGACCTTGCAATCCGGAGCTTCCCTCTTCAATGCAGCTGATTTCGAACGTTAGATGATGCCCTGGGACATCATTGCGTCAGCAACCTTCAGGAAGCCAGCAATGTTGGCGCCGAAGACCAGATCGCCCTCGTGGCCATATTCCTTGGCAGCATCCCACGCAGCCTTGTAGATGGAATCCATGATGCCATGAAGCTTGTCGTCGACCTCGTCGAAGGTCCAGGACAGGTGCTCATGGTTCTGGGACATCTCGAGGCCAGAGGTTGCGACGCCGCCAGCATTGGCAGCCTTGCCAGGAGCGAAGAAGACGCCATTCTGCTGGAGATAGAGCGTAGCATCGGTCGTCGTCGGCATGTTCGCGCCCTCGACCACATAGCGGCAGCCATTCTCGGTCAGCTTGATGGCATCGTCGAGATCGAGCTCATTCTGCGTGGCGCACGGCATTGCGATGTCGCACTTCTCGCCCCAAGGACGCTCTCCCTCATGGTAGACAGCGGAAGGACGTGCCTCGACATACTCCTTGATGCGGCCGCGGCGGATCTGCTTGATATCGACGAGGGTATCGAAGTCGATGCCATCAGGATCGTAGACATAGCCGTTGGAGTCAGAGACCGTGATGACCTTGGCACCGAGGCTCTCTGCCTTCTGGACAGCGTACTGGGCGACATTGCCGGCACCAGAGACAGCGACCGTCTTGCCCTTGATGGATTCGCCCTTCTGCTTGAGCATGTTGAGCAGGAAGTAGACTGCACCATAGCCCGTAGCCTCAGGACGTGCAAGGGAGCCGCCGTACGAGAGGCCCTTGCCGGTAAGGACAGACTGCCAGCTGTTCGTGATCTTCTTGTAGGCGCCGAACATGTAGCCAATCTCGCGGCCACCGGTGCCGATGTCGCCTGCCGGGACATCCGTGTCAGGACCGACGTGGCGATAGAGCTCGAGCATGAAGGACTGGCAGAAGCGCATGACCTCGCGGTCAGACTTGCCCTTGGGATCGAAGTCAGAGCCGCCCTTTGCACCGCCCATAGGAAGCGTTGTGAGCGAGTTCTTGAAGACCTGCTCGAAGCCCAGGAACTTCAGGATAGAGAGGTTCACGGAAGGATGCAGGCGGATGCCGCCCTTGTAGGGTCCGATGGCAGAGTTGAACTGGATGCGGTAGCCACGGTTGACCTGGACCTTGCCCTCGTCGTCCACCCAGGGAACACGGAACATGACAATGCGCTCAGGCTCTACCAGGCGCTCGAGCAGTCCCTCCTTCTCATACTCGGGATGGGCATCAAGTGCCGGCTGGAGGGTGAGGAGCACCTCGCGGGCCGCCTGGATGAATTCAGGCTGGTCAGCATAGCGCGACTCGAGATCCTTTACCACACGCTCAGAGTAGTTCATGAGCTTCCTTCCTATGCAGTTCGTTACAGGGAAAGTGCAGCAGAGTCTTCAAACCGCAAAGCTCTGGAAAGCAGCTAAAAATATAATTGTTTGCTAATAAGCATTTGAAATGGTGCGTATTTGGTAACGTCAGCTTCCATGTTTCGTAACATTCCGTTCACCTTGCAAAACTTTTGCAGGAATACCTGCCTGTTCGTGTAATTACAGGTAATTCGCCGGAAACAAGGCATGTTAGGTGCATAAGATGGCTATGGTTTTCATCAAACAGTCACTCCAGGGGAGGCGCGATGCCAAAGCTTTCAACGAAGGTGCTGGTTCCGATTCTTGCTGCTGCATGCGCAGTTTCTGTCAGCGCCTGCAAGGCACAGACGACCAGCGAACAGGAAGCAGACCAGACCACCACGACCAGCGAATCGACTGAGCAGACCACTCGTCGCGTCGGCAAGGTAGGCGTCGGCTATGTGACCGTTCCTTCCGACTGGATTTCCCTTGCCACGAAAAGCGGTTCGGGCGACATCGAGTTCTGCGATATCACGGCCACCAAGATCATCACGATGAAGGTCATGGACTCGACCGACGTCGATATCGTGAACTCCAAGAATGCCGAGAAGTCAGCCGCGACCTCGACCACGACAGGCTCCACGACGACCGAGAATGCCACGTCTGGCACTACGACGCAGAACGGCACCTCCGAGAACTCCTCCACTGCCAAGACAGAGGAGAGCAGCAATTCTTCCACGAACAGCGGCACTTCCTCGACAGGAACGAATTCCTCTTCGACCAGCATCACAGACAAGTCCTCGACCTCGTCTTCGAGCACGGAAAGCGAGGCCGTGACGATCGACGATGCTATCAAGGCCATCATCTATCACGCGAAGGAATACGACGTGACGGATGACAACATCCAGCAGGAGCAGACGACGCTTGCCAACCGCGAGGCCACGAAGCTTACGATCACCTACGGCGATGGCACAAGGGTCATCTGCTGGGTGCTCACCGATGACTCCGGCAATATCCGCTATGTCGCAGCCGAAGCTCCGTCCGAGTCTGTGGACGAAGTTGCAGCAATTGTCGAGAGCACCTACTCCTTCTAGTTTTTCATTGCCATCCGGCGCCCGCTCACGTATACTAAACAACGCACTTCGGGGCGTAGCGCAGCTTGGTAGCGCATCTGCTTTGGGAGCAGAGGGTCGCTGGTTCGAATCCAGTCGCCCCGACCACGAAATGCGGCGGTAGTTCAATTGGTAGAGCGTCAGCCTTCCAAGCTGATTGTTGCGGGTTCGAGTCCCGTCCGCCGCTCCATGAGAGACCAGCAGGCCACAGCACACGCTGTGGCCTGCTTCTTTATTACTCTGTGACCCCTCGACAGATGATGCAGCGAGAATTCCCTTTGATTTGCCATCCGCCATGCAGACTGCCCTTTACGCATCACCGAGCCAGAGAGTTCGATACCTGACTCCCCTCTTCCACGCTGTCGATCTGTCGGCATCTGTCCTCTCCTTATGCATGGAGCAGGACAAAACACCAGCACTGAGCTGAAAGACTTGCATAGCCATGCACCTTTGTCCCAGAATATGCCCACTGGCCGATTGATAGCACCGTACATGCAATTGACACCTTGACGGTCTATACCAGCTGGTATGTATGGAAGTGGTATCAGGAGAAAGGGGCAGCACAGATGGACGCACCTATTCGCTGGGGCATCTTGGGCTGCGGCAGGATTGCCAGACGCTTCTATGCAAGCCTCAAAGGCTCTGAGCATGGACTGGCCTATGCAGTCGCTGGAAGGGATTCGGACAAGGCAGAAGCCTTTGCCCATGAATGCCCGGTCGCTGTGGTCTATGACAGCCTTGATGCCCTTCTCGAGGATCCGAACGTCGAAGCGATCTATATCGCTCTCCCCCATGCCCTGCATGCCGACTGGTCCATCAAGGCACTCCGTGCCGGCAAGGCCGTGCTCTGCGAGAAGCCTGCCGTGCTTACAGCCCAGGAGATGCATGGTGTCATCGCTTGTGCCCACAGCACGAACGGGCTCTACATGGAGGCCATGAAGACCCGCTTCGTGCCGCTCCATGCCCGCCTCATGAAGCTCCTCGATGAAGGTGACCTTGGACGGATCCAGTTCGTCGAAGCATCGCAGTGCTACCTGTTCCCCGACGATATCACGGGCTATTTCATCGACCCGGTCCAGGGTGGCTGCCTTTACGACGAAGGCATCTACTGCGTAAGCTGGCTCGATGAGCTGCTTCCCGGCAAGGTGCAGATCGACCGCACGAATGCCCTGTTCCTGCGCGGTGTGGACTGGTACGACAATGTCCAGCTGATCATAGGCTCGGTTCCGGTGCAGCTCGAGGTCGCAGCAGACCGCGGCCCCAAGAGCACGCTCCACATCGAGTGCGAGTGGGGCTCTGTCGATGTGCCGACGCTTCACAGGCCCCAGACGGCCACGATCCATCGCTTCGGCCAGCCTGACCAGACGCTGAGCGCTCCCTATGTGCGGGATGACTTTTCAGGACAGATCGAGCATTTCCAGGATCTTTTCCTTGCCGGCAAGCATGAGAGCCCCATCATGCCGCTTGCAGCATCTCTTCGCTGTGCCGAGATCATCGACGCAATACGTGCTTCCTGGCAGCGCTGATCCATGCAACAGACACTAGGACGTACGCTCCTCATTGCCAATCCGGTATCCAGAAGCGGCATGGGCAAGGCTGGTACCACAGCTATCGAGCGCAGGCTCGAAGAGCTGCCTGAGCAAGTCCCCACCTTCGATGTCTATCTGACAACTGGCCCAGGCGATGCCGTGCATATCGCTGCCAATGCGCAGAGCTACGATACCGTGCTCGTCCTTGGCGGAGACGGCGTCATCCACGAAGCAGCCAACGGCCTCATGCAGATACCGAAGGCATCCCGCCCCGCATTGGGGCCCATCCCCTTGGGCTCTGGCAATGACTATGCAAGGACGCTCCATATCACGAGAAACAAGCCCGAGAAGGCTCTGGAAGAGCTTCTGGGCGGCAGAAAGATTGCAGCCGACCTCGGGCTCGTGAACGGCGTCTACTTTGTCCAGACGCTCTCCTTCGGCCTTGATGCTGCTATCGCCCTCGATACGATGAACCATCGCTCGACAGGCCGTGGTGCCCATCTCTTTGCGGACTCCGGCTTCAAGATCTTCTCCTCTGCCAAGCAGGGCTATGCCTTCAAGGCAGAGATTGACGGCGTCCCGGCTGCGGGCAACGAAGCCGTCTTCGCCGTGCAGGTAGGTCCCACATACGGCGGAGGATTCAGGGTATGCCCCAAGGCAGTGGCAGACGATGGGAAGCTCGATGTCTGCTATTCGAAGACGCTTCCTGCCGTACCGGTGACCTTGGGCATCTTCTGCCTTGCCCGCTTCGGTCTCCATACGCATTCGAAGCATCTCTTCTTCGCCCAGCCGAAGCGCATAGCGATCGACTTCGAGAGCGCTCCTCCCTGCCAGGTTGATGGTGAGAGGCTCGAGGGCACCCACTTCGATATCTCTATCTGCCCAGGAGCCCTTGAAGTGCTCATCCCTTAGCATCGCAGCCACTATAGCCAAAGAAGAAGGGCGCCCATCGCTGGACGCCCTTTCTTATTCCCTATGAGCCTTGAGCTACTTGACAGCAGCCTGGAGCATAGCGCGAACCTCGTTGGAGGTCTCGAGCTTCATGACCTTCTCCGTCAGAACGTCAGCCTCTTCCTTCGTCCACTCGGAGATGATCTTGCGGGTGCGGAGGACAGAGCCAGCGGAGACGGAGAACTCGTTCAGGCCGAAGGACAGGAGCACCGGCACCATCAGAGGATCGGCTGCGACCTCGCCGCACATGCCGACCATGATGCCAGCCTTGTTGCCCTCTTCGATGATGCGCTTGAGAGAACGCAGCACCGACGGCTGATAGACGTTGTAGAGGTAGGCGACACGGTCATTGCCGCGGTCAGCGCACATCGTGTAGCCGATAAGGTCGTTCGTGCCGATGGAGAAGAAGTCGCACTCCTTGGCAAGGAGGTCAGCGATGAGGGAAGCAGACGGCGTCTCGATCATGGTGCCGACCTGGATGTCCTTGTTGTAGGAGATGCCCTCGGCGTCGAGCTCCTTCTTGCAGACCTCGATGAGAGCCTTCGCCTGACGGACCTCGTCGAGCGTCGTGACGAGCGGCAGCATGATCTTGATGTCGCCGAAAGCAGAAGCACGGAGAAGAGCCCTGAGCTGGACCTTGTACTGCTCCGGGTTGTTCAGGCAGTAGCGGACGGCACGATAGCCCATGAACGGGTTGTCTTCCTTCTGCAGATTGAGATACGGAATCTCCTTGTCGCCACCCACATCGAGCGTACGGATGATGACCTGCTTGCCCTTCATGGCAAGAGCGACCTTCTGGTAGGCCTGGAACTGCTCCTCCTCGGAAGGAAGCTCCTGAGCATCCATGAACAGGAACTCGGAGCGGAAGAGGCCGATGCCCTCTGCGTCATGCTCGATAGCAGATGCAGCGTCAGACGGGTTGCCGATGTTGGCAACGAGCATCACAGACTCGCCGTCAGCGGTGACCGTCGGCTTGCCGCGGAAGGCCTCGAGCGCCTGCTTCTCCTCTGCAAGCTTCTTTGCCGTTGCACGGAAGCCCTCGAGCTCGTCAGCAGAAGGATCGACGTAGACAACGCCCTTGTTGCCATCGACGACGCACATATCGCCGGTCTTGATGTTCGCCGTTGCATCTGGCACGGAGAGGACAGCAGGAATCTCGAGCTGGCGTGCAATGATGGCGGAGTGGGACGTACGGCCACCGGTCTCGGTGACAATGCCGACGATATTCTTCTTGTCGATGTCTGCCGTCATGGAAGGCGTGAGCTCGTGCACGACGACGACAGAGTTCTCGGGAAGGACAGCCAGATTCACAAGCTCCTTGCCGAGGAGGTCAGCCAGAAGGCCGGTCCTGACGTCGGCAACGTCAGCTGCACGCTCACGGAAGAGCTCGTCCTCCATGCTTGCGAACATGTTGTAGTACATGTCATAGGCATTCTGCACAGCCTGCTCAGCGCACATGCCATCGTCGATGGAGCTGTTGACCATATCGACGATGCCCTCATCCTCGGCGAACTCGATGTGGGCCTGCATGATTGCAGCCGTCTCCTCGCCGACGGTCTCCTTCATGCGATCAATCTGAGCCTGCGTCTGGGCAACGAACTTGTCGCGGGCTGCGACGTAGCGCTGCTTCTCGGCGTCAGCGTCCTCAGGGCTATGCGGCGTGAAAGAAAGATCGGGCTCCACAGCAACGCGCGCAACGCCGATACCGATGCCCTCAGATGCGTTAACTCCCTCGTACATGTTTCCTCCATTCGGAAGCAGCGGGCATCCGCCCGCCGCAACTCCCCCATAGCGTCACCCCGAAGGGTGCAAGACAAGAGCTGCGGTGTCCCCACACCGCAGCTCGCAATCTCCGGAATTAGGCTTCGCCGTCGGCGACCATCTTGTCCAGGCGGGCAACGATGCGGTCGATAGTGGAGCGCTTTGCAATGCCCTTGCTTGCTGCCGTTGCAGTGCCGCAGGCGCTGGAGAACAGCAGAGCACGGTCATAGTCGTGCGTCTTGTCATACGTGGCCAGGAAGCCTGCGACCATGGAGTCGCCAGCACCGGTGGCGTTGACAAGCTTGATCTTTGCGCAAGGAGCGACATGCTCCTCGCCATTCTCATCCACGAGGGCTGCACCGTGGCTGCCGCAGGAGACGAGGACGTTCTGTGCGCCCATCTCATGAAGCTTGTGAGCAAGCGGCATGACCTCAGCAGGAGTCTCAGGAAGCGGCTTCATGCCAAAGATGCGGCCAACCTCATGGTTGTTCGGCTTGATGAGGAAGGGCTTCGACTTCAGTGCGTTCGTGAGAAGCTCACCCGGAGCATCAACGACAAAGCGGATGCCACGTCCGGCCAGACGCTCCATGATGATCATGTACATGTCACGCGGCAGGGATGCCGGAATCGAGCCGGTAAGGACGATGGTGTCGCCCTCGCCGAGGTAGTCGATGCGGGCAAGCAGCTCGTCGACCTTGGACTGCGGAATCTTCGGACCCATGCCATTGACCATGGTCATGACAATGCCGTTGAGCTTGACGTTGATGCGCGTGTTGCCCTTGTCCAGGCGGACAAAGTTGCAGCTGACACCCTTCTCCTGAAGCCTCTTAATCAGGTAGTCGCCCGTGAAACCGGCAGCGATGCCGAGAGCGACGTTGGGGGTATCGAGCTCATTGAGCAGGCAGCAGATATTAATGCCATTGCCGCCTACATGAATCTCCTCCTGCTTCGAGCGGTTGGTGAATCCCATGTCGAGAGACAGGGGGTACATCACGTAGTCGATTGCAGGATTGAGGGTAACGGTATAAATCACCACAGGCTCCTTTCACCTGAATGCCATCACGAAATGCAGACGGCTTCCCCCAAGGCCGCCTGCCTGCTCTTCAGAGAAGAACTACTTGACCGCGTCTGCGATCACGGAAGCGATGGCTGCAGGATCGTCAGACTCTGCGATGCGCTTGCGAGCGTCCTCATGCATGAGCATGCTGGAGACCTTGGCAAGGACGAGAAGGTGCGTGGTGCCAGCCTCTGCGCCCGGCATAAGAAGGCCGATAGCGGTGGTCACAGGCACGTCATCCGTGGACTTCCATGCGACATCAGAAGCGAGCTTTGCGACGAGGATACCGGGGTGCTTGATTGCATCGTCCTTTGCATGCGGGATAGCAAAGCCGTCAGCCATGCCGGTGGAGCCGAGCTCCTCACGGTGCTTGAAGGATGCGAGAACGGCATCCTTGTCGTCAGCATAGCCAAGCTCGACAGCCTTGCCCGCGAGGAATGCGAGCACGTCGTCGACAGAGCCAGCCTCGACGTTCAGAAAAACGTTCTTCGATGCGATCATGTCACTCATTTTGATTCCTTTCCCAAAATCTTATGAGTTACTGCCAGGTATCCAGCTCGAATAACCTTTGGTTCTTAGAATACAACATCCTGAGTCACCAATAGGCGAATGCATCAAGTCTTTGAGTGCTATGACGGAAAATCATCTAACTATGTTGGCGATAATTCCAACTTCTGAGCACCACCACGCTTCTCTGTTTGATTTGTGAAGCCAAATATGATTTTACCGTTAAAGAGCTATTCGATTCTTATCGTCCGGCAAGCGTAGCTGGCAGAAAGCCGTGCGGAAAATGCAGGGGATTTCTTTGATAGCAGAATCTAGATGTTCTATCATATGAGGTCCTGCGCCCTTAGCCCAGCTGGATAGAGCAGGGGACTTCTAATCCCAAGGTCATGCGTTCGAGTCGCATAGGGCGCACCAGAGATGACAAGAGCCGAGAGGTCCATCCTCCCGGCTCTTCTTCTATCTATCGCTCGCCCAGTGCCAGAGCTTGCGCGGCGATAATTGTCTTGCTGTCTTGGATGAGACCTGCTCTCACTCCGGCAAGGATATCCTCAAGCGGAAGCCAAACGACGCCCACGAATTCGCCTTCATCGGGATGCGCTTCTGATTGATGCAGTCCACGAGCAAGGAAGACTCTCGTTGCTTCATTGGTGAAGCCTATCGATCCCGCAGACACAGCAAGCGGCACAAGTTCGTCAGCTACAAGGCCTGTCTCTTCAGTAAGCTCACGGGCTGCGCAGACAACGGGTTCCTCCCCCATCTCGAGCTTCCCAGCGGGTATCTCGAGCGTCATGCGTCCAAGAGCAACCCGATACTGACGTACGAGGCAAAGCTTGCCCTCATGAAATGCAGCCACACCACACCCGCCATGGTGCCATGCAATCTCACGCGTGGCGAAAGAGCCGTCAGGGAGCTTAACCTTGAGGACATCAGCCGAGAAGATGCGGCCTTTCCACTGGACCTCGTCATCGACTGTCTCCTCGTAGAGAGCAGGATCAAGCTCCAGATAGCGCTTGATGGTCTCAAGGTTTCCTGCACGAAGATCCATAGCGAGAAGGTCCTCTCTATACGAAAAGAGCCAGGCAAAACCTGGCTCGTAATTTCTGGTGCGCCGTCAGGGATTCGAACCCTGGACCTTGGGATTAAGAGTCCCCTGCTCTGGCCAGCTGAGCTAACGGCGCAAATATATGTCGCTGCAAAGAGGAAATGGTGCGCCGTCAGGGATTCGAACCCTGGACCTTGGGATTAAGAGTCCCCTGCTCTGGCCAGCTGAGCTAACGGCGCCTAGTATCATGCGAATGGGGTGGGTGAAGGGTCTCGAACCCTCGACCTACGGAGCCACGGTCCGTCGCTCTACCAACTGAGCTACACCCACCATCTCGTTCGTATGCCCTCTCAGGCAGCTCGTTAATTATTGAGCAGTAGACAGACCAATGCAAGCAAAATTTTATTTTTCTCTGCACGCTCCCTTTGTTGTGAACATTACGTGAACTTATAACACACAGCGAATCTAGCGAACAATACGAAACATCCCCAGAATCGCCTCCAAGCTTGCAGGGAACATTATTATCCCGGCATAAAGGCAATTCCGCATAGTAACTATCCCCGCGCTTGTGGGGAACAACGAAGTTGGCTGCTTTGATAACGTTCTAGCAGGCCATCCCCGCATCCGTAGGGAGCGCTGACGATACCTTCGTGAAGCGCTACTACCCCAGGAATCACTTTTGCGTTAACAGGGATCATCTTGATGCGACTGCTTGCCAGCGCGGTTGGATGGGATTATCCCAGCATTCACGGGGAGCACTGTACTACTTATCAGCACTATCATCTGTCACTAGGATCATCCCCGCTCGTGCGGGGAGCACATGGCTGCAGGATCTTCGGACTCTGCAATCTTCGGATCATCCCCGCTCGTGCGGGGAGCACCTGGACGAGAAGCAGCTCCTGGACTACGGGAAGGGATCATCCCCGCTCGTGCGGGGAGCACAACGACCCGTCGGACGGGTCGAATGTCGCATCGGGATCATCCCCGCTCGTGCGGGGAGCACTGGAATCCTTGGGCGCGGGATTCAGCGTCACGGAGATCATCCCCGCTCGTGCGGGGAGCACG
>OMVT01000007.1 GCA_900314535.1 uncultured Olsenella sp. | reverse complement strand
CCTGGAGAAGAGGCTATCGGCCGGCAGCTGGTACCCCATAGTCGGAATGCCGGTACTCGGTAGATGGAAACGAGGTACTAATTGACCGTACTAGTCACCTTTATAGCCTTCCCACCTCATATATTGCGGTTGATACTGAAACGACAGGTAAGGATTTCAGACTATGCGACATTATTGAAATCGGTGCGGTGAGTTGACATAGATGAAGACAATCCGCTCTATGGCATGAGATGCGTCTTTACAGGCAAAATGACATCAATGACGAGGGAAGAAGTCCAGCAAACACTGGCGAATGTTGGTGGGATACCACAGGACAACGTGCGCAAGGATACTGACTATCTGATCATTGGCAACGATGGTTTCCGTGAATCATTGCACAACACTTCCAGCAAAATCAAGAAAGCGCAAGCCAATCAGCTCAAAGGATTGCCTGTTCAGATAATCTCTGAAGATGCTTTCTTGTCCCTCCTTGACGAGTAGCTAGATAAATAGCGGGTCTGAATGCCATATCAGACATTCAGACCCGCTGCTTTCTATTGCCCGAAGATCTTATCCCTGTTCCAGCCCAATCGTCTCGAGACCAGGCCTATCAATGACCTTGAGGCGGCCGCGGCCCAGGCGCTTCACAAGCTCTTCGCGCTCGAAGGCAGAGAGGATACGGGAGACTGTCTCAGGACGCAGGCCCACCGAGGCTGCAATGTCCTCGAGCTTGAGGTTGATCTCTCTGTTGATGCAGCGCTCGTCTCTGTGCAGAAGGTATTCTGCAAGACGGCGTCTCGGATCCCTGATGCCGAGCATCATGATCTTCTCTTCTGCATCGTCGAGCTCGGTTCCAAGCATCTGTATCAGGCTCATGGCTACATCAGGATGTGCTGCCAGAAGGGCTTCGAAGTCCGCCCTCTGGATGCGGCAGAGCTCCACCTTCGTGAGGCATCCTACCGAGTAGTGATAGATATGGTCTTCCAGGAACATCCCATGCCATATCGCCTGTCCGTCATGCAGCACATCCAAGACGGTCTCTTCGCCCTCGGCGTCGCTCCTGAATGTCTTGATGCGGCCCTTGCGGACAATGAGGACAGACTCGATCGGGTCTCCCTCATGCACGAGGATGGCACCTTTCGGCCATTCCTCGTGCGTCGCCCGCTCTGCAAGCTCTTCCTTGGCAGAGGTGGGAAGGCCAGCGAAGAGACGGATCTTGTCCATGCAGGTGCTCAGGTGCTCGCGGTAGGCACAGCCTTTGACAGGGCAGCTGCCGCCTGATGTGCGCTTGTCTGTACCTGCGTCCTGCATGCTGGCCTCCACTAGAACCTTCAGCTAACTTTTGTCCATTCCTATGATAGCGTGTGCCGGTCTTGATGCGGCAGCTTCGCGTATCTCTCTCCCCATGAACGTACCCGCTCGAGCATGCCTTCTACATCGAGGACGCCTTCTGCAAAGCCTTTCCGTATGAGCTCTTCAGGCACGAACTCGTCGTACTTGTCGAAGTAGGGGACCTCGCCTGGATAGAGGAGCTCCATGGGGTCAAGAGGCTTCGAAGCTTCCTCTGCAAGCACTTGATAGAACTCTTCGCGGGAGGATTTCATGACAAACTGCATGAAGTAGGGACGTGAGGAGTCGAGGCCCTTGAGGCCAATCTGGCCCGCGCACTTGATCTTGAGGAACCGTTCCAATGCCAGGAAGGCATAGGTGCCAAGCCAGGGGAAGAGCACCCACGTGCGGCCACCGAGGTTGATCAAGGGCTCGTCGCACACATGGGCATTGGCTGCGACATGGCGGGCCTGCTGGATGCGGGCACGTGCATTCGTCTGGAGGTAGGGGTAGATCGTATCCTCCAGAAGGACGCCTCTCATGCGCTCCAGGATATGCGTATTGATGTCTCCTGCAACCATGCCGAAATAGGCAGGGACCTTGCCCTTGACCTTTGTGCACTCGATCAGATGGCGCTTGTAGTCGATCTCCTCGATGACCCAGACAGCACCGGCAATGGCGATGCGCTCGCCGACAGGAGGTGGCTGCACGATCGTGCCAAGCTCCTGGGACTCGCTTCTGACCGTGAACTCCTCATCCGTGGCAAAGACCGCATAGAAGCGGAAGTCATTGATCTGCCGTTCGCCGGCAAGGCCGACGATGAGGCCGCCGCCCTCGGTGCACTCTATCTGGTCGATATCCAGAAGATGCCTGAGGAGCACCTGGTAGTCCTCGAGAGACACCCTATGGAACGGCGTCAAGGTCAGCACCTCGCGTGCCAGCTCCTGCGGTGTCATCTCGCCCGAGCTTGCAAGCACTGCCATGGTCTGATGATAGAGAAGGCTATAGGGGAGGCCATCAAGTCTCGGCGGCTCGACCCAGCGCTCCTCGAGATAGAGCTGTACCAAGGCGATGCCCTGAAGGAGCTTCCAGGGAATGGTTTCAGGCATCAAGGCTCTGGCTTCTGGCTGCTCCTCGCGCATGACGAACCACATCTCGGAAGGCTCGCCTCGCCTGCCTGTCCTGCCCATGCGCTGCAGGAAGCTCGAAACCGTGAACGGCGCATCGATCTGGAAGGCGCGTTCGAGGCGGCCGATATCGATGCCTAGCTCCAAGGTTGCAGTCGTGCAGGTCGTGAGCTTTGTCTCCTCATCGCGCATGAGGTCTTCGGCGGACTCCCTGAATGAGCTTGAGAGGTTGCCATGATGGATGAGGAAGCGGTCGGGCTCTCCTGCTGCCTCGCAGTACTGGCGAAGCGTCGTCGTCACGGCCTCGCACTCCTCGCGCGAGTTGCAGAAGACCAGGCACTTCCTGTTCCTCGTGTGCTCGAAGATGTAGCCGATGCCTGGGTCTGCAAAGACCGGCGCCTTGTCGGAGGGCGCCTCTGCATCCGGAAGCTCTGGCTCGGGCGCTGCGTCTTCCGGCAGGTCTTCCTTGGCAGGGATGTGCTCAGGCGCTGCCACGATCTGAGGCATCTCGTAGGCAGGCTCATCCTCGTCTTTCGTGACGCCGCCGAGGCCGTCTTCGCCACGCTCTGGTGCCTGCGGACCTGAGATGTAGAAGTGCTCCATAGAAAGGCGCCAGCGCTCCTTGGGGCCTTCGAACTTCGGGATTACGCAGTCCCTGCCTGTCCCCATGGACAGATACCTTCCTGTCGCGATAGGGTCGCCTATCGTCGCAGAAAGGCCAATCCTTCTGGGGTTCACATGGGCAAGGCGGCTTATGCGCTCGATGCAGCAGAGCGTCTGGTCACCTCTATCTCCTCTGAGGAGCGAGTGCACCTCATCGATCACCACATAGCGGAGGTCTCCGAAGATATGGGGGATGGCAGAATGCCTATGCAGGAGCATGGCCTCCAAGGACTCCGGCGTGATCTGGAGGATGCCTGAGGGGTGCTTCAGCATCTTCTGCTTGTGGGACTGCGAGACATCGCCGTGCCAGTGCCAGACGGGAATGCCGCCTTCAGCACATAAGGGATCAAGGCGCAGGAACTGGTCGTTGATCAAGGCCTTCAAGGGCCCTATGTAGATGCAGCCGACGCTTGCAGGGGGGTCTTCCCAGAACTCCGTGAGTATCGGGAAGAAGGCTGCCTCGGTCTTGCCGGAGGCGGTAGAAGCGGTCAAGAGCACATTCTCGTCGGTGTCGAAGATGGCCTTGGCAGCGGCTACCTGCACAGCTCTCAGGTTCTGCCAGTTCGAGCTATAGATGTAGTCCTGGATGAAGGGCGCATAGCGCGAGAAGACATCCATGGACTAGATCTCGAATTCCGAGAAGCGGTCATGCTCTTCTGCAGGTGCTGCAGAAGAGGGGGCGTGCTTCTTCTTTGCGGCAGCCTCGACAGGAGCATCCACCGGGGCCTTCAGGAAGTCGCCCTGGATGAGGTCATCTGCCTTCATGCCGGGGTTCTGGCAGAGGATATCCAGGAGCTCGATGAAGTCGCGGATGACCTCGCGCGGCGTCAGATGGGAGTCTGCACCGACACGCTCGAACTCGGCAGCAAGGAACTGCACGAGGCTCTCCTGTGTGATGGCCCTCGTATAGCCGAAGAGGCCTGCGTGGATGTCCGCGAGCTTCTCCACGAGCACAAGGAGCTCCTCGTGGGTGAGCGGCTCGAGATGGATGACCGGGGCCAGCATGTCCGAGAGGCCGCCCTGCGCGAAGCGCCCCTGCGTGAGCCTCGAACGCAACGCCTCGTAGGAGTAGAGGCCGCGCCTCCTGTCCTCGATCGTCTGGGGTGTGCCGCCCATGATGATGCCAAGATAGTGGGCTTTGCCCTGGAGCGTATCGTTGTACATCGTGAGGATCTTCTCGTAGTTGTACTGGCGGCTCACGGCATTCGGGATCTTGTAGAGGTTCACGAGCTCATCGATCAGGATGATGAGGCCCTCATATCCTGCAGCCTTCAGGAACGTGGCAAAGACCTTGAGGTAGTCATACCAGTCATCGTCGCCGATAACGATGTTGACGCCGAGCTCCTGGCGTGCCTCCGTCTTCGTGCGGTACTCGCCACGGAACCACTTCGTGACGAGGGCCTTCTTCTCGTCGTCGCCCTCGATGCTTGCATGCCAATACATGGTGAGAAGGCGTGCAAAGTCATAGCCATGCACGAGCTCCTGGATCTGGCCCATGACCGCCATGATCCGCTTCTCCATGGCAGCCTCGAAGCCAGGAGCATCTGGCGCCAGCCCGTCTTCCATCGTGACCTGTGTCTGGATGTTCGAGACCCAGCGGTCGAGCACGAGGTTCAGCGCTCCGCCATCAGGCCTTGTCTTCGTCGAGAGGTTGCGGATGAGCTCTCTATAGGTAGCAAGGCCCTGACCGCCCGTTCCCTGGAAGCGGCGCTCAGGGGAGAGGTCGGCATCGCAGACGACGAAGTTGTTGCCCATTGCATGGTTCCTGATGGTCTGCAAGAGGAAGCTCTTGCCCGAGCCATAGCGGCCCACGAGGAAACGGAAGGAGGCGCCTCCCTCCTTCACGAGCTCCAGGTCATGGAGCAATGCGGCAATCTCGCGTTCGCGGCCGACCGTGATATAGGGGAGGCCGACACGCGGGACGACGCCGCCTTTGAGGGAATTGATGATGACAGCGGCAATGCGCTTCGGCACGCGCGGAGCTGTCTGGTTCTGGTCACTCATGCACAAGAGCCTTTCTGAGATCTTCTGCGTAGTCTTCTATCGGTACTGGTCCGTCATCTGAGAACTCGAAGCATACATCGCCCTCGAGGTCGAAGAGCTTCTCGTTCATGCTGTCGATGAGCATGTCCAAGGTAGCGGGCGTGGCGGACACGATAGCTGTGTAGTCCTTGCCATCCAGCAGTGCCAGGGCAAGGTCGTACTCGGTATCCGTGAGCCCGAAGGGATGCGCTGCTTCTGCCTGCCTGGCAGGTGCAGCACCCTTTGTGCCTTCCTGCGGTACAGTTGGCGTTTCTGCAGTGGGAGCTGGGGCAGGGGCTGGTGCAGCTGTCGGAGCAGCAGGAGCGGGAGCCTCTGCAGGCACCGGTGCGACAGCGGGCGCCGTGACGGGGACTGCGACATAGCCTTCGCGCTCTTCGTCGACGAGGAGCGCTTCCTGCGTTACGTGCGCAGCGCTCCTGATGGAGGAGAGCTTCGAGAGGTCGACCTTGAAGCGCCTCTTCTCTGCCGCTTTCTTTGCCTTGGCAGCTGCCTCCTCTTCTTCCTTCTGGGCTGCTATCGCATCATCGATCATGCGCAGCATGTACTTCGGGAGGTTCTGCGGCTTCAGGGCATGGCCAAAGTCCCAGGCAATGCGCATCTCTCGGTCAAGCTCGCGGAAGATGCGGGCAAGCTCGCGGCTCTTGTCCGGGTAGCTGCATGGCTCATGCACGACCCAGGTGCCCCGCTCATAGACAAGATAGGTTCCGGGTGCTGCATCGAAGCGCCTTCCCTCGGCACCAAGATCCTGCCTTATGGGTGCGTGGTAGAAGGGGAGCACGATCGAGCGGTAGGGGATGCCTACCGTGCCATCGATGAGGTTCTGCTTCCTCCTCTTTGCGCAGTGGAGCACATACGCATCGAAGAGTCTTCTTGTCACGGCTGCTGCACGTTCCTGGTTCTTGCGGAAGAACGGGGAGCGGGTGGGGTCGAAGGTCGAGATGCCGGCAAAGGCCTCGAGGAGCTCTGCGTCAGAGGGCGGCTCTATGCCATATTCCAGGTTGGGAGCCTCTCGCCCCTCCTTCTCATAGACCGCATTCTGTGCCCTGCGGAGGGTGGCCACATGGCTGAAGAAGGCAAGCGCATAATCCGAGAAGTAGGACTTGGGGTCGATGCCAGAGAATATTGCATAGTCATGCCTCAGAGACCTCAGCGCGTCTCTTGTCATGTTCCAGATCTCTTTGTCGCTGAAGAGCTTCAGGAGCTGGTCAAGCTCAGAGAGGATCTCTTCCGGTCCCATATCCGTGGCACCGACGATGAGCTCATAGGCATAGAGAAGGGCGCAGCAGCCGGGGGCTGCCTCCCTCATGCCCTCACGCCAGAGGGTCCTCCAGCGGAAGTAGTCACGGAGCTCTGTATTGTTGAGGGAGCTATAGGTCGGACGGTAGATCTGCCGCCAGCTATGGTCAGGGAAGGTGCGCTCCTCCGTATAGTCCTTCGCAAGCATGATCTGCTTCTCGAAGATCTCAGGGCTGTCCTGGTTCCTGCCTGCCTTCTTCTCGAGGGCACGGAGATCCCTGAGCGTCTCTGTGAGCGGTGCGGGGCGCCTTTCCTGTGGCTTGTATCCGCCATAGCTGTCATAGTAGCTGCTGCGATACGTTGCTCCATAGCTGCTGTAGCCGCTATTGGCCGACCCTGATGCCATCGTCTCTGCGCTGAACCAGTCCGGGCTCTCGAGATTGGCATCGAAGTCGTCAGCTTCTGCGCCATAGCCGAACGTATCGGTATCGTCTGCAAATCCGTCAGACGCGAAGTCGATTGCCCCTGTGTCATATGCCGTGCTCGGCGATGTGTGGGCTGGAACGGTCCTCTGGGCAGGCTTGAGCTCATCCCTTGAAGGGATGGCTTCGTCTGCCGCTTCCTCATCTGCATTCACGAAGCGTGCCGCTTCGGGGAAGAAGCGCTCGAACGTGCCGGAATCGGTGAGATCTGCCTTCTTCGATGCTTCGATGAGCTGGCTTCTGCGTCTGCGGGTGGGGTCTATGGGGTTTGAGGGAACAGCGGAGCTCTTCTTTGCTGCTGCAGGTTCGGCAGGCTTTGAGGCGTCAGCTGCTGCCTTCTTATTCAGGAAGTCGGAGCCACGCATGATGAGAGGCTCGTCTTCAGCGGTCTGGGCAAAGGATGCCTCGCCGCGGAGCTGCCTGCGCATGTCTTCCAGAAGACCGTCCAAGATATTGTCCCATTCCTCTTTGGAACGTCTCCTTGCCATCCGCTGCACCTCCTGCACAGACCCGAGTTTTCCTATACGAAATCCATTCTACACGCTTGCACGCATAAGAACGTCTGTACGTAGAACCTTTACGGATTCCTGCGCGCTAGATATGCCGCATTCCGGCTTTCATGTGGCCACATCCCGAGAGAAGGGGAGAAGAGAGTTTCTGTCTCCTTTCAGCGGGTATATAGCCGGCGAAAGCGAGAGGTGAGGGCAGTGGAAAGAACGCATGCAGAGAAGAGCACGACCGGAAGGCTCAGGCGGCATCTTGCAAGCCTCTTCAACGTGCGTGAAGGCAGGGCTTCCTTCGAGGAGATCCGCCGCCGCTTCGTGAATGGCTCGCGTCTTGATGGTCCCCATCTCTGCATCCTCATCGTTGCAATGCTCATCGCCTCGATCGGCCTCAACACGAACTCGACCGAAGCCATTGTCGGTGCCATGCTGATCTGCCCGCTCATGGGCTCGGTTTTGGCCATCTCCTATTCGGTGGCAACGCTCGACCGGCACACGCTCGGAGACGCACTCCTGGGTCTTGCCATACAGGTTGCCTTCTGCCTTGCGACCTCGACCCTCTACTTCGTGCTGACGCCTCTTTCCTATGAGACGAACGAGCTCCTCACGAACTCGACGCCCACCGTCTGGGATGTGCTCATCGCCCTTGCCGGCGGCTTTGCGGGAGGCCTGGGAAACTCCCGCAACCAGGAGCCGACGACACTCATTGCAGGCGTTGCGGTCGCAACAGCCCTGATGCCGCCGCTCTGCGCTGTCGGCTACTACCTCTCCATCAGAAACATCGTCCAGGCATTGAGTGCCTTCTATGAGTTCGCGCTCAATGTCGTCTTCATCGCCTTTGCGGCAGAGATTGTTCTTCTGGCCCTGCGCATCCCGCTCTGTCCGGCTGCCGCGGCACGTGCCGATTCCGAGCGTTCTGCCAAGCGCATCCGCCGTACCCTCATCATCGCTACGGCGCTCTTCGCCGTGCCGTGCATATTCATGACAGCAGACATGGTGAGGCAGGCTGCAGCTACCAACGATGCTGCTACCGTGAGCTCTATGGATACCTATGAGACGCAGCTCACGGCGCAGGAGCTTCAGGCCGCGTGCCCTGCCGTCACTGAGTACCACGTTGGCACCGAGTTTGTCTCCGGAGGCGATACGCCGTCCCAGCAGGTCGTAGCCACAGTGGAAGCAGACCGTGCACTCACGACAGGAGAGAGGCAGCAGATCAAGAACCTCATAGAGATCCATGTGCCTCAGGTGAAGTCCATCAATTTCATCGACGGCACCGATTCAGAGTCGTAGGGTAGGCACGGAACGACTCAGAGGAAGGGGCAGAACATGAAGGTACAGATTCTGGAACTCGTCGAGGGTGCTAAGAAGGCAGAAGGCCTCACTGTCGTGATCGATGTGTTCCGTGCCTTTACGCTCGAGCCCTATCTCTTCAACCAGGGCGCAGAGAAGATCTATCCGATCGGCTCTGTCGAGGATGCCCTGGCGCTCAAGCGCGAGCATCCGGAGTATGTGAGCTTCGGCGAGCGCGGGGGAGCGCAGGTCGAAGGCTTCGAGTATGGCAACTCGCCCGTCCAGGTAGCGGGCGTGGACCTTACAGGCAAGACCTGCATCCACACAACCTCTGCTGGCACACAGGGCATCGTGAATGCTACAGGTGCTACCGAGATCGTCTGCTCCTCTCTTGCGAATGCAGCGGCGACGGCACGCTATATCAAGCAGAAGAACCCTGAGACAGTCTCCATCGTCGCAATGGGCAATGCCGGCGTGGCAAGGGCTGATGAGGATGTGCTCTGTGCCCGCTACATCAAGGCGCTCCTCGAAGGGGAAGACCCCAAGGTGGCACACCTTGCCTGCCAGAGGGAAGCGATAGGCTTCGACACCACCTGCGGTGCCAAGTTCTTCGATCCCAAGCGTCCAGAGTTCCCTGTCAAGGACTTCGCATACTGCGTCGATGTGGACCGCTTCGACTTTGCGATTTCTGTCGGCCATGATGCAGAAGGCAGGCTCGTGAATACGCCCGTCAGGCTGTAAGAGCAGAAAGACAGAGCAGGAAACGCAGCAGGGCGCCCGGCAGATGCCGGACGCCCTGCGTCATGTCTGTGTGTATGGAACCTACTTCCTGTCCGAATCCACGTTGTAGCCGCCGCCCAGCGTGTAGCGCTTTGCAGCATGCAGCATGTTGACCTCGGCAAGTTCGAGCTTGCCGTCAATGTAGGGCTGATACATCGTGTCGATTGATGCCACACCCATGGAGCAGCCGCTGCAGTTCTCGCAGCTGCCATCGGCACAGAATGACAGACCCTTGCGGATGATCTCTATCCGCTCTTCGCGGGTCGTGTCTTTGATAAGGACGCTCTTCATATGTGCAGCTCCTCTCCTGGAACTGAGTTGTGTTCTACAGGAATTATTCCTCTTAAGGCAGCGCTCTTTCTTGTGAAATGCCTCTCTCCATGCAAGAGATGGAGAGGAGGTGAGCTCTCGACGAGATTGAGCCGTCCCAGCATCTCCTCAGGCTCTTCGGGAGCGAATGCATGGTCCATATCTCAGAAGCGTCAGCGGACACCAGCAGGATTGAGCTTCGCAATCGAGCCGGGCATGATGGACGTTCCAAGACTTCACGCATCTCTTCTTCGTGCCGCGCGCATCGTATGAGACTTCTCGCGAGAGATGACATCCCCTGCCTGCAGGTCAGCAATGTCCCGGGCGATTCCGCCCGAGATGGAAAGCTCAGGTTCATGCACTGCATGCTCCTTCATGCCTTCAGCTGAAGGCATGAAGGGAATCCTGCGTCCGCGTATGACCGCCCGTGCAAAGATGGCAAAAGTCTCGGAGGGGGACAGACCTATCTCGCGGCACACCTCCGTGAACTCTCTTTCGAGATCCTCGTCGCTATCGACAGTCATGGCCATGCGCAATCCAATCTCTGGACGATGCATCTATCGTACGCATCGCTGGCCTCTATCGAACGTGTCTTTCGCCGGGAGCGGCAGGGCGGAAGGATTGCTGTGTCAACCATACACGCAATGAAGAACTGTCGTGCAGAAAGCAAGCCGCTCCGCATTGTCGTCTTGGGGAGCCAGAAAGCGAAAACCTAAGCGCTTCAATATCAGATTTTATGCCTCATCTTGAATAGATGCATTTTCAGCGGGTACATCGATAAAAGTATGGAGAGGGCAGGACATAGCTGTCCTGCAAGGCAATGTGAGAGGATGCATATGAAACAGTTCAAGACTGAGAGCAAGAAGCTTCTCGATCTCATGATCAATTCCATCTATACGAACAAGGAGATCTTCCTCCGCGAGCTCATCTCGAATGCATCGGATGCTATCGACAAGCTGAGCTTCGAGAGCCTCACGAATCCGGATGTGAAGGTGGGCCAGAGCTCCCTTGCCATCCGTCTTTCCTTCGATAAGGATGCCCGCACCATCACGGTCTCCGATAACGGTATCGGCATGACCAAGGAAGAGCTCGACAAGAACCTCGGCACAATCGCCCATTCTGGCTCCGAGCAGTTCAAGGAGGAGAACGCTGAGCACCAGGGCTCCGATATGGACATCATCGGTCAGTTCGGCGTCGGCTTCTATTCTGCCTTCATGGTCGCGAAGAAGGTCCGCGTCGTGAGCCGTGCATATGGTGCGGATGCTGCCTATGCGTGGGAATCTGACGGCGTCTCCGGCTACACGGTAGAGGAGGCCAAGGAAGGCGAGCGCTCGAGCGCTGACGACCACGGCACCGATGTGATCGTATATCTGCGGGATTCCACCGAGGAAGACGATACGGACAAGTATCTCTCCGAGTGGGGCCTGCGCGAGCTCGTCGAGAAGTACTCGAACTATGTGCGCCACCCGATCCAGATGATGGTGACAAAGAGCCGCCAGAAGCCGAAGCCGGAAGATGCAGGCGACGACTACAAGCCCGAGTACGAAGAGTACCAGGAGCTCGATACGCTGAACTCCATGACGCCGATCTGGAAGAAGCGCAAGGGCGAGGTCGAGCAGAAGGACTACGACGAGTTCTATACGTCGACCTTCCATGACTGGGCAAAGCCGGCCCGCACGATCAGCTTCCACGCTGAGGGCACGATCTCCTATGACGCGCTGCTCTTCATCCCGTCTGAGGCACCGTTCGATCTCTACAGCAAGGACTACCAGAAGGGCCTTGCCCTCTATAGCTCGAATGTCCTCATCCAGGACAAGTGCGCAGACCTGCTTCCGGACTACTACAACTTCGTCCGTGGTGTCGTCGACTCGCCTGATGTGAAGCTCAACATCTCCCGTGAGACGCTCCAGCAGAACGCACAGCTCCGTGCCATCGCACGTCGTGTCGAGAAGAAGATCACGTCCGAGCTCCAGGATATGCGCGACAATGACCGCGAAGCCTATGAGAAGTTCTTCGAGAACTTCGGCCGTGGCCTCAAGTTCGGCATCTACAACTCCTACGGCTCCAAGGCAGATGAGCTTGCAGACCTCCTGCTCTTCTGGTCGGTGAAGCAGAACAAGTACGTCACGCTCAAGGAATACGTCGATGCAATGCCCGAAGGCCAGGACAGGATCTACTACGCTGCAGGCGAGTCCCGTGACCGCATCCAGAAGATGCCGGTCGTGAGCTCTGCACTCAACCATGGCTTCGATGTCCTTCTCTGCACGCAGGATGTCGACGAGTTCATGTTCCAGGTCATGCGCACCTACCATGTGGATGCTGTGGCAGGGGACTCCGAGCACAAGGGCACCGATGCCCGCGACCTCACGTTCACGAACGTCTCGAGCAAGGACGTGGACTTCGCGACAGAGGATGAGAAGGCTGACGCAAAGAAGACGGCTGACGAGAACAAGGACCTCTTCTCTGCCATGAAGGAAGCACTGGATGGCAAGGTCGAGGATGTCACGGTGGCCGCTGGTCTTGAGGATGCACCGGCCCGCGTCTCTGCAGAAGGCCCCGTGTCCCTTGAGATGGAGCGTGTGATTGCCCAGGGCCCTGAGGCAGGAACTGCCCCCAAGGCCAAGCGCGTGCTCGAGCTCAATGCTGCACACCCGGTCTTCGGCAAGCTTGTTGCTGCAGAGAAGGCAGGGGACAAGGACAGGCTCAAGCTCTATGGCCACATCCTCTACGATCAGGCATTGCTCGTCGAGGGCCTGCCTATCGACGACCCGGTCGAATTTGCCTCCGAGGTCACAAAGCTCATGGAGTAGAGCTTCTCTCATAGTCCATGGTCTGATGCCGGCGCCGCTCATGCGGGGCCGGCATCTTCTTTGCGTGCCGATCCGTGCTCGCATGGCCTTCGGGAATGCATGTCCAATGCTCTTTTGCAGGCTTCCTGGCTAGACCAGAGGCTATCTCTGAGCGTCGAAGTCGGGACGCATCATGCGATAGGCAAGAAGGCTCATCCGGTTTTGGTGGAAGTAGCGCCTCTTTCCATCGAGCGCTGCTATCTCTGCCATCTCGAAGGTGGAAAGCGGGAAATCGAATATATCGGCATTCACGGCAACATGGGCAGGATTCGTCGAGCCGGGGATGACGGAAGTGCCCATCTGTACTGCCAGCGAAGAACTGTCTGGGCAGGCGTCTTGCCATAGCTCTTTGCCAGGCGCACGAATGCAGGCTCCTCCAGAAGCCTCCTGTCTCCATGACCCAGCGGATACCGGGCTTCGAGGAGGATGCTGTGGGCTTTGAGGCAGCTTCTGAGCTCGCGCTGCTGATGGCAGGGATGGCACTCGACCGTCACGAGCTGAGGCATGATATGCGCTGAAGCCAGGACCTTCTGTATCTGCTTCTCGGAGAAATTCGAGAGGCCGAGTGCGCATATCTTGCCCTGCGCATAGGCATCCTCCATCGCCTTCCAAGCCCTGACGCAGTTGCCTGCTGGCTGGTGGAGGATCAGCATATCGAGATAGTCGGTGTCCAGGCGTGAGAGCGTTGCGCCTATTGCTTCTGCTCCTGCGCGGCAGACGCTTGGCCAGAGCTTGGAGGGCACGAAGATGCCGCTACGCTTGATTGCACGGCCCACTGCCCGCTCGTTCATGCATATGTTGGCGGTATCGATGTGCCTGTATCCCGCTGCAAGCGCAGAAGCTGCTGCAGCTTCTGCCTCTTCTGGCTTCATCTGGAAGGTCCCCAGGCCAATCTTCGGCATCTCATATCCATCTGAAAGCGTATGGCGTTCCATTGCGTCTCCCTGCTCAGATGTGTTCTGCAAGATAGATGCTACGCAGAGGAGGTTGCTTTCGGCCTTGCGTTCCTGGAAAGCGGGCATGCATGGGAAGCATGCCAAGGCAGGCACATGCGTGTGCTATCTGATGAAACAAAGGCAATGCCCTGCCGAACAGGAGTACTCGACAGGGATGATAGTCTCACTATCACTCTGCTCGACATGTCGAGCAGAGGTCGACTTCTGCCGTCTGCGGCAACGAGTCGATGTCGAGTACATAGGGCGTCCATGTTTCGAGATTCTGATAGTTGATGAACATCCTGTGAATAACCTGCACAAATTGGCTGTTGCCGGCTGCTCGACATGTCGAGTTGCGTAATATAACGGCTGTCGAGTACATTTGGCGGAAAATATATTGACATTTTGAAGGAGCATCTGATATGCGCAAGACCATGACCTTCCAGGGCAAGCGTCACAGCTACGACACCGAGAAGTCGACCGAGGTCGGTCACAAGACCTTCGGCGAGTTCGGCGACGCAGCCGGCTACGAGGAGTCCCTCTTCAAGAACCGCTCTGGCTTCTATTTCCTCCACGGCGTCGGCGGCACCGAGTCCCCGTACGCTGCCGGCGAGGACATTCGTCCGATCTCCGAAGCCGAGGCAAAGGCCTGGCAGGAGTAAGTTCGGAAACCCTCTCTTTCGAACCCCTTCCTCTCTCACTTCCCAATAAAGATTGCGGCCCGCAGATGCGCATAAGCACTGCGGGCCTCTTTCGTATCTATGGGGTCTTCAATCAGGACGCGAACATCGTGCGCTCTGAGAACTCTGCCTGGACTGTCTTGAACATGAGGTCCACGTCCTCAAGGCCCAAATGGCGCTCCTTCTGGCTCTTCTTCAGGACCTTGCGACGCCTTGCCCAGGACTCAAGGGCAGCAGGTCTTGCCTCGCGGGGAAGGTTCTTGACCTCGGGGTCGCATCTCCTGCAGATGTCGCGCGTGTCGATCGGCACGATCCTGCCGGCCTTCCTGCCTTCGGCATAGCCATCGAGGTGGAGTGTCAGCCAGGAATCCTCGAAGGCAGCATTGTGTGCCATGAAGGGATAGCGCTCGAGGATCTTGATGAGCGCTTCCTGGACGGCCTTTGCCTCGCGGAAGGGGGTCTTGCCGTCGAGGTCCTTCCAGGTGATGTGGTGCACCTCGGTCAAGGGCACGCCTTTCTCCTTGTACATCTCGGGGATGCCGAAATAGGCAGCATGGCCGTTCGTCGGCTTTGCCTTGGGAGACATATACATGAATTCGAAGCCGACATTGATGATGTAGCCGCGTGCTGGGTCGCGCTCGGTCGTCTCGAGATCGATGCCCAGTATCATGCCTGAGACCGGAGCCTCCTGCCAGGCAACGCCCAGATCCCTGAGATCTCTTCCTGCCGTGCGTGCCACATCTGCATCGGAGCGGTGCTGCATCACGGCGACGGCGTGCACAAGGTCTGAGTCGGGAAGCTTCCTTGAAAGCGTCGCTACCGGCTCGTCTCTCAGCCTCTCTGTCCCATAGAGGTCGCAGAGCTCGCGGTTCCTGTCGGCGAGCTTCCTCACGGTATCGAAGCCGAAGGGCTCCTGGCCCAGAGGCGCCGTCTTCCAGGCGTCCATGAGGAGGACGAGCGCTTCCTCGTTCTTGTGGCGCTCTTCCGTCATTGCCTCGTCGCCGACGAGGAAGCCGGGAAACACGATGGAGTTTGCATGCTCGATGGCCTGTGCGAGATTCATGTGGTGCCTGCATCCGGATAGCTTGCTTTCTGATTCACTCTAGCCTAGCACGTTGTGCCATCTGACAGTGCGGCAGAGGCTTGGGGCATGCAGGATATGCTGGGCTTCAGGGATGCGTCATCTCGGATGCGATGCACCGTTTCTGTGTGCACCGGATGCCGCATGCGCGAAGATGGATGGAAGCGCTTCGGCCCAATTTCATACACATATTCCGCGAAAGCTGTCGGATATCTCGCAGAAGGCGTACATTTCTCCACAAACGGCCAATCTGGTGGGGCCTAACGTGCGCTTTACCTATACTTAACATTGTCTTTACTCTCTGTGTAGGTTGGAGCCCCATGTCCCGAGTCAGCAAGAAGGAAGACCAGTTCTATGAGATGTTCCAGGAGCTTTCAGCCAAGATCCTGTCAGCATCTGACTGCTACTTCGATATCATCTCGACCTATCCAGAGCACATGGACCGTCTCGAAGAGATGAAGCAGTATGAGACCGACTGCGACAAGATGCTTTCGCGCATCTTCGAGCATCTGAGCGAGTCCTTCATCACGCCCTTCGACCGCGAGGACATCTCGTCTCTGATCCTCAAGATGGACGATGTGGTGGATGGGATGGAGAACGTCTCGAGGCGCTACGAGCTCTTCCACGTGAACACGAATCCTCCTGAGGCGACGGAGATGGCACGTCTTGCCAATGAAGCCTGCCACTACATGGATACGCTCTTCCAGCACTTCCATGACTTCCGCCGCGACCCTGTGGTGATGGAGGAGGCAGGGAAGATCCACAAGATCGAGGATGAGGGCGATGCTGTCTTCCACGATGCGCTCGCACGCCTTTTCGATGAGAAGGCTCCTGTGCCAACCCATCTTCTCAAGTGGAACACGATCTACAACAAGCAGGAAGAGATCCTCGACTCCTGCAAGACCGTGGCAGCCCTCGTCGGCAATGTGGTGCTGAAGAATGCTTAGCGGGCTGCTTGTGGGCGTGCTTGTGGCAGCCTTTGTATTCGAACTCATCAACGGCTTCCACGATTCAGCCAATGCCATTGCGACGACGGTCTATACAAGAGCCCTTCCGCCTCGCGTCGCGATTCTCATGTCGGCTGGCATGAACTTCATCGGTGCCCTCACGCACGAGGGCGTCGCCCTGACCATCGCCGAGGGGCTCGTGAGCATCACGCCGGAGCTCTATGTGATTCTGGCCGCGCTTGTCGGTGCCATCATCTGGGACCTCTTCACCTGGTGGAAGTCCG
Source organism: uncultured Olsenella sp. (assembly GCA_900314535.1). Classification (GTDB taxonomy): domain Bacteria; phylum Actinomycetota; class Coriobacteriia; order Coriobacteriales; family Atopobiaceae; genus Olsenella_L; species Olsenella_L kribbiana. The sequence goes on along the minus strand of OMVT01000007.1, from coordinate 54,781 downwards.
TCCCCTCGAGCTCTTCCCATGCCCTGATCGGCTCTCTGATTGGTGCCACGATTGTCGCGACCGGAGGTCTTCAGGACATCATCTGGACGGGCGTCCTCGACAAGGTCGTCATTCCCCTCATCACCTCTCCTCTGATAGGCCTCTGCCTGGGCTTCTTCCTTATGAAGCTTGTGTTCGAGCTCTTCGCGAACTGGGTGCCGCACCGTGCGAACCTGCTCTTCCACCGCCTGCAGATCTGCTCTTCCATGTTCATGGCATTCAGCCATGGCTCGAACGATGCCCAGAAGACGATGGGCATCATCACGATTGCGCTGATTTCCGAGGGCCTCATCGCTCCTGGCTCCGGTGTTCCCCTCTGGGTCAAGATCTTCTGCGCTGCGACGATGGCTCTGGGCACCTCGGTCGGCGGCCAGCGCATCATGAAGACGGTCGGCGGCGGCGTCACGAAGCTCGAGCCCGTCATGGGCTTTGTCTCCGAGACCTCCTCTGCCATCGCAATCCAGATCATGACAGCGATCGGCGCACCCGTCTCCACGACTCAGGTCATAACGACGTCGATCATGGGTGCCGGTTCCGCCAAGGGCCTCAGGAAGGTAAACTGGGGTGTTGCGGCCGATATCGTCCAGGCCTGGTTTGTCACCCTTCCCGTCACGATGCTTCTGGGAGGTGCAGCCTGCTGGCTTATCGGCCTTCTGGTCTAGCGGAAGGAGAGCACGATCTTGGATTCACGTACGGCATCCCAGGGGCTCCTGCAGTTCATCTGCGAGAGCCCCTGTGCATTCTTCACGGTCAAGGCGCTGCGCGCCCGTCTCGATAAAGCAGGCTTTGCCTATCTTCCTGAGGGCACGTCCTGGACACAGGCAAAGGGCGGAAAGTACTACACCGTCAGGAACGACTCGAGCCTCATTGCCTGGAAGGCAGGGGAGACGCTCGATGCGCCCCATTTCCAGCTCGTCGCGGCGCACAATGATTCCCCGACCTTCAAGCTCAAGAATGTTCCTGAGCTCTCAGGCCCCGAGTCCTACCTTCGTCTTGATGTGGAAGCCTACGGCGGCATGATCGACTACACATGGTTCGATCGTCCGCTCACGCTGGCAGGCAGGGTCTATGTGCGCGAGGGCAGGGGAGCGAAGGAGCATCTTGTCCACTTCGATCGCGACCTTCTCCTGATCCCGTCCCTGGCGGTACATATGGACCGCGACGTGAACAAGTCTTTCGGCCCGAACAGGCAGATAGATCTCCTGCCGCTCTGGTCGGCTGGAAAGCTGAAGCAGGGCTCTCTGGACGACCTTCTGGCAGAAGAGCTGGGCTGCAAGGCAGAGGATATCCTCGGGCGCGACCTCTATCTCGTGAACCGGGAGAAGCCTACCATCTGGGGAGCGGCAGATGAGTTCGTGAGTGCAGGACACCTGGACGATCTCCAGAGCGTCTACGCCGGGCTCGAAGCCTTCCTCTCCTCCGAGAACCCGCACGATGTGAGCGTTCTTGCCTGCTTCGACAACGAGGAAGTGGGCTCGAACACGAAGCAGGGCGCGATGTCGACACTTCTGAGGGATACGCTCTCCCGTGTCGCTTCCGGCCTGGGCTGGAACGCAGAGGAGCTCCATGAGGCATATGCAAAGTCCTTCCTTGTGAGTGCCGACAATGCGCACGCCGTGCATCCGAACCATCCTGAAAAGTCGGATGAGGTCAACCGCTGCCAGCTCAATCACGGCATTGTTATCAAGGAGGCGGCAAACCAGCTCTATACCTCTGATGCCTTCAGCCGCTCTGTGCTCTCTGCGATACTCGACGAGGCGAAGATCCCCTACCAGACTTTCGCGAATCGCTCCGATATGCGTGGAGGCTCGACTCTGGGCAATCTCTCCAACACCCAGGTCTCGCTCCATGCGGTGGATGTGGGCATGCCGCAGCTTGCGATGCACTCTGCCTATGAGACGACAGGCATCGAGGATACCGCTCTGGGCATTGCGGCCATGAAGGCCTTCTTCGAGGCAAATCTCGAGATTGAGGGAGCGGAGAGCTTCCGCTTCTAGTATGTATTGGCAGCCAGAGATGAGGGGCGCACCTGATGCATGAGTTCGAAGACCTCTCGGATGCGCTCTTCGGCTGTCCCTTGAGCAGAGTCGCCATCTTCGATACGGAGACGACAGGCTTTTCTGACGGCGATGAGATCCTCGAGATCGCTGTCGTGGATGGGTACGGCGAGACCCTGCTCTCAAGCTACGTGAGGCCTCAGCACCATACGAAGTGGCCTGGCGCTGCAGAGGTGAACCACATCACGTATGCAGATGTCAGAGACGCTCCCACGATAGAGGAGCTGGCACCCTCCTTGGCAGAGACGCTTGGGTCAGCTGGCCTCGTCTCTGGCTACAACGTCAGCTATGACCTCTCGATGCTTCGCCGTGTGGGAGCCCTCTCTTCCTGGCCCCGCAATACCTTCGATGTGATGAAGGAGTTTGCCCGCGTGCATGGAAAGCCCTCGAGGAAATGGGGCAGCAAGCGGTGGGTGAGGCTCTCCGAGTGTGCAGCAACCTATGGGTATACGTTCCATCCGCATGATGCAGAAGATGATGCGAGGGCTACGGCCTTCTGCTTCAGGCATCTTCTGGCAGACGGCAGCTACCTGAGGATTGCTGCCCAGGAGCGCTCCGGACGTCTTCAGATGGCGCTGGGGCAGAGGAAGGCGACTGTCGAGGCGGCAGCATCCCTGCTGGAGAAGCAGGGGCCAGGCACCTATGCTGCCGAGCTCTGCTGGATCGAAGGTGCATGCGCAGGAAAACAGAATCTTGCCTGCTGTGTGGACGGGGTGCCTGTCGGCCTTGTTCCCGCCGCTTCCTTCTGGAAGGTGCGTACCTTCTTCGGAGAGGAGGAGGCGGAGGATGGGATGCCTTCCTGCCAGGTACGCCTCGGCGAATCACGGGGCAGGCCCCACGCGCAGCTTGTCCTCATGGATGAAGAGGAATGGCTGGATGAGCTGGTACGTCTCGCGCGCATTGCCCATTCCTCATGAAAAAAGAGCCTGAAGCTTGCGCTCCAGGCTCTTTCCGGAAGGGCTGCAATTGGCGCTTTCGGCCTTACTCGTCGCCGAAGCTGATGCCCAGAAGCTTTGCCTCCTGGACCAGGTCCGACTTCGGGTCGACGTACTTGAGCTTGCCTGCAACATCAGCAAGCGGGACACGCACCATCTTGTTGTTGACCTTGGCAATCATGCAGCCATAGTCATGATCGAAGAGGGCACGGGCTGCCTCGACGCCGCACTGGGTCGCAAAGATGCGGTCCTGGGCATCAGGGGTGCCGCCACGCTGCGTGTGGCCAGGAATGCCGACACGGACCTCGCGGGACGTGAGCTGTGCAATCTCGTCTGCAATCTCATAGGCAACGGAGTAGCGGCGCTGGGCCACGAGCTTCTTGTACTCCTTCTTGGGCATTGCTGCCTGCTTCTTGGAGATGGCGCCTTCTGCGCAGGCGACGAGGGCATAGCGGCCGCCGGACTGCTCGCGGGACTCGATGGCGCGGACGACGTTCTTGATATCGTAGGGGATCTCAGGAAGAAGGATCACGTCAGCGCCGCCGGCAATGCCTGCATAGAGAGGGATCCAGCCGACCTTGTGGCCCATGATCTCGACGACGAAGACGCGGTTGTGGGAAGATGCCGTGGTCTTGATCTCGTCGAGGTAGCGGGTGGCCACATCGATGGCAGAGGTGAAGCCGAACGTGATGTCGGTTCCCCAGGTATCGTTGTCGATGGTCTTGGGAAGGGCGATAACGTTCAGGCCTTCCTGGGAGAGGCGGTTTGCGGTCTTCGTGGAGCCGTTGCCGCCAAGCATGAAGAGGCAGTCAAGCTTGAGGCTCTTGTACGTCTTCTTCATGGCGGGGACCTTCTGGACTCCGTCTGCTTCCGGAACGTCGAGCATCTTGAAGGGGGTGCGGCTCGTGCCCAGGATCGTGCCGCCCTGGGTCAGCACGCCGGAGAAGTCCTTCCACTTCATCTGGCGATAGCGCCCATAGATGAGGCCCTGATAGCCATCCTCAAAGCCGTAGATCTCGATGTTCTCCTTCGAGTTGTGGAGAACCGTCTTCACGATGCCGCGCATCGTGGCGTTGAGGGCCTGGCAATCGCCGCCGCTTGTAAGAAGGCCGATTCGAAGCATGTTCCTCTCCTTTGTGCCGGAAGCTTCAGCTTCCGCAATTGTACGTCTTTGAGGCGCAATGAAAGACTTGCATGGGCAACCGGATATCTGGATATGCCAGATGGCATGTCATGCCATGTGCCGAAACGTGCAGCTCTGCTCGGCAGAGATGGGGCAGCAAGACTGGGCCCTGCCCTTGCTAGTGCCAGAAACGACATATGTCCTGCATAAACTCTGAAAGATATGCGTCAGCAGGGATAGCGAGACGTGAAAGAGGTGTCTTGTGGAATGCAGCCTGCACCAGCGATATCCGGATGCGGATGGCGCTTCGAGAGATCGAGGGAGCCTCAGGACAATATCCTTGAAATCCTGCAGGCCCTTGCGTTCTTTGCGGGGATCCTGAAAACCATTCTCGAGATCGCGGAAGAGGTGGTCAGGATCAGAAGGGAACATAAAGCATCATAAGGAAGACGCACTTTAACGAATGAAGCCCGGTGGCCACCGGGCTTCTGAGTAATCAACACCTGCGCCGCCCGCGCCGCGTTAAGGATTTCGGGCATTGCTGGTGCATCTCTATTGCACCCGCATCTGCCATCTGACAACAATGGCTGATGTTTGCAAGAAGGCTTCAACTCACCTTCTCATCGCTTCCACAGTTCTGTGGCTCCGGCAACGCTGAATAGGCAACCGCTCACAGGATGCAGCGTTCAGCCGAAATGGACCGGACATAGAAGGCGGCTAGGATGTAGTGCGCCCGGGCTCAGGCTCGGCGCAGAGAGAGTTGGGAACAGAAAGGTGAGAGGCATGGAGTCTAAGGAAGACATCCTGACGCTGCCGCACGACCAGATTGAGGCGCTGCAGCTCGAGGGAATCAAGAAGACCGCCGTCCAGTGTTACGAGAAGATCCCCTTCTACAAGAAGAGCTTCGACGAGGCGGGCTTTGATCCCTATTCCATCTCCAGCCTCGATGATGTGAAGAAGGCTCCCTTCGTTACGAAGCAGGATCTGAGGGATGCCTATCCGTATGGCATGCTTGCCGTGCCGCTTTCCGAAGTGCGCGAGATCCATATGTCCTCCGGCACGACCGGTGTAGCGACCGTCGGTGCCTATACAGAGCATGACCTGGACTTCTGGGGAGAGTGCTTCGCCCGTGGCATCAGGTATGCCGACGGCGGACCGAACGATGTGGCGCAGATTGCCTATGGCTATGGCCTCTTCACGGGCGGCCTCGGTGCCCACTATGGTGCCAAGGCAGCAGGCTGCACGACGATACCCATCTCGGCCGGCAACACCGAGCGCCAGATCAGGGTCATGCGCGAGATGGGCTCGACCATCCTCTGCTGCACGCCGAGCTATGCCATGCATATCGCAGATACGGCCATCTCCATGGGCATCGATCCTGCCCGCGAGTTCCATCTGCGTGTCGGCATCCACGGCGCAGAGGCATTCTCCGACAACTTCAGGAAAGAGCTTGAGAAGAAGCTCAACTACAAGGTCCTCGATGTCTATGGCCTGACAGAGACCATGGGACCGGGTGTCGCCGTGGAGTGCCTGGCACAGCAGGGGCTCCATATCGCAGAAGACCACTTCCTCTGCGAGATCATCGACCCGGCAACAGGCCAGGTGCTGCCCGACGGCGAGTGGGGAGAGCTTGTCGTCACCACCCTTGACCGCGAGGCATCGCCCGTCTTCCGCTATCGCACGCGCGACATTACAAGGATTCTTCCGGGCTCCTGTCCCTGCGGACGCACCCACAGAAGGATCGACCGCATCCATGGGCGTACGGACGATATGCTCATCATCCGCGGCGTCAACGTCTTCCCGAGCCAGATCGAGAATGTCATGGAGACCTTCGACGAGGTGTCCTCGTGGTATCAGATCGAGCTCACGACGAAGAACTATCTCGACGTCGTCACGCTCAAGGCAGAAGTCAATCCGGACTTCGATTTCGACTCGACTGGTGCCATCGAGAACCTGCAGAATCGTATCCAGGCAGCGCTCAAGACAGCACTCTCCGTCGGCGTGAAGGTGCGCCTCGTCGAGCCGCAGTCGCTGCCCAGAAGCGAAGGCAAGGCAAAGCGTGTCATCGACAAGAGGGGGCAGGAGTAGCGATGGTAGACCAGCTGACAGTATTCCTGGAGAACGAAGAGGGACGCCTCGCAAAGCTCTGCCGTGCTCTGGCAGACGCTGGCATCAACATGGATGCCTTGACCCTCATGGATACACCTGAATACGGTGTCGTGCGCATCCTCTGCGCGAACCCTTCTGCCGCACGCGATGAGCTCAACAAGCGCGGCTACAGAGCATCCATAACGAAGGTATCGCTCATCAAGCTGCCTGACCGCCCAGGCTCTCTGGCAGACCTTCTGGGCATCCTCGATGACCTCGATATCCCGGTCGAGTATGGCTACTGCTTCCAGGTGGCAGGAGACTACGCCGTCGATGCGCTCAAGATCTCCGACCCTGCAGCAGCCTCGAAGGCGACCTTCGCAATTGAGGAGGCAGGCTTCAAGGTGCTGAGCCTCGAGGACCTGAAGAGCCTCTAGATTGGTATAAAACACGTGAAAGAAGGAGGTGCAGCTGCATGGCTGCACCTCCTTTCGCAATGTCTGGTATGTGTCCGGTCGCTGTGGTTTTAAGGGAAGATGCGAGGACATGCCGCTCTCGTGGCATCCTAGAATGCATTGGCTACGCGAGAGAAAGGAGCTCCATGAGCGATACAACCATCCTGGCGATTGTTGTTGCCGTTCTTTTGGGGTGCCTTCTGGGAATGCTCTCGTCTGCCGCAGCTGACCGCAAGCGCAGGAGGCGCGAAGGTACGGTCGAGATGCGCAGAGGAGGAAGGCACGAGGCTTCCCGCCACAGCAGGAGATAGCCTCCCATAGCAGCTGGCTGGGCCCGCTTCGGTGGGCCCGTTTCTTTGTGCAGAGGCATGCCTGCGCGCCGGCCTCAAAACCAAAGGCCCCCTGTTCTTCGGCGTGCTGCCGCACATGCCGCATCTTCGGTCCGGCAGATCATGTGTCTGCGCTCTCCAGGAAGAAGCGGGCCCTGGCTGCCTGCCGTGCGCCCGTGCGCATCTGTGCGGCCGTTGCCGGCATGTGCGTCTCCTGCGGGACCTGGCTGACATGCAGGAATGCCAGGGGCAGCACCTGCAGCGTCCTGATGCATCTGCGCTTCTTGTCCTGAAGGATGAAGAGGGCCTTTTGCTTCGGCGCTGCCATTTCCTGCGGGCAGGATGGCATGCTAGAGCCAGATGGCATTGGCCAGACCTGCAATGGCAGGCACCGTCAGGATGGAGAGGAGCACCGATATCACGACAGTCTCGACGGCGTAGGAATAGTCGGCATCGTGCAGCTGGGCATAGACGGCCACATTGGATCCTACCGGGCAGGCAGAGGCGATGAGCAGCGCCATGCGCATCTCGTAGCTCGAGATGGGCATCAGGGTCAGAAGCGCCAGAGAGGCAAGAGGGGCCAGCACGATGCGGCAGAGCGCGACACGGTAGTTCTGGCTGCGTGTGAACATCTGCTTCAGGTCGGTCTTGGCCAGATAGACGCCGATCGTGAACATCGCAAGCGGGGTATTCAGGGCTGCCACATCGTCGAGGCATGTCGCAATGACAGAAGGCAGCGGTGCCTGCGTCGCATAGAGCACGATGCCTATGAGGGCTGCAATCATGAAGGGAGCCGAAGCAAGGCTGTGCAGCACCTCTTTGGCGGTAGGTGCGGGCTCTCCCTTCTCGTGCGTGATAAGGCTCACGCCGTAGGTCCACTGCCCTATGTTCATGAGGGCAATGAAGCCGACATTGTAGAAGACGCTCTGGGCACCGACGGTCGCGATTACCAGAGGGATGCCGAAGAAGCTCGGGTTCGAGAAGGTGGCAGCGAAGTTGCCGATAGCGTCCTTGCCGCAGACGATGCGGGCCACCATAGCCGCGAGGACAAGGAGCAGAAGCGAGACAGCCGTTCCTTCGACGAGCGCTGCCGTATGCTCTGCCGTGTGCTCGATGAGGAGGGACTTGATGATGACAGCAGGAAGGGAAAGATAGATCAGGATGTTGCCGATGACCCTGTTTCCCTCCATCGTGATCTTGCCGGCACGGAACAGCGCATAGCCGATGCCGACCAGAAGAAACATCACGAGCACCTTGAGAGCCAGCACGGCAGACATGTTCACGGGAAAGCCTCCAAATCTGTGCTGCTGAGCCCTGAGGAGAGGCACCTGCAGCCTCTAGCCATGATAGGGCAGAAAGACTGCCTGCCAACATGAGGATCTCTTCCGGCAAGATTTCCTCTCTGTGGAACCCAGTCCTGTGCTCCAGGAGCGAAAAGGAAAGAGGGACTGACACTGACGGTCCAGAGCCTTCTGGCCAGGATGCTCTCCGATGCGGCCCTGCGCCATTTCGGCCCCTCGGTACGTCGTCCCTGCGCTTTCCGGACTCTTCCCGATCGGGTCCTTGCCATCTGCCCTGATGTTTCAGCCGGATCCGCAGGAAGGGGAGAGACCTGGGCTGCAGCAGGCAGGCATCTGCCTTTCATGCCCATGGCCTGAAAGGTCGTTCAGGAAACTTCTGCCCAATACGTCAGTTTGGGCTAACTTCTCGGCTGAATGGGGTAGTATCGGGAGCGGAACGGAACATATCGGGCTCTTCGGAGCCTTGGGAGAAAGCAGGCAGCACATGGACAGGAGCCAGAAGCAGGCAGAAGCCTCCACTCTCGGCTCGCTCGAGATAGGCGATGTGGCGCGCATCGACAAGGTCGGGGGATCGGGCGCACTCCGCCAGCACTTCCTCGATATGGGCGTCATCCCAGGAGCGGAAATCAGGCTCGTGAAGTACGCACCGATGGGCGATCCTATGGAGTTCGAGATCCACGGCTACGAGCTGACGCTGCGTGTGGCAGATGCGAAGAAGATCGGCTGCACCCTGCTTTCGCCCAAAGAGGTGGCATCGCAGCGCAAGGCAGAGGAAGAGCACGTCGAAGTGCTCGAGCATGAGCCGGCGCAGACCCACCCAGGTCTGGGCGAACCTTCGCAGGGCGCCCATACGGACGTCCGCACGAGCGACCACTCCCATCCGCTTCCGGCAGATGCGACGCTCACGTTTGCCCTTGCTGGCAACCAGAACTGCGGAAAGACGACCCTCTTCAACCAGCTCACGGGATCGAACCAGCATGTGGGCAACTTCCCGGGTGTCACGGTCGACCGCAAGGATGGCGCCATCATCGGACATCCCAATACGCGTGTGACCGACCTTCCGGGCATCTATTCGATGAGCCCATACTCTTCGGAAGAGATCGTGAGCCGCCAGTTCATTCTCGACGAGAAGCCTTCCGGCATCATCGATATCGTGGATGCCATGAACATCGAGCGCAATCTCTACCTCACGATGCAGCTCATGGAGCTCAATGTCCCCATGGTCGTGGCTTTGAACATGATGGACGAGGTCCAGGAGAATGGCGGCTCCATCGATGTGAACCGCATGGAGGATATCCTGGGGCTTCCTGTCGTGCCGATTTCAGCCGTCAAGGGCGAAGGCGTGGACGAGCTTGTCCAGCACGCCCTGCATGTCGCACGCTACCAGGAAACGCCGGGTCGCCAGGACTTCTGCGATGTCCATGACCATGGGGGAGCGGTGCACCGCTGCCTTCATGCTGTCATGCACCTCATCGAAGACCATGCAGAGCGTGCACAGATTCCTATCCGCTTTGCCGCGACGAAGCTCGTTGAGGGCGATGCCGCCATCGAGAAGGCACTGAAGCTCGAACCGAACGAGCATGATGCGGTAGAGCACATCGTGCACCAGATGGAAGAGGAGCGCGGCCTCGACCGTGCTGCCGCTATTGCAGACATGCGCTTCTCCTTCATCTCCAAGATCGTGCGCGCCTGCGTGATCAAACCCGAGGAGTCGAAGGAGACAGAGCGCTCCCGCAGGATCGATGCAGTGCTTACCGGTCGCTATACTGCCATCCCGATGTTCATCCTCATCATGGCAACGATCTTCCTGCTCACGTTCAATGTGATAGGACCGTTCCTCGGTGACCTCATCTCGCAGTTTGTGGACTGGATAAGCGGCATGGCAGATGCAGGCCTTACTGCCGGCAATGCGAACCCGGTCCTCCATTCGCTCCTGATCGACGGCGTCTTCAATGCAATCGGCACGGTGCTGCCGATCTTGCCGAACATCGTCTGCATGTTCTTTTTCCTGTCGCTTCTTGAGGACACGGGATATATGGCCCGCGTTGCCTTCGTAATGGACAAGCTGCTCCGCCGCATCGGCCTTTCCGGCCGCTCGATCGTCCCCATGCTCATGGGATTCGGCTGCACGGTGCCTGCTGTCATGGCTACACGCACGCTGCCGTCCGAGCGTGACCGCAAGCTCACGATTGCCTTGACGCCCTTCATGAGCTGCTCCACGAAGCTCACGATCTATGGCTATTTCACGGCAGCCTTCTTCCCGGGCAATGGCGGCTTCGTTATCCTTGCCCTCTACCTTGCAGGCATCCTGATCGGCATCCTCTGCGCGAAGATTGCGCACATGACCGTCGCGAAGGGCGAGGCTGTCCCCTTCGTTATGGAGCTTCCGAACTACCGCATGCCCTCTGCCAAGTCGGTGCGCCAGCTCCTCTGGGAGAAGTCGAAGGACTTCCTGACCCGCGCCTTCACGGTCGTCTTTGCTGCAGCCGTGATCATCTGGGCGCTCGAGACCTTCAGCCCGACCTTCGATATGGTGAGCGATCCTGCCGACTCGCTTCTGGCTGCTGTCGCAAGCTGGCTCACCCCGATCTTCGCGCCGCTCGGCTTTGCAGACTGGCGCATCACGACCGCGCTTATCGCTGGCTTCATGGCAAAGGAAGTCGTCGTCTCGACGCTCTCCGTCCTCTTTGGCAGCCTGGCCGAGCTCACGGCTGCGCTCACGCCGCTTGCGGTCATCTCCCTCCTCGTCTTCTGCCTTCTCTATACACCCTGCGTCGCTGCCATCTCTGCCATCAAGCGCGAGCTTGGCGGCAAGTGGGCGACCGGCATCGTCTTCTTCCAGTGTGCGGTTGCTTGGGCGGCTGCCTTCCTCGTCCATACGATCGGCATGCTCCTCGGCTTCGCGTAGCGCATCTGAACTGATAGCCTGGAGATAGCAAAAAGCCCATAAAGCCGGAATGCATACGGCTTTATGGGCTTATCATGTCTTAGGGAGCTTTCAGCCAGGGAAGGGAGCGCATATGGCACAGAAGATGGACTCCGCGAGTCTCGAAGATTACCTGAGGGCGCTCTTCGAGCTGGCAGACGAGACAGGAACGGTTCACAGCGTGGAGGTGGCACGTTCGCTCGGCGTCTCGAAGCCAAGCGTGCATCGTGCCGTCGGAATCCTCGCAGAGCATGGGTATCTGACAGCTGAGCCGTATTCGCCGATCGTGCTTACCGAGGCAGGCAAGGAGCGCGGACGTGCGCTCGAGCGCCGCTACCAGACAATCTATGACTTCCTTGTGCAGGAGCTCGGTGTCGATGAAGAAACGGCCGCCGAAGAGGCGCATGGCATTGAGCATGCACTCTCCGACGGCACGACGGAAAAGTGGATGGAGCGCTTCGGCAGCTAGAGGATGAAGGATGCGGGACCCTGCTTGGGCAGGTCGCGCTCGGGATTGACCTTCCTCGAGTCTGCATAGCTGATGATGAGGCCGCCACGGGCAGCATAGTAGGAGCAGAGGGCGCCACAGCGCCCGAGCGTGATGTCTGCCTCGGGCCAGACCTTCCTGAGCTCGTCTCTCATGAACTCGGCTCCGCCTACATTGTCCACATGGGAGATGTAGCAGGGGCCGCCCGAATAGCGGTGCATCTGCATCTCGTGGATCATCGCACGTGCAGCCTTCTTGGCGCCACGGACCTTGCGCAGCACCTCGATCTCGCCTTCGGGGCTGCCGGTGCTGATCACATGCACATCGAGCGCATTCGCGAAGCGGGCAACTGCCGGATTCACACGGCCGCCCTTCGCGAGGTTCGAGAGGTCGGCGATATCGAAGAGGACATGCACGTGGTGCTGGTAGGCAAGAAGCATGCGCATGAGCTCCTCGAAGGGGATGGGCTCCTCTCCGAGCTCGGCAGCACGTGCTGCAAGAAGCGCCAGATCCTCTCCGGCGGAGCGGGAATCGACGACGGCGATCTTTGCCTCTGGGTGCTCTTCCAGATACTGGGCAGCTGCAAGACGGGCGGCATTGCAGGAGCCTGAGAGCTTGCCGGTGATCGTGATTGCAATGATCTCATCTGCGCCCTGGAAGGCAGCAAGCCACGCATCAGGGCTCGGGCAGGAGGTCGAAGCCGATCCCTGGTTGAGCGACATGCGGTCGCAGAACTCGGCGAGATCGAGGCCTTCCTCGTCGACGTAATCGGTCCCATCGAGCGTCACGGTCAGAGGGACGCTCCGGAAGTCCACGCCGTCGAGCGCATACACATTGCTGGAAGAGTCGCAGACGACCCTGATTCCCATACCACCATCCCCAATCGGTGCGCACACTGTTTCAGGACCATTATCGGTCAAGGCAAGACGAGGTCAATGAATATGGACAAAGACCAGCTGTCTTGAAGAGACCTTGAAGCCTTACGAGAAGCTCTCGACGAGGGCTTCATATTCCTTCGCCTCTGCTGCCTCGACGTCTTCGTCTGTCCCCTCATCGAGATGGGCGAGGCGCGCATGGTCGAAGTCGTTGAGGGCGGTGGCAATAGAGGCAAGCACCGGAGCTGCAGGAGCCAAGATCTCGATGTCCTGGGTCTTGCGCTCTGAGTCTGCACTCTGATCTGCATCCTTGTCCTTGCCGGTGCCCGTGCCGACGAAGCCACGGCTCTTCAAGTGCCCCAGGGCGCGTGCTGCCTGGCTCTGCGTCACGCCGGCATAGGCTGCGATCTCCTTCATGGGACCGCAGGTGCCGCAGTCCCTGAGATAGAGCAGGACCTTCATATCGGCCAGCTCCAGATCATGGGCAGACCCTGCGACATCGAGGTAGCGGTCGAGGAGCTTGGCAGAAAGATAGAGGAGCCCGAGCGGGTTTGCCTGCATATCGGGATCGAGCTGTGCGGTCACGCGCTCGCGTCCGAGCTTTGTGCTCAGAGGTCCGGGTAGGACGCCGCCGTCTGAGGCCGAGTCGATATAGAAGCGGTAGATGTCCGGACGGCGTGCGGCATAGTCGTCCTCGTCCATGATCTCCTTGTAGAAGTTCTTGTAGTACTCGATCACGTTGATCTTCATGCGGATGGTATTTGCAAGCGAGACACCCTGCGTCGCAAGAGAGCCCCTCGTCTTCTCGTAGTAGTAGATCGGCACATGCAGGGGATAGATCCTGGCAGTGTGGAGCACATACTCCATGTTGAAGATGAAGTCCTCGCACCAGCTGATCGAGGGATCCATGCGGATGTGGTGGCTCTCGATGATCGAACGCTTGTAGAGCTTGTTCCAGACGACGCCCCAGTAGAAGTCGGAGGGAGACTCCATCATGAGGTCGGCGTACTGCTCGCGCGTGATCACGTCCTCGGAGTCGATGTCGCTCTTCCTTGCCACGCGGCTGCCGATGACACGATAGAAGTCTGCGATGACCATGTCGCAGCTGTTCTCCTCGATGCCACGGACCAGAAGCTTCGTCGCATCGGGCGTGATCCAGTCGTCGGAGTCGAGGAACTGGATATAGGTGCCCTGGGCTGCATCCATGGCACAGTTGCGGGTGCTCGAGACGCCGGAGTTCGGCTTGTGGATGACATGCACCCGGGGGTCGCGCTTCGCATAGGCATCGCAGATGGAGCCCGAGGAGTCGGTCGATCCATCGTCTGCGAGGATGAGCTCGATATCGGTGAATTCCTGGCCGAGAATCGAGTCGACGCAGCGCTCGAGCTTCTTCTCGGCGTTGTAGACGGGCACTATAATGCTTACCTTGGGTTCCATGGGACTCCTTCGCATAGGTTCCCTTCAATTCTATACATCGAGGCAGAAAGGTTTTGCGGGGTGCAGGAAAGACCGCAGATGGAAGAAGCGCAGCAGGCGCTTGCAGAGCATTTCGGCTATCCGAGCTTCCGTCCTGGCCAGGAAGAGCTCATCGAAGCGATTCTGGCAGGGAGAGATGCCGTAGGGATCATGCCGACAGGGGCAGGAAAGTCGCTCTGCTACCAGATTCCTGCAGCGGTGCTTTCAGGCCTCACGATTGTCGTCTCGCCTCTGATCTCGCTCATGGGCGACCAGGTGCGCTCGCTCAAGGAGGCAGGCATCCGTGGCTCCTATCTCAACAGCTCGCTCACTCCGGGACAGCAGCGCGTCGTGCTCGCACGTGCTCTGGCCGGCTGGTATGACCTCATGTACGTGGCGCCCGAGCGCCTCCAGGACCCTGCGTTTGTCGCCTTTGCACATGAGGCACAGATTCCGTTCCTTGCGGTCGATGAGGCGCACTGCATAAGCGAGTGGGGGCAGGACTTCCGCCCGGCCTATCTGGGCATCCGGGAGTTTGCCGAAGCGCTGCCGAAGCGCCCGGTCGTGGCCGCCTTCACGGCGACTGCGACCCGCACGGTCGAGCGTGACATCAAGAGCCGCTTGGGCCTTGAGGACCCCGTCTCGGTGCATACGGACTTCGACCGGCCGAACCTTTCCTTCATCGTCAAGAAGCTCACGCCGAAGGAGCGCCTGCGCTATATCGAGCGCTATCTGGCTGCGCACCGCGATACCTCAGGCATCGTCTACTGCAGGACGAGGAAGCGCACCGAAGAGGTCGCAGCAGCGCTTCTCGAAGACGGCTTCCGTGCTGCCACCTACCACGCCGGTATGGAGGCAGACGAGCGCACCCGTGCACAGGAGGCCTTTGTCCGGGACAATGTCTCTGTCATCGTCGCGACGAATGCCTTCGGCATGGGCATCGACAAGTCCGACGTCCGCTTTGTCATCAATGACGGCCTGCCGCTCACGCTCGAGGAATACTACCAGGAGGCAGGACGTGCCGGCAGGGATGGAGAGCCCGCCGAGTGCATCCTGCTCTGGAGCGACGGCGATATCCGCCTTGCGCACTTCCTGATCGACCGCACCGAGGTGCCGGAAGGGTCGGGACCTGATGTCCTGAAGGAGCGCATCCGCTGCCGCGAGCAGCTTTTGGGCTCCATGATCGGCTACGCCGAGAGCACGGTCTGCCTCCGTGCCCGGATGCTTCGCTATTTCGGCGAGAAGGCAGACATGGCCGGAAACTGCGGCGGCTGCTCTGTCTGCGTGCCCACGCTCGGCGAGCTTCCGGCGGCACGTCCGCATGTCTTCGGCGGTGCGGCTGAAGCTGCTTCAGTCTCTTCCTTCGACGAGGCGGGAGACGATGCAGAAGAGATGTTCCAGAGGCTGCGTGCCTTGAGGAAGCGCCTTGCAGACGAGCGCCATATCGCGCCCTACATGGTCTTCTCCGATGCGACGCTTCGTGCCATGGTCCGCCGCCGTCCCCAGACGGAGGACGGGATGCTCGAGATATCGGGTGTCGGCCAGGCCAAGCTTTCCCGCTATGGTGCGTATTTCCTCAAGGAACTCCAAAGCTAGCGGCAACATCTGCAGCAAACCGGGTAGGAAATGTGTTACTAGAGGTGACAGACAGGAGCAGGCGTGGCGACAAAGCCGAAGATGAAGGTGAAGGCGCAGGTCTCGAGCACGAAGGGCAGCGCTGAAGAGCAGGAGCGCATGGGCTCCGTGCGCAAGAGCGTCGTCTTTCTGGCTATCGTCGCTGTCATCTATATGGCCTACCTTGTCCTCTCCGGGCAGTTCGGGGAGTTCATGGCGGCCTTGGGCTCCATAGATAAGGGCTGGGTCGCGGCAGCCTGTTTCGCCTATGTCGTCTACTACTTCTTCGGTGTCCTTGCCTATGTCCTTGCTGTCATCAAGGACCCGAAGTGCCCCTTGGGCATCCGCGACCTCATGAGCGTCGAGGCGTCGGGCATCTTCTTCTCGAACTTGACGCCGAACGGCGCAGGCGGCGCGCCTGCCCAGGTCTACCGTCTCATGCGGGCAGGGCTTTCTGTTGGAGCGGCAGGTGCTGTCCAGTACACCCGCTTCATCATCTACGAGGCAGGAGAGGGCATCTTCGCTGCCCTCATGCTCCTCTTCCGGGGGCAGTGGTTCATGGATACCTATGCCGATGCAGCGTGGCTCGTAGCGCTTCTGCTCTTCGGCTTCAAGATCGTCGAGGTCGGGGCGCTTCTTGCCATCTGCTTCTTCCCGAAGGTCGTAACGAAGGTCGGCCTCTGGATCATCAAGATCGCCACGAACCATGGATGGATGAAGAACCCGGACAAGTGGCGGGAGATGGCAACGGTCCAGGTGGACGAGTTCTCCCGCGGCTTCCGCTCCGCTGCCAAGAATCTGCCCGAGCTTGCGCTCACGCTTCTCGTGACGCTCCTGCAGCTGGGGTGCCTCTATGCGCTGCCGTGGTTCGTGCTCCATGCTTTCGGCCAGGATCCAGATCTTCTGACCTGCCTTACGGCAGGCTCCATGCTCGAGCTTCTGACCTCTGCGATTCCTCTTCCGGGCGGCACCGGAGGCGCCGAAGGCGGCTTTGCCGTGCTCTTCGGCGGCATGTTCGGCGACGCGAATGTCGCAGCAGGCTATGTAGTGTGGCGCTCGGTCGAGTATTTCCTGCCCGTGCTCGCGGCAATCCCTCTTCTCTCGCTTCGCTCCGACAGGGGACAGAGCATCGCAGTGCGCTGGGCACGCTTCAAGCGCCGTACCGGCTCAGCCACCTCGAAGCTCGCTTCGGGCGGCCGCTCGAAGGGCGGCATCAGCGTGAATCCGAAGAAGATGCAGAACAAGGGCAGAAAGTAGCCTCCTGCATGCCGTCTGCCGACGCTTCGGTGCAGGGCGTCCGTTTGGAGCAGCGCAACCCCTATTTCCTACGCATACTGGGTCTATTGCAAGTCTGTTGCTGCACGAGCAGCCAGCCAGGGAATGCGAGGACCATCCATGAACATCATCGAGCGCTTTGCGTCGAACCCCGAATACTCTTCGAAGGCACCGGAGAGGCTGACCTTTGTGGCCCAGCCCCGTACCATCTATGCGCCGCTTGCAGGCGAGATTGTCGAGGACGAGGTCGAGACCATGGGCCTCTTCGGCAAGGGCGTAGCCCTTCATCCGGCAGCAGAGATCGTCTATGCGCCGGTTTCCGGACGCATCCGTGCGACGACGGTCACGAACCATGCTATCGGCATCACCACCGCTGACGGCATCGATGTCCTCATGCACATCGGCATTGGCACCGTATCCATGAACGGACGCGGCTTTGTCCGCTTCGTGCAGGCAGGAGACGAGGTCAAGGCAGGAGATCCGCTCATCGCCTTCGACGACCAGCGCATCCTCGATGCCGGCTACAAGGACACCGTCGTCGTTATGGTCACGAACGCAGACGAGCTCGGGCCTGTCACCTACGAGGTCGACGAGTCCGTGAAGCTCGGCTCGCACCCCGTCGTGAAGCCGGGCGAGCTCCTGATGAGGGTCACCGAGAAGTAGGCTAGCGGCGCTTCTTTGGCATGAGCAGGAAGACGGCCAGGAAGGCGCAGACCGCGGCGCCTTCCGGCTCGCCGGCTACGGTGAAGCCTATGGCTCCGAGTGCAAGGATCACGAACTTGGCAGGCGTCGGCTTGAGCCAGGAGCGCTCTGCCTCCCTGAGCTCGCGGTCGGTCTCCGACTCCTCGCTGTCTTCCTCTGCCCTCTTTTCCTTGGACGCGTGGGACGCGGCATCTTTGCCTGCCAGTCGCCCTTCTTCATCGCCGTAGTCCCAGAATGTCTCGCCTGTTGCCGCCTCCATGCTCTTGAGCGGCTTTGTGCGCGGCTTTCCGTACCAGGAATCGCGCAGCAGTTCGCGGAAGGTGAAAGCCGCAGCTTCTGCCTCTGAAGCAGCTGTCGTCTCTGGTGCCTTGCCGCCGAAATAGGTGACGCACTCTTCAAGCGTGCAGACCTTCCAGGAGTCGGTTGCCGGGTCATAGGCGCCATGCGCCTCTGAGAACTCATGGGCAAGGTCGAGCGTCTTTGCCTGAGGCAGCGTGATGCCTGATTTCTTCAGGAAGGCAGGAACATCCTTTCCGTAGAAGACGATGAGCTGGGCAGAGGAGAGAATCTTCTCTATCTCGGGGGCCTGCTCGCGCAGGGTCTTCCTGCCCTCGATCATGGCGGGGGAGATATGGGTCCTCGTCTCTGCCTGCTTCCAGCTCTTGCGCCTCTCAGGGCGCACAAGCTCGTCGAAGAGGATCTCTCCGGTACCGTCTGCAACGGCGAGGGCAAGCACTTCATCTCCGGCCTTTGCGTTGGGTCCGGTCGTCAGGCATCCTATGGCTGCGATGGCTGCCGGTGCATACGATTTGAGCTCTTCTTTTCTCCCCATGGCTCTCTGCCTTCCTGAGATGGTTGCAGATTGATTCTGCCACAAGCCGCCCTTCGTGCGTATTCGTGCTGCCAGATGCCGCCGGCCTGTTAACAATAGGGGAAAGGCCTGAAACTATCTCATAGCCTCGGATACAATTCTTCATACTGTCCATCGAAGGAGGGCTCATGGGATACAGCGACGAAGATGCTCAGAACCGCGCCATCATCACGGTGCTCGGCAGCGACCGATCCGGCATTGTTGCAGCCGTGACGGGAGTGCTCTCGGAACACGATGCCAATATCCTCGACATCTCGCAGACCATCCTGCAGGGGATCTTCACGATGACCATGCTGGTGGACCTGAAGGACACCGACGTGTCGTTCAAGGCGCTCCAGGCAGAGCTGCAGGACCTTTCGCAGAAGCTCGATGTCCAGATCACTCTGCAGCGTGAAGAGGTATTCCGCTTCATGTATCGTCTCTAATCTAAGGAGGCAGCGTGTCACAGGAAGACAAGCAGCCCGACACTCAGACGGGTGCCGGAAGCACGGCATCTGCTCCCGAGGTACCCGTTTCCAAGCCACAGATTGTTCCCGGCAAGGAGCATAGGCACGGCGCGATTCTTGATTCGACCGAGACCTCGGCTCTGAGCCTCATGGGCGAGAAATATCCGATGCCAAGCGTGAGCCTGGGACGCCCCCCGGTCTCCGACCAGCTCTATGTCGGCTTCCGTGCTATCGACGAGGTGCCGAACGAGCTATTCGAGAAATACGACGTGAAGAGGGGTCTGCGCAATGCCGATGGCTCCGGCGTGCTCGTAGGACTCACGACGATCTCCAATGTCCATGGCTACAACATGGTGGACGGCAAGCTCGTGCCGGATGAGGGCGACCTCATCTACCGTGGCTACCATATCCGCGATCTCGTCGACAACCCGCAGAAGGAGGACCGCTTCGGCTACGAGGAGATTGCCTATCTCCTGATTTCCGGCGCTCTTCCGACCCGCGACCAGCTGGCCGACTTCAAGGCCCGCATCGATTCGAGGCGCGAGTTCCCGACAGACTTCCTCGGCGTCTTCCCGCGCCGTACGAGCTCCCATTCCATCATGAATGTGATGGCCCGCTCGATCCTTCTGCTCTATGCCTTCGACCCGACGCCGGACGATACGTCGCCGACGCATGAGGTGGATGTGGCACTCTCGATGCTTGGCCGTCTTCCGCGCATCGCAGCCATCGCCCAGGCAGCAGACCGTGCCGCCAAGAACAACGAGAGTCTCGTCGTGCCAGCAGCTGAGCCTGGATTCTCGATGGCGGAGACGGTCCTCGATATCCTGCGCGGCGATGAGGGCTTCACGCACGAGGAAGCCATGATGCTCGATGTCATGCTCATGCTCCATGCTGAGCACGGCGGCGGCAACAACTCGACGTTCTCCTGCCGTGTCCTCTCCAGTTCCGGCACCGATGCCTATTCTGCCTATGCGGCAGCCATGGGCTCGCTCAAGGGGCCGAAGCACGGCGGCGCGAACTTCAAGGTCGGCCAGATGATCGACGATATCGCCGCCCACGTGGAGAAGTGGGACGACGATGATGAGCTTGCGGCCTACCTTGCTCGCATCGTCAAGGGCCAGGCCTTCGACAAGTCCGGTCTTATCTACGGCCTGGGACATGCCGTCTATACGCTTTCCGACCCGCGTGCACAGCTCGTGAAGCGCTACGCAAGGAAGCTTGCGAAGAACAAGGGCCAGGAAGAGCGGCTCGACCTGATCGAGCGTATCGAGAAGCTCGGACCTCAGGTCATGCGCGACGTGAAAGGCACGAAGAAGCCGATCTGCGCAAACATCGACCTCTATACGGGCTTCGTCTACTCGATGCTCGGCATCCCCCAGGAGATGTATACGCCGATCTTCGCTATTGCCCGCATGGCAGGCTGGGCCTCGCATCGCATGGAGGAGCTCTATGGCTCGAGCAGGATCATCCGTCCTGCCTACAACTCCTACATGCCGGAAAACGAGTATGTGCCAATCGACGAGCGTGCGAAGGTGTCACGCATTTGGGCGTAAGGATTGTCTTCTCGGACCTCGACGGAACGCTTCTGACCTACGACAAGAAGCTCTCCCGTGCCACAAGACAGATGCTCGAGAATTTGACCTCGCGAGGAATAGAATTCGTGCCCTGCTCCGGCAGGGCACTTTCAGGTCTTCCCAAAGAGCTCCTGGAGCTCCCGTGCTGCCACTATGCGGTGTGCTCGAATGGTGCTGCCATCTCCGAGTCCAAGACATATCGCAAGCTCTTCCAGAGCTATATGGGACGAGACCGTGCACTGGCGCTCTGGAAGCGCGTCAAGGGGCTCGATGTCTCCTTCGATATCTTTGCGGACGGCAAGATATGGTCCGAGCGCAGAGCGTACGAGAGGCTCGACAGCTACGGCATCGATGAGCAGACCCTGAAGTCTGTGAAAGGCTGCCGTACGCCGACGGAAAGGACCCCTGAAGAGACGCTCGCCTGGCTTGCAGAACGTGGTGAAGACGTGGAGCGTGTGACCCTCTTCTGGAAGACGGTAGAGGGAAGAGACGCGGTCATTGCCGCTGTCGCAGCAGACCCGACGCTTGCTTGGACGAACTCCGTACCTCATGACATAGAGGTCATGGATGCTTCGGTGAACAAGGGAGCTGCCCTCATATGGCTCTGCAGCCATCTCGGCATCCCTGTCTCGTCCTCCGTCGCCTTCGGAGACGGACTCAACGATGCACCGCTTCTGGCCGCTGCAGGAGTGGGTGTGGCTATGGCAAATGCCGTGCCGGAGACGAAGGCAGCAGCGGACGCCGTGGCGCCCTCGAACGACGAGGACGGCGTTGCACGTGCGATGGAGAAGCTTCTCGGATAGAGCGGCGGCAACAGGCAGGCATCCTATAGCGGAGCCAAGAAAAGGCAGGGGCTGGCATGTGCCAGCCCCTGCTTCGTCGTTCTCTGAGAGCAGCTATTTCTTGTCTGCGCTCTCTGCGTTCCCTGCGTTTTCGGCTTCTTCTTCCTCTTCGATATCCTCGTCGGAGAGCGGACGGAAGACGGCTGTGTCGCCGCCGATGACAGCCTCTTCGGTGATTGCTGCCATGTTCGACGTCTCGTCTGCGACGGAGTCGGAGAAGATGTCCTCGTCGCCCTCGTCGATCTTTGCCATCTTCGGGGCAGTGCCCGTCGTATCAGGAGGTGCGATGCGCTTCAGGGTCGGAGCAGCCTTCGCACGCGTGAACAGCGGCACGTACTCGTAGATGATGGACGAGGTCTCGAGGCCATACCAGCGGGCAGGCGAGCCGCAGACGTGCCTGATTGCGTACTTCATCATCATGACGTGATAGTCGCTGCCGGAAAGTGCGGTCTCAGGGGCAAGTGCCTTGTGCAGGATGCAGAAGCGGAAGTCTCCCACAGCACCCGGATTCTTGTAGATCGAGTAGTGGTGGTCCTGCTTTGCGAGCTCATGGTTCTGGACAAGGTCGCCGACGATCTGGCGCAGGAACGCATTGACACGCTGGTTCACGCGGAAGCCGAGGCGCAGCTGGACCTTGAAGATGAAGTCGGTGCCGAAGCTGTTGACAGAGTACTCGAGCGTGTTCGGCTCGTCTGTGACCGTGACGTTCAGGAACCAGTAGGCACGGGCACGCTTCGGGCGCTTGTCGAGGATCGAGTAGAGGATGTCGCGGTCGAGCTTGTCAGGCGAGGAGTCGTTCGTCAGGAACACGAGGTTGTCTGCCGTGTAGTTGTAGGCGGGGTCGTCCCTGAGCTCTGCAAGCTGGCCGATGTAGTCCTTGACGGGAAGGTAGACGGACTGCGTGCGCTCGATGGCGGTGCCACGGCGCCAGATGAACATGACAAGGAAGATGAGCGTTGCCATGAGCACGGTGAAGTAGCCGCCATGCATGAACTTCGTCAGGCTCGAGAAGAAGAACGTGGACTCGAGGACACCGAAGAACACGAGGAAGACGACCGCGCCGACACGCTTGTGGCGCATCTGCGACAGGTACGTGTACAGCAGGATCGTTGTCATGAGCATCGTCAAGGTAATTGCCAGGCCGTAGGCTGCTTCCATGTGCGAAGAGGTCTGGAAGAGCAGTACGACGAAGATGCAGGCGACCCACATGATGTTGTTGACCAGAGGAATGTAGAGCTGGCCCTTCGTCTCGGAAGGATAGGTGATCTTCATGTGCGGCAGGAGGTTCAGCCTGATTGCCTCGGAGACGATGGAGTAGGAGCCGGTGATGAGCGCCTGGGAGGCGATGATGGCGGCAAAGGTCGAAAGGATGACGGCGAAGGGGCGCCAGACCTCAGGAAGCATCTCGAAGAACGGGTTCATGTCCGTCATAGCAAGAAGCGTCGGGTCGGTCCTGTTTGCAAGGACCCAGGCACCCTGGCCAAGGTAGTTCAAGATCAGGCAGCACTTCACGAATGGCCAGGAAGCATAGATGTTCGCCTTGCCGACGTGTCCCATATCGGAGTAGAGGGCCTCGGCGCCGGTCGTGCAGAGGAAGACGTTGCCCAGGACCATCATGCCTGCAGCGTTCTTGTTCGAGAACAGGAATGTGACCGCGCGGAGCGGGTTCAGGGCGCGCAGGACGTTCAGGTCTGCACCCATGTTGAGAAGGCCCGTGAAGCCGAGGAACAGGAACCATATCGTCATGACCGGGCCGAACAGCTTGCCGATGCTCGAGGTGCCGGCACGCTGGATCACGAACAGGATGCAGAGGATGATGATCGTGATGCCGACCACGATATGCTGGTTGTCGCCTATGAGCTGGCGTCCAAGCTCGATGGTCCTGAGTCCCTCGATAGCGGTCGTGACCGTGACGGCAGGTGTCAGGATGCCATCTGCCAGAAGGGCAGCGCCGCCGATCATGGCGGGGATGATGAGCCACTTCGCGCAGCGGCGCACGAGGCTGTAGAGCGCGAAGATGCCGCCCTCGCCCTTGTTGTCCGCCTTCATTGCGATGAGGACATACTTGACAGTCGTGATCAGGGTGATTGTCCAGATGATGAGGGACAGAGCGCCGATGATCACATCGTCGTCGATCGTGGCCAGGCCGCCGTTGCCGGAGATGATGGCCTTGATCGTGTACATCGGCGATGTGCCGATGTCGCCGTAGACGACGCCGAGCGTGACCAGGATCATGCCCATGGACAGAGGAATCGTGCTCGACGATCTCTTCTGCGGCGTGCGCGCGGCTGCACCAGATTTCGTACTCATGCAGATACTCCAAACTGTCGGATGCTTGAGACTCAGACAGAAATGACGAATCCTACAAATGTGATATTGTACACGTGATATACGATAGCGGCCCTGACATGCCTAGATGCGGCTGATAACAGTCTGCTAGCGGCAAAAGCGTATAAATACTTGCATTTACGGTATAGATTGGGCTGCTCTATCCAAAGAAAGGAACGCTATGGCAGAAGAGGAAAAGGCGCCGGAAACGGCGCACAAGGGCTCGAATCTGTATATCGGCTTTGCCGCACCTGAGAGGCTCGGCGTGCCCGAGCCTGCATCGAAGGTTCTGCACTATGAGGCAGGAGGGGAGTCCTTTGGCTACGAAGCCACGGCAGCGCACCTTCCGGTCTATACAAATGACGGCCGCGTGCTCGCAAAGATGTTCTCGCTCACGTTCGTGAAGCTCGAGGATGGCAAGCAGGATGAGAAGCGCCCGGTCACGTTCTGCTACAACGGCGGCCCAGGATGTGCTTCCGTGCCGGTCGACTTCGGCGGCATGGGACCCTTCCGTGTCGCGACAGACGGCGTCGAGCACCTGTCCTATCCGATTGAGGCAGAGCAGAACCCGTGGAGCCTGCTCAGGCTTTCCGACCTCGTCTTCCTTGACGCGCCGGGCACCGGCTTCTCTGCGGTCGCCGAGGATGCCGACCCGAAGAAGCTCTTCGGTATCGACGGCGATGCCGATGCGTTCTGCCGTGCCATCATGGAGTGGCTCGACTCCCATGCCCGCTGGGGAAGCCCGGTCTATCTCTTCGGCGAGTCCTATGGCACTGTGCGCAACTCGGTCCTCATGCGCGTGCTCGGCGAGCACGATGTGAAGGTCGCCGGCGTCACGATGCTCTCCTCGATCTTCGACTGGGTGCAGACGCAGCCGGGCGAGGATCTCTACTATCTTGGCATGATGCCGACCTATGCGGCGACGGCCCAGTACTTCGGCAAGGCCGGACAGGATACGGATGTCGACACCTGGTTCGATCAGGCCATGGCATGGAACGAGGATGTGCTCGCACCGGCACTCCTCAAGGGCGACAGGCTGGGATCTGAGAAGGAGGCAGAGGTCGCTTCCCAGATGAGCGGCTTCATCGGCCTTCCGGCCGAGCAGATCCAGCGTGCGCACCTGAGGATCGGCCTCGACGAGTTCAGGCGCTCCATCATCGCCGACGAGGGCAAGGTCTGCGGCAGGCTCGATATGCGCTTCAGCTCGCCTGCCCCTCTTGCCTCGCAGGACAGCGCCGAGTGGTTTGCCGGCGAGGATGCAGCAGATGATGCGGTGGAGTCGAGCTGGGTCACGGCATTCAGGCGCTTCCTCTCCCAGACGCTTGGCTACCGCAATCCTGCCGTCTATCTCAACAGCAACTATGAGGGCGTCGGCACGAGCTGGAACTGGGACCACGCCGAGCCGGGCACGATGGAGACCGTCCATGCACCGAATGTCTCCTACGACATTGCCGTTGCCCTGAAGCGCAACCCGCACATGAAGGTCGCCTTCCTCGGTGGCCGCTACGATGCGGCAACGACGTACTGGAACACGGTCCACGACGTCTCCTGCCTCTATCTGCCGGAAGACCTGAAGGAGCGTGTCGAGTTCCACCGCTATGGCTGCGGACACATGGCCTATGTCGATGTGCCGACGCTCGAGGCGCTCTTCGAGGACATGCGTGCCTTCTACGCAAAGAAGTAGGATCTGGACCAGAGCAGCAAAAGAGAGGCAGTGCCGCTGCAGTCGCATCCGGCACTGCCTCTTTGCTGTCTATGCCATCTCGCTAATAGCGGGCAGAGTAGGGGCTCCTGTGGGCAGGACCGGCACCTGCAGGACCATGTCCCCTGTTCGGACGTCCATTGCCGGGGTGTCCCTGTCCGGAACCGGGCTTCCTCGGTCCATGCCCTCCGGTGCGGGCGTTTCCTGGGCGGCTGCCCGTGGACCGGGCGCCAGAAGGACGCGGGCCCTTGCGGGCGGGGGCATGTGCCGAGGAGGCGCCACGAGGACGAGGAGCACTTCTGTGCTCGGGCGCGCTGGCTTCGCCTTCAGGACGCGGCGTCCTCTTCACAAGGTAGCAGTGGTGGATCTTCGGATTCCGTGCAAAGTCCTCGGGGATGGTCTGGGCCGTGATGTCCTCGATCTCGACGCCTGCTTTGCTGAGCTTTTCCGTATCGGGCTTGAAGCTCCTGAGGTTGCAGGAGAAGACGCAGACGCCGTCATGGGTGAGGAGTCTCGAGACGCCGATCAGGAGCTCTGCATGGTCCCTCTGTACGTCCCAGGAGGCATGCATGCGCGACGAGTTCGAGAAGGTCGGCACATCGCAGAAGATGAGGTCCCAGCGGTCCCTTGTGTGGCGCTCCTGCTGCACCCAGGAGAGGACATCTGTCTGGACATACTCATGGTCGGGGCCGGAGAAGCCATTGCGCTCCATGTTGCGCCTGGCCCATTCGAGCGATGGCTTCGACATGTCCACGGTTGTCGTATGGTACATGCCGCCATCTGCGGCATAGCAGGTCGCCGTGCCCGTATAGGCAAAGAGATTGAGGAAGCGCTTCGAGCCCTTCGTCTTCTTTGCAAGCTCGCGGATGAGGGCACGGGTGTCGCGGTGGTCGAGGAAGATGCCGCAGTCGAGGCGTCCCTCGAAGCTGACCTCGAAGACAAGGCCGCCCTCTTCGATAAGGTGGGCACCCTGAGGCAGGAGCGGACGTCCGTCCTTGCGCCTTCCTGCCTTCGGCTCGGGGGCTGTGCCTTCGTCTGCGTACTGAGATCCGCCCTTCGCACGGGTGCGGACCTTGAGGTAGACATGGTCGGGTGCGACCTTCATGACCCGGGGTGCGATCGTGAGCACATCGAGCAGCCGCTCATGGGCAAGCTCGGGATCGATATCCTTGGGTGCCGAATATTCGGCGATCTGGAGCCAGCGCTCAGGCGTGCCTGCACCCTCGAAGAGCTCGATTGCGACAGCGTAGTCCGGCAGGTCCTGGTCATAGACCCTGTAGCTCGAGATGCCCTCGCGCTTGGCCCACTTGGCACGGAGCTTTGCGACCTTCTGGAGCCTCTTTGCGAACTGGTCGGAGGCAGAAAGGAGCACAGAGATCTTCTGGCCGGCTGCCTCTGCCAGAGGGCGCTCTGGCGCTTCTTCGATGTTCCAGCTCGAGAGCTGCTCTGTCTGGCTGCCCTGAAGGACTGTGGCGCTCTCCTCAGGGGCTGTGCCGAGCACGCTTGCAAGCGAGGGGCCGGGTGCCAAGGATGCTGCCTTCGTGCCAGAGGGGAGTGCCGCTGCCGTCTCTGCAATGAGCGAGAGCGCCTCTGCCTCTTCAGGAAGCGCCCCTTCGCGGAGCCATGAAAGGTCGACGAGGGCTGTGGGATGGGAAAGCGTCCCCACGGCTGCGGAGAGGTCTTCTGCCGAGCGGCGCATATCGAAGAAGCGGGGCTCCACCTCGCCCATGCCAGCCTGGCGAAGCATCTGGCGAAGCGACGATTCGGCACCTGTCCTCGTATCGGCGCAGATGAGGGAGAGCCTGCTATCGGCGCCTGCTGCAGCACGCTCCTGTGCCTCATCCGAGAGCTTTGTCCATGTGCCTTCAGCGTGCCCGAGCCAGCCGGTGAAGCCCCAGGAGGGACGCAGAAGGCCAGGAGCCCGGTCAAGCGCCTGGGACGCTGCCTCTGTGGCTATGGTTCCTGCTCCGCTATAGACCACGAGCGCTTCAGGCTCGCCGTGGCGGACATCTGCATACCAGCGGGCCTGCTCGAGGAGTGCTGCTGCATAGTCGGGCCTGAGCGGCGGCAGGGGAGAGCGGGACGATTTCCTTGCGGCATAGCCGCGGCGGAAGAGCGGCTCTCCTGAAAGATCGATGCCGATCGAGGCGCGGGACTTGCCGAGGCGGATGGCAATGCGGATATCGGGATTCGTGGTATCGGTGGCAGGACGGATGCCGCGCTTCTGGAGCAGGCGGTCGGAGATTGCGTCCTTCGTGCGCAGAGCCACGAACTGGGTGTTCCTGAGGGCATCGTTCGTGCCGTGTGCCTCGATCTCGAGCGTCGAGGTGGCAGCGATATGGTCTTCCCAGGGAAGGGCCGCTGCCCCTTCATAGAGCTCATCGGAGGTCTTGGCATCGAAGCGGCCAAGCACAAGGACGATGCGGGAGGCAAGCGAGGACCAGAGGCAGGCCCTATAGCCATCCTCCAAGGTCCCCTCGAATGCGGTCTGGCCCTTCAAGGGGCGTACGGATGAGATGCCGAGAGAGGAGAGCTCATGAGCCAGAAGCTTCTCGAAGCCGGCAGGACAGGTTGCATAGAATTCCATCGGGTCACCTTTCGCCCGTAAAGTAGGGGGCGCTTTTGCGCCTTCTGCCATTGTAGCTGGCAGGACGCAGATTCCCTGCTTCTGCATGCCTTTCCCACGAGACAGGCTGCTGACTCCATCTAGATGGCATATCTGCTCAGATGGGGAATTGATTATCAACTTTACGGCAACTAGCGGTATAAAAGTAACGTGGTTCAGAATGCAGCAAGTTCCGACCGTCTCTGCTCTTTTTGGTATCGAGGAGGATGTACATGGAAGCTGAAGTACAGGCTAAAGTCGATCTGTGGCGCAAGAATGTGACCGAGCCGGATCTCAAGGAGGAGCTTGAGTCCCTCATCGCTTCTGGCAACGAAGACCAGCTGAACGATGCCTTCTACCGCAATCTCGAGTTCGGCACCGCAGGCCTTCGCGGCACGCTCGGTGTCGGCACGAACCGCATGAACGTCTACGTCGTCGCGCAGGCAACGCAGGGTGTCGCGGACTACCTCAACGCTCACTATGATCACCCGACGCTCGCGCTCGCCCGCGACTCCCGTCTCAAGGGCGAGGATTTCCAGAAGGTCGCTGCTGGCGTCCTTGCTGCCAACGGCATCCATGTCTATGTGTATCCGCGCATCGAGCCGGTGCCGACCCTGTCGTTCGCTGTCCGCTATCTCCACACCTCTGCCGGCATCGTCCTGACTGCTTCGCACAACCCTGCCCAGTACAATGGCTACAAGGTCTACAACGACAATGGCGGCCAGATTGCAAACGAGGCAGCAGACGAGATCTCTGCTTCCATTGCGAAGACCCCGATGTTCGGTGCTGTCAAGATGATGGACTTCGAGGAGGGCCTCAAGCAGGGCCTCATCGAGTGGACGCCTGAGGAGGTCCTCGACAACTACATCGCAGCTGTCAAGAAGGTCTCCATTCCGGGCTTCAAGGCAGATCCTTCCTATTCTGTCGTCTACACGCCGCTCAATGGCACCGGCATGGAGTGCGTGACCCGCATCCTCAAGGAGATCGGCGTCGAGAACGTGACGGTCGTGCCTGAGCAGGCACAGCCTGATGGCAACTTCCCGACCTGCAAGTACCCGAACCCGGAGTTCCGCGAGGCACTGCAGCTGGCTCTCGACCTCGCGGAGAAGGTCAAGCCGAACCTCGTTGTCGCAACCGATCCGGA
This sequence comes from uncultured Olsenella sp., assembly GCA_900314535.1. Lineage (GTDB taxonomy): Bacteria > Actinomycetota > Coriobacteriia > Coriobacteriales > Atopobiaceae > Olsenella_L > Olsenella_L kribbiana. Next base: position 25,608 of record OMVT01000007.1, on the reverse strand, counting down.
TGCAGACCGCATGGGTACTGCCATTCCGCATAACGGCGAGTACAAGCTCCTGACCGGCAATGAGATGGGCGTCCTTCTGATGGACTGGCTCATCAAGATGGCCGAGGAGCGTGGCGAGGATCCGAAGCGCAAGGTCGCTGTCTCCACGATTGTCTCCTCTGTCATGCCTGATGCCCTTGCCCGTGATCACGGCTTCGAGATGCGCCGTGTCCTCACTGGCTTCAAGTACATCGGCGACCAGATTGACCAGCTCAAGGACGAGGGCGAAGAGGACCGCTTCCTCATGGGCTTCGAGGAGTCCTATGGCTACCTCGTCGGCACCCATGCCCGCGACAAGGATGCTATCGTCGCCGTCGAGATGTGCGTCGAGATGGCAGCCTACTATGCAGCGCGCAACATGGACCTCTATGAGGCAATGGAAGAGCTCTACAAGAAGTATGGCTACTACCTGAACGGCACCGTCAATGCCTCTTTCCCGGGCGAGGCAGGCGCTGCGCGCATGGCAGAGATCATGAGCGGCCTGCGCGAGAAGCCGCTCACCGAGGTCGCTGGCTACAAGGTCACCGGCATGACGGACTACGAGAAGTGCGCAGAGATGCCGCGTGTCTCCGGTCTCCAGAAGGAGCCGGCGCAGAAGCTTCCTGCTGCCAACGTTATCGAGTTCCGACTCGAGGACGACAACAAGATCATCTTCCGTCCGTCCGGCACAGAGCCGAAGGTCAAGGCCTACCTGTTCGCAAAGGGCGCTACGCGCGAAGAGGCAGAGGCCGTTCGTGCAAAGCTCCAGGAGGCTGCAGAGAGCATTCTGAAGTAAGTCGCGCACGACAAGCTTCATGGCTGGAGCCGGTTCTGTACATCAGGGCCGGCTCCTTTCTTATGCATCAGATGCAATTCGCGACATAACAAAGGAGGGAGCCGGATGGCTCCCTCCGTGTACACAGGTATCTCTGTTGCCTGCTACTGATTCGACGTAGTCGTGGTCGTCGTAGCCGTCGAAGACGTGGAGCTGTCTGTTGAGTCGGCTGCTTCGAGTACATAGAGCGTCGTCGAGGAGTCCGCAATTGTGCCGGCATCCCAGCTGTGGGCGGAGGCAGAGGTCGAGGTCGGGTCATAGAGCGTGACCGAGGTATCGCGGTTGTAGGAGACGAGGAGCGCCCAGTGGGACTCGTCGCCGACGGTACCTGCCTGGAGCTCTACGAGGATAGGCGTGCTGGCCGTAAGGTTCTCGGCGATATCGTTCTCGGTCGCATCGATCTTCGTGACCTTGAGGCTAAGCGAGGAAGCAGCGGACGTAAAGAAGTCTGAGGAGGTGCCGGAAGCGCCTGTCGCATAGCCGCCATTGATTGCAAGCTGTGCCATATCGGCAGGGGATTTGTCGTTCTTGCCTGTGAGCCCCATGTATGCCATAGCGAGGCTCGTAGGGCCAGAGCCGGTAAGGCCAAGTGGAAGCGAACCGTAGTCCATGAAGGCCCAGTTCGTATCCCAGTCATAGAGCTCAGGATAGGTGCCCTTCACGACCGTGCCGGTATAGGCGCTCGTCTCCTTCGAGGCGGTCGGCAGCTGCTGGACGAAGTCGATGGCCGTGGGTTCGCGCAGCGCAAGCTCGATGATGCGGTCATCGGAGTAGGCGGTCGCGTTTGCCGCGATATCCTTCAGCTTGTCTGCATTGTCGAGGGCACTCGAAAGCTCCTGCGAAATCTTGTCGTCTGCCCCGTAGGCGACGCGGGAGTCGACGGGATTCGTCTCGGCTGTCTCCTGCTCCTCCTTCTGGGCATTGCGTGTCGCGACGCAGCTCGAGACGCAGGAGCTGATGCCGAAGATCGCAAGGAGCGCGACGCAGGCAACGACAATCAGGAGCGCAAGCGAGCGCGGGCTCCTCTTTCCCCGCATGCGCAGACGCCTGACCTGCTGGCCAGATCGCCCGCTATAGTTCGGGTGATGCAGCGTATAGCCGGTATCGTGGCTGCCGACTCCGTTGAGGCTTCTGCTCTGTACGCGCTGGGAGCCGCTGCGGCCTGAGGGACGGCCTTGGCGCCTCGATCCCTGCGTGCGACGATCTCTGTCTCGTGTAGAGGTCATGCTTCGATCCTTTATGCCAATATCCGTATCCGGCCCGAGTCTCCATGAGCCGGCATCTGTTCGTACAATTTCTTATGATAGGCTACCTTGCATGCATATGCAGCAGCGCTTTTGTGAGCGTCTATTCGTAGAGCCGTATCTACCGTTCAGAACATTGAGGATATTGCGGAACTTGCGGCGCATTAGACTAGTATGATGATTACGAAAGTTGTTATCGACGCTGCATAACTCGTAAGCAAAATGCAGAATACATGCCAGCGTGGGAGGCATCATGGTGAAAAGACGCAGCAACAGACAGGATGCTGTGCGCGAGATAGTTCGCAGCAAGTCCATCGGCACGCAGCGTGCTCTCGTGCAGGAGCTCCAGAATGCCGGCTTCACCTGCACCCAGGCCACCGTTTCAAGAGATATCGCAGATATGGGGCTCAGGAAGCTTCCTGAAGGCATCTACGTCCTCGCAGAGGACCTGCACCTGCAGCGCATGGTCTCAGAGTTCGTGACCGAGATCGAGCGTGCCCACAACCTCGTCGTCGTGAAGTCGCAGCCGGGGACGGCTCCAGGTGTGGCTGCCGCTATCGACGCGGCGCAGCTGCCTGAGGCCATTGGCTCGGTCGCCGGCAACGATACGGTGCTCGTGATATCTGCGACAGATGAAGATGCACAGAGCTTCGTAGATATCCTGAACAAGCTTCGCTCACCCCACAAATAGGGAAGAGCATAGAGATATATGGGAAGAGCGGGATGGCTTCTGCCATCCCGCTCTTCTTCTCTAAAGAGGCAGAGAGAGGAGAAAGGCTCGCTTGCGCGGGCCTTTCTGGTCTAGCCATTCGTTGATGTGGATTCGTTCGTGCTCTCGCCTGTGGTGTCGGAGTTCGACGTGCCGGACTCCGTGCCCGTTCCGCCATTGCCACCCGTGCCAGAGCCGCCGGTGCCAGAGCCTGCGGAGCTGTTCGTCTCGGTGGACGAGGTCTCCGTCGAGGAAGTCTCGGTCTTCGTCGTAGCCGTCGTGTTCGTCGATGTGGAGCTCGAAGAGTTGTTTGAGGACGTGCTGGAGCTGCTCGAAGCAGAGGAGCTCGAGCCGCTGTTGTAGCCCGAAGAGGTGCCGACGAAGGCCCAGCTCGAATTCGCCTTGTAGGTAGGTGCTGCAGCCTCCGGGAATTCTTCGCGCGACACGCCTGCAAGCGCGGTGTTCAGGAAGTTCACGAAGATCGGGCAGGAGGTCGTGCCTGGGATACCGGCAGAGCCGTGGACCGTGACGCTCTGGTTGTTATCGTTGCGGTAGCCGGTCCAGACAGCGACGGAGAGCTGCGGCGTGAAGCCGACCATCCAGAGGTCGCGGTTGTTCTCGGAGGTACCGGTCTTGCCAGCAACCGGCTGGTTGATCGTGATCTTGGAGAGCGAGCTTGCGGCGGTGCCGCTCTTCACGACGCCCTCGAGGACCTGCGTTGCGGCGTAGGTCACGCTCGTGTCGACGACCTGCTCGCCAGAGTCCTCATGCTCGTAGACGGTATTGCCGTTCCTGTCCTCGATCTTCGTGATTGCGACAGGATCGCGGTGGATGCCGCCGGAAGCGATCGTGGCGTAGGCCTCTGCCATCTGCAGAGGAGGCACGCCCGAAGATCCGAGGGTGATCGAAGGAACAGCGGACAGGTCGGCATCGATGCCCATCTTCTTGGCCGTCGAGACGATGTTGTCAGCGCCGACGACGAGGGCGACCTGCGCATAGCCGGTGTTGGAGGAGAGCTCCGTCGCACGGGCAAGCGAGATGATGCCGTAATTGTTGTTGCCGTAGTTTTCGACACGCCAGGTCGACGTGGCCTGCAGCGGGCTCGAGCAGTTGAGGATGACAGAAGGGTTCATGCCCTGCTCGAGGGCTGTGATGAGCGTGAACGTCTTGAACGAGGAGCCTGGCTGCCTGAGGCCGTAGGCGGCGACATTGTACTGGTCCTCGTTGTAGTCGCTGCCGCCGACCATGGCCTTGATGTAGCCGGTCGAAGGATCGATTGCGACCATGGCGGAATCGAGGCTGGAGTCGCCGATGGAGTTGAGCTGGTTCGCGACAGCCGTCTGGGCCGCTTCCTGCATCGCGGAGTCGAGCGTCGTATAGACCTTGAGGCCGCCCTTGAAGATCGTGTCGGTATCGAAGTCCTCGGACAGGATGGACTTGATATAGTCCGTCCAGTACGGATAGGTGCCGCCCTCATCAAGCACGCTTGTGCCCTCGTTGAGCGTCAGCGGCTCTGCCACCGCCTCGTCATGCTCTTCCTGCGTGATGTCGCCTGCAGAGAGCATGCGGTCGAGAACGGTGTTCCTGCGCTCTGTCGCTGCTTCGGGGTTCGTGAACGGATCGTAGGCGGAAGGCGACTGCGGGAGGCCAGAGAGCGTCGCTGCCTCGGCAAGCGTCAGGTCGGAAGCATTCTTGTTGAAGTACGTGATCGAGGCAGCCTGGATGCCGTATGCGCCATGGCCGTAGTAGATGGTGTTGAGATACATCATGAGGATCTGGTCCTTCGTGTACGTCTTCTCCATCTGGATGGCGATATAGGCCTCGCGGACCTTGCGCTTGATCGTGTAGTCGAACTGCTCGTCGGAGAGCACCGTGTTGCGCACGAGCTGCTGCGTGATCGTGGAAGCGCCCTCGGAGCCGCCGCCGAGCTGCACGACGATGGCGCGGACAATGCCCTGCGGGTCGACGCCGTTATGCTGGTAGAAGCGGACGTCCTCCGTGTCGACCGTGCCCTTGAGGACATACGGGGACACCTGGTCGATCGTGATGGAGCGGCGGTTCTGCATATAGAACTCTGCTATCACGTTGCCATCCGAGTCATAGACCTCCGTCGGCTCTGCCGCCAGGTAGGCGTCTGCCGACGTATAGTCCGGTAGGTCCTGGAGCCACGAGTCCACAAGAGAGTTCACCGACATGGTGAGCGCGATCGCAAGCATCGCTATGAAGCCGAAGACGCCGACGATCGTGAACGCGACGGCATGGGTCTTGGCATGCTTGTGAGCGCGTCTGGTGCGAATGCCCATGAATTTCCCCTTTCATAGATACGGAACATTATAGAGTCAGGGGAGCCACTCCCGCCAGAACGAAAAGACTTGGCAAGCCGCTCCATGCAATCAATGCTTTTCTGGAAGATGAGGGATTTATAGCGCAAGCAGCTGTAAGGCTGCTCGAAGATGTTCTGTTCGCTCGTGTGGAAGCAGGGGGTTGCGGTGCCGCTCGCTATCTATCTGCGTTACACTAGCTATTTGACTGAAATGCGGCGATGCGGCCTTTCGGCTCGCGCCTCGAGAAGGAGAACATATGCTGCCTGTAGACGAACAGCTCAAGGTCATCACGTCCGGCACGATGCAGATCGTGCCGATGGACGAGCTCAAGAAGAAGCTCGAGCGCGGTGTGCCCCTGAACATCAAGCTCGGCGTCGACCCGACGAGCCCGGACCTGCACCTCGGACATGCGGTGCCGCTGCGCAAGATGCGCCAGTTCCAGGACCTCGGACACCACGTGACCCTCATCATCGGCAATGGCACGGCCCTCATCGGCGACCCCTCCGGCCGCGACTCCACCCGTCCTCCTCTCACGGAGGAGCAGGTCGAGGCCAATGCCCAGACCTACGTCGAGCAGGCCATGAAGATCCTGGACCCCGACAAGACGGAGATCGTGCACAACGGCGACTGGATCAAGCCGATGAACCTCGGCACGATGCTTGGCCTCATGAGCAAGTTCAATGTCGCCCGCATCCTCGAGCGCGAGGACTTCCACAACCGCTATACGAATGGCCAGTCCATCGCCCTGCATGAGTTCATCTACCCGGTCCTTCAGGCCTACGATTCCGTGATGGTGAAGGCGGACCTCGAGATGGGCGGAAACGACCAGATCTTCAACCTGCTCGCCGGCCGTGACCTCATGCGCGACATGGGCATGGAGCCGCAGGTCGCCCTCACGATGCCGCTTCTCGTGGGTCTTGACGGCACGAAGAAGATGTCGAAGTCCTATGGCAACTACGTGGGCCTCACGGACGAGGCAGACGATATGTACGGCAAGCTCATGTCCATCAAGGACGAGCTTGTGCCGATGTACTTCCGTCTCTGCTCCACGCTGCCGGTCTCCGAGGTCGACAAGATCGACGAGGCCTTCAAGGACGGCACGGCAGACCCGTACCAGATGAAGCGTGCACTTGCCAGAAACATCTGCGACCTCTATCACGGCGAGGGCGCAGGCCAGGCGGCAGAGGCCGCCTTCGATGCCCAGTTCAAGAGGAATGAGGTGCCTGAAGACATCCCGGAGTTCCCGCTTTCCCTGGCTTCCGTGAACGACGAGGGCAAGGTCTATCTTGCAAAGCTCCTCGTCGATGTGAACATCGCGAAGTCCACGGGCGAGGCACGTCGCCTCATCGACGGCGGCTCCGTCAAGATCGACGGCAAGCCCGTCGCTCCCAAGAGCTACAACGTCGATCCTGCACTCTTCTCTCAGCCCTGCGTCCTGCAGTCTGGCAAGAAGCGCTGGGCGAGGCTTGCGTAGGCACATGCAGAACAGGAACAACAAGCGCTCCCTTGAGCTTCTGGCTCCCGCAGGCGGCCCCGAGCCGTTTGCGGCAGCCCTGGCTGCAGGTGCCGATGCCATCTACTGCGGCTTCGGAAATGACTTCAATGCCCGCCGCAATGCGACGAACTTCGACGACGAGAGCTTTGCCGCCGCCTGCAAGGCAGCGCATCTTGCCGGCGTCCGCGTCTATGTGACCGTGAACATCGTGATCCGCACAGCTGAGATGCCGAAGGTGCTCTCCGTGATCAGGCGTGCCTGGTGCCTTGGCGCCGATGCCTTCATCATCCAGGACTGGGGCCTCATGGCAGAGGTCAGGCGCATCTGGCCTGAGATCGAGGTCCATGTCTCGACGCAGGCAAACATCCATGATGCGCGTGCGGTCGCCTGGATCCGCGAACTGGGCATTGCCCGCGTCACGATCTCGCGCGAGCTCTCCTTGCCTGAGCTTTCCCGCATCGCAGACGAGGGCGTCGAGATCGAGGCCTTCGGCCATGGCGCGCTCTGCTTCTGCTACTCGGGCGTCTGCATGCTCTCGAGCCTCTCAGGCGGCAGGTCTGCCAACCGCGGCATGTGCGCACAGCCGTGCCGCCTGCCCTATGACCTGGTCGACGAGGATGGCACGGTTTCGCAGATGAAGGGTGCCGACCGCGCGCTCTGCCCGAAGGACTACTGCACGATCTCCGACCTGTCCTCCCTCATGGAGGCAGGAGTAGGATCGCTCAAGGTCGAGGGCCGCATGAAGGCTCCCGACTATGTCTATTCCGTCATCTCTTCCTATAGGGCCGAGCTCGACGATGTGTATGCCGGCGTGAAGCCTTCGGCCGAGACCGAGCATGCCCGCATGCGGAGGCTCCTGCGCTCCTTCAACAGGGGCTTTACCGATGCCTATCTTCGGAGCGAGTCCGGCAACGAGATGATGAGCTACGAGCGGTCGAACAACCGCGGCGAGCTTGTCGGCGAGGTTGTCTCGTCGAGGCGCCTTGAGGATACGCTCGTGCGCCGTGGGGGCGGGAATGGCGGCAGGCGCCGCAACCGCCACGTCACCCAGGCGGAGACCGAGATCGCCCTGGCCGAACCGGTCTTCGAGGGAGACCTCCTCGAGATCCGTCCGCTCACGGATCCCTCGCAGTTCCTGACAGCGACGGCCGAGCATGACGCGGAAGCGCAGGAGCGCATCACGGTCAGGACGACCCGCCCCATGGAGACGGGCTCTGCCGTGCGTGTCATCCGCTCGAAGCAGGCCATGGAAGAGGCCCAGCGGGCAGCGCACCTCGAATGCGCACGCAAGCGTCCGGTGAGCGTCTCTGCGAAGGCCAGGATCGGCGAGCCCTTCACGGTCACGATCGAGACCGAAGATGGCATCTCTGCCACCGCTGAAGGCTTCACGGTCGAGCCGGCACGCACGAAGGCAGTCACGGAAGAGGACCTGAAGTCGCATGTCCTGCGCATGGGGCAGACGCCTTTCGAACCCACCTCCTGGACCTGCGAGATCGATGACGAATGCGGTATGGGCTTCTCTGCCGTGCATGCGGTACGGCAGGACGCCTGCCATCTCCTCGAAGAGAAGATCCTTGCTCCCTACATCGAGCGTGAAGAGAAGACAGCTCCTGTTCCTCCTGCGTGGAGGATCAAGGACACGCTCCGCGAGGTCAGGAAGTCCGCCGGAATCCAGGACCCGCTTTCCTGGAAGGCGCCAGAGCCTGAAATCTCGGCGCTCGTGACGACGCCTGAGGCGGCGGAGGCTGCACTTTCTGCCGGCGCCGACATCGTCTATGCAGCGCCTGATGCGCTCTCCCAGGGCACCTGGCCTGAGAGCACGGTGCCGCTCCTCGATGAGGTGTGCCGCGAGATCGACCATGAGAGGCTCGATCCCTTTGTCGTGCCGGGCAGGCGTGTCGCCTGCGGCAACATGAGCGAGCTCGTGCTGGCGCATGAGCGCGGGGCTCTTCCTGAGATCCGCCAGCTCATACCGGTCCACAACGAGTCGGCGCTTGTCGCGCTCGAAGAGGCAGGGGCAGAAGGCATCTGGCTCTCGCCTGAGCTCACGCTCGAAGAGATCGTGGCGCTTGCGGAGACGACCTCGGTTCCTCTGGGTCTTTCCGTCTATGGCAGGACGAGGGCGATGACAAGCGAGCACTGCATCCTCCAGGCAGCAGGGAAGTGCATCCATAACTGCGCGAAGTGCCAGCTCCGCCAGCGCCGCTTCTCGCTGCGCGATATCGACGGAGCGCTTCTGCCGGTGCGCACGGACATCGAGGGCAGAAGCCATCTCTATGCGTCGCATCCGCTCGATGCAACGCCGCAGATCCCCGATCTCATGGCAGCAGGCGTCACCCGCTTCATGGCAGACGGGACGCTTCTGACCCCGCAGGAAGTGTCGTTTGCGGTCGAGCGCGTGAAGCGTGCCGTGGCAGCAGGACGCGAGGGCAGGAAGGCAGCTCCGCGCCTCCAAGGTGCGACGTCTGGCCATCTCTTCGTCGGAATCGGCTGATATACCCTCGGAAGGGTAGCATTTTGTGACGCTCTTCCGAAGACGTGCAATTGCTAGTTCAATAGGGGTATTATCAGTCCAGCGAAAAACCGACAGGGGAGAGGGTCCCCAGCGGCGACGAGCCGCGGTGAAAGGAAGCTTAGGATTATGGCTGTAGACAAGGAACTTCTGGCTGCGACGATCGACGTGATCCGTCAGAGCCTTCAGGCAGATGGCGGCGACGTGGAGCTTGTCGATGTGGACGACGACGGCGTTGTCTCCCTCGAGATGCAGGGTGCATGCGCAGGCTGCCCGCTCTCGAGCTACGACATGTCGATGGGCATCGAGCGCATCCTGAAGGAGCACGTCCCGGGCGTGACCCGCGTGCAGTCGATGATGTAGGATTTCGATAGAAGAAGTGAGAGCAGCAGCCGGAGCGTCCCTTCGGCTGCTGCTTCTTGTAAGGCAGAAAGCACCGAGGAGCGCCCATGTGGCTCAATGAGATCTACCAGCATCTGAATCCGATAGCCATCCAGATCGGCCCTATTGCCATCAGGTGGTACGGCATCGCGTATCTCGCAGGGTTCATCTGCGCCTATCTCGTGATCAGGAGCCTGAATAGGCGCTGGGAGCTCGATATCGTGGAAGACGACCTGCTCTCGATCGTGATTGGCGTCGCCTTCGGTGTCATCATCGGTGCCCGCCTCTTCTATATCCTGTTCTATGGGGCTGGCTACTATCTTGCGCATCCTGCCTCGATCCTGGCCTTCAATGAGGGCGGCATGAGCTTCCATGGCGGGCTCTGCGGCGCCATTGTCGGTGGCTGGCTCGTCTGCCGCCATCTCCATATCTCGACGCTCTCGGTTGCAGACATGGCTGTCTGCGGCGCGCCTCTGGGCCTCTTCTTCGGCCGCTGCGCGAACTTCGTGAACGGCGAGCTCTGGGGCAAGCCGACCGATCTTCCCTGGGGCGTCATGTTCGAGACGGGCGGCAACGTCTACAGGCACCCGTCGCAGCTCTATGAAGCCATCCTCGAAGGACTTGTGATCTTCGTCGTCCTCTTTGCGCTCTCGAGGAAGAAGCCGCCCCGCCCCCAGGGCACGTTCATCGGCACGTTCCTCACGCTTTACGGCGTCTTCCGCTTCCTGATCGAGTTCGTGCGTCTTCCGGATGCACAGCTCGGCTATCTCCTCGGCACGAACTGGCTCACGATGGGGCAGTGCCTCTCGATCCCGATCTTCATCATCGGCCTCGTTATCCTTGCCTTTGCCCACAAGTACCAGCTGCCGCAGGTCGGCTACCTCAAGAAGGCACCGGCGCACACGAAATAGCGCCAGAAAGAAGGAAGGCCAGGCTTGGTGCCTGGCCTTCCTCATATATATCGCTCTTCTTCTCTATTCGAAGACGATGAACGGCTCCTCGTCGTATCCCTCGAGCTCGATATCGTCGCCCGTGAAGCCGAAGATCTCGCGTGCATCCTCGAGCGCTGTGTCCTCTGCATCCTCGTCGTCCTCATCGGCGTCGTCTTCGTCGGCAGGTTCGCTTCTCATATCGTAGGAGATGGCTTCGTCTCCTTCTGCGAGAGGCGTTGCGCTCACGAGCGAGCAGAGGCCTTCGCGCGTCGGCACGATCTTCTGCCACTGCGTCACGAGCGGCTCTTCCGGCTCCTCGGCGAGCTCGACGAGGGAATCGAGATAGATTTCCTTCGCTCCTTCGAGCAGGTCCGAATTCTGGCGGATGTCCTCGAAATGGTTCGCGAACTTCTCGAGCGCTTCATCGGCGTCGGCTGCCTTCACGATGCAGGGCATGAGGCAGTAGTTGTGTGCAGCGTCGAGCTCGTCGTTGTAGCTGAAGTTTCCGACATAGAGCATGAGGTGCCTCCTTGGACGGCGTGACCTTCAAGAGAGAGCCTAGCAGCTTGGCTTGTGTACGGAGCTCCCCTTGTGTGTGGACGGTGCCAGGAAACAGGGGAGAGGAGAAAAAGGACGAAAAGCTCCGAGCGCTTCCATGCGTTTTGCGCTGCCATTCAGCCAGATGCTTGCTAGACTGAAGTCAGAAGGCAGCAAGATGCTGCCGAACAACATAGAGACACTGTCGGATGGAGAGGTTCGCTCCCCTGGAGCGATCAAAAGGGAACCCGGTCGGAATCCGGGACAGCCGCCACTACTGTATCGGGGAACACCTGGACGCACGCCCATTGGGCCTTGAGCCTGAGAAGGGGTCCAGGAAGGCTTCTGCCATCCCCCAAGCCAGGAGACCTGCCCTCCATCCTAAGGTCCGAAGCGTCCTGGGCAAAGGGGGAGGCTGGCCGGAACAGATGGGGCAGCAGGCGTGGCCTGCCGCCCTCTCGGCGTCTGGCAGCCCGCTTTTCCGGGAGGAAAGGAAGGGCTCGATGAAGAATCAGCCAGAAAAGCTAGCGACCGCAAAGCGCATGCTGGCATTCGTGCTCAGCCTCTCGCTTGCCTGGTGCCAGGTGCCGCAGGTGGCGCTGGCAGAAGGCACGCTCGAGACGGCGTCCACGCAGGAGGCGGCTGCCGCCGAGAGCGGTTCCGCCAAGAACGCTGCTGCATCTGCGGACTCCCAGAAGAAGACAGAAGCCGCTGAGGGCAGCACGGAAGAGAGCGCCCAGAAGAGCGCCGATGCTGCATCCGAGAGCAGCAGCTCTGCAGCTTCTTCGAGCGAAAGCGCAAAGAACTCTGATACTTCTGCAGCAGGCCAGAAGGGCAAGTCCGCCTCTGCAAGCACCGAAGCCACAGCATCAGCTGCAGCTGGCACGACAGCCGCTGCAGCGACAGATGCCACGGAGATCTCCGTCAAGATCCGTGTCATAGGTCCGGATGCCGAGGGCAATGACTGCGACTGGCTCGCCCAGAAGACGGTGAAGGTGGAGTCCGGCAAGACCGCAGCAGACCTCACCGAGGATGCCTTCAAGGGCACGCTCGCGGCCGATATCCTGGCATCGTCTCGGGGTGCCTACCTCAACACGATCACCTCGCCCTTCGATGGGAAGGCCTATGGCTACGACAGCACGACCGGCAAGTACTGGCAGCTCTTCGTGAATGGTGCCGCCTCCGAGTCCGGCATGTCCGAGGTCACGCTCACGGAAGGCATGGAGGTCGTCTGGTACTACTCTGGCTCCGGTACTGCGCTCGACAGCGCGAAGACCGTCTCGGATCCGAGCCTCGAGAAGCCGGATGCAGGAGCCACGCGCACGGAAGGCACAGCCGAGTGGGCTGGCTTCAACCAGGGCATGGAAGGCGGTACCGTCACGGCCGATACGCCGATCTCTGCCTCGAATACGGCCCTTGCCTGGAATCCGGTCAAGATCGGCATGGGCGCTTCCGACCCTGTGCTCGTGGACGGCAAGATCTATATGGTCTCGGGCGGCACGCTCCAGGTCATCGACTCCTCTGATGGTGCGGTCCTGGCTACGAAGAAGATCTCGACGAAGTCCGGCTATTTCTGCCGTCCTGTCTACGCAGAAGGGCTCCTGATCGTCCCGCTCGATGATGGCCGCCTCATGGCCTATACGCTCTATAGCGGCGATTCTGCCGATTCGCTGAAGCTTGTCTGGGAGACGCCGCGCATCGCAGCGTCTGGTGCGACGCAGACGCTCTCGTCCCTCACGGTTGCAGGAGGACGCATCTTTGCGGCATTCTCTGTCGTCGACTGGATGAACCCGCTCAATGGGACAGGCTATCTCGTTTCTGCTTCCTTGAACGATGGTTCGAGCTGGCAGGTCACGACGGAGAACGACGAATACTACTGGGCAGGTGCCGCCTCCCATGGTTCTGACATCGTGATTGCAGACGAGAAGGGCTCTGCCTATCTCGTGAACGGCACGGATGGCTCCGTCATCTCCTCCGTGAGCCTTGGCAGCGCAAGCCATGCAAGCATCACGAAGGTGTCGGATGAAGAGTATCTGGCCGTGACGACAGACGGCGTGCTCCATGTGCTGAATGTCTCCGGAACGACAATCTCTGAGACTGGCTCTGCCAAGTTTGCTGACCGTTCGACCTCGACAGCCGTGGTTTCCAACGGCGTCGCCTTCATCGGCGGCTCGACGGGCACGAGCTGGCCCTATGAAGGGACCCTTTCCGCTATCGATCTTTCCTGCATCGGCGAGGCAGGCTATGTGCCCCAGACAATCGAAGTCGGCAATGGTGCCGTGCAGTCGACGCCGCTCGTGGTTTCTGGCGGCACTGCTATATCCATCTATGTGACGACGAACAGCAATCCTGGCGGCCTCTCGCTCGTAAGCTACAAGGATGGTGCGCTCTCCACGGCCCAAGCAATCTTCACGCCGGGAGATGCTACCTACCAGAACTACTGCACCGCATCCCCGATCGCCTCGAAGGCGGGCCTCATCTTCTATACGAACGATTCCGGCTATCTCTTTGCTCTCAAGAATGTCCTGGCGAAGACGGAGACCTGGACGCTTTCCTTTGTAAGCAACGGCGGCAGCAGCGTCGAGTCGAAGACCATAGTTTCCGGCATGGCAGCGGGGAGTGTCGAGGAGCCGACGCGCGATGCCTATACATTTGCCGGCTGGTATCTCGATCCGGAGTTCGAGACGGCATTCGATGCTTCGGCGACCTATGTGAGGCCGAGTGGCAGCACGATGTTGCTCTATGCGAAGTGGACCGAAAACGAGCCAGAGCCTGAACCGACACCGAACCCTGACAACAGCAACGGGAACAGCGGCAACGAGAATAGCACAGGCCAGGAGAATGGCGGAGCCGCTCCTGCAGGCAATGGCGGCACCGAAGGCACGGATGCATCCGACAGCAACGGCTCCCAGGGCAGCGCTCCTGTGACGCGCTCTGCACGTACGTCCACATCTGCTGGAACCGCTGCGACGGACACGGTCCAGACGACCGGCGTGAGCGGCAGCACAGACGCTTCCGCACCGGCTGAGGCCGCAAGCACTGCGACCGATACCTCAAAGCCTTCGAGCTCGTCCTCTTCGAGCTCATCCACCGGAAGCTCGAAAGATCTGGGTGCTGCTGCCCAGGATACGGCTGGGACGAATGCAGCAGGCGATGCGTGGAAGATTGCCGTGCCGATCGTTCTGCTCGTCCTGGGCCTCTTCCTGATCCTTCTCGCGCTCAAGCGCAGAAAGCAGGAGAAGTAGCGTGGCAGAATATATCGTCCACGACACAGACAATCAGAAGCCTGAGGGCGGCGGGAGCACCAGGCGCCGCCCAGGCTGGAAGCTGCCGCTCATCTGCGGCATCGTCCTTGTGGCATTCAGCGTGGCACTCTTTGCTCTCGCCTTCGATATGCCTCAGGGGCTTAGCTCTTCGGTAGAGGGCGCAGAGAGCGCGGTCGAAGATGCGCCAGCGCTTACTGAGGCACGCATCCAGGCAGCGCTCCAGGACCTTTCCTGGCAGGGCGAAGGTATCGGCCTCGATCCTTCTGCTGCCACGGTCACGCTCGAGGACGGCAAGGTCAGCGTCGTCGTTACGGACGATGGGGCAGCAGCAGATGCCGTGCCGCTTGCCGCAAAGCGCCTGCTTGCCCTGGCACAGTGGCTCGAGGATGAGACGGGGTCAGACGACTTTGCGGTCTCCTGGTCAGTCAATACCTCGGCCGGTGCCCAGGTCTTTGACGGCACGCTCGATGCAGGTGCTGCGCCTGCAACAGATGCCCAGAGCACAGAAGAGCTCCTCTCATCGCTTTCCTCCTGCACGCTTCCCGATGCAGCCTCGCAGGATTTGGGTCTTGCCGATGTACCCGAGCAGGGCGGCAGCGACAGCTCAAATGCTGAAGGCAGTGCATCTGGGCAGTCCGGCAATGGGGCGCAGGGAAACGGCGGCGAAGAAGGCAAGGGAAGCTCTGGCAGCACCGGTACCTCTTCTCAGACAGGCTCTGGCACGTCAGGCAATGGTGCATCGACTTCTCCGAGCGCAGCTGCCGAGCCTTCCCAGATCACCGTCTCGGTCTCCGTCGATGCAAGCCTCGGTGGCGGCAGTTCGACCTCTGTCACGGTCACGGTTCCCCAGGGGTCGTCCGTCCTCGATGCACTCGAGGCGGCAGGCTACGGCGTCAGCACCCAGAATACGCAGTATGGCATCTACATCACCGGCATTGGCGGCGTCGAGGCGAGCTCGCGCGACAGGCGCGGCTGGGTGTATGCCGTGAACGGTGTCGAGCCGAGCCATTCTGCAGCGAACCATGTCCTCTCGTCAGGCGACTCGGTTGCGTGGGCCTATGTCTCCTACTGATGATTTCGGGGAGGGAGGGACGGACGTCTCGGAGACACTCCGTCCCTTCGCCTCCTTCCATCCAGCCGTTGCGCTTGCCGCAGGAACCGCCCTTCTGCTCTTTGCCATGTTTGCCCTGCAGCCGGTCTATGTGTGCCTGAGTCTCGTCTCAGCATTCGTGCTCTCAGGAATTCTCCGTGGCTGGACGCGTACGCTTGCAAAGCTTCGCTGGCAGCTGGGCCTTGTCCTTCTCATGGCCTGCGTGAATGCTCTCTTTGCCGGGTATGGGGCAACGACGCTTTGCGTGCTCGGCCCCTTCACGATTAAGCTCGAGAGCCTCGTCTACGGGGCGATGATGGGCGCAGTCTTTGTTTCCGTCATGCTCTGGTGCGAGAACCTCAGCTCCATGGTGAACGAGGATGAGATCATGCAGATGATGGGCACGAAGGCGCCTGCTGCGGCGACGACTTTGGCTATCGCTGCCCAGCTCGTGCCCCAGAGCATGAGGAGATACCGTGCCGTGAAGGATGTCCACCTTGCGACGACTGCCGCAAGGCAGCCCTCGTCTGCCAAGGAGCGGACCGATATCCTGGCGGGAGGGATCCTGCTCTCCTGGATGCTCGAGGACTCGATCGGACGTGCCGATGCGATGCGCGCCCGCGGGTGGGCACGGGGGCAGAAGCGGTCAGCCTTCCAGACGCACGAATTCCATGCACGGGATGCCGTGGCGCTTATCGGCCTTGCCGCGCTCGGGCTTGCCTCGGCTGTGCCTGCGGGCATGGCGGTCGGACAATGGCACTTCTATCCCACAATGCCTACGCTTGTCTTCTGGTGGGGCTATGTGCCCTATATGATGCTTGCAGCCCTGCCCATAGGATCTCTCGTGCATGAGCGGATGCTCTGGCGGAAGGAGGAGAGATGACAGAAAGCGCTCTGGAGTTCAGCCACGTGAGCTTTGCCTATGCAGTGCCGGAAGGGGAGCTGCAGGGGCCAGATGTCCTTGCCGACATCACATTCTCCGTGCCGGAAGGCTCCTTCACGATCCTCTCCGGTCAGAATGGCTCGGGCAAGACGACGCTTCTGCGTCTCGCGAAGCCAGAGCTGGCACCTCACGGCAGGTTTTCTGGCACTATCTCCTTCTTCGGACGTCCGATTGATGCACTCTCTCCGGCCGAGTCTGCCTCTGGCATCGGATACGTGTTCCAGGACCCCGAGAGCCAGATCGTCTGCGATACGGTCTGGCACGAGCTTGCCTTCGGCCTCGAGAATCTGGGCTCGACGCAGGAAGAGATGCGCCAGCGCATAGCCGAGACCTGCTATTTCTTCGGTATCGACTCCTGGTTCCGGAAGCGCACCTCCGAGCTTTCGGGCGGCCAGAAGCAGATTCTTGCCTTGGCCTCGCTCATGGTCATGAGGCCACGTCTTCTCCTCCTGGACGAGCCGACCTCCATGCTCGATCCGCTTGCCGCAAAGACCTTCCTGGGGCTGCTCTGGCGCATGAACCAGGAGCTCGGTGTCACCGTCATCGTCGCGACGCACGACCCCGGAATGCTCGTCCCCTATGCAGACAGGGCCTTGACGCTTTCCGCAGGAGGCATGCTTGCAGAGGCAGAGGCCAGAGCCCTTGCAGAGGCACCCTCAGCGCTTTCTGGCATGGCGGCCGTGCATCCTGCTGCAGCTGGTGTGGCAGCAGAGCTTGAGCGTGTCTACCAGCGCTATGCCGCGCGTGCCCCCTGGGTGCTTCGCGACCTCTCGTTTGCGGTGCCTGAGGGAAGCTTCAGCGTGCTTCTGGGCGGCAATGGATCGGGCAAGTCGACGGCGCTTGCTGTACTTGCAGGCATCGCTTCGGTGCAGCATGGAAAGGCGAGGAACGCCCATGCGAAGATGCAGGCGTTCCTGCCGCAGAACCCGCGCGCGCTCTTCGAGAAGCCGTCCATCTCAGAGGAGCTTCTGGAATGGGGACCTTCTGTTGGCTATGGCAGGAAAGAGGCTCTGGAGGTGCTCGAGGCCCTGGGCCTTCCTCAGGACGAGGCATTCCTCGCACGGCACCCCTACGACGTCTCGGGCGGGCAGGAAGAGCTCCTGGCGATTGCGAAGCTGCTGCTTGCGAAGCCGGATATCCTGCTTCTGGATGAGCCGACGACGGGACTTGACCGGAGCTCGAAGAGAAGGCTGGCTGCGGCGCTCCAGAAGGTGCAGGAGGCAGGCACGACCATCGTCTGCGCGACGCACGATACCGAGCTTGTGCGAGCGCTAGCCAATACGGTCACGCTCATCTTCGATGGGGGAGCGGCAGTGAGCACAGATGCAGAGAGCTTCCTTTCCAGAAGCTGGCTCTGGGGGCGCAGATGATGTGGCAGCGCATCCTCAAGGCCTCGGAGCCTCTGGTCCTGGCCCTTGTCCCTCTCCTCATGCTCTGGTCTGCCTGGGCGGGCTCTGCCATATCGGGCGGGCTTGCGCTCCTTGCGGCAGCCGTTGCCATCCTCTTCATGTTCGCCCGCATCGAGGCAGGAAAGCCGGCGCTCCGGCAGATGATGCCTGTAGCCTGCCTTTCTGCTCTGGCGGCAGCGGGCAGGATCCTCTTTGCGGCTGTGCCCGATGTGAAGCCGGTCTCTGCCATCGCAATACTTTCAGGGGCGCTTCTGGGGCCGGAGAGCGGCTTTGCCGTCGGCGCCTTCGCAGCGCTCCTCTCGAACTTCTTTTTCGGGCAGGGCGCCTGGACACCGCTCCAGATGTATGCCTGGGGGCTTGTAGGCTATCTCGGAGGCGTTCTGGCACGTCATGGGCTCTTGCATAGCAAGTGGCAGCTCGCCGTCTCAGGCGTGCTCTCAGGCCTTCTCTATGGGGCAATCCTCAATGGCTGGTATGTCCTGGGCTATGTGCGTCCGCTCGTGCCCGAGACTGTCATTGCCGCCTTTCTCGCAGGACTGCCGCTCGACCTCGTGCATGGGCTTTCTACCGCTGGATTCCTGCTGCTTGTCTGGATTCCCTGGGGCAGATCGCTCAGACGTGCTCTGGCGCGCTATGATTGATAGCCGCACAAACGCAGATTGTACGTACCACCATGGCTTCCGGGGACCTTCGCAGAGGTGCCACACTTCGGCATCTTCTATTTGCAAAGTCATCCCTGCTTTTGTATTATCTGTATGTTTTGCCAATCTAGAAGGAGATGTGCATGTCCGGACACTCTAAGTGGGCTACCACGAAGCACAAGAAGGCCGCAATCGACGCAAAGCGTTCTGCGCTCTTCTCCAAGCATTCCCGCAACATCACCGTCGCAGCCCGTACCGGCGGAGACCCGAACCCCGCAAACAACGCTTCCCTTGCTGCAGCAATCGCCCGTGCCCGCATGGTTTCCATGCCGAACGCGAAGATTCAGGCTGCCATCGACAAGGCCTTCGGCTCTGGCGCCGAGGCTGTCGTGTACAAGGAGGTCACGTACGAAGGCTACGGCCCTGCAGGCGTTGCCGTCTACGTCGAGTGCCTGACCGACAACCTGAACCGCACCGCTGCTGATGTCCGCTCCGTCTTCACGCATGCAGGCGGCAACCTCGGCACGACCGGTTCCGTCGCCTTCCAGTTCACCCGCAAGGGCTCCATCGCCGTGGAGAAGGTCATCGTCTCCGACGAGAAGAAGGTTCCTGACAAGGAGAACGCTGTCGACGAGGACGAGTTCATGATGGCCGTGGCCGAGGCCGGCGGCGAGGATTACGAGGACGCAGGCGACGAGTGGATCGTCTACACCGCGTATGACAAGATGCAGGACGTCGAGAAGGGTCTCGAGGATCAGGGCATCGAGGTCAAGGGTTCCGAGCTCACGATGGTCCCGAACACGCCGGTCGAGCTTGGTCTCGCTGACGCCCGCAAGGTCCAGCGTCTTATCGACCGCCTCGAGGAGCTCGACGACGTCCAGAACGTCTACTCGACGATGTCTGTCTCCGACGAGGTCGCAGAGCAGCTCGAAGAGGACGAGTAGCCTCCATTCCAGAGCGCACAGAAGGGTGTCCGGTTCATCCGGGCACCCTTCTTCTATACGGAGGCAGGCCATGAAGAAGGGCGGCAGGGGAAGCGTCCCTGCCGCCCTTCGCGGTGTCTCTAGGTGGTGCCTATTGCCCTAGGACCTCGGCTGCGATCTTTGCGGTCTCGGCGGCGTCCTTCGCGTAGTAGTCGGCGCCGACCATCTTCGCGTACTCGGGATTCAGGACGGCACCTCCGACGACGACCTTGCACCAGGGTGCCTGCTTGCGCAGGAGCTCGATCGTCTCTCCCATGGCCGGCACCGTTGTTGTCATGAGTGCGCTGAGCCCTGCGAGCTTCACATGGTGCTCGACCACGACATCGCAGAACGCCTGCGGATCCACATCGCGGCCGACGTCCAAGACCTCGTAGCCATAGTTCTCGAGGAGCATCTTCACGATGTTCTTCCCGATATCGTGGATGTCGCCCTTGACGGTGCAGAGCGCGATCTTGCCCTTCGTCGGCACGGCGTCCTTCGGCTGCGATGCCTTGATTGCATCGAATCCTGCCTTTGCTGCCTCAGCTGATGCCATGAGCTGAGGCAGGAAGAACGTGCCCTTCTCGAAGCGCACGCCGACCTCGTCAAGGGCAGGGATCAGCACCTGGTTGATCGCATACATCGCATCATGGCCTTCGAGGAGCTTCTCTGTCGCCGCCTTGACGGCTGCCTTCCTGCCATCGAGCACACCCTGAAGGGCAGCCTCTTCAGGCGTTGCGGCAGCAGACGATGCGCTCGAGGCGGCAGGGGTGCCGACAGCAGCGGCCGGGCCCTTTGCCTCGGTACGGCCGGCATTCTCCTCGACATAGGCACGGGCTGCCTCGTCTTCGCCTGAAAGCACGCGCCAGGCGCTCACGACATCGTGCATGCGCTGCTGGCCCGGGTTGATGATAGCGAGGTCGAGTCCGGCAGCAAAGGCAGCAGCGAGGAAGGTCGCATTGATCAAGGGGCGGAAGGGAAGGCCGAAGCTGATGTTCGAGACGCCGAGGACCGTGCGGACACCCGGCATCGCCTCCTTCACGAGGCGGATGCTCTTCAAGATCTCGCCAGGTGCCTTCTGATCCGTGCTTGCTGCCATAGCAAGGCAGTCGAAGACAAGGTCCTGTGCCGGCATGCCTTCCTTGCGGGCACGGTCATAGATCTTGCGCGCGACGGCGAGGCGTCCTTCTGCCGTGGCCGGGATGCCTGCCTCGTCGAGCGTCAGGCAGATGAGCGCGCACCCATAGTGGTGGGCAAGCGGAATCATCTCCTCCATCATGTCTTCGCGGCCATTCGTGGAGTTGATGAGCGGCTTTCCCGGATAGCTCCTGACAGCTGCCTCGACCGCGGAAGCCGTTGCCGAGTCGACCTGGAGCGGCAGCGATGTGACGCCTGAGATGTCCGTGACGGCACGCTTGAGGAGCTTCGTCTCGTCTATCTCAGGCAGACCCACATTCACGTCGAGCACCTGGGCGCCGGCGCGTTCCTGCTCGATAGCGAGCGTCAGGATGTAGTCGAAGTCCCCGGAGCGCAATGCCTCCTTCATGCGCTTCTTGCCCGTCGGGTTGATGCGCTCGCCGATGACGGCAATATGTCCCGAAGCAAGCGAGAGGAGCTCCTGGGAGCTTGCGACCGTGAAGTCGGGGGAGAGCGCATGGGGACGGGGCGTGCCGATCCCATCGATGAGGGCACGCTCGCGCGCGATATAGTCGGGTGCCGTGCCGCAGCAGCCGCCGACAATGGAGACGCCTGCCTCGACCATGGGCTTCATGGCTGAGACGAATTCCTCGGCGTCGATTCCATAGGTCGTCACACCGTCATGCACCTCAGGGAGTCCCGCATTGGCCTGCACCATGCAGGGGCAGGAAAGGTAGGGGAGCATGCGGAGCACAAGCGGCTCCACGTCTTCAGGGCCAAGCGAGCAGTTGATGCCGACAGCATCGGCACCGAGCGAGGAGAGCGTCACGGCAGCGACTTCAGGCGTCGTGCCGAGGAAGGTACGCCCGTCCTCTCCGAATGTCATTGTCACGAATGCCGGCAGCTGCGTATGCTCCTTGACCGCAAGGAGGGCAGCCTTCGCCTCGGCGAGGTCTGCCATCGTCTCGATCACGAAGAGGTCGGCTCCTGCCTCTTCTGCCGCGATTGCCTCTTCGGCAAAGAGCCCATAGGCCTCTTCGAACTTCATGGTCCCCATGGGCTCGAGGAGGGCTCCCGTGGGGCCGATATCCGCCGCGACATAGCGCGCTCCTGCTGCACGCACGCAGGAGACGGCTGCCTCGAAGATCTGGCGCACGGTCGCCTTGCCGGCAAGCTTCAGGGCATTCGCGCCGAACGTGTTCGTCGTCACGGCCTCGGCACCGGCCTCGACGTAAGCGGCATGGATGGCTGTGACATTGTCCGGATCTTCAAGGCAGAGGAGCTCTGGCAGCTCTCCTGCCTTCATGCCACGTTCCTGGAGCTGCGTTCCCATGGCGCCATCGAAGAGGAGGAACTCCTGCCCTTCGAGCACGTGGGCGAGATGCTCGTCCTTGATTCTGAGCGTGCGCTTGGCACCAGGCCCGAAGGGGGCAGATGCCGGCACCTTCGGGTCGCGGATAGCGACAGAGGACAGGGTCCTATTTCCTTCTGTCATGGCAGGTCCTTCCCTGGACACGGAATGTGCAGAAATCGTGGCAGACGCACTTGGCGCAGCTCATGTGCGTGCTTCTCTTCGGTTCCGTGAAACAGCCGACAATGGCCGTGACGCTCTTCGTCGGTGTCATGAGGAGGCTCGGCGAGAGCGTGATGCCCAAGAGCCTCTGGGCATTGAGGGCAGACAGGAGTGTCGGCTGCACGGCAAGCGGCAGGTCTCCGTAGCCAGGAGAGTAGCGCCAGGTGCAGAAGAGTCCCTGGCCTGCTGCCCACTTCACGGCTTCTGCCTCTGCAGCGTCGGCGGCACGCTCGACGAGTGCGACTGAGGCAGCATCGAAGAGGATCTGCTCGAGATGGTCGGTAAGCGAGAGGCGTCTGAGCTCCCGCTCAGTCGACATGCCCAAGGTCACCGCGAAGACGGCTGTGGCCTGGGCCCCGGCAAGATGCTCTGCGATATCGTGGCCGGGAAGCTTGAGTGCCGTACCCTTGAGATGGACGCAGGGATTCTCGCCTTCGTCTATGCGCTCGACCTCGAAGGGGCGCATGACCCCCTTCGGTTCGGAGATAGCGAGGGCATGCCCGATGGCCGCATCGATCCTGCCATCCAAGGATGGGCTATACTCCTGCCCGGCATAGCCAAGGTAGCGGAGCACCTCCTCCTTGTCGACAGAGGATATCTCGTAGCGGGAGACGGATGTGCTAGCTGGCAAGGTAGCCGCACCCCACAAGCGCCTCGTGGATCTCGTGCGCCATGGCAGGCTTGTTCATCGTATAGATGTGGAGGCCGTCGACGCCGTTCTGTGCGAGGTCCTGGAGCTGCTCGATTGCGTAGGCAACGCCTGCCTTTGCCTGCTCGGCTGGGTCGTCTCCTGCGGCGATGATGCGCTTGATCACGGCAGAGGGAATGGATGCCCCGCACGTGAATGCCATGCGCGTGATCTGCTTCTGGCTCGTGAACGGCATGATGCCCACAACGATGGGAATCTTGATGCGGCCACGGGCGCAGAGGTCGCGGAAGCGGTAGAACGTCTCGTTGTCGAAGAAGAGCTGCGTCACGAAGAAGTCGGCGCCGGCATCCTGCTTGCGCTTCAGGTTCTCGAGCGATCTCCTTATGGACGGCGACTCCACATGACCCTCCGGATAGCAGGCAGCGCCGAGGCAGAGCTCGGGGTGCTGTGCCTTGAGGTAGGAGATGAGGTCTGACGCATACGTGAAGTCGATGGCATCGCGTCCTGGGGCGCGGTCGCCTCTGAGCGCCAGGACATTGGAGACGCCTGCCCGATCGAGCTTTCCCACATAGCGCTCGACATCCTCCTTCGAGGAGCCGAGGCAGGTCAGGTGCGCAAGGGAGGTGATGCCGAGGCCGTTCTGGACGGTGTCGCAGATCTCTGCCGTATGCGAGGAGGAGCCGGTGCCGCCAGCAGAGAATGTCGTCGATATCCAGTCAGGATGGTCCTGAGCGAGCGCTTCTGCCACCTTGCGCGCATCGGCAAGCGGCATCGTGCCCTTTGGCGGGAAGATCTCATAGGAATAGGTCTGCTTTGTCTTCAGCAGCTCGTCGATTCTCATCCGGTGCACCTTTCTCGAGTACCTGTCTTTCCATCATATGGGAGCTCTGTTTCATCTGCATCTCAGCTGCAGAATCGTGGCAGATTTCATGGCAGGGACAAGAGGGCCGGCCTCGCAGACTCATGTCGGCGAAACGGGGTATCCTTGGAATGTATCTGACGCTGGCGGAGGTGGCAGCATGGGATTTCTGAAGAAGCTCGCGATGACCCTGTGGTTCCTGGCGACGATTTTCGCGTTTGCCGCGCTTGTGCTCACGATCTTCGGACCGTGGACGAAGGAGGCGCTCGCGCTCTTTGCCGTCGACAGCTACAGCTACGCCGTGCAGGGGTGCGTTGCCTTCTCCCTCATCGGCAGCTTCGTGATGTGGGTCCGCGTGCTTGCCCGCCGCAAGAAGGCACAGACGATCGAGCTCGAGGATGAAGAGGGCTCGACGATTGCAATCACCCGCGATGCGATTGCCTCCCAGGCTACCTACATCGTCGAGGAGGATGGCTCCTGCGAAGCGACGAAGGTCGCAGTCTTCGCGGAGAAGCATGGCATGATATCGGTCCATTTGACGATCCGTCCGCACGAGACGGTCTCTGCCGTCGAGAAGGGGCGCGAGTTCAAGGAGGAGCTCGAAGAGGGCCTGACGAAGCTCTGCGGCGAGAGGATCTCCTCGATCAGCCTCGAGTTCCTGGCGCCCGAAGAGCCGAGCTCGCTTTCCGAGCCTGAGTCCTATGACCACCTCTTCGATGTGCCGGCGGCTGATGCCGATGCTCCGGCAGAGGAGGCATCTGACAGCGTGTCTGCATCTGAGGATGATTCCTCAGAGGACACCGCCGAGACGCCTTCCGCAGAGGGCGGCTCTGTCGCCGAAGAGGATGCTCCTGCTGCAGCAGATGAGCCCGAGGTTCATCCTGCAGCGTCGGGCGACGGCGTGACGATCTCCATGAAGGGCAGGACCCCGAGGGAGGAGGAGGCGCATGAATAGGCCGAAAGTGACGGTCGACGAGGACGAGCCCAAGCGTGATGCGAAGGGCGCATCGGAAGCCAGCAGGGACGCTGTAGCAGACACGGCTTCCACGAAGCAGAAGGCTGGTGCCCGTCCTCTCGAGGCAGCCGAGGCGTGGCTCCACAAGACGTTTCCGGGCCACGAGAATGCGGTGCTCTGCGGCTTTTTGGGCCTCATCGTCGCAATCCTTCTCTTTGCAATCGGCTTCTGGGCAACGCTTCTTGTTGCGCTCTGCGTGACCATAGGCGTCGCAATAGGCCAGATGCTTGACGGCGACCCGAAGATCATCTCATTCTTCCGTGGCCTCATGGGTCCGAAGGATGACGGAAGATAGCTGGATAATCGAGACGAGCAAGGAGTGGATGTATGGATACAGAGACGAAGGACACAGCAAAGGCCACGTATGCTGCTCCTGATGGACAGGAGAGCATGACCGATACGGAAGACATCGTGGCAGCAGAGGAGGATGACAACTCCGAGGATTCGCTGACGTTCAGCAACGGCGTGATCGAGAAGATCGTCGCCCTCGCCGTACGCGACGTTCCTGGCGTTGTCGGCATGAAGGGCGGCTGGGTGAACCGCGTGCAGGATGCCCTTGGTGCGACCGACCCCAGGAAGGGCGTGACGGTCGAGGTGACGCCTGATGCTGCCGTGCGCGTGAACATCTCCGTCCTGATCGAGTATGGTGCCTATGCACCGCAGATCTTCGAGGACGTGAAGAAGGCCGTCGTGAAGCAGGTCATGGGGATGACGGGTCTCGAGGTTGCAGGCGTGAACCTGCGCATCGAGGATGTCCTCACGCCTGAAGAGGTCTCCCGCAACGCGAAGCGCGCAGCCGAGGAAGAGGCAGATGCCGATGCCGAAAGTGAGGCCGAGGCACAGGAGTCCGAGGAGGATGTGGCACCGGTCGCTTCGACGGAGCCTGCCAAGGCCTAGGAAGCTGAAAAGTCAGCATCTGAACAGCCGAGCAAGAAAAGATAAGCCTGCATGCCTTGCATGCAGGCTTTTTATATATGATTTTGAATAGTCAACCAGAGTGCGGATAGAGGCGGCCCGAATGGCCTGGCCGCCAGGCACGCCTGATGGTATGATCGCATCGCCAAACACGAAATCGCC
>OMVT01000019.1 GCA_900314535.1 uncultured Olsenella sp. | reverse complement strand
GAGTATTTCAAGACGATGATATTCCTCAGGCTCGGCCGCCTGGACTTCTCGGCCCAGCTGGCCGTCTCATCTGCTACCCACTAGAAACGTTGAAGAGCCCTTTTTTTGTGGATGGCAGCTCAGATATCTTCTGAGCCGCGCCTCTCGGCAAGCGCCTGCTTTGCGGCACGCGTCGCGAGCTCGAAGCTGTAGCCTCTGCCCGCAAGATAGCGTACAAGCTTCTGGTACTCGTTGCCAGAAGAGACATGCTTCCTGCGCGCAAGCGCAAGGGCGCGCTCGGCCTCGTCCTCGTCGCCTGCCGCCTCGCTCCAGCCGATGTCCTCGCCGAGCGCAACGCCGCGCCGCGCCAGCTCGAGCTCGATCTTGCGCCTTCCCCAACCCGCACGGATCTTCTGCTCGCAGAAGCGCTTCGCATATCTCCTGTCATCTACGAGGTGCTTCTTCTGGGCAATTGCAAGCGCAGAGTCGATAGCAGGACGTCCGTAGCCCCGCTCGGCCAGGCGCTCTGTGAGCTCCGATACCGTGCAGTCGCGCCTGTTCAGGGTCTCGGCCGTCTTCTGCCAGGCACACTGCTCCTCGATCTGGCCCTCGGCTTCAAGGAGCTCGTCTGCCGACATATAGCCAGAGCTCCTGTCAGCCTCAGCCTTCTTGAGGGCACGGGCGACCTCGACAGGGATCTTCCTCTTTCCCATGCCATCGGCTTCAAGCGTCGCCTGCGGCCGCCTGCGGTCGAAGGAGGATGCCTTCTTCTCGGGCATCGTGCAGGACCAGCTGAATGCCTCTGCTTCGGTTGCCATCTCGCCTATTCCTCGTCAGACGGCTTCTTGCCAGCGTCCACGACAGGCTCGCCCACACGTTCGTCTCCCAGCACGAGGCCGCAGGCAACGCGTACCTTGTGGTCGATTTCCTGTGAAAGATCGGGGTTCTCGCGCAGGAACTCCTTGGCAGCCTCACGTCCCTGTCCCAAGCGCTCTCCCTCATAGGTGAACCAGGCACCGGACTTGTCGACGATACCGTAATCGACACCCATGTCGAGGATGGAGCCTTCCTTCGAGATGCCCGTGCCATACATGATGTCGAACTCGGCCTGCTTGAAGGGAGCTGCGACCTTGTTCTTGACGACCTTGACGCGCACACGGTTGCCGACGACCTCGCCGTTCTGCTTGATGGAGTCGATGCGGCGGATATCCATGCGGACCGATGCGAAGAACTTGAGCGCACGGCCGCCTGGCGTCGTCTCGGGGTTGCCGAACATGACGCCGATCTTCTCGCGAAGCTGGTTGATGAAGATGCAGGTCGTGTTCGACTTGGCAAGAGAGCCGGCAAGCTTTCGGAGCGCCTGGCTCATGAGACGTGCCTGCGCGCCGACCGTCGTCTCGCCGATCTCGCCCTCGATTTCGGCACGGGGCACGAGCGCTGCGACAGAGTCGACGACCACGACGTCTATGGCGCCGGAGCGCACGAGCATGTCGCAGATTTCGAGCGCCTGCTCGCCGGTATCCGGCTGCGAGATGAGCACCTCATCGATATCGACACCGATGCGTGCTGCATAGCCCGGATCCAGGGCGTGCTCGGCGTCGATGAAGGCGACAACACCGCCCATGGCCTGGGCCTCAGCGAGAATCTCGAGCGAGAGCGTCGTCTTGCCCGAAGACTCGGGACCGTAGATCTCTACGATACGTCCGCGTGGCACGCCGCCGATGCCGAGCGCCGCGTCGAGCGCCAGAGATCCTGTCGGAATCGCCTCGATATCGAGATTCTGCGCACCGTCGCCGTACTTCATGATGGAGCCCTTGCCGAACTTCTTCTCGATCTCGGCAGTCGTCGCTTCCACCATCTTGTCGCGCTCTTCGCCGTACATCTTCTGATGGACTTCACGTGTCACGGTCTTCTTAGCCATTGCTACTCCTTGCTCTGTGCCAGCCTCTGCCATGCTAGACGAACAATCGTTCGCCGTCAATCGTCTTTGTCCAGCATACAGGAACTGCCTGACAGCCTTCGCATGCCGGGAAGGCAGGTTTCTGGCACGAATCTTCCATGAGCAGAAAGCCGGCCGGAGACCTTGGCCCCCAGCCGGCTTCATCTTCGATCAGAGCGATTCGAGCCCCTCGGCGAGAAGGTCTAAGGCAATCCGTACTGCCTTCAGGCGTACGGTCTTGCGGTCGCCTGAAAGGAGGTGCATCTCGCTTCTCGTGAATCCGCCGCAGGAGAGCCCGAACCAGACCGTGCCGACAGGCTTTCCCGGCTCCTCGCCGCCAGGGCCTGCGATGCCCGTCACCGACACAGCGACATCGGTCAGAAGGACGCGCCTGGCGCCTTCTGCCATGGCCTCAGCACACTCGGAGGAGACAGCACCGACACCAGGAGCATCGAGGATGCCATCAGACACGCCGAGCACGGCGTGCTTTACGGGAATCGCATAGCTCGTGATGCCGCCCTTCACGACAGCGGACGAGCCAGGCACTGCCGTGAGCGCACCTGTCACAAGGCCGCCTGTGCAGGACTCGGCCGTTCCGACCGTGAGGCCTTTCCTGTGTCCGAAATCGAGAACGCGCTCTGCTGCCTTGTAGAGCTCCTGCTCGTCTGGAACCTCGATATCGCCTTGATCTCCCTGCATGATCTATCCCTCCGTAATGTAGCTCCAAGATTTCACGAGATAGTCCACACCGGACCAGATGGTGAGGATCGTCGCCGCAACGAGTATCCACCAGCTGAGGCCGTAGAGCACCGTCTGGAAGAGGCCCGCTTGGAAGGAGCGCGCCAGAAGCATGCCGCAGATGCCCACCATTGTCGTGGCGGTCTTCGCCTTGCCGAGATTGCTTGCGGCAATCACGACCCCCTTGGCTGCAACGACCATGCGCAGGCCCGATACAAGCAGCTCGCGCACGATGACAACAAGCAGCATGAAGGGTCCCATGGAACCCTCCATGAGGAGATAGACAAGGGCAAATATCACAACGAGCTTGTCGGCAATCGGATCGAGGAACTTGCCGAATGTCGTGACCTCGTTTCTCGAGCGTGCGAGATACCCATCGAGCTTGTCTGTTCCCGATATCGCGATGTAGAAGAGCGCGATGCCGAAGGCAGGCACCGAGAAGCTGCTTATGGCAGCTGGTACCTGTGCTGCGAGGATGAACCACACCGGAATGAGGACGATGCGGATGCAGGTGACGATGTTTGCGGGTGTCCAGAGCTTCTTCGACGATGCTGCCACGTCACTCGCTCCCCAGAAGCTCGCCGACGAGCTCGTAGCAGAAGCTGTCCACGAGCTTCACGCGCACGATATCGCCGACAGATGCCTCGCCGCTCTCGATATGCACCGCGCCATCGGAATCAGGCGCCTGGAACCAGGCATGTCCGATGAGCTCGGGGCCGTTGTCGCCTTCCTCGATGCCGTCGACGATCACATCGACCGTCTCGCCGATATGCTTGGCCGTTGCAGAGAAGCCCATCTCCTCGGCGAGGTCGATGAGGCGCTGGGTGCGCTCCATCTTCACATCTTCGGGGACCTGGTCCTCCATCTCGGCAGCGCGGGTGCCTTCCTCGGGCGAGTAGGCAAAGACCGAGGTGTAGTCGAACTCCTCATCCTTCAGGAAATCGAGAAGCTCCTCTGCCTCCTCGTCGGTCTCTCCCGGGAATCCTGCCATACCGGTCGTCCTGAGCACCATGCCAGGAATCTCGCGGCGGAGCCTGGCGAAGAGCTCGCGGAGCTCAGGCTCTGAGCCGGAGCGGCCCATGCGTGCCAGGATCCTCTCGGAGCAGTGCTGGATGGGGATATCGATATAGGGAAGCACTTCAGGCGTATCACGAATCGTCGCGATGAGCTCGTCGGTCATGCCCTCTGGCTGAAGATAGAGCACGCGGATCCAGCCATGATAGGGACGCACAGCCTCTGCAACCTGGCGAAGGAGCCAGGCAAGCGTCTTCTTGTCTTCGAAGTCGGAGCCCCAGATGCCGGTGTCCTGGCCGATGAGCACGACCTCACGGACACCGCCCTCCATAAGGTGCCTCACCTCTTCGAGAATCTCCTCGACCGGACGCGAATGGTAGCGGCCGCGGATATAAGGAATGGCGCAGAACGCGCAGAAGCGGTCGCACCCTTCAGAGATCTTCACATAGGCGCTTGCGCCCTCGATCGTACGGAGCGCCCCGGCGTCGATGGCAGGACCCTCCTTGGGCACTTCGCGGCCGAGGACCTTCGACACGACCGAGACGATGCCGTCCTCCTCGTCAGCCTTCACGAAGGCCGAGACCTCCGGAAGCTCTTCGGGAAGCTCTGCACCATAGCGGGACGGCACGCAGCCACACATGACGATGGGAAGGCCACGGACGCCTTCGTCTGTCGCTTCCTCGGCAAGCTGGAGCGTCGTCTCGATCGACTCGGACGTCGCCGAAGCGAGGAACGAGCACGTATTGATCAGTGCCAGATCGGCGTCTGCCACCTCATGGGTCTCCGCATACCCAGCACGTCCGAGAAGCGAGCGCATGCGGTCGGTATCGACCTCGTTCTTTGCGCAGCCGAGCGTGATATAGAGGATGCGGGGATCTTCGGTGCTAGCGGTAGTTGACATATTGGAGCGGCTGTCCATAATCCTGCTCTCTGAGATAGGCGATGGTGGCCTGCAGCGCATCACGTGAGGCGGAGCTCACGCGGAGCTTGCCGCCTTCGACGGTCGCCTTGACCTTCTGCTTGGTGCCTCGGATATCCTTGGCAATGCGCTTTGCCGTGTCCTGGTCGATGCCCTGGACAAGGGTAGCGCACTTCTTCACGGTTGCTCCTGCTGCCGGCACGGCTTCCTGCCACTTGATGGCAGAAAGATCGATGCCACGCTTTGCAGCCTTCGAATTCATGATGTCGGCAACCTGGCCTGCGACGAACTCGGACGGTGCGCTGATGGTGATGGTGCCGTCCTTCTTCGAGTACTCGATCGAAGAGCCGGTGCCCTTGAGGTCATAGCGCTGCGAAAGCTCCTTCTGAGCCTGCTGGAAGGCGTTGTCGACCTCCATGAGATCGACTTCGGAAACGATATCGAAGCTCGATTCCTTTGCCATGTTCCCTCCTTAAGCCTTGCTGATCGAAGTGGAGGCGCTCTTCGTGCTCGTAGCCGAAGCGCCGTTCGTGGTGGCAGACGTGCTGCCCGTGCCGGTGGTGCCGTTCGTCGAGCTGGACGTGCCGGACTGCGTTGAGTCGGTTGATGTGCTCGAGGAATCCGTTCCCGTCGAATCCTTGCTCGCATCGGTCGATGTTCCATCAGTCGTGGTCGTCTGCGTCTGCGGCACCTTGATCGTTATGGTACCAAGACCCGAAGTCTTCGCATCGAAGCTCTGGTTCTCGCCGTTCTTCGTGACCGTCACTGCAGACGTATCTCCGACCTGGATGCTCATCGACTGCGTCGGCTCAAAGGTCTGCGTCCAGGGACCCGTCACGGACTCGGCGACGACGCTCTTGCCGTCGACGACGATCTCCACCCAGGAGACGCTGCTGTCGGCGACCGTCACGACGACTTCCGTCTTCTCCGGCGTCGTCGTGGTGCTCGAAGACGTGCCGTCAGACTTCGTGCTCGTCGTCTGGGCAGAGGTATTCGAAGAGGAGCTCTTCGTCCCGGAAGCATCAGAGCCCGATGTGGTCGAGCTCTGCGAGCTCGTATTGTCAGCTGTGGAAACCGGTACCGAGGAGCTTGCTGCCGAGCTGCTCTCCCCTGCTGCCATATTCACGCAGGAGCTCACCGACATCACGATGATGATCGTCAGAAGGATTGCGACGAGTATGCCGAGGCCGATCACCATGTTCTCGTTCGAGAGGAACGACTTCGGACGCTGGGGATGGCGTCCAGGCTGCGGACGCCTCCTGTCCACATTCGGACGCTGGACGTTCGCGATGTTCCTCGACGACACGCGGCCACGGACAGAGTTTGCTGCCTCATAGGGAGAGGTCGTCTGTCCGTACTTCATATCGTCGGTGTAGCCCCGCTCGACAGGGCGCGTCTCTATGCGCTGGCCCTGCCTCCCGAAGCGCTCTGTCCCATCGATGTAGGGATTTCGCTGCTGCGAAGGATAGCCCTGCTGCGGCACACGCTGCGAATAGGACTGTCCCTGCGATGGACGTCCATATCCTCCCTGCGGAGCAGCGCTCCTGCTCCTCGCAGCGGCACCCGAGCGCTCACGGCTGCTGCGGTCCGAATAGCTTGAGCGCACCTGCTCGCGGGAGCGTCTTCGCCTTTCATTGTTTCCGTGCTCGTACACGTATAGGTCCTCATTGAATTGACGTACGACTGCAGAATCATCAAGTCCAAGATAGCGCGCATAGGAGGCAAGCATCCCCTGCGTATAGCCATTGCTCGGAATGGACGCAAAATCGCCTTCCTCGAATGCCTGGAGTATCTGCTCCTTCATGCGCAGGTCGCGGGCTGCCTTGCCGAGCGTGATGCCCAGCTGCCTGCGGCGTTCAAGAAGTATAGCGCTATAGCGTGCTGCCATTGCTATACGACCTCCCGGTACTTTTCCTCGGCTATCCTGAGCTCCTCGAGGCCTGCCTCGTCGAGCAGGACTTCGCGCGGCTTCGAGCCATCAGGCGGCCCGACGATGCCCTTTGCCTCGAGCATGTCCATGATTCTTCCGGCACGGGCATAGCCGACCTTGAGGCGGCGCTGGAGGCCAGATGTGGAGCCGAGCTGCGAATCCACGACAATCTGCGCTGCCTCCCAGACGAGCGGGTCGTCGTCCTCAGGCCCCTGCGAGCCGCTCGACTCTCCAGGAAGAGCTCCCGGAGCGACAGCGGAAAGAATCTCGTCGTGCATGTCGCTCTCGAAGTGGTCCTTCACGAAGGCGACGACGGATTCAATCTCATCGTCCGAAACATAGCAGCCAAGCGCACGCTTCGGCTTCCTGCCGCGGAGACGGTAGAGCATGTCGCCGGAGCCGAGCAGGCGCTCTGCTCCCGTCGCATCGAGGATGATGCGGGAGTTCACGGACGAGTCGACAGAGAGCGCGACGCGGTTGTCGATGTTCGCCTTGATGAGGCCTGTCACGACATCGGCCGAAGGCCTCTGCGTTGCGACGATCAGATGGATGCCCGCAGCGCGGCCGAGCTGAGCGATACGGACAATCGAGGCTTCGACATCCTTGCGGGCGACCATCATGAGGTCAGAGAGCTCGTCGATCACGATCACGAAGTACGGCATGTGCTCGGGCGGATGCTCCATGTCAGCCCACTTGTCGCCGTCGATATTCGCATTGAATGTCTTGATGTCGCGGACCTTGTAGTGCTCGAAGACCTTGAGTCTGCGCTCCATCTCGGAGACGCCCCACTGGAGCGCTCCTGCAGCCTGGTGCGGATCGGTCACGACCGGAACATAGAGATGTGGCAGGCCATTGTAGCCCGTGAACTCGACGCGTTTCGGGTCGATCATGATCATGCGGACCTGCTGGGGCGTCGCCCTCATGAGCATCGAGACGATGATCGTGTTCAGAAGGACCGACTTGCCCGAGCCGGTCGTACCAGCAACAAGCAGGTGCGGAAGCTTTGCAATATCGACCGTGATCGGCTTTCCTTCCGTATCGCGGCCGAAGGCGACCTCAAGCGGGCTCTTGCTCTTTGCATACGGCAGGACATCGCCCAGGCACACGCTCTGCCTCTCATGGTTCGGAATCTCGATGCCGACAAGCGAGGTGCCGGGAATCGGCGCGAAGATGCGGACCGAGGTAGCGGCAAGCGAGAGCGCGATATCGTCTTCGAGGTTCGTGATGCGGCTCACACGCTCGCCCTCGCCCATGGAGATCTGGAACGTCGTGACGATAGGGCCAGAGACCCACCCCGTGACCTTGGCCGTGAGGCCGAACTCCTCAAGCGTGCTCTGGAGCTTCTCTGCCGTGGACCTGAGCTCTTCCTGCGAGCTCATGGACTGGGCAGAATCAGGATTCGATTCAAGAAGGGAAAGCGGCGGAAGCTCTCCGGGCTCGGCTGAGGAAGCTGCCGCAGTCTGGGCGGGAGCTGACGCATCCTTCTTCTGGATCTGCGTCTTCTTGCCCTCGGCACGCGCCGCTGCCTTCTTCAGGAAGTCAGGCACTGCCTCATGCGCAGGTGCTGCTGCAGGTGCAGGGTCTGCTGCCTGCGCTGCAGGCTCATCCTCATCGGGCGTCTCGTTTGCTGCATCGGAGGAATCCTCGATATCGGCAGCGGGCTGCACATGCTTGAGCGAAAGACGCGGATGGCGCCTCTTCTGTGCCTTCTCCGTCTTGCTGTCTGCATTCTCTTCTGCATCGACAGGCTTCTCGGTCTCCACCGGAGCCTTATTGCGGTTCCTCTTGAGCACGGTCGTCTTGCGGTCGCCGATATAGGTCGTCTTGCCGTCACCCAAAGGATCGAAGAGCGTCGTCGGCGCGGTGCCATCAGGATCCTGTGCATCGGCAAAGAGCTCGTCGAGATCTGCAACAGATGCCGGAGCAGCCTCCGCCTTCTGGGCACGGGACATTTCGCGGCTCTGCTTCAGGGCGGACATCTTCTCCTGCATCTCGGACTTCAGCTTCGTGAGCGAAAGGCCGCAGACAAGGGCGCCCGTGACAATGAGGCCCACGAGCACGACATTGGAAACGATGCGTCCGACAAGGACGAGGAGCACCCAGGCAAGCGCTCCGCCGAGAAGGCCTCCTGCCCTCTCCATATAGGCAGGGTCGAGCACCTGCTGAGGTGCTGATTCAGGAACGCCGGCATTCACGGAGATCAGGGCGAGGACGGCAAGCACGATGAGGCCAAGGCCCACTGCCACGCGCTTCGAGCCCAGGATCGAGCGGTCCATGAAATGCGTCGCAGCAAAAAGCGCAATGGCGAGCGGACAGAGTATGGCACCAACGCCGAAGAGCAGCGACAGCGCACGTCCGAGAAGCGTCGTCACGACGGCAGAGGTCGGCGTGACGAGCGCCACGACCATCGCGACGGCAAGCACGATCAGCAGCACGGCGAGGATGTCCTGCTTGACAGAGGGCTCTATCACAGGCGCTGCGCTGTGCTGCACCTGCGGCTTCTGGGCCCTGGCAATATTCTTCTGTGCTGCTGTCTTGCTCTTTGCTGCCAACCTACACCTCCAGCACGACCGGAATCACCATCGGCCGCGTGTGCGTCTTGTTCCAGAGATAGTTCGAAAGGCCGTTCCTTGCCGCCTTGCGCATGGCATCGACCGTTGCCGTATCGGCAATCTTCATGACTGCCGTGCGTACGGAATCGACTGCGCCATCGGAGAGCTCCACATCGTTTGCCGAAGAGAAGCCACGGCTCGAAAGCTCGATATCGGCGACCTTGTGCGTGCGGCTCGAGATCGTGACGACGCAGGTGACGATGCCATCGGTTGCCAGGCGCTTGCGGTCGCGCAGCACGACAGGATCGGCATCGGACACAGAGCCGCCGTCGACGTAGACGACACCGGAATCGACCGAAGGGCCACGGCGGACCTTGTGGCGGCGCATCTCGAGCGTATCGCCGTTGTCGACGACGAAGATGTGGTCGTCGTCCATGCCCATGTCGCGGGCAAGCTGAGCGTGTGCCCTCAGGTGCACTGCCTCGCCGTGCACCGGCATGAAGTACTTCGGGTGCACCATAGCGAGCATGAGCTTGAGCTCCTCCTGGGAGCCATGGCCGGAGACATGCACGAGCGTGTTGCTCTTGTCGTAGATGTAGCAGCCGAGCTTCGAGAGCGAGTTGATGACGCCCTGGACGCTCTTCTCGTTGCCAGGGACCGGCGTTGCAGAGATGATGACGGTATCGCCCTTGTGGATCGAGAGCGACTTGTGCTCGCCGTTTGCCATCCTCGAGAGTGCCGAGAGCGGCTCGCCCTGGGAGCCTGTGCACATGACGACGATTTTGTCGTCAGGGATGTTCTCGACGTCGTAGGCATCGATGATGTTCTCGTCTGCGATCCTGAGGTAGCCAAGCTCGCGTGCGATGGCCGTGTTCGTCACCATGGACCTGCCGGTCACGACGACCTTGCGGCCGACAGCCGTCGCAGCGTCGCAGATCTGCTGGAGACGGTGGATGTGGCTCGAGAACGAGGCGACAAAGACGCGGCCCGGCGCATTCTTGATGATGTGGCGAAGAGCGGGGCCGACGGCTGCCTCAGAGGGCGTGAAGCCGGGCTTTGTCGCATTCGTCGAATCGGAGAGCAGAAGGTCTACGCCCATGGAGGCGAAGCGGTTGATGGCGGCGTAGTCGGGACGCACGCCGTCGATCGGCGTCTGATCGAGCTTGAAGTCGCCCGTGTGCATGACGGTGCCGGCAGGCGTCTTGATGTAGACGCCGAGAGATGCCGG
Source organism: uncultured Olsenella sp. (assembly GCA_900314535.1). Taxonomy (GTDB): domain Bacteria; phylum Actinomycetota; class Coriobacteriia; order Coriobacteriales; family Atopobiaceae; genus Olsenella_L; species Olsenella_L kribbiana. Next base: position 31,887 of record OMVT01000019.1, on the reverse strand, counting down.
AATCGAGTGCGTCATCGAGAAGAAGCTCACCGTGAAGGCGCCGAGCTCGATCTTCGTGCCATCGGTCACCTCGCGGAAGTCCGGATTCTTGAGACGATGCTCCTCGAGCTTGCCCTCGATGAGCTTCAGGGTGAGCTTGCTCGAGAAGATGGGCACGCGGTGCGTGAGGTCCATGATGAGGTACGGAAGCGCGCCGGTGTGGTCCTCATGGCCGTGGGTCACGATGATGCCACGGAGCTTGTCCTCGTTCTCGAGGACATAGGTATAGTCGGGAAGCACGAGGTCGACGCCCGGCATATCGTCGTCCGGGAACATGATGCCGGCATCGACGAGGATCATATCGTCGCCGTATTCGAATGCCGTCATGTTCTTTCCGATGCCATCGAGGCCTCCGAGAGGAATGACTTTGAGAGGTATGGATTCAGTTCTTGCCATATATCTGCCTGCTCCTTCCATGTAGCGATGTGATGCAGATCATTTCATGCAGCCAGCTGCGTCGATTCTGCCAGGCTGCATTCCCATGCTGATAGCGTGCGGCCAAAGGGCCGGCACAAGGCTTTCTATGATAGTACCCGAGCAGGCAGCGCCAAACGACGCTACCAGCAAAGCGCCATGATTATTCTTGAGAACAAAGGCGGGAACCCCGAAGAGCTCCCGCCCATGCTGGATGGAACTATGATTCTGGCTTGCTTCAGGCCTTATGCGTCGTGGTGGCGACGGGGCTGGCGTCCACGGGGAGCATCGCCCTCATTGGACTGTGCCCTGCGGCCGCCATTGTCGCCCGGACGGCGCGTGTGGCGCGTCCTGTGCTCGTCGCGCTCGCCGTTCTCGCGGCCCTTGCCGGAGCCTTGAGGTGCCTCAGGCTTGTCGAGGCGATCGAGGCTGATCTTGCCCTTCTCGTCGACCTCGAGGACCTTGACCTTGACCTCGTCGCCGATGTTCAGGACATCCTCGACCTTGTCGACACGGCCCTTTGCGACACGGGAGATATGGAGCAGGCCGTCCTTGCCCGGAAGGAGCTCGACGAAGGCGCCGAACGGCTGGATGCCGACGACACGGCCGGTGTACTCCTCGCCGACCTCGGGGACCTTCACGATAGCCTTGATGCGCTCGGCTGCTGCATCTCCTGCACCATTGATGCCGGAGATGAAGACAGTGCCGTCCTCCTGGACGTCGACGGTGGCTCCCGTCTCCTCCTGGATGCCACGGATGACCTTGCCGCCAGAGCCGATGACATCGCGCTTCTTGTCGGTCGGAATGTGGAGGCTGATGATCTGCGGAGCCGTCGGCTTCGTGTGCTCGCGCGGTGCAGGGATGGCATCGAGCATCGCATCGAGGATGAACATGCGGCCCTCGTGTGCCTGCATGAGTGCAGCGCGCAGGATCTCAGGCGTGAGTCCCGTAGCCTTGTTGTCCATCTGCATGGCCGTGATGCCCTTGGTCGTGCCCGTGACCTTGAAGTCCATGTCGCCGAGGAAGTCCTCGAGGCCCTGGATGTCGGTCAGGACGACGGTCTTGCCTTCCTCCTGGATGAGGCCCATGGCAACGCCGGAGACCGGACGCTTGATGGGGACGCCTGCATCCATGAGGGCAAGGGTGGAACCGCACGTCGATGCCATCGACGAGGAGCCATTGGACTCCATGACCTCGGAGACGACGCGGATCGTGTACGGGAACTCCTCCTCGGAGGGGATCACCGGCAGAAGGGCGCGCTCGGCAAGGTTGCCGTGGCCGATCTCGCGGCGCTTCGGGCTGCCCATGCGGCCCGTCTCGCCCGTGCAGAACGGCGGGAAGTTGTAGTGGTGGATGTAGCGCTTGCCCTCGACCGGCTCGATCGTGTCAAGGCGCTGCCACTCGTTGAGCATGCCAAGCGTGCAGACCGAGAGGACCTGGGTCTGTCCACGCTGGAAGAGGCCGGAGCCATGGACGCGCGGCAGATAGTCCGGCTTCACCATGAGCGGCCTGACCTCGGTGGCCTTGCGGCCATCGACACGCTCGCCGGTCTCGACGACCATGCGGCGCATTGCATGCTTCTCGAGGCTCTTGAGCTCGACCGGAATGGCACGGCTCCAGGTCTCCTGCTCCTCGTCGGTGAACTCTGCCGTGATCTTGGCCTTGAGGTCCTCGACCTTGTCGATGCGGGAGAGCTTGTCCGGATCCTTGAGGGCTGCGCTCATCTCGTCGTAGTGCGCGAAGATGCGGTCGTGCACCTCAGGGATGGGCTCGTCGAGGATGTAGTCATGCTTCGGGAACGGGCCGTTGGCCTCCTGGACCTTCTGGAAGAAGATCTTCTCCTGCTCGCAGAAGGCAGCGATGGCCTCCTGGCCGAATGCCATGGCTGCGAGCATGTCGTCCTCGGAGATCTCCTGGGCGCCAGCCTCGAGCATGGAGATGAACGTGGCGGAACCGCCAAGCTCGAGGTCGAGGTCGCTCGTCTTGCGCTCCTCGTACGTCGGGTTCACGAGCCACTCGCCCGTCTCGGTGTTGCGGCCGATCCTCACGCAGGCAAGCGGACCCTCAAACGGCACGCCGCCGACGGTGAGGGCAGCAGATGCTGCCATGACGCAGATGGTGTCGACCGGGTTGATCTGGTCTGCGACGAGCGTCGTCGCGACGATCTGGACCTCGTTCCTGAAGCCATCCGGGAAGGACGGGCGCAGAGGACGGTCGATCATGCGGGCTGTGAGGGTTGCCTTCTCGCTCGGACGCGCCTCGCGCTTGAGGTAGCCGCCCGGGATGCGGCCCACGGCGTACATCTTCTCAATGAAATCGACCGTCAGCGGGAAGAAGTCGTAGTCCTTGCGCTCCTTGGAGACGACCGCCGTCAGAAGGACGGTGGAATCCCCAGCCTTCACGAGGCAGGAACCGGTAGCCTGCTTCGCGAGCTCGCCTGTCTCGAGCGTGTAGTGCTTGCCGTACAGGTCGAATTCATGGGTTACTTTCATTTTTCCCCTTATCTCCGTCTGCCCCATTGCAGACGGGCCGTCTTGCATGCATCTCTGCATGCGGCATCCCCGCTTCTCGGGGATGCATATGAAAGAAGAGGACGCCTCGATGGCGCCCTCTTCCAATGACCCACTTACTGGATGTTGTCGCGGATGCCCAGGCTCTTGATGAGGCTACGGTACTCTTCGATGTCCTGTGCCTTGATGTAGCCAAGCAGACGACGACGCTTGCCGACGAGCATCAGCAGGCCGCGGCGGGTGTGGAAGTCCTTCTGATGGGACTTCATGTGCTCGGTCAGGCCCTTGATACGCTCGGTGAGGAGAGCGACCTGGACGGCGGCGGAGCCGGAGTCCTTCTCGTTCTTGCCGTACTGAGCCATGAGCTCGGCCTTGCGCTCCTTGGTAACTGCCATGTGTGGAACCACCTTTCATGAGATTCGCCCTGAACTGGGTTCGCCGTCTGGCATGAACGTGCGACCAGGTACAGGGTACGTACAACGAGAAGTACTTTACCACAGGGAAAGGCAGGAGCGTCCAAGAACCTCGAGCCGCATGCGAACTCACAGGCTCCGCACAAGCAGACGCCGCACGTCCTAGAGCCCGCGCCAGAACTCCCATGCCTTGAGGCGGCAGTCGAGATGGGTCTGCCCCCATTCATGGGCAAGCATCAGAAGAAGGCGGGCGGTCGCTGCATCGATTGGAGCGTCCTTCAGCTCCTTGAAGGTCGCCGCCAGAAGCGCCCGCATCCAGGCGAAATCGTTCTCTGTGAGCTCATGCGCCCCAGCAACCTCGCGGGCACAGGATGCACAGAGCGCACCTCCTGCAGCCGCAGAGAAGAGCGTCGGATGCGGGTCTCCGCAGGCGATGCAGGACTCAAGCTCCGGCTTCCACCCTTCATGTGCAAGCACCTTGAAGGCATAGGCAGAGACCAGCACTATCTGGTGCGGTTCATCCGCTCCTTCGAGCGAGGAAAGCAGGGCCGACAGGATCTTGAAGAGGAAGGGGTCCGGCATGTCCTCGTAGGAGCTCTTCTCGGCAAGCTCCGCTGCCGCCGATGCGGCGCTCAGGCTGTCGAGATCTTCCCTGAGCGGTGCATGGGCACTGACCAGCGAGGCTTCCGAGACGATTGGAAGAGGTCCTCTTCCGGCAGAGAGCAGAAGGTCCGACTCGCAGAGGATGTCGCAGCGCGATGCAAAGCGGCCGCCGGGCTTTCTGGCACCCTTCGCGACCGCCCGCCTCTTCTGGCCATCCTCCCCGATCATCGTGAGGATGAGGTCTTGCTCCTTGAGCTTTACCGTATCGAGCACGATCGCCTTCGTGTGGAGCGTGCGGCGCACTGCTACTCGTCCGCCTCGAGTCCGAGCTCGCGAATCTCGTTCGCATCGCGGCGCCACTCGGGCTGGACGCGGACCTTGAGATCGAGATAGGCCTTTGCGCCGAAGAGGCGCTCGATGTCCTTGCGGGCTGCCGTGCCGATCTTCTTGATCATGGAGCCGCGGCGCCCGATAAGGATGGCCTTCTGTCCCTCGCGTTCGACGAGGATCGTTGCCGTGACGGAGAGCTGGTCGCGCTTCGGCCATGAGATGTCATCGACCTTCACAGCCACCGAGTGCGGCACCTCCTGACGGCAGTTCAGGAGCACCTTCTCGCGGATGAACTCGCCGACGAGGTCCTCGTCCGTCATGTCCGTATCCATGCCTTCGGGGAACCAGCGCGGACCATATGGCAGGTGTGCGCTCACGATATCGATGAAGGAATCGACATTGAAGCCTTCTCGGGCAGATACGACAAGCTCGTCGTCGAAGGGGGCAAGGGCACGGGCCGCTTCGAGCTGCTGCTGCACGGTCTCGGGCTCTGCCTTGTCTGCCTTTGTTATCACGAGCAGCTTGAAGGGAGCCTTCGAGGCCGCGACATGCTTTGCGACCCACTCGTCTCCCCTGCCGACCGGACGCGTCGCATCGATCAGGAAGGCCACGACATCCACATCGGCAAGCTCTGCCAGGGCGACCTTGTTGAGCTCCTTGCCGAGGGCATCCTTCGGCTTGTGGAGGCCCGGGGTATCGACGACGACGAGCTGGCAGCCGGGACGGTCGATGACAGCACGCATGCGCTTCCTCGTCGTCTGGGCGACAGGAGAGGTGATAGCGATCTTCTCGCCCATGCAGGCATTGAGAAGCGTCGATTTGCCGACAGACGGCCTGCCGACAAGGGCGACAAAGCCGCTCCTGAAGTCAGGATCCTCCTCGTCTTCTGCCGGAGCTGCTGCGGCCCCGAACTTCTCCATCATTGCACGCTCTTCCTCATCGAGGTCGAGCTCGTCTTCATCCATCTCGTTCATGGGCACCTTCTTCTAGGTCAGGAGGGCATTCAGGAATACGATCGCGCCGACAATAGCGACGATCACGGAGAGCACATAGACCGCTGCGGCCGCGATATCCTTCGCGTGTCCTGCAAGCGGATGGTATTCAGGAGAGACCAGGTCGACGACCGTCTCGATAGCGGTGTTCATGAGCTCGGCAGAGATCACGCAGGCACAGCACAGAAGCACGATGGCCCAGGAAAGAGGATCGAGGCCCACGATGAAGCCGCAGACGATGACAAGAGCGCCTGCCGCAAGCATGACCTTGATGTTGCGCTCGGTCCTGAGCGTGAAGCGGAATCCCTGCATGGCGAAGAGGAAGCTCCGGCGAAAGGTCGGATGGTTTCCCTTCTGTCCGGGGATCATGCATCCTCCCGGTGCCTTGTAAGTATCACATGGCCCAGGTTCTCGTCGGTCGCGACCTTCTGGAGAAGCTCGTCCTCGCGGGCCTCCATGACCTCAGCCTCGTCGTCTGCGATATGGTCATAGCCCAGAAGATGGAGCATGCCATGCACGAAGAGGAGCCGCGTCTCATCGGCTGCGGTCGTGCCGAGCTCTTCTGCCTGGCGTTCGATATAGGCAGGGGCAAGCACGATGTCGCCGAGCTCGCAGGGCTCCCCGTCAGCCAGATCGGGGTCGTCTGGACGCTCGCATTCGAGCGAGAGCACGTCGGTCGCACGGTCCTTGCCGCGCCACTCGAGGTTGAGCTCATGCATCCTGTCATCGTCGACCACAGAGACCGACACGAGGCAGGGACGCGTCACCCCTTCCTCATCGAGCACGAGCGCAGCGATTCGCTCCATCTCGTCTTCCGCGATGGCAGGGGTCGTGCCTTCCTCCACATCGATATCAACCTCATGCTCCATGGGAACCATCCTTCCTGGCTGCCTTGTCATAGGCTTCGATGATGCGTGCAACGAGCGAGTGCCTGACCACATCGGCACGGCCAAGATCGCAGAAGGCGATGCCCGGTATGCCGGAAAGTATCTGGCGGGCCGATTCCATGCCGCTTGGACCCTTGAGGTCGCGCTGGGTGCTGTCGCCGGTGACGACGAAGCGTGAATGGAATCCGAGACGGGTCAGGAACATCTTCATCTGGACCGGCGTCGTGTTCTGCGCCTCGTCCAATATCACATAGGCATTCGAGAACGTGCGCCCGCGCATGAAGGCGAGCGGTGCCACCTCGATCGTCCCCTGCTCGACAAGCGAGAGCGTCGTCTCCTGGCCAATGAGGTCGAAGAGTGCATCGTAGAGGGGCCGCACATAGGGATCGATCTTCTCTTCGAGCGTGCCGGGAAGATAGCCCAGAGACTCCCCTGCCTCGACGACCGGACGGGTGAGCACGATGCGCTCCACCTCATGTCTTCTGAGTGCAGCCACTGCCAGCGCTACCGCGAGATAGGTCTTGCCCGTGCCAGCAGGCCCCGCTGCAAACGTGATCTCATGCGTGCGCGCTGCCTCGACATAGCGCTTCTGGCCCTCGGTCTTCGGCTTGACGGCGATGCCTTTCCAGCTCATGAGGATGGCATCGCGCTCGCGCAGGAGCGGCGCGCCCTTCTCTGCCACCGCCGCAAGCGCCAGGTCCACATCGGTCTCGTTCGGAACCTCTCCCGCCTCGGCAAGCTGGATGAGCTGTGTGAAGACAGCCGTGAGGTCGTGGATCTCCTCAGGGTCGCCTTCGATGGAGACGACATTGCCGCGCACCGTGATGATTGCATCAGTGGCAGCTTCGATACGCCTGAGCAGGCTGTCGGCAGGCCCCATGAGAAGCGCTGCATCGACAGAATCAGGTATGGTCAGACGGACGTGTGTGGGCTCCATGCTCCTCCTTGCTGGTTCATCTCAAAGGATAGCGCGACTCTCGCCGAGAGCAAAGGGCGCGATATTCCTAGAGATGTTCGGCAACGACATGTCCCCGCTCATCGGAAGAGGCAATCCTCATGCGCTCGAGCGTATCCACAGGAAGCGCGGGGTCGACCTCTGCCTCGAAGAGGCCGCCTGTGACGCCTCTGCCCTTTGCCTGGACAAGCACGAGCTCTTCCTCGCCGACAAGGCGCTTCGCCTCGGCTGCGCGCATCTGGGCCGCCAGGTCATGCATGCGCTTTGCACGCTCTGCCATGATGTGGGGATCGACCTGGTCGGGCGCCTCTGCGGCGGGCGTGCCGGGACGCTTCGAATAGCGGAAGATGTGCATCTTGGCGAACTGCATGCGCCGGCAGAATTCGAGCGACTCCTCGAACTCTTCATCCGTCTCGCCCGGGAAGCCGACAATGAGGTCGCAGCCCAGCGCCAGATGGGGAATCTTCGCCTTCGCAGCTCTGACAGCATTCTCATAGAGTGCCGTATCGTACTTCCTGCCCATACGGGAAAGCACGGAGTCAGATCCTGACTGGAGGCAGATATGAAGGAAGGGGGCAATCCGGTCAGGATGCGCAGCCATCACATCGATGAGACGCTCGTCCACATCAGGCGGCTCGATCGAGGAGAGACGGATCCTGCCAACCGCGGTCTTCTCGAGGATTGCTTCCAGAAGCTCCGGCAGGCGGAGCTCTGCCCCCTCTTCCACGACATGGTACTGGCCCAGGTTGATGCCCGTGAGCACGACTTCCTTGGCGCCCATGGCAAGGGTCTTCTCGACCTCTGCGATGACCTGGCCAAGCGGCACGGAACGCCCGGCGCCACGTGCCTTCCAGACGATGCAGAACGTGCAGCGGTTGTCGCAGCCATCCTGCACCTTGATGCCAGGACGGGTCCTTCCGGTAGGCGTCGGGGCAGCGCCCGTGCAGGGCAGCGCATCGGTTGCCGTCTCCGGAAGCTTTGCAAGCACATGAGACGGCACCTCGGCCTTGAGCGGCACGACCTCGAGCGTATCGCCGAGCTCTGAGAGCTCGTCAGCAAAGAGGCTTGCCGCGCAGCCTGTCGCCACGACATAGGGCCTGTTCGGCAGGTTCATGGTATGGCGGAGGGTATGGCGGGTCTTCGCCTCGGCCTCGCCTGTGACGGCGCAGGTGTTCACGACGACCGCATCGGCCTCTTCAGGCGTGCCTATCTGGCAGCCTGCCTCCTCGAGCGCAAGCGCGATCGTATCCGTCTCGACCCTGTTCACGCGGCAGCCCAGATTGATGAAGGCTACCACCGGTGCTTTCTCGCTCATCTACCGCCTTCCGAACGGATGCTTGCGGTGGCCTTCCTTTGCCTTGTGGCTCTCATGCGCCCGCTCCTTGGCATCCGCCTTCGCGCTCTTCGCCTGCCTCCGCTCGAGGATGCCCCTGAGCGCCTCTTCATCATCTTCGGTAAGGTCGTCAGGCACGGTCACACGCACGACGACGACAAGCGAGCCTCTTGCCTGGCTTCCCTGGCGCGGCATGCCACAGCGCGGGATGCGGATCTGCTGGCCATACTGGCAGCCAGAAGGAACCTCGACTTCGACCTTCTCGTCTGGAAGGATGCCGCCGATCTCCATCGTGCAGCCGAGCATCGCAGAGATTGCGTCGACGTCCTCGGTGCAGTAGAGGTCGTCACCCTGGCGCTGGAAGCGCTCATTGTCCTCGATATCGATGCTCACGACGAGGTTGCCGCCTGGAGCGCCGCGGAGTCCTGCCTCGCCCTTGTCCTTGATCGTCACGGTCTGGCCCGCATGGATGCCTGCCGGAATCTCGATCTTCACGCTCTCATGCGAAGGCGTCCTGCCCTGCCCCGAGCAGGTCTCGCAGGGGTGGTCGATGACCTGACCCGTGCCGCCGCACTCAGGGCAGACCGTCGTCGACTGCATCTGTCCCAGAATCGTGCGCTGCACGGTCGTGACGTGTCCGGTGCCATGGCACTTCGGGCAGGTCGTGGTCTTGCCGCCTTCGGCAGCGCCGGTGCCGTTGCAGTCGTCGCAGGGTGCGAGTCTCTCGTAGGAGATGGTCTTCGTGCAGCCCTTGGCAGCCTCTTCGAGCGTGATATGGAGCGTGATGCCCATATCGCGGCCGCGCGAGCGCTGCTCGCGGCGGGCCTGGCCACCACGGCCCTGGCCGCCGAAGAACGAGCTGAAGATATCGTCCATGCCGAAGCCATTGAAGATGTCCGACATGTCCACGTAGTCGGATCCGAAGCCAGAAGGCCCGTCAGGCGTGCCATAGCGGTCATAGTTCGCACGCTTTGTCTCGTCAGACAGGATGGTGTAGGCCTCGTTGACTTCCTTGAAGCGTGCTTCGGCATCCGGTGCCTTGTTCACGTCTGGATGCAGCTCGCGCGCCTTCTTCAGGAATGCACGCTTGATGGTACGGGCGTCAGCATCATGCTCGACCCCGAGAATCTCGTAGTAATCCTTGTTCGAACTCACACTCACCATACTCCCACAGCACAAAGCGAGGGGCGCGCTTGCGCCCCTCTGTAACTACCATGCAAGGTGTACCCACCAAAGCCGTGCGTCTTGCACGCGATAGGATACCTATCATTCGCTTCTATCAGTAGTGCGGCACCATGCGCGATCCATAGCCCGAAGCGCCGAGGCTTGCCGTGCACGAGACCATGGCCGTGATGAAGATGGCAATGAAGAGGCCCTGCACCGCCCCGTTCATCATCGCAGATCCCGCATTCTTCCACCACGTCTTGCCGTGGCCCGTGACGCCGCCCGAGGCAGCAAAGATGAAGCCGATGAGAGCAAGCACGACAATGAATATCCAGAGGCCGGAAAGCACGTCCATGAGGGCGCCGAAGACAAGGAACGGGATATCGAAGCCGAGCACCTGGAAGCCCATGGCCTGACGCGGCGTCAGGCGCTCTGCTGGCACGCCGACGCGGCAGACGAAGTCTCCTGATGTCTCGCCATTCGTGCCGGCGTTGCCCATGCCCTTGATACGGACCTCGTCCCCGTCATGCGATCCTGCCGGGATATCGACGACGAGCTCGGATGCCGTGAGGACGCGGCCCGAGCCTCCGCAGTCCGGGCAGGGGTCGACCACGACCTTGCCTGTGCCTTCGCACTCGGGGCAGACCATGTCCATCACGCCGAAGCCGAAGAGGCTCCCCAGATCGAGGTCGATGTGTCCTGTGCCGTGGCAGGTCGGGCAAGTCTCTGGATGCTCTGCAGCAATGGAGCCGGTGCCGTGGCAGTGCGTGCAGCTCGTGTAGTGCTGGTAAGTCACGCCACGCTTGACGCCGTGCTTTGCCTGCTCGGGGTCGAGCTCGATATGGTAGACGAAATCGGCACCTGCCTGCGGGTTGAATGCACGCGACCTCTTGCTCTGCGTGCGCCTGCCCGAATAGCCATAGTTCATGCCGCCAAAAGGCCAGCCGCCCCAGCCGGCGAAGGGGTCGGTGCCATAGGGGCTGGCATATCCCTGTGTGCCAGGGGCCGCTCCCTGCGAGAACATGGAGCCGGAGCGCATCGCGTCATAGCGCTTGCGCTTCTCCGGATCGGAGAGCACGGCGTAGGCTTCGGAGACTTCCTTGAAGCGCTCCTCTGCGTCAGGTGCCTTGTTCACATCGGGGTGGAGCTTGCGCGCCTTCTGCTGGAACGCCTTCCTGATCTCATCAGTCGATGCATCCTTCGAGACCCCGAGGATTGCGTAGTAGTCCTTTTCGTTCATGGATGCCATGGCTAGGCTCCTTGCTCAGTAATTCTCTCATCGATACGCACATGGCCTGATTGTATCCACGAAGGAGGCCAGAAAGACACGGAACGGCAAAGCTTTGCAGCTTCAGGACCTATAAAACAGCTTCTCTACACCGCAAGCGTGCGTGTCGGAGCCTCTCCCGCAAGATCCCAGAAGAGCTCGAAGAGCTCGTTTCCAAGAAGCCAGCCCCGTTCTGTGACCGCCAGGCCCTCTCCCAGAAGCCCTTCTTCCTGGGCCGTCTGGATAGCACGATCGAGCGTTCCTCCAAGCTCTGCACGTGCAGCAGCAAGGAGGCTTGCGTCAATCGGCTCGGACATGCGCGCCGCCAGCATGAGGTCCTCGGCGAGCGCCTGGCGCCGGTCGAGAAGCTCGAGCGAGAAGTGGAAGCGCTGCAAATGCCCTTCTGCATAGTCCTTCCTGGTGGAGGCATTCCTGAGCCGCACGCGATAGATATCATCTGCGATATCGGGAAGCTGCGGCAGGCACGTGCGCAGCCGCCCATAGGCTGCTCGCGAAAGCATCCCGGAAGCGCCGGTGCCAATGCCGAGATAGTTCCTGCCGGTCCAGTAGGCCTTGTTGTGGCGGCACTCATGGCCCGCCTTCGCATAGCTGGCGACTTCGTAGCGGTGGAATCCGTGCGTGCAGAGGGTCTTCTCTGCACACTCCATGCGCCTGGCCTGGATGTCGGGATCGTTCCAGGAAGGGAGCTCCTCGCCGCCATAGCGCCGCCCGAAGGCCGTTCCCTCCTCGATCATCAGAGGATAGACGCTCACGTGGGAGACGCCCTGTGCAAGCACATCGCAGACGCTCCTCTGGAAGATCTCGTCGGTCTCCCCGGGAAGTGCGCACATGAGGTCGGCTGAGACTGAAAGTCCCGCCGATACGGCTGAGGAAAGCGCCTGGAGCGCCTCTTCAGCGCTATGGATCCTCCCGAGTGCCGCCAGCACTCCGTCGTCTGTTGACTGGACGCCGAGCGAGATGCGCGTAAGCCCTGCTTCCTTGAGGGATGAGACGAAATCCGCTGTGAGGGAATCGGGGTTGGCCTCTGATGTGAGCTCCAAGACGCCGAAAGATGAGAGCCGCTCCACGATGGGCAGAAGGCGTGCACCGAGATAGCTCGGCGTCCCGCCGCCGATGTAGGCTGTCTCGGTCCCCTCGAGAAGTCCTGTCTCTTCGAGACAGGAGAGCTCAAGCAGGACAGAAGCGGCATAGGCATTCATGAGAGGATCCTCTGCACGCGTCGCCCAGGAGGCAAAGTCGCAGTAGGCGCACTTCCTCGCACAGAACGGGATATGCACATAGAGGGCAGACGCCGCATCTGCCTCTGTGCGCTCTTCCCAGACACTGCTCTCACGCACGGTCTTGGCCTGCTTCTGGGATCGTGGCACCTGCCGCCTCGATGAGCTCGAGGTATTCCTCTGCGCTCTGGCAGTGCATGGCACGCTCGCGCCATGCAGCTGCATTCGGAAGCCCCTTGAGATACCAGCCGGCAAGGCTCCTTGCCCGCGCAAGATGCGCATCCGTTGCCTCCAGGAGGCGCACATGGAGCGAGAATGCGGCAAGACGCTCCTCAAGGCTGTGCGTCGGTGCAGCATCCTCTTCAGCATCGCGGAAGATCCAGGGGTTGCCGTAGGATCCGCGTGCAACCATCACCGCAGCGCAGCCACAATCCGAAAGCATCCTGCGTGCCGCTTGTGCTGCAAGCACATCGCCTGAGCCGATGACCGGAACCGAGACAGCAGCTGCCACATCGGCAACGGTCTCCCAGGAAGCCTTGCCGCGGTAGAGCTGCTTGGCATACCTGCCATGAACCGCAATCGCAGAGGCCCCCGCCTCCTCCATGGCCCGTGCAAACGGCACGGCAAGCTCCTCGCCCATATCGAATCCGCGGCGGATCTTGGCAGTGACGGGCACTTCCGTGTGCTCGCACACTGCACGGACGATCTTGGCCGCCGTTTCAGGGTCGCGCATGAGGGCAGAGCCTTCGCCCTTGCGCGTTACCTTCGGCACCGGGCAGGCCATGTTGATATCGATGAGGGCAAGCTTTGATCCGAGCCGCTCGCTTACAGCCTCTGCCGCCTCTGCGAACTGGTCTGGCTTCGAGCCGAAGAGCTGCACCGCGATATCGGGCTCTGCCTCTTCGGGCACGACAAGCTCCCACGTCTTCTCTCCGCCGTAGTGGATGCCTGCGACAGAGACCATCTCGGTATAGGCAAGGCCGGCACCGCCTGCGCGTGCCATGAGCCTCCAGGCCGCATCCGTGACCCCTGCCATGGGAGCCATGAGGAAAGGATGGGACGCGAGGCGCTCGCGCAGGCTCTCCCCTTCTGCAAAAGGCTCGATATGGGAGGAGAGGCCGGCAGATGCTGCCCTATCTTCCAGAAGCTCTTGCGGTCTCATGCTCATTCGTCGTCCACCTTGAGGACGGCGAGGAAGGCTTCCTGCGGCACTTCGACCGTGCCGATGGCCTTCATGCGCTTCTTGCCTTCCTTCTGCTTCTCGAGGAGCTTCCTCTTGCGCGTGATGTCGCCGCCGTAGCACTTGGCAAGGACGTCCTTGCGGACTGCCTTCACGGTCGAGCGGCTGATGATCTTGTTGCCGATGGCGCCCTGGATAGGCACCTCGAACTGCTGGCGCGGGATGATCTCCTTGAGCTTGTCGCAGAGCCCTCGTGCAAGGTCGTAGGCCTTGTCCCTGTGGACGATGAAGGAAAGGGCGTCGACCTCCTCCCCTGCAAGCAGGATATCGAGCTTCACGAGGTCGGAAGTGCGGTAGTCGCCGATCTCATAGTCGAGCGAGGCATAGCCCTTCGTCCTGCTCTTGAGCTGGTCGAAGAAGTCGAGGATGAGCTCTGCCAAAGGAATATCGAAGTGGAGCTCGACCGACTTCTCGGAGAGATAGACCATGTCCTGCGTCGTGCCTCTATGGTCGACGACAAGCTGCATGACAGGACCCATGTACTCGGGCGGGACGATGACCTTGGCCTTGAGGTAGGGCTCCTCGATGTGGTCGATGCGGGTCGGTTCGGGCAGGTCCTGCGGGCTCGTGATCTTCTCCATCGTGCCGTCCGTCTTGAAGACGTGGTATTCGACAGAGGGGCTTGTCGCTATGAGCGAAAGGCCGAACTCGCGCTCGAGGCGCTCCTTCACGACCTCCATATGGAGCAGGCCCAAAAAGCCGACACGGAAGCCGAAGCCCAATGCGACGGAGTTTTCCGGCGACCAGGTCAGGGAGGGGTCGTTCACCTTCAGCTTCTCGAGGGCATCGCGCAGGTTCTCGTAGTCCTTCGTGTCGATCGGGAAGAGGCCCGTGAAGACCATGGGCTTTGCCTCGTGGTAGCCAGGGCAGGCCTCGGCGCAGGGATTGTCTGCATCGGTGATCGTATCGCCCGTGCGCACCATCTCGGGGTCCTTGAGACCCGTCACGACGTAGCCCACCTCGCCGACAGAGAGCTCATCGAGCGGCGTCTCGAGCGGACGCTTGCAGCCGACACCGTCTGCCAGGAACTCGTCTCCGATCGCCATCATCTTGAGATGGTCGCCCTTGCGGATGTGCCCATCGAAGACGCGCACCGTCGCGACGACCCCACGGTACTCGTCGAAGTAGGAGTCGAGGATGAGAGCCTTCAAGGGCGCATTCTCATCTCCCTTCGGAGGAGAGATCAGGTAGACGATCGCCTCGAGCAGGTCATGGATGCCCTCTCCTGTCTTGCCGGACACGAGCACGGCATCCTCTGCAGGAATCGCAAGGTCGTCCTCGATCTCCTGCTTGACTTCCTCAGGGTGCGCCGACGGAAGGTCGATCTTGTTGATGCACGGCACGATATCGAGCCCGGCATTCATGGCAAGCGTCGCATTCGAGACGGTCTGCGCCTCGACGCCCTGCGTCGCATCGACGACGAGCACGGCTCCCTCGCAGGCAGCAAGCGAGCGCGAGACCTCATAGGTGAAGTCCACGTGTCCCGGCGTATCGATCAGGTTGAAGAGATACGTCTCACCGTCATCTGCGTCATACATGACGCGCACGGCGTTCGACTTGATCGTGATGCCGCGCTCCTGCTCGATGTCCATGGAGTCAAGCATCTGCGAGGTGAGATCGCGCTCCTCGACCGTATGGGTCAGCTCGAGGATGCGGTCCGATATCGTCGACTTGCCGTGGTCGATGTGCGCGACGATGGAGAAATTGCGGATATGGGAGGTATCTATGCTCATACGTCCTTCATGCCCTGCCTGGGCCCAGCATGGCTGCAGCATCATCTGCTGCGATTATCTGGGCAGCTATGGATATTTCCAGATGTCAGGGCACATTCTAGCAAAGTGCACGTGATAGCTCGCTCGAGAGTCTGCTATACTCTCGTGGTTGACCTCGCCGTGTCCGGGTGCGGAACCCCACTTCCGACCCAAAGAGAGGCCTCATCTCAAAGCACTGAAAGGAACCGCACCGTGGCAAACATCAAGTCGCAGAAGAAGCGCATCAAGCAGGCAGAGAAGGCCCGCGTCCGCAACCAGGCAGTCCGCTCCGAGCTCAAGACCTACGTCAAGAAGGTCCGCGAGGCTGTGGCAGCAGGCGACGCCGAGGCTGCACAGACCGCTGCCTACGCAGCGAACCGCAAGCTCGACAAGGCTGCATCCAAGGGTGTCATTCACAAGAACCAGGCTGCCCAGCGCAAGTCGGGCGTCCAGAAGCTCGTGAATACCCTCCAGAAGTAGGCTTCTTCATTCCAGGCAATGCAAAGGCCCCGGTGCGTGCTGGCACCGGGGCCTTTCTTTTGGACACTAGCCCTGGGCGATGCCGAGGACAAGGCGTACCATTGCATCCCTGGGGTCGGCTCCGCTCTTGAGGCCAGAATCTGCCTTGGCACAGGACTTCAAGGCAGAGACGAGCTCTTCGATCGTGAACCTCCTCGCCCAGCCCCTGAGATTCTTCACCTGCCAGTCCTGCTTTCCGAGCTCTGCGGCAAGGCTTGCTCCGCTTCCCCGCTCATCGAGGCACTTCGCACAGATGAGCTCGCGTATCCTGCCCTCGAGATAGCTCAGAGATCCGATATAGCTTCCTTGGTCCATGCCGGAAAGCAGCTCAAGCGCGCCCTTCACGTTGCGGGCCGATACCGCATCGGCAAGCTCCCAGGGCTTGATGCCCTCCGTGCGCACGATATGCGCTTCGACGTCCCGAAGCGTCACATGCCCTGGCTCGGATGCCAGATTGCCGAGCTGGGAGATCTCGTTTCTGAGCAGCATGAGCGAGGTGCCGGAGCGCTTCACGAGCTCCTCTGCTGCATCGCGGTCGAGCGTGATGCCTAGCTGGGGTGCCACCTTCTGAACAAGCTCTCCTGCAAGCTGCCAGGGCTTCGGCGGCGTGCAGTCGATGACAGAATGCGCACCTGCTGCCTTCACGGCCTTGCAGAGCGCAGAACGCGTGAAGCCCGATCCCTTGGGAAGGGCACCCACAACGAGCATGAGCACGGTCGTCGGGTTCGGATTCTTGAGATAGGAGACAAGCATCTCCTGAACGGGCTTGGCGAGCCTGTCTGCCTCCGAGACGATCACAAGACGGAAGGCATCGCCTGCAGGCATCGCATCGAGGCTTGCCTTGAGCGCATCGGGCTCAGCCACAGATCCGGCTGCAAGCTCGTCGAGATTGAAGGCAGCAAGGCCTGGATCGAGCTTTGCCTTCATGCGCCGTATTGCCTCTTCGCGCTTGATCTCGTTCGTGCCGATGACAAGATAGACCGGCAGGAGCGTACTCGCCTTTCCCATGGCTCCCCTTTCTGCTCTTCTCCATTCTGACGGAATCAGCGCTCCGTGTACACCACATAGCCTTCCTCACGGGGACGTATCTCGACCGTGCCGACATCCTTCGTGCAGAGGAAGCGTGTGCCTGTCCCTTCGAGCGTCTCGATGCACTGCTCCGTCGGGTGGCCATATTTGTTGCTCTCGCCGGCAGAGGCCACGGCCAGCTCGGGCGCAAGCTCCCGTGCCTCGCCTGCATCGATCGAAATCTCCGATCCATGGTGCCCTACCTTCAGGACATCGATGTCGCCGACCTCATCTGCAAACTGCCTGAGCTCGTCTTCCTCTCCATCGCCCGTCAGAAGTGCTCTGAAGGTGCCGCCTCCTTCTGGATGCTCGAGCACGAGCTCGATGGAGTCGCCGTTCTCCTCCCCTGTGACATCCGCCTTTGGCCAGACCATACGCATCGTGAAGCCGCCAGCATGGAGCACAGAGCCTGCAGAGATCTCCTCTGCATCCTTTCCGGTCAGCTCCTCTATCTCTCCTCTGAGCGTCTCGCTCATGGAGCCCTTGACGCCCTCGGCGACATAGACCGTGCCGACCGGAGCGACGCTTCCCAGATCCTTCACCCCGCCTGTGTGGTCGTCATGCAGGTGTGTGAGCACCACCGCATCGATATGGAGCACATGCGACTTCTCGAGCGTCTCTGCGACCGCGCCTTCAGGTCCCGTGTCAATAAGAACCGCTGCGGCTCCTTCCTGCACGAGAATCGCATCACCCTGCCCGACATCAAGGATGCAAAGCCGTGCCGGCGCGAAGAAGCGCCAGGAGACGATGAGGCAGGCAAGCCCGAAGGCACAGGCGATAGCGCAACGCCTGAGCCAGGCCGAAGAGAGCTCGGGCCAGGCGGCAAGCCAGAGCGCAAGAAATGCCAGGACGACGATCTCTGGCACCGCTGTCGTAGCTGCAATCGAGATGCTTGCATAGGGCAGATGGGCAAGGAACCTGACGGCAGCAAGCGAGAATCCGGCAAAGAGATCTGCTCCTGCCATAAGGAGATGCGAGAGCCATGGGAGCGGGAGCACCACAAAGGCCAGAAGCGCCAGTGCGATCATGCAGGAGAACGGAAGCGCAAGGACAAGATTTGCGAGAGGCGCCACGAGCGAGAATGTCCCGAAGACTTCTGAGGTGAGTGCCGCCGTGACAAGCTGGGCGGCAAGCGTCGCTGCAAGAAGCGCCAGCACATTCTGGCGCAGCTTTCCCAAGGCGCGCATGAGGCGTCTCGGCACACGATGGAGCCAGGGAAGCTCTGGCACGAGGAGCGTGAGCGCGTAGGCCAGATAGGATGCAAAGAGGCAGAGCCCGCAGACCGCGTAGACGCTCAGGAGAAAGCCGATATCGGCAGCGGATGCAGGAGATGCCCAGACGAGGATGAGGCCCACGAGAGAGACCGCCGAGAGCGCATGGCTCCTTCTGCCGGCAAGCACCGCTCCCGATGCAGCGCAGGCCATGAGCCAGGCACGCACCGCAGAGACCGGCAAGCCGCAGAGAACGACAAAGATGCCGGTGAGGGTGATGGAGAGCGCGATGCGCCACTTCGGCGAGAGCCGGAGCCACCCGAGGACGACCGCCAGGGCAGAGGCTATGACAGCAAGATGTCCACCCGAGACAGCAACAAGATGCGAGACGCCGCAGGCAGAGAAGAGATCGGAGAGCCCTTCTTCCTGGAGCGGCGCCTTGAAGCCCAGGACCGACCCCACTTCGAGCGCCCGCTCCGGCGTATCCGATGCAAGAAACGCGTCTTTGCCTGCGGTACGGATATGCTCTACCAGTGCGCGCGGTCCTTGAGGCTCATCCCTGCCGGTGATGCGGACCATCTTGACCGTGCAGCAGATGCCCTGTGCAAACGAGCTTCTCCCATAGTCATCGTCCGCAAGCGGCTTCATGCGCCCGATGCAGCGCACACGCTCCCCCGCTGTGAGCTCCCGCGAGCCAACAAGCCAGACATCGCCGACAGTGTGCCCATCCTCCTCGGCCGCAGCGCGGCAGCGCCAGCCGCTCGTCCCTTTCGAGCTGTCTCCCTCGACGACGAAGACAAGCTTCGAGGCGCTTGTTGCCTGAAGTGCCTCTGCCGCATCCTCCGTCCTGGCACAGAAGGCAGCAGAGGAGATGAGCGCCACGAGCGTGCAGGCAAGAACTGCTGCCGCAAGCATCTTCTGCCTGCGCAGGAACAGGAGCGCACCTACGACGAGCGATACGGCTACAGCTGCCTCCACCTCTGCACCTATGCCGTCCCACGGCAGGCACAAGAGCGCGAGCCTCGAGGCATAGATGGCAGAGAGCAGCGCCAGGAGCGTTTCAGGCAGAAATGGCCGCTCAGGCGGCTTCTGCTCCCTATACACAGATATTCGCCTCGAGCTTCGCGTACTTCTTCTCGCCTATGCCGGAGACACGCATGAGGTCCTCCTTCGAGCTGAAGGCGCCATGCTCTTCCCTGTCCTGCACGATTGCCTTGGCAGTCGATTCGCCGACGCCAGGAAGCGTCTCGAGCTCCTCGGCTGTGGCGGTATTGATGTTGACGAGGCCCGAAGATGCAGAATCGGAGGAAGAGGACGCCAAGGTGCTGGATGTGCCCGAAGAGCCGGCAGCAGAAGTGGAGCCTGAGGCAGTGCCAGCCGCTGAGGCAGCAAAGGAGGATGCCTCTCCTTCCTTCGGCACATGGATCTTCATGCCATCCGTGACAGCCTGCGCGAGATTGACGCTTGCGGTGTCTGCATCGTCCAGAAGCCCGCCTGCTGCCTCGACCGCATCCTTCACGCGCTCGGTCGTGCCGGCAATGTCGTAGACGCCAGGATGTGCCACCGCTCCGTCGATATCTACAAGCACCGGACTTGGTGCCTTATCCTCCGAGCTGGCATCCGTGCTTGCAGATGCTGCATCTTTCGTCTTCTCTGCTGCAGGCGTCGAAGAGCTCACGGCTGCACTCTTGTCCACCGTGAAGGCAGGGGTCCTGATCGCTGCCGCAAGCGCCAGGAAGAGCGCCACCGCAGAGCCTGCCGCTATGAGCGCGCAGGCTGCCTTCCTGTTTCCAAGATTGAGCCGCGGCATCCGTGCCTTGAGCCTCGATGCTGTTCTGTCCTGAAGCCTTCTCTGTGCCATGAAAAAGTCGCCTCCCTCTCCAGACTGGATGAGGAAGGCGATATGACAGACAGGATTGCGTTCTTCGGGCTGCCAGACATCTGGCAAAGATCTTGCGGAAGGTCGCAGAAGGCCAGCTCAGCCCTCTGACACGAGGCCCTTCTTCTCCCACTCGGCAGGTGCGAGCTCCTCATGACGAACACGAAGCTTGCGGGGAGGACGGTAGCTTGGGCACTGGTCGAAGTCCACATACTCGATGTGGTCGACGAGATCTTCGATCATCGCTTCATGATCGAAGGAATCCCAGGCCTCGTGCACCTCGGCACGCTTTGCATGCGTCTCGGGACGGCGCGGCATGAAGAGCGTGCAGCAGTCAGGAGCCGTCTGGCAGCTGATATCGTAGGTGCCGATCTGCTGTGCGCGCTCGATGATCTCCTGCTTGTCGGATCCGATGAGGGGACGCAGCACCGGCATGGATACGGTCTCATCCACAGCAGCGATGTTCTCGAGCGTCTGGGAGGCGACCTGTCCAAGCGATTCGCCCGTGACAAGTGCCTTGGCACCCTCTATGCGTGCTATGCGCTCGGCGACGGAGAACATGACACGGCGGTACGTGATGATGCGGAGCTTCTGGTCGACCGCAAGAGAGATCTCGCGCTGGCGCGCTCCGAAGGGCACTACGTAGAGACGGCCGACGACGCCGGAAGGTGCGAGGGCCTTGACGATATCCTGCGTGAGCCATTCGCTCGTATCGGACACCATGGGCCTGCCGGAGAAGTGGATGGGCACGCAGATGGCGCCACGGCGTCCGAGCATCCAGGTCGCGACCGGGGAGTCGAAGCCAGAGGACAGAAGCGTCACAACCTTGCCGGCAGTGCCGACAGGAAGGCCGCCTGCTCCCCTCTCGGAGACGGCGTAGACATAGACCGAGCCCTGCACGACGTTCACGTGGACCGTGACATCGGGGTTGTGGACGTCGACCTTCTTGTCAGGGAAGGCCTCGCAGAGGGCTGCGCCCACCTGGCGGTTGATATCGAGGGTATGGACCGGATAGTCGGTCGAAGACTTGTGTGCATGGACCTTGAAGGTGGAGAAGCTCTGTGCCTCGCCGAGAGAGACGATGGCAGCCTGGGAGTACTCCGCGAGGTCACGCGGGCACTCATGGGCAAGCGAGACGCGGGCAACGCCCGGAACCTTGCCGATAAGGTCCTGGTAGTCGCGGGTCGCTCCGCCCTCGAAGGTCACGAGGATATAGCCGCAGATGCGCTTCACGCACTTGAGAGGCGTGTCGCGCAGGGCGCACTTCAGATTCGTCACGAGCTGGTTCTCGAAGATGGAGCGGTTCTTCCCCTTGAGGCCGATCTCGTGGTAGTGGACAAGACAGACGCGTTCGCTCATCAGAAGACCGACTTGTTTGCGCCCTTGATGGCCTCATCGAAGTCATCCTTCACGAATCCGAGGGTGCCATCCTCAATCTCCTTCATTGCGATGGAGACAGGGTCCTCGCCGGAGACGACGGTCGTGATATCGTCGAAGTCCTGGACGTCGACGACACGCAGATGCTGGCCGCGGATCATGTTGTTGATATCGCAGGCACGCTTCGATGCCATCGAGCAGAGCAGGAACGGGTTGTGCTCGGTCTTGTCGAGCAGGTTGTCGATTTCAGGCTTGATGACGGACATTAATGGGAACCTCCATCCATCTCGAACCGGCGCATCACAGAGCCAAGCTCCTGTGCCGCACGGTCAACAGTGTCATTGACGATACGCGCATCGTACTGGTCCGCGAGCTCCATCTCGTGGCGGGCATTCTTGAGCCTGAGCTCGATCGATGCCTCGTCTTCGGTGCCACGTCCACGCAGGCGCTCCTCGAGCGCCTGAATCGAAGGCGGCTCGATGAAGATGAGCACGGCATCCGGATAGACCTTGCGGACGTTGAGCGCTCCCTGGACATCGATCTCGAGCACGAGCGAATGCCCCTTAGAAAGGAGACGCTTCACTTCGCTCACAAGCGTGCCATAGAGATGCCCATGGACCTCTGCCCACTCGACGAACTCCCCTGCCGCGATGCGGCGGCGGAACTCCTCGTCAGACAGGAAATAGTACGATGTGCCGTCGACCTCGCCGGGCCGTGGACTTCTTGTAGTAGCCGAAACCGTCAAGCCCAGGTCCGGGCGCTGCTTGCGGAGCTCTGCAAGCAGCGTGCCCTTTCCTGCGCCCGACGGTCCGGAAATGACAAAAAGTCGTGGTGTCGCGCCCACTACTTGGAGAGCGCTTCGATGAGCTGCTCGCGCTGGCGGGCACCGAGACCCTTGACGCGGCGCGTGGAGGAGATGCCGAGCTCAGCCATGATCTTGGCTGCCTTGGCCTTGCCGTATCCCGGAAGGGACTCGATGAGAGCGCTCACCTTGAGACGGGCGGCAATAGGATCGTCGGAATCAAGGACCTCCTCAAGCGTGACCTGGCCGTTCTTGATCTTCTCGCGGAGCTCTGCACGTGCGTGGCGCGCGGCAGCTGCCTTCTCCAATGCTTCCTTGCGCTGCTCGTCGGTAAGTTGAGGGAGAGCCATTGTTCCTCCAAACTGGAAACGCATGCAGGCACCTCTTCTAGGTGCCGAAGCTGCTTCAAACCCATCATGCGATACTATAGTCTCGCAATCCATCAGGCATTTTGCAAGTGCAGATATGCCAAACATCGGGCTTTACGCAGGGACTTTACACAACTCCTACGAAATTCGCCCCGCTCTGAAGAAGCTTCTATGCACAGAGCTCAGAGACGATGGCTTCGAAGGCTGCTGCCGGGTCTTCAGCCTGCGTGATCGGACGTCCGACAACGAGCTTCGAGGCACCGGATGCGACGGCAGACGCCGGCGTCGCGATGCGCTTCTGGTCGCCTACGGCAGAGCCTGCGGGGCGCACACCTGGCGTCACGACGAGCGCATCAGGTCCCAGAAGCTCGCGGAGCTCATGAGCCTCCTGCGGAGAGCAGACCATGCCATCGGCTCCTGCACCATAGGCAAGCTTTGCAAGACGTGCAACCTCATTGGCAACGGAATCAGCCACGCCGATAGAGGCAAGGGCTGCCTGGTCCATGCTCGTGAGGACCGAGATCGCGATGATCTTCGTGCGCTCGTCGCGGTCTTTCGCTGCCGCCTCGACACCCTCGCGGGCTGCCTTCACCATCTCGGCACCGCCCAGGGCATGGACCGAGAGGATATCTGCACCTGCACGCGATGCTGCCTCGGCAGCGCCCCTGATCTGGTGCGGAATATCATGGAGTTTGAGGTCCAGGAAGACCTTGAGGCCGCGCCGGTGCATCTCGGAGACGATCTCCGGTCCGCAGGCATAGTAGAGGGTCATGCCGACCTTGACCCAGCCCGCATGGCCAGAAAGCGTATCGGCAAGGGCAAGCGCCTCGTCGCGTCCGCAGTCGAGGGCGGTTATCACGGCATTGCGTGCTTCGGCTTCGCTCAGCATCTGCATGCTCCTATCACTTCGTGGATATCTTTGACACCCTGGGACTCTGCCCAGGCTTCGAGCTCGGAAAGAATGCGCGGTGCTGCCACAGGGTCGACGAGGTTGGCTGTGCCGACCGAGACAGCGGTCGCTCCTGCCAGCAGGAACTCTGCCGCATCCTCGCCAGTCATGACGCCACCGACGCCGTTGATCGGAATCTTCACGGCGTGTGCCGCTTCCCAGACCATGCGCACGGCAATAGGATGGATGCAGGGGCCCGAGACGCCAGCCGTCGGCCGCGAGAGCCTGCTCCTGTACGTCCTCACATCTATTGCCATGCCCGGAATCGTGTTGATGAGCGTCAGGGCATCGGCGCCTTCTGCCTCGCAGGCACGAGCGATATCGGCGACATCGTGCGGCGCAAGCTTCACGAGGATCGGCCGCTTCGTATGCGGGCGAAGGGCACGGACGACTTCAGCTGCCGCTTCAGGCGTGGCGCCCATGGCAGCGCCGCCGCAGGCGATGTTCGGGCAGGAGATGTTGATCTCGAATCCCGCTGCGAAGGGCGCAAGCTCTTCGAAGAGGTCGAGCGCATCGATGTATTCCTGAATCGAGTGTCCTGCAACCTGGCAGATGACACGGCAGCCGCGCTCATCGAGCCCGGCGAGATATTCGCCATACTCCTCTATGAAGCCCCTGACACCCGGGTTCTGGAGCCCGACCGAATTCATGATGCCCGAGGTGATCTCAGCCAAGCGCGGTGCAGGATTTCCCGCCCACGGCTCGGCGGCAACACCCTTGCAGGTGATGGCACCAAGCTCGGATACATCGAAGAAGCTCTCGAACTGGCGGCCATTGCCGAAGGTGCCAGAAGCGGTGCAGATGGGGTTCTGCATATGCACGCCGCCGAGATCGACATCCATCTTGACCTTTGTCATTTCCAGAGCACCTCCTCGGCATCGAACACGGGACCATCCTGGCAGCAGGCACGCACGGTGCCATCTGCCATCTGGACGCTGCACGTGTTGCAGGCACCGAACCCGCAGGTCATCATCCGCTCCATCGAGACCTGGCAAGGAATATGCGCTGCTGCTGCGACCTTCGCGACGCCTGCCATCATGGGCTGGGGCCCGCAGGTCATGACGACGTCGTAGCCATGCTTGCCCAAAAGCTCCTCGGCAAGGCCTGTCGTGAAGCCGTGGTAGCCATAGCTTCCATCATCCGTTGCCAGGAACACTTCGCAGAAGCCACCACGGGAAAGCGCGCTCTCATAACCTGCCCCGCCATCATTGCCGCTCAGAGCCTGCGCTCCCTCCTTCCAGAGGGAGCGTTCGCTCTTGGCGCCCATCACGACATCGCAGTCGATGCCGCGTGCCTGGAGCATGCGGGCCGCAGCAAAGACAGGGGGAGCGCCGACGCCGCCGGCAACGAGAAGCGCACGCTTGGCGCCTTCTTGCGGCATCCTCCAGCCATGTCCGAGCGGAGCCAGAAGCGTCGAGCCCTCGCCCGGCTCGAGCGAGCAGAGACGGCGCGTTCCTTCGCCCACAGCAGCTACGATCATGCAGATCCAGCCACGCACCGGATCGGTGCGGTAGAAGGAGAGCGGGATGCGCAGGATATGGGAGGGGTCGCCCGGCACGGCGACATTCACGAACATGCCGGGCTTAAGCCCCTGTACGAGCTCGCCTTCCGTCTCGAGGCAGATGTCCCAGATATCCTCTGCCGCCTCATGCTTCCAGACAAGCGTGTATGGCGCGAGCTTTGGTCCTGCTGCCGCGCTCATGCGGGCGTCACCACACCGTCAGTGAGCGTGCGCTTGCCGGCGCAGAAGACATCGGATGCGGCACCGGTAAGATGCCAGCCGAGGAAGGCAGAGTTCTTCGCCTTGCCCTGTAGCCAGTCCTCGGTGACCTCGATCTCTGCAGCGGGATCGATAAGGGTAAGGTCTGCCGTGCTTCCTGCCTCGACCTTGACCGGCTCGAGCGTGAGCACCTTCCTCGGGTTCACAGCCATGACCTCGACAAGGCGGCTCCAGCTCATCTTGCCCGGAAGGACGAGCTTCGTGAGCATGAGCGGAAGCGACGTCTCGAGGCCGACGCAGCCGAAGAAGGCAATCTCCCACTCGCAGTCCTTCTCATGCGGTGCGTGCGGTGCATGGTCGGTGACGACGCAGTCGATGGAACCATCGCAGATGCCCTCGACGAGGGCCTCCATGTCGGCCTTCGTGCGCAGGGGCGGATTCATCTTGAGGTTCGTGTTGTAGGTCGGCGTGATGTCATCCTCATTGAGGAACAGGTGATGCGGCGTGACCTCGCAGGTGACAGGAAGGCCTTCCTTCTTGGCAGCGCGTACGAGATCGAGGCCCTTGGCCGTCGAGATATGGCAGACATGGAAGCGGCAGCCCGTGAGCTTTGCAAGCTCGATGTCGCGATAGATCTCAAGCTCCTCGCCGAGTGCCGGCCAGCCGAACATGCCGAGGCGGGTCGATGCCTTGCCTTCGTTGATGACACCGTTCGTCGTGAGCGAGTCGATCTCGCAGTGGGCAAGCACGGCACGGTCGAACTGCGACACATACTCCATGCACGTCCTCATCATGCCGGCGCTCTGCACGCCGTGACCGTCATCAGAGAAGGCAGCTGCGCCCTCCATGACCATATCGCCGATCTCGGAGAGGGCCTCGCCCTTCTCGCCACGCGTGAGTGCTCCGATCGGGCGGATATGCACAAGTCCTGCATGCTTGCCGCGGTCGATCTGGTAGCGGATCTCGGCTCCCGTATCGGTCACCGGGTCCGTATTCGGCATCGTTGCGACATCCGTGAAGCCGCCGTGTGCTGCAGCACGGGAACCGGTATCGATGGTCTCCTTGTACTCGAAGCCAGGATCCCTGAAGTGGACATGCATATCCACGAGGCCCGGCACGAGGTACTTGCCGGACGCATCGATGACCTCAGCGTCAGCAGGCGGCTCGAGGCCCTGGCCGACCTCTGCAATCTTGTTTCCATCGATAAGGACATCGGCTACGCCGTCAAGTCCGACCTGCGGGTCGACCACATGCGCGCCTCTAAGCAGAAATGCCATTGTTCTCTCCTCCCAGGAGCAGGTACATCTCGGCCATGCGGGTAAGGACGCCGGCATTGACCTGGTTCAGGATGTGCGAACGGCTGCAGTCGGCCACATCCGCATTGATCTCCATGCCGCGGTTCATGGGACCAGGATGCATGATGATTGCATCGTCCTTCATGCGGTTCACGCGGGTCATATCGAGGCCGTAGAGGCGGTTGTACTCGCGCCTCGACGGAATGGCAGCACCTTCCATGCGCTCGAGCTGGACACGGAGCATGTAGATGACATCCATATCCTCGATCACATCGTCGAAGTGTGCCGTCTGGGGGCAGCCGAACCAGTCGGGATCGTCGACCTGGAAGGTCGGAGGACCGACGAGCGTGACCTCGGCACCCATGGTCTTGAGAGCGGGTGCCAGAGATCCGCAGACGCGGGAGTGGGCGAGGTCGCCGACGATTGCGACCTTGAGGCCATCGAGGTGTCCGAAGTGCTTCCTCATCGTATAGAGGTCGAGCATGGCCTGGGTCGGATGCTGGTGCTTGCCGTCGCCGGCATTGATGACGACAGCATCGGTGTTCTCTGTGATGCGCTGCGGTGTGCCGGCAAGGCGGGCACGGCAGACGAACATGTCGACATTCATGGCGGAAATCGTTTGGATCGTGTCGGCAAGCGACTCGCCCTTCACGACCGAGGACGTGGAGCCGCCCATCGAGAGGGAGTCTGCCGAGAGACGCTTCTCTGCGAGCTCGAAGGAGCTCTTCGTGCGCGTCGACGGCTCGAGGAACAGGTTCACGATCGTGCGACCACGAAGTGCCGGGACCTTCTTGATCGTTCGGGAATTGTTGACGGACTCGAATGCCTGGGCGGTATCGAGTATCTGGGTGATATCGTCAGCCGTCAGGCTGTACGTATCGATGAGATTCTTTACAGACAGCATTAGTGAACGCCTCCATCGCTGGGTTCGTCTGCCTTGTTCCAGATCTCCACAGCGGTGTGGGAATCGAGCGGCTCTATGCAGACGCGGACATCCTCTTCGCGGGAGGACGGCACATTCTTTCCGACATAGTCGGCACGGATCGGAAGCTCTCTGTGGCCACGATCGACCATCACGGCAAGCTGCACCGACTTTGCGCGGCCGTAGTCCATGAGGGCATTGAGGGCAGAGCGCACCGTGCGGCCCGTGTAGAGCACATCGTCGACGAGGATGATGTCCTTGCCCTCCACGCTGAACGGGATGTTCGTCGCATGGACCACCGGGGCAGAGTTGATGCCGAAATCGTCACGGTAGAAGCTGATGTCGAGCGAGCCGAAGGGCGGCTTGACATCCTCGATCTTCTCGATCGCATCGACGAGGCGGCGCGCAAGGATCTCGCCGCGGCGGATGATGCCGACGACAGCGATGGTCTTGGCTCCCTCGTTGTGCTCGATGATCTCATGCGCAATGCGCACGATGGCGCGGTCCATGGCCTGAGCATCCATGATGACCGCTTTGGGTTCCTGCTCCATGAGTCTCCCTCCGATAAAGCAAAAGGTGCCCGTCCGCCTTATGGCGGCACAGACACCCCGTCTTTTCGCTTCATGGAGAGATTCCATAAGGAAACTGCTCTTTATGTAGCGCCTTTCGGGCATCTCGTACCGCGCATTAAAGGCTAGAGACAGGATACTCCTCACCTTAGCCCGGCACAACAGAAAACATCATCTTCAGAACGGAGAAGCGTGTCCCATCGCACCGTCCCCATCGCTCGCTATGAAAGGAGCCCCGCAGCAGAAGCTGCAGGGCTCTGTCACATCCATTTCAAGACTGGCTATGCATCCATGTGGAGGTAGCTCTTCCAGAATTCTGCGCTCGTGAGATAGGGCTTTGCCTCGTGGTAGGCCTTCGCAACTGCATCGCCTCTCGTCGCGTAATCTGCCATGAGCGTACGGTAGCGCTCCTTGAGATCTTGCCAGCGCTTGCGGTCCATGCGGCGCACATGGGCATGCGTGCCGTCGATATCGTAGGCAACGAGAACGGAATGGCGTGCCGTCATGGCCGTCGGATAGGCACCGTGTGAATAGTTCACGGCTACCGGTTTCGGATCGAGCATCCAGTCAGGCAGATCATGCCTGTCATGCGGCACAGACTCTGCAAGCTTCAGCACGATATGGCGCCTTGGTCCTTCGCCGAAGACCCAAGGGTTCGAGCTGGCCGGAGCCTCTGCGCACGCCTTCTGGTCCTCTTCTGAGAGCTCGGAAATCGGCAGGAGCTTCTCGTTCTTGGCACCCTGGCGCTTGATGATGTCCTCGCCAGAAGCCGTCTCGATGAAGGTCGGACCCTTGAGGTAATCCTCGAGGCCGTCGAGCAGGAGCTCGCATGCCTCATAGTCCATGGCACGCAGATAGATATGGAACGTGCGGTCGAACCTCATCATGAATGTGCGCCAGTAGGGCAGCTCATCCACGGCCATCATGATCATGAAGTTCCTGGTGTACTGGTAGCAGTCGACAGAAGCCCTGAAGCGGCCCTCGAACTGCTCATGCCATACGCATATGCCATCCATTGCCATGTACTTCGGCTGGCAGCGGATGCCGTATTCGACATCGTCGCAGCGCACGAATACCGGAAGCGGCAGACCGTTTTTGCGTATGGCCTTCGTCGGGATGCAGGAGTACCACCAGGCACCATAGGCACGCGGGACTTCGACGTTGATGGACTCATTGTGGGCGATGCCTTCGTAGGTATCGACCTCGATCTTCGTGTCCTTGATGCCGCGGTAGCGGCCATCGCGTCCGACCTGTGCAACATCCTCGAACTGGATGTTCGGCTGGCCGATATTGAGCATCGCACCATTGATGAAGGCATCCTGGTATCGCTCGTTCGCAAGGGAGAGCAATGCATAGGTACGCTTGAAGCTCTCAGGCAGCACGCGCACATCGTCGTCCATGAGAAGGACATGCGTCGCATTCCAGTCGAGCCCTGCAATCATGCCACGGGCAAAGCCGCCTGAGCCGCCGACATTCGCATTCGGGATGACCGTGACACCCTCATCTGAGAGCGCCTCCGCATCGAGCGTACGGCCGTTGTCGATCACGAACATATGGAAGCCGGAAGCGATGGGATCCTTCGAGCCCAAGACTTCCTTCTTCACGGCAGCGATATTGCGCGTGATATAGGCTTCCTTCTTGAATGTCGTCGTTGCAAGCGCAAGCCTCACTGGTCTTGGCACATCCTCATCGACTTCGGCAAGATAGCATCCGCCAGCAAGCTTCGTCGTGCCTTCAGAATGAATGGCGAAGCCTTGGATGGTGGCATGCTCCTTCGGAAGCGGCACTTCGACGACCTGTATGCCTTCGGAGGCACCGACCTTGAGGATAGGACGCTCAGAGCGCTTGGGTGCCTTCATGCCGGCAGAAAGACCTGTGGCATAGACCTCGCAGGCATCTCCCGAAAGCTGGAGCTCTAGGGTGACGTCGGTGACAACGGTATAGCGGTGCCACTTCTCTATCGAGAGGCCATTCAGATATGTCGTGAAATCGACCGTCCCCGAAATCTCGAGCGCACCCTCCTCCTTTGCATAGGCTGCCTTGCCTTCTCCGTCCCTCCAGTAGAGGCCAGGATAGGAAGCAGAGAATTCGTCAGGAGCGATCAGGATGTTTGCGAGCTTGTAGTCGATCATCGGAAACCCGGTTTCTGGAATAGGAGCTACTTGAGATTGCGGTAGGCCTGGCACACCTCATCGACAGGGCCGAGCATGCGCTGCTGGCCCTTTTCGATCCACAGGACCCTCGAGCAGATGCGCTCGACCAGATCGATGGAGTGGGAGACCAGAAGGACCGTCGTGTTGTCGTTCTGCACGAGCTCGTTGATCCTCTTCTCGCACTTCTGCTGGAACAGGAAGTCGCCGACAGAGAGCGTCTCATCGACGATCAGGATGTCAGGATCGGTGATCGTAGCGATTGCAAAGGCGATGCGTGCGACCATGCCGGAGGAGTAGTTCTTGAGCGGCATCTCCATGAAGTCCTTGAGCTCGGCGAATTCCACGATGTTGTCGAACTCCTGGTCGATGAACTCCTTCGAATAGCCGAGGAGGGCACCGTTAAGATAGATGTTCTCCTGAGCCGTGAGCTCCGGGTCGAATCCGGCGCCGAGCTCGATCAGTGGCGCAATCGTGCCATTTACCGTACAGGTACCCTCCGATGCTTCAAGGACGCCAGCGATGATCTTGAGCATCGTCGACTTGCCAGAGCCGTTCGTGCCGACAAGACCGAATGCCTCGCCCTTGTGCACATCGAACGTGATGTGGTTGAGGGCACGGAACTCCTTGAAGGAGAGCTCGTGCTTCATGATTGCGATGAAGTATTCCTTGAGGGAGTTGAACTGCTCCGACGCGATATTGAAGATCATCGAGACATCGTCGACACGCACTGCGATATCGTCAGGAAGCTTTGTATCAGCCATGGGTCTCCAATGCCTAGATATAGAGGATGAACTTGTGCTCGTGGCGATGGAATACCACATAGCCGAGCGCGAGCGAAGCGACTGCCCAGATGGCACAGCGGACCACGAGGCTCGCCGTCGGCAGGGTCTGCCAGAGCAGGATGTCACGTATGAACGTGACATAGAGGTAGATCGGATTGAAGGCCTCGAAGACCTGCATTGCATGAGGCAGGATGCTTGCCGGATAGAAGAGCGGCGTGGCATAGGTCCAGGCCGTAAGGACAACGCTCCAGAGATGGATGACATCGCGGAAGAAGACCGCAAGGGCAGACAGCAGGAGCGAGAGTCCGATCGAGAAGACGACGAGCAGGCCAAGCGCGACCGGCAGAAGGAGCGCGAGTGGCGTCAGAGGAATCTGGAAGAAGAGCATGACGATGAAGATGGCAATGAGGGAGAAGACATAGTTCACGGCTGCAGAAAAGACCTTCTGCACGGGGAACACATAGCGGTTGATCTTGACCTTCTTCAGAAGCGATGCTGCGCCGATGATGGACGTCAGTCCCTGGCTCGTGGCATCGCTCATGAGCTGGAAGGCGGTGTTGCCGAGAATGAGGTAGAGCGGATAGCAGCCAATGGAATCGTCTGCATAGCGCATGAACGTGGAGAAGACCGCAGACATGACAATCATCATGAGGAGCGGGTTCAGGACGGACCACGCCACGCCCAAGACCGAGCGACGATACCTGAGCTTGAAGTCCTTGCTCACAAGCTGCTGGATGATGAAGCGGTCGCGCTTCGCAGGAGGATACCAGGCATCCTTGCCCGATATGCGTTTCCCGCTCTTTGTAGCTGCGCTGGTAGCCAAGATGCCTCCGTTGCTACGCATTGTTTCATTACATCAAACTATGGTAAATATGCTAGCACAGCCCCTGTACCCACCGATATGGCCTCTCGGCTGAGTGCACACAAGCTCGATGTTTCTGCAGGCAGCTTATAGAATCCTCGAACACCGAAAGGCAGGAGTGTCGGGTTGCCAGAAAACTGGAGCAGACCATCTATAACAAAAGAGCCGGACATGAAGTCCGGCTCCGAATTCTCTGGCTCCCCGGGTAGGGTTCGAACCTACGACACACTGATTAACAGTCAGTTGCGCTACCACTGCGCCACCGGGGAATGTGT
>OMVT01000062.1 GCA_900314535.1 uncultured Olsenella sp. | reverse complement strand
CCGTGATGCTCGACGAGGCTAACTTCGGCGACCTCACGCTCGACCTCAATACGCACGACCTCTCCCGCGGCACGAAGTCCGTGCACCTCTCCGGCAAGGAGTTCGAAGTCCTGAAGCTCCTCATGAGCTCCACACAGCGCGTCGTCTCCAAGCAGGACCTCCTGACCCGTGTCTGGGGCACCGACGGCGAGGCTTCCGAGAACTCTGCCGAGGCCTACATCTCGTTCCTCCGCAAGAAGCTCAACCATATCAATTCGAAGGTCCAGATCACGACGCTGCGCATGCTCGGCTATCGTCTGGAGATGTTCGATCAGGAGTAGCTCAGATGCTCAAGAAGCTGCATAAGCAGTTCGTGATCGTCACTGTTCTTCTCGTAGGGCTCATACTCGTGGGTGTCATGGGTATGAGCCTTTATTCGACCTATAGCAACCAGCAGCAGATGGTGCGTGAGAGCCTCGAGCACGTGCTGCATGAGGTCAACTCTGCTACAGGCTCGACGAGCATCAGCCTCGGGAAGGGCAGCCCGCGCCCCAACATGCTGACGGCAGCAGTCAGGGTCGAGAGCGATGGCACGATCACGGGCTATACGACGACAATCGCCCAGCTCACGGAAGACCAGCTCGAGGACACGATTGCAAAGGTCCTGAAATCGGGACAGTCTTCGGGGCACATCGCAGACCAGCACATCCAATGGCAGTCCACAAGCAACTCAGATGGCACGACGACGATTGCGCTTGTCGAGACCTCGATCCTCGATGAGGCATTCTCGCGCCAGCTTGTATCTGCTGCTGTCATCATCTCGAGCGCTCTTGCCGCCCTTCTCCTTATCACCTGGTATCTCACGAAGTGGATGCTGAAGCCAGTGCAGGAGGCATGGACCTCGCAGAGGCGCTTCGTCGCCGATGCCTCACATGAGCTCAAGACACCGCTTGCCGTCATCCTGGCGAACAGCCAGATCCTTCAGGCTGACAAGAGCCTGCCCGAGGACTCGAGGCGCTGGGTAGACTCCACGGCCGACGAGGCGCAGCAGATGGCATCGCTCGTGAACGACCTTCTGACGCTTGCCCGTGCCGACGAGAACGGTGCTGCCACGAAGGACAAGATGCTGCAGGAGACGCTCGACTTCTCCGATATCGTGGACAACGTCGCCCTCGAGTTCGATGCGATGGCATTCGAGCGTGGCTGCGAGCTTGAAAGCACGATCGAGCCAGGCCTCAAGGTCAAGGGAGATGCTCAGTCCCTGAAGCGCCTTGCCAAGATCCTCGTGGACAACGCGACGAAATATGCTGCCAAGGGCACGGTCGTCACCTTGAATCTCAAGGACGATTCCGGACACGCGGTCCTTTCCGTCAACAATCTCGGTACGCCAATCGACCCCGAGGACCTTCCCCATGTCTTCGAGCGCTTCTACCGCTCGGACAAGGCGCGCACCCGCGAGACAGGCGGCTTTGGCCTTGGCCTTGCCATTGCCCAATCCATCGCCCAGACGCATGGTGGTACGATTGAGGTCGCAAGCGACAAGGAGCACGGCACGACCTTCACGGTACGTCTGCCCGAGACACGGTGATATGGACAGCCACAGCAAAACCAATGCAGGAAATCACAGGACCCTCCCCACATGGGAGGGTCCTGCCATAGGGCTCTTGGATCTCGATGCCTTCTTCGCATCCGTCGAGCAGCTCGACCATCCTGCCTGGCGTGGCAAGCCCGTGATTGTCGGAGGAAGTCCCAAAGACCGCGGTGTTGTCTCGACCGCCTCCTATGAAGCAAGGAAGTACGGCGTCCATTCCGCCATGCCTTCTGCCACTGCCCAGAAGCTCTGCCCCAACGCGATATGGACACGCGGCCACTTCGACCGCTACCGCGAGCTCTCCCACAAGGTCATGGCGCTCATCCTCGACGAGACGCCGCTTGTCGAGCAGATGTCGATCGATGAGGCCTTCTTCGATATCTCGCCGGGACGCTATTCGAACGAGCACCCCGTGCTCATTGCCGAGCGGCTTCAGGAGCGCGTGGCTGCGCTTGGCATCACCTGCTCGATCGGCCTTGGAACCTCGAAGACCGTAGCAAAGATTGCCTCAGAGGCACGAAAGCCTCGCGGCCTTACGCCCGTCTATCCAGGCACAGAGCAGCGCTTTCTTGCTCCCCTTCCGCTGTCGCGCATGTCAGGCATAGGCACTGCCACCGAGCGCAGGCTCAGATCCTTCGGCATGAGAACCCTGGGCGACCTCGCACACGCCGACGACGAGGATCTCTCAGCGCTCCTGGGGCAGTATGGACCCCAGCTCAAGCGCCGCGCACAGGGACTCGAGCTTTCTCCCGTACGCCCCTTCGTGCAGAAGCGCGAGCCGAAGTCGGTCTCTGCCGAGCATACGTTTCCGCATGACCTCACGACAGAGCATGACCTTCTGGCGGCCATCGATCTGGCAGCAGCACGGTGCGGCACCCGTCTGCGTTCCCAGAAGCTCGAAGGCACCGTCGTGACGCTGAAGCTCCGCTACCATGACCTCAGCTACCACACGGCGCAGACGCCTGTGGGACGCGCCACAGACGACGAGCATGTCTTCGGCCCCATGGCACGACGTCTCCTTTCCCAGATCTGGCATGAAGGCACAGGTGTCCGTCTTGTCGGCGTCGGCCTTTCTGGATTCGGACGCGAGTCAGAGCCCCAGCAGCTTGCGCTCAACCTTGACGGCGCTCCCGAGCCTGCAGCGCCGCGTGACCTCCACGCACTGTCAGAAGCGGCAGACGAAATACGGCGCCGCTTCGGAAGCAGCGCCGTATCATATGGCCGCGATATGAGGCTCAAGGGAAAGGACGTGCCAGAACGTCCTGACGACGAGCTGGGAGGGGACTAGGCCTCCTCCTTCGGCTCCTCTTCCCCATCTTTCTCGAGTCCGAGATCGATCCTCGGTGCATCGCCCCAGAGGCGCTCGAGACGGTAGTACCTGCGCGTCTCCTCATCGAAGATATGGATGACGACAGGACCGTAATCCATGAGGATCCAGTGCTTGCCGTCACGCCCCTCGATGGAGATGGGATCCTCGGCGCAGTTCAGGCGGACCTTCTTCTCGATCTCGTCGACGATGGCATCAGCCTGATGGGCGTTCATCGCGGAAGCGATCAGGAAGTAGTCGCACATATCCGAAAGCTGCGTGAGGTCCAGAAGCGCAATGTCATATGCCTTCTTGTCGTCAGCTGCCGCAGCAGCGACCTTCGCAAGTTCGAGCGGTGTCACACTCATGCATGTTCCTTTTCTACAAGTGCGTTGTATATATCGACCGTGCCGGGATAGAGATAGCGCCGGGTCTCGATCACATAGACGATGCCGCCTGCAAACGACGCCCAGAAGACCTCATCGAGCGGCGCTGTGCCGACAAGTCCGCGTATATTGTCTATACCCGGATAGGGCTTGCGCAACGGCTCTATGCCATCAGCCACAAAAAGCACCATATCGAGGTCCGACATGTCGGCAGCCCCTGTGGTGTGGCGAGAGATGGCCTGCCAGATGCTCTGAGGAAGCTCAGGATAGCGCTGGGGCAAGGTACGTGCTGCGATGAGGCCGTGCAGGAGCGGCTCGCATTTCTCGAGCGGCGCGTCCAGCTCTATGCCGAGATGCTTCGCCTCTTCTATCTGCGCTTCATGCGTCTCAGCCTTCACCCAGTCATGCAGGATGCCGGCACAGCGTGCCTCGAAGCAGTCCACGCCGTAGACCTCTGCCATCCACTCGGCAGTCCGTGCCACCGAAAGCGAATGGGCAAGGCGCTTCGGCTTCTCTGCAAGCTGCACCTTGATATCGTGCTCGAGCTCTGCTATCTCTTCTTGCTGCCCATCCGTATAGGGGATGCTGCAGCGCGGTATGTTCCATACCTTATCTGGCATATTTCCCTGCCTTTGCGCCATAGAGCTGATGCTTGTGGAGATACCCTGTGACGGAGTCCGGCGTCAGATAGCGCAGGCTCTGTCCCTTGGCCACCCGCTCGCGCAGATAACTCGAGGAGATGGCAAGAGCCGGGACCTCGAGATAGATCACATGGAAGTCGATGCCAGAAGAATCGATAGCGCCGGCAGCCTTGTCGAGGTTGTAGCCGGGCCGTGTTGCCCCCACAAGCGTCGCATTCTCGGCAATGCTTGCCGAGTTGTTCCAGCGCACGATGTCGGCAATTGCGTCGGCTCCCGTGATGAAGTAGAGCTCCACATTCTGAGGATAGTGCTCCTTCAGAAGACGGAGCGTCTCTGAGGTATAGGTGATGCCAGGGCGGTCCACCTCGAAACGGCTTGCCACGAAATGCGGGTTGTCCGAGGTCGCCAATAGCGTCATCGCGTAGCGGTCCTCGCCCGAGGCAATCTTCTTGCCCTGCTTGAAGGCAGGGCTTCCTGCCGGCATGAAGACAACAAGATCGAGGTTCAGGTCGTCATACGCCTGTTCCGCAGCGACGAGGTGCCCATTGTGTATCGGGTCGAAGGTGCCGCCCATGATGCCAAGGCGGTAGGTCCTCGAGGGGTCCTGGCCGAGCTGCGGCAGATCGAAGCGCTCCTGTTCCATAAGGCTCAATCCCCTCCCGCTCAGAAGACAAGCATCTCGTCGCGGTGCACAAGCGGCGCACCTTCACGTTCAGGAAGGAAGCGCTCGATCACATCGAGCTTGAGGCCGTGGATGCGCATGACCTCGTCAGCTGAGTAGCGCGTGATGCCTCGTGCCACGAGCATCCCATCCTCCGCACGGATGTCCACGACATCTCCTGCCGCATACTCCCCTTCTGTGGCTATGACACCTGCAGGAAGAAGGGACGAGCCTCTGCCGACAAGCGCATGGACGGCACCCTCATCCACCGTGAGCGTTCCCTGGGGAACGCCTGCAAGGCCGATCCAGAGCTTGCGGGCGCCTTCATGCGCAGCGTGTCCGGCAGAAGCCTCGAAGCGCGTGCCGACCTTCTTGCCGTGCACGACATCGACGAGCACGTCCGCCTTTCTGCCTTCGCATATCGTCATCGGTATCCCGGCAGCAAGCATGGCTCGCGCAGCCCTCAGCTTCGATGCCATCCCTCCAGTGCCGAAGGCAGACCCTGCGCCCGTAGCTCCTGCCAGGATCTCGGGCGTGAGCTCCTCGACACGCGGAATGAGCTTGGCTTCGGGATGGGTGGAGGGGTTTGCCGTATAGAGGCCCTCCACATCAGAGAGGATCACATAGAGGCTTGCTCCCACGAGGGCCGAGACGATGGCTCCGAGCATATCGTTATCGGAAAACGAGAGCTCTGCGACAGAGACCGTATCGTTCTCGTTCACGATGGGGACGACGCCGAGCTCCAGGAGGCGCTCGAAAGTGTTTCTCGTATTGAGATAGCACTCCCTGTCGACGACGTCCCTTCTTGTCATGAGCACCTGGCCCGCAGCGTGTCCGCTCTGGGAGAGAACCTCTGCGTAGATCTCCGTAAGAGCTGCCTGGCCAGCAGCACAGCAGGCCTGAAGCGTCGGCAGGTCCTTCGGGCGTGCCTTGAGCCCCAGGCGCTCCATGCCGGCGGCAGCAGCGCCAGATGACACGACAACGACCTCATGTCCTTCGTCCATGAGACGCGCCACCTGGCCGCAGAGGCTGCCGATGAACGCACGGTCAGGTGCGCCTGCGGCATCCACAAGCGTGGAAGAGCCAATCTTCACGACGATGGGGCCTTGTCCTCCCACGCTATTCGTCCCCCTCGATGAACTCCTCGACGACCGCGTCGTCAGAGTCCTTGAGCTCGGCATACTCATCGTCGTGGTCCGGGCTTTCGTAGGTGAAGGCATAGCCCAGGATGCGCACCTCGTCGCCGTCCTTCACGCCAGCCTTCTGGAGACGCTCGTCCAGGCCGATCCTCTCGAAGCGGTGCATGAGGTAGGAGATGCCCTCCTCGTTGTCCCAGTCGGTCTGGATGACCATGCGCTCGACACCGACGCCCGAGACACGCCAGACATTGCCGCCGAGGTTCTTGATAACGATGCGGCGGTCGCGGCGGCGCCTGTCGGCCTCCCAGTCGCGGATCGGCTTCTCTTCAGCTGCCTTCCTGGCTTCCTCTGCCGCCTTGCTCCTGAGCTCGAAGACCTCTTCCGCCGTGGCATCCATGAGTGCATCGATGCCGGCACCCGTCACGCAGGAGACGGCAAAGAACGGATATCCCGCTTTCTCGGCTGCAGCGCGGACGCGCTCGACATTCTCTTCGGTCCCCGGCATATCGCACTTGTTCGCAACGACGATCTGGGGACGTACAGCGAGGTCCTCGGCATAGGCTGCGAGCTCATCGTTGATGACCTCGAAGTCATGCACGGGGTCTCTTCCCTCATAGGAGCCGGTCACGTCCACGACATGCATGATGAGGGCGGTGCGCTCGATATGGCGGAGGAACTCGTGCCCCAGGCCCTTGCCTTCGCTTGCACCCTCGATGAGGCCAGGAACGTCTGCAACGACGAAGGAGTGGCCATTGCGGGCACGGACCATGCCGAGGTTCGGGACAAGCGTCGTGAACGGATAGTCGGCAATCTTCGGACGGGCTGCGCTCATGCGGGCGATGAGCGAGCTCTTGCCGACAGATGGCATGCCGACAAGGGCAGCATCTGCCATGAGCTTCATCTCGAGCTCGATCCAGTGGTCCTGCGAAGGCTCGCCCTTCTCGGCAAAGGCCGGAGAGCGCCTGACGGATGTCACGAAGTGGATGTTGCCACGGCCTCCGATGCCGCCAGGGGCTACGACGACGCGCTCGCCGGGATGCGTGAGGTCTGCAATCTGGTAGAGCGGCTTCTGCGTCTCATGGTCGAGCTCGCGCACGACGGTGCCGAGAGGCACCTTGAGGATCAGGTCCTCGCCGTCCTTGCCGTGCTTTCTCGCTCCCTGGCCATGCGTGCCGCGCTCTGCCTTGAAGTGATGCTTGTAGCGGTAGTCTATGAGCGACGAGAGCTGGGGGTCCGCCTCGAGGATGACATCTCCTCCGCGTCCGCCGTCTCCGCCGTCAGGCCCGCCTTTCGGCACATAGGCCTCGCGCCTGAATGACATGCATCCAGCGCCGCCGTTGCCGCCTTGTACGTTGATATGGGCAAAGTCAGTGAACATCGCCCCTCCTTGAATCGTGCTCTACTCAATCGAGTATATCGGTTGTCGTTCTATCTGCCCCGAAAACGTCTCCGAGAAAAGAAAAGGGACCCTCGGAAGGGTCCCTTCAGCAATGCGTGTCCAACAATTGCTACGCGGTGGTCGCCGTACGGACGTGCACCATGTGCT
>OMVT01000021.1 GCA_900314535.1 uncultured Olsenella sp. | reverse complement strand
GAATAGGCGGTTCCCGATAGGCGAAACGGCGGTACCGTCTGCCCGCAGAGGCGGTACCGTCTTCTTGGAATGTCGGTATCAAATGGCTGTGCTACTCACTTGGCAGGCTGGCGCTCCGTGAGCGACTCCTTCCTCTTCAGCCAGATGCACTTCGTGCCTGCGGGCTGGCGGCGCTTCTCTGCGGACTCTCGCCTCTCCGCACATCTCGCATGACCGATTGCCCTGTTCAGGAGCTGCACCGCATGGAACCTGTCCACGGTCTGGGCGGCCTGGGGCATCCCTCGCCTCCGATACCGCCTTCCCGAGCAGGCGCCATATGCGCGTGTCCGTCTCGTGCACCAGATGCGCCATCGCCGTCACGGTCATGCCGGAGAGCGCCATCACGATCACCTGCGCCTCGAAGAGCGCCGTGAAGTGCGAGTTCGGGCGCACCTCCCAGGGCATCCTGCAGGCATGCACGCCGTCCTCGGGGCAGTCGGCCCTCGGCACGGCACAGTGGACGATTGTCTCGTACTGCCAGATGTCGAGATGCCTCCAGGTCTTCTCGCGCGTGTCGTAGGTGCCGCACTTCCTGTGGCATACGGGACATTCCACTGCCTGGCCCTTCCGATGGGCCACCCTCACATGGAGCTCGTCCTGCGCCCCTCCGCGCTCCTCGAACCAGACATCGGAGACCTCCCATTCGTCCCCGAGCCCCATGGACCTCTCGGAGAGCCTTGCCAGCATGCCTGCCTGAGCATCCATATCGCGCCTCCGGGACGGAGCCTCCTGTCGGGGAAAATCCTACCGTTCGGAGGCCAGGGCCACAAGCGGTGCAGAAGTGCTACCCACCATAAATAGCGGAGAGCCGAAAAACCTGGGTATCCCTCCCGTGAGTGGGGATCTCCTTCCAGACCCGATACGAGAAAGGCGCGACCCCCTCCAGGGCCGCGCCTATCACTCGGTGAATTCCTCTCGTTCCGCTGGGATTCTTCCAGATGGAAGAATCTTTGGAAGAATCATCCCGCTACAAGTGTTTTCAAGCATTGCGAAGCGTTGCTACTCAAAACTCTTCTCAACCCATCTTACCTGCGGAAACGTTGCTGTTTGTAGCGAAACGTTGCGAACCGTAAAAGGCCGAAAATCACTCCCATCAAACGATCCGCGTCGTATCTATCTGAATGTCTGAGTCCTTTTCCGGATTGCGATGGAACAGCTCATTCGGCGACCAGCCATTGTTCGGCCAGATCGGCACCGCATTCATCATCTTCATGATCCTGTTCAGGAGCTGCGTAAGCACCGCCTCGGTCGGCACGAATCCGTATTCATCAAGGAAATTCAGGTAGTGCTGGATGGAATTCGTGCCAGGCATGCCGAAGCGCATATCGTAGAGGAACTCCTCTATCACATCGTCCGCGAAGAAATAGTCATCTGCATCGTCTGGCACATGGGCGTCGAGATAGCTCCTGAGCTCCTGGACCTCAGGAATCCTGAGCATCCATTCCTCGACATCTGCATCATTCTCGACACCTTCTGGAAGCGGCCGGGGCTCTTTGCCCTGCTGGCCGTCCAGGATGTCCTCTATCAGAGGATCCATCTCCTGGTCGAGCAGGAGGCCTTCCGTCCATTCGCTGTCCCCATCAGGCGGATAGCAGCTGTCGCAGAGGGAGCCATCCACCAGATAGAGCTCATCTGGATCTCCTTCGAACGACATGATTGCAAATCCTGCGTAGCCTGCCTGCATATAGCGGGCAATGATATCGATCACCTCGTTGCCGGAAAGGCCCTCGCCGAACTCGTCATTCGCATCGAGAGCCAGCATGATGCCTCTGAGATAGACCGCAGCACCGATATGGTCGAAGATCCGCTGTCCCTGCTGCACCCGCGCTTCGATTCCATCCCAGTCAAGCGATGGTGCCTGAGACATGAACAGGTCGGAGAGGGCAAAGTTCGCCTTCGTGCCCGAGACGAAGAGCATGCCAAGACCGACAAGCTCCGGCATGCGGCACGCAGCATGAAGCTCTCTGGGATCCTCGAGATCGAATTCCTTCACGCCGCCCGCAGCCACTGCATCGCGTACTGCCCTGAACTCCTCCGGAAAGCAGATGGAGAGCACCTCATCAAACCGCGGGTTCTGCTCGAGCGCTTCTGCCACGAGCTGCACCAGCTCGTCCTTCCTGAGCTTCGAGAGACGTGTGAGGTCCAGTGCGCGTCCAAGCTCCTGGAGGCGGGCCTTGCTGAGGCAGGAAAGCTGCTCTGCAAGGGCATGCACCGGCCGGCCCTTCTTCGATAGCTTTCCAAGGAGCTTCATGCGCAGCTCGTCAGCAGAGGAGGCGTCCGCCCTGTCGAAGGCAGCATCGCTTGCGGCTTTCGCAGCACGCTCGCGCTCGTCAGGAGCGAGTCCGGCAAGCGCGCCTCTGTGGCAGCCTTCCGGCATCTCATCTTTCTCTTCAAGCTCTTTCTGATGCCTCTCATGCTCCTCGAGATGGCGGTGGGCATCTTCCATCCAGCTCTCCGCGTTCTTTGCAAGTTCGCGCCCATCCCGGACGATAAGCCCCTCCTTCTTGCAGCGTGCCGCCTCATCAGCAAACATGGCCTTTATGCGTTCCGAGAAGCCCATGTCGTAGGTCTGGAGATAGGCGTCGTAGACAATGAAACGGCCGAAAGGCAGAAGCACCGTATCGACCGCAGCCGGGAACTTGCCCACCACGCTTGCAATCGAATGGGTGATGCCTGCGACGGCGAAAGCGCGATCGAAGCCAAGGAAGAGCGGTTCTGGCCCAAGCTGTACGACCGTGAACTTGCCTGTCAGCGGATGCTGCCAGCTCTGGATGAGGTCTGCGAC
Organism: uncultured Olsenella sp.; assembly: GCA_900314535.1. Taxonomy (GTDB): domain Bacteria; phylum Actinomycetota; class Coriobacteriia; order Coriobacteriales; family Atopobiaceae; genus Olsenella_L; species Olsenella_L kribbiana. The sequence continues at coordinate 37,042 of OMVT01000021.1, read as the reverse complement.
CTTGCGCGGCGTCTGGGGCGGGATATGCTCCGCGATGTCCTTGAGCACCTCAGGCGAATGGAAGATAGCATCGAGGAGCTCTGCCTCATCATCCGGTGCAGGAGGCTCGTACTTGATGCTGTATGGCACGATATGGAGCCGCTTGTTCCCCTCGAACTCGATGAGGGCCATGGCAGCATGAAAGAGCTTGAGTTCGCCGCGGTCGAGAATCATTGGCGTACCTTTCTCGTACGGATCAGCGTTCTATGCAAAGAAGAAGGACGAGACATGGACGGTCGTGCATCCGGTCTTTCTGGCAACCTCGTCGAGCGTCTTTACCGTGTCCTCGACAAGCGCGACGCGCCGCTCGGACACGCAGAACTCTTTTGCCAAGGCTCTGAGCTCCGCCACCTTGTCGCTCTTGCTCCGGACGAGCTTCACGTGGCCGGCAGGAAGCCCGTAGTTCGCAACGACGAAATCGCGCTTCCCTTCCTCCTCATAGTCTTCTGCGACCGAGCAGGCAAAGACGCGTGTGCACCCCTTCTTCTCGATGAAGCGCTGGATCTGAGGGACAGGACGGATATGGGCATAGGGATGCTCTTCAAGCACATAGGTCTTCCAGTCTCCGTCGAGGCAGGCTGCATGAGAAAGCTCGCCGAACTCATAGGGTGCAAGCACCCCATCGATATCGAAGACGACGACACACTCTGGCTCCATCAGGTAATCGAGGATGCGCGACATGATGCTTCCTTCCGGCACGATCCAATCTGCAGCTTCCAGCATACCGGAAGTGCGCGGGCATGCCGGCTGTCATCACACGTTTCACCCACACTTGTAATATGTTTATTGACACGTTATATGTCAGTATCTATATTACAGGTCAAGGGAAGCACACAGAGAGAGGATCGCCCCATGGATGCACAGACATGTCTTGAGATGCTGAGGAACATCAAGGATGTCTCCTTCGCCACGGTCAATGAGGCCGGAGAGCCCGAGAACCGCACCATCGACGTGATGCTCGTCGAGGAAGGGAAGCTCTATTTCTGCACTGGCCGCGGCAAGGACTTCTATGCCCAGCTCATGCACAATCCCCATGTCGCAATCGTGGGGATGACGAAGGATTGGAAGATGGTCCGCCTCTCCGGCACGGCCAAGCGCATCGAGGACAATCCCCACGCCTGGATCGACCGCATCTTCGAGGAGAACCCCTCGATGAATGATGTGTATCCCGGCACGGCCCGCTATATCCTCGACCCCTTCTGCATCAACAACGGCAGGATCGAGCTCTTCGACCTGGGCGTCTCCCCCATCTTTCGCCAGAGCTTCACGCTCGGCAGCGCACCCGCGCGTCTCAAGGGCTTCGAGATCACAAGCGCCTGCATCGGCTGCGGAACGTGCGCACGCAAGTGCCCCCAGCAATGCATCATGCCAGGGAAGCCCTACCAGATCTCGCAGGAGCATTGCCTCCACTGCGGGCTCTGCTTCGAGAACTGCCCTGTCTCTGCCATCAAGAAAAGAGGTTAGCCTATGCTTGCCGATGTCTGGAACCTGCTCTGCTCCCGCTGGGATTTCTTCTCAGGGCTGCTGCTTGAGCATATCGAGATCTCTGCCATATCGATCGCGATCGCGATTGTCGTGGGCGGTGTCGCCGGCATTCTCATCAGCGAATACCAGCGCGCTGCCAAGCCGACGCTTGCGGTCGTGAACTTCCTCTATACCATTCCCTCGATCTCGATGCTCGGCTTTCTCATCCCGGTGAGCGGCGTCGGCAATGCCACAGCCGTGATCGCGCTTACCATCTATGCGCTGCTGCCGATGGTGAGAGCCACCAATACCGGCATCACGAATATCGATCCTGCCGTCCTGGAGGCAGCCAAGGGCATGGGCGGAACACGCACCCAGACCCTCGTGAAAATTAAGCTTCCGCTTGCCCTCCCGGTCATCATGAGCGGCATCAGGAACATGGCAGTCATGACGATAGCGCTTGCAGGCATCGCCTCCTTCATCGGGGCAGGCGGCCTGGGCGTTGCGATCTACCGCGGCATCACGACGAACAATGCCGCGATGACGGTCGCCGGAAGCCTTCTCATTGCCCTCCTTGCTCTGGCCGTGGACTATGTCCTGGGCTTCGTCGAGCACCGCATGCAGATGAGGAGCCGCGCCGCAAAGAAGGCGAACCGCAGGATGGGCATTGCGGCAGCAGCTGTGGCAGGCATTGCTGCCGCCTGTGCGCTGCTGCCTGGCCTCTTCTCCACCCCCTCTCAGACCATCCATATCGCCACCAAGCCCATGACCGAGCAGTACATCATGGGCGCCATGCTCAAGGACCTGATCGAGCAGGACACCGGTCTTTCGGTCGACATTACCCAAGGTGTCGGCGGCGGAACCTCCAATATCGAGCCTGCTATGGAATCAGGCAGCTTCGATCTCTACCCTGAATACACCGGTACCGGCTGGGCCATGGTGCTCAAGAAGGATGGTACCTACTCCGAAGACGAGTTCCCCGAGCTCCAGGCAGGCTACGCCGAGAAAGGCCTCTCCTGGGTCGGCATGTACGGCTTCGGCAACACCTATGGCATTGCCGTGAGGCGCGATATAGCAGAAAAGTATGACCTCAAGACCTACTCCGATCTTGCAAAGGTCGCAGGCCAGCTGAAGCTCGGAGCCGAAGCCGATTTCTTCGAGCGTGAGGATGGCTACGATGCCCTCTGCTCAGCCTATGGCATGAAGTTCGCAGACACGATGCAGCTCGATATCGGGCTCAAGTATGATGCTCTGGCGCAGGGCAGCGTCGATGCGCTCGTGATCTTCACGACCGACGGTAAGCTCAGCCAGGCAGATGCTGTGGTGCTCGAAGACGACCGGCACTTCTTCCCCTCCTATGAGTGCGGAAATGTCGTGCGGACCGAAGTGCTCGAAGAGCATCCGGAGCTCAGAGGCGTGCTCGAGAAGCTCGATGGCACGATCTCGGAGAGCGATATGGCCGAAATGAACTACGAAGTGGAAGAAGAGGGCAAAGAGCCCGAAGAGGTCGCAGCAGCATATCTGCGTGGAAAGGGGCTTTTGAAATGAGCGAGAAGACCACCTGTGCAGTCGAGTACCGCCATGTCTTCAAGTCCTATGGGGAAAAGCAGGTTCTCGACGATTTCAATCTCGAGATTCCCCACGGCGAGTTCCTGACCATCGTCGGATCTTCCGGCTGCGGCAAGACGACCGCCCTCAAGATGGTGAACCGGCTCATCGAGCCCACTTCTGGCGATGTCTTCGTGAACGGGAAGAACGTGCGCACAGTCAACGAGATCGGCCTCCGCCGCAGCATCGGCTATGCAATCCAGGGAAGCGTGCTCTTCCCCCACATGAGCGTGGAGGAGAACATCTCCTACGTTCCCAATCTCCTGAACGGCCGCGACCGGAAGCGCACCGATGAGGCAGTCTCGAAGTGGATGGAGATCGTGGGGCTTCCCGAAGACATGCGTGAGCGCTATCCGGCCGAGCTCTCCGGCGGCCAGCAGCAGCGCGTCGGAATCGCCCGTGCCCTGGCCGCCTCTCCGGATATACTGCTTATGGACGAGCCATTCGGCGCTGTCGACGAGATCACCCGCGGCCAGCTGCAGGAAGAGATTGCCCGCATCCAGAAGGAATGCGGCATCACCGTCCTCTTCGTGACACACGATATCGGCGAGGCACTGCGTCTTGGCACCAAGGTCCTCGTTATGGATGCCGGCAGAATCCAGCAGCATGCCACACCCGAAGAGATTCTGGCCCGTCCCGCGACAGAGTTCGTCTCGCGCCTGGTCTCGCGCCAGCGCCATGCCTGCAGCCTGGACGAAGAGCACCTCTTCGACTGCGGGCACAGCGGAGCGGCGCGTGCCAAGGCGGCGATGGCTTCAAAGGAGGCTTGATGCAGATAACAAGCAGACTCACCATGGCGGCACACATGGTCTGCGCTATCGACTATTTCGAAAGCTCGCGTCCGGTCACGAGCACCTTCCTTGCTGGAAGCCTGGGCACCAGCCCGGTGATGGTGCGCACGATCATGGGCATGCTCAAGAAGGCAGGCATCATCGCCTCGAGCAAGGGCAAGTCTGGCATAACGCTGGCCCGTCCGCTCTCTAAGATCACGCTCCTGGACCTCTGGCGCGCAGTCGACCAGAACGAGGCCGATTCGCTCTTCCATTTCCACGAAAACCCCTGTCCCCAGTGCCCGGTCGGTGGCAACATCCATGCTGCCCTCGACGGTCCGCTCGCCTCTGCGCAGCGGGCACTCGAAGACAGGCTCGAGGCCGTTACGCTAGATGACATCGAATCGGTGGTCAGGGAACGGGCAGAAGGGGCAGCCAAGGCCTGAGACAGGAGACACCATGGAAAGCCCGATTCCAGAGACGATGCGTGCCGTCGTGGTCCACAAGGCAGGAGGACCCGAGGTCCTTAAGCTCGAAGAGCGGCCGATACCCCAGCCGAAGGATGGCTGGTCGCTCGTGCATATACATGCCCGCGGCCTCAACCATTCGGAGATCTTCACGCGGCAAGGGCTTTCCCCCTCCGTGAAGTTCCCCCGGATTCTCGGCATCGAATGCGCAGGCGAGATCGTGGCGACCACAGACAGCGCAAGGCTCCCTGTTGGCCAGAAGGTCGTCTCCCTCATGGGCGAGATGGGCCGTGCCTTCGACGGCAGCTATGCCGACTATGCCCTGCTCCCAAACAATCAGCTCTATCCGATAACCACAGGCCTCCCTTGGGAAGCGCTCGCTGCCATCCCCGAGACCTTCTACACCGCCTATGGGTCGCTGCTCAACCTGCGTCTCGAACCAGGCCAGTGCGTGCTCGTCCGTGGCGCCACAAGCGGCGTCGGCGTGGCCTTCGCCCGTCTGGCACGTGCCGCTGTCCCCGCCATCCATCTTGTGGGAAGCACCCGGAGCGCCAACAGGGAGAGCCTGCTGCGTGATGCCGGCTTCGACGAGACCGTGCTCGACCAGGGCAATGTCCTTCAGGCCGAAGGCACGCCCTTCGACCGCGTCCTCGAGCTCATAGGGCCCGCCACGATGAAGGACACCTGCTCCCATGTGCAGGAAGGCGGCATCGTCTGCAGCACGGGGCAGCTCGGTGGGCAGTGGTGCCTGGATGGCTTCGACCCTATCGAGGACCTTCCACCCAATGGCTATCTCACAAGCTTCTATTCGGGCAATGTGAGCGAGGAGCGGCTCTCTTCCCTCTTCTCCTTCATCGAGGAGAAGCACGTGGATGCCACCCCTGCAAAGGTCTTCACGCTCGACGAGATGCAGGAGGCCCACCGCTTTCTCGAAAGCTCCCATGGCTTCGGCAAGGTCGTCGTGACGGAATAGAGCGACTCTGGGCTCCGCCCCCTCGTCAGTCGGCCATCCTGATCGAGGCGATGCGTGGCTGGACATCCTGGGGCAGGAGCCCATTCGAGTCACCCTTGTCGGCTGTCGCATCGACGACGGCATCGACTATGTCCATGCCGTCGGTCACATGTCCGAAGGCAGCGTAGTTCCCATTGAGCGAGGGATAGCCCTTCTGGACGATGAAGAACTGGGAGCTTGCCGAGTCATACCCCTGCCCTCTCGCCATCGACAGCGTCCCTCGTACATGGGCAATGCTGTTCTCGACACCGTTGGCAGAGAACTCCCCCTTGATGGTCGTGCCCGACCCGCCCGTGCTGTCTCCTGCAGGATCTCCGCCCTGGATCATGAAATCGCGGACGACACGATGGAAGGCCAGTCCATCATAGAACCCCTGCTCCACCAGGCCCGCAAAGTTTGCGACCGTGATTGGCGCTACGCTGGCATTGAGCGAGACCTGCATGGCCCCGTAGCCTTCCGCCTCGATCGTGGCGTGGTGCACGCCCGAGCCGCAAGGGCCTGAAGCCTCATCGGATGCGTCCTGGGACTCGTCGGATGAGGTGGCAACAGAGGAGGAGCTCTGGGCAGATCGGGCAGCGCAGCCAGCAAGCGAGAGAGCCGCCACCAGCGCAGGGAAGCCGCGCCTGCTCACGTCTGCCACCCCATTCCTGCCATGCCACGTTTCCATGTGCATTTCCATCCGCCAGATCCTGAAGGCCGCTTTCCATCATACGATGCACTGCAGCTGCGTCAGGCCTTGCCTGTCTTCTTCTGCGTGCACCCAGCCACCGTCTGCTCCGGTCAGCTGCGGAGAAGCCAATCCTCGAATGACCAGATTGTACGTCCTCCCACAGATGTGGTCGCTTCGGAATCCATGATGACCATCTGTCCGGAGACATCGATGCCAAGAAGCTCGCCTGCATGTGCGAGGTGCCGCGTGAATGACGGACAGCACGTTGCTGATGGCCTGATTTCCACAAGCTCCGGCCGAGACCTCTCTGTCATATCCACAAGGTCGACCTCGATCTTGCTGTCATCGCGATAGAAGAAAAGCTCGGGCACGCTTCCGGCGTTGAGGTAGCGTTTCATGGTCTCGGCAATCGCAAGGTCTTCCATGATGGGACCTTTCATAGAAGACATGCTGAGCTCTTCCGGCGCACGGATTCCCAGAAGATGGCAGAGGAGCCCTGTGTCATAGAAATAGAGCTTCGGGGTCTTGGCAAGGCGCTTTCGCAGGTTGGCATGATAGGGCCTCAGGAGAAACACGACGTAGCTCGCCTCCAGAAGGGAGAGCCACGAGCGGGCAGTCTGGACGCTTATGCCGACGTCGCGGGCAAGTTCCGAAAGATTGGGCAGATTGGAGCAGCTGGCAGCGCATGCTCCGATGAAGCTCCTGAATGCCGCAAGATTGCGGGGGTCGACAGGGCCTGACGCATCGCGGGCGATATAGGTCTCCAGATAGTTCTCGTCAGAGACTAGAGGCGGGATATCCACGTCGTAGAGCCTCGGATAGCCGCCTCTGACCACGAATTCATGCACTGTGAGACCGGGATACGTCCGTTTCGCCCCTCTCAGGGAAAGAGGTAGCAGCCTCAGGATGCCGACCCTTCCCGCCAAGGACTGCGTCGCCTGCTTGAGGAGCGGGAAATTCCGGGAACCAGACAGCACATGCTGACCAGGAGCTCCCTTTTCATCCGAGACCACCTGCATCATGCTGAAGAGCTCTGGCGCCAGCTGGGCTTCATCGATGATGAGACGGGAGGGCTTTGCGCGGATGAAGCCGACAGGGTCTTCGAGAGCGGCAGCACGAATGCCCGGGTCTTCGAGATTGACATGCTGGCACTCAGGAAAGACTGCTTTGACCAGCGTCGATTTCCACTCTGACGAGGTCCGGTTATGGATGCCACGGGAAATCATCCGGCATTTCTCTGTGTCCAGGCAGCTATATCGCGCTCGATCATGCAAGCCTCCCCGTGCAGGTCCGCCGCCGAATTGCAGGGCATCGGATGCAGATATCCGTGGCAGATAATTTTCCACGATCAATGAGCAGACATTGCCGATTCATAAGCCAGGCAAACCACAATTCGCAAGTGAAGACGCCCATGATTCGTAAGCGACGCGTACGATAGTTCCTCAATGCCCCTATTCGATACGGCAAGAGGCTCATTGTCCCCGCCCTTCTCATCATGGTAAGCAGCGCCTGCCACCTGGGAAGTCGCTGCCTTTGCGCTAGATGGCGCACAGATGCTTTGTGGAAGATGCCCAGACCCTGGCTGCAGCCCTATCCTAATGATGCTGTCATGGGTGCCCTCATCTGCCTTCATGGCATCCTTGCTGCCAAGTCCGTTCTTGGCAGGACGGGATATCAGCTTGCAGCGGCCTTGAAGGCTGGCTCAGGACATGACGGATCGGCCCGCCAGCAGGATCTCATTCTGGAATCCGCCATGAGGCGCCGAGCGTCCCTGCATCTGGCAGCTCAGGCATGCCCTGAACACATGGCCCAAGCTGCAGTGCTTGGGTACCGGCAGATATGCCCGACGCATTCATGCAGGCATCTTGCTGCATATCAGGAATCTGCAAATTGCCTTGAAGCATGCTGAGACAGTCACGATAATTGAGGCGACCATTCCGCCTGCTGCATATGGGAGCTTCCATGGCATCCAAATCTCTGAAACCACGCAACCAGACGTTCCAGTGGCTCGAAGCCTTGGCAATCATCATGGTCGTCGACAACCACGTGGACTCCCACGTAGGCATCCTCTCCGGCGTCTTTCCGTACGACTCCTTCTTCATGCCTATGCTCGTCTTCGTCTCAGGCTATTTTTTCAAGGACCGCGCCATCGCCGATGGAGTGCGCCATAAGGTGAAGCACCTGTTCATCCCCTATATCGTCTGGTCTCTGGCGGGAGACGCCCTTTCCTGGATCCTGATGCGCTGCGGATTGGTCAACTGGTACGTAAGCCCCTTCAGCGTGAAATCGATCCTGAGGCTCGCGGGAGGAGCCCCGCTCTCCTCGATCACCGGTGCAGGGTGGTTCGTGATCATGCTCTTCTGGGTCGAAGCCGGCTATCTTGTCCTGAACAGGCTGCTGCATCTCGGCTCGCGCAAGCCGGACTTCATATTCCTTGCCATCATGGTGCTCGGCGGATTCATCGACCTGAAGCTCTGCGTGGATGGAGCCACCCAGAACAGCGATGTCCTTGCTATCCTGCTCCGGGACTTCTGGTATCTGCAGTTCTATCACATGGGCAGGATGTTCCGGCAGTATTGGGAGAAGCATGTCGCGCATTGGCGGCTTCTCTATGTCTGCGGCATCTGTTTTGCAATCAATACCGTGCTCATATGCATCTTCCATGACAAGGTGCTCTTCCTCGCCACCTCTTCCATGAGGTCGTTCCATTCCTGGTGGCTGCCCCTTGTCACCTCCATCACCGGCACGCTCTTCTGGTACAAGGTCATGCAGATGGCAGCCAGCCGGATTGGCCAGGTGAATATCGTCGACTTCGTCGCAGAGAACACATTCACCATCATGATGAGCCACCTCATCTTCACCAACATCCCGAACTTTGTCGTCTACCTCCAGCTGCAGGGCGGAAATGCTGCATACAGCGATTTCCCCGTCCAGAAGTTCACCAGCGACGCCTGGGTCCGCTACAGCCCGGCCAGCTGCCTTGCGGGCTTTGTCTGCGGAGTCCTCGGAAGCCTCTTGGTCGCACTGCTCATCAGCAAGGCCAAGGAGCTGCTCTCCCATCAGAAGCCGAGGCTGGCGGGCCAGAAACAGGCTTAGACAGCAGCTGCCTGCTGGAGCGATCCCAGCAGGCAGCATGCTTCATGGCGCCGCCGGCTTCAGCAGGCATGGCTTGATGGGCATCGCGGCATCTGCATGGATCCTCCGATTCATTGCATCGCTGCCCCGGCTTAGCCAGAGCAGCGTCCCATGCTGCCGGCGCGCAGCCCCTATCGGCGGCCAGCAGAATCTGCATTGTCCTTCTCGAAGAGCTCATGGGGCGGCCATCCATTGTTGGACCAGACCGGCACGCCATTTGCCATCCCCATCAGAAGGTCGAGGGTCGGCTGCAGCATGCCCTTGTTCGGGATGTAGCCCCGATCCTCCAGAACGCCCATGAAGGAACTGATGCTCTGGGCATTCTGGACGCCCATCTGCATGAGGGGCATGAGATCGTCGATCGCTGCATCGGCGAAGTAGAAATCGTTCTCTCCGTCAGGCACATGCTCATCGAAATAGCGGCGCAGGTTCTCGCAGGCATCCAGCCCATAGATCCACTCATACGCATCCTCTGCCGTCTCGACGCCTTCGGGCAGAGGATAGGGGTCCTTGCCCTTCTGCACCGCAAGAATCTTGCCGACCATCGAGTCGCGTGGCATGTCCATAATGACAGCAGCATCTGTCGAAATGCCGAGGTCCTCCCTGCAGAGCACATCGAGCATCCCGTCGACCAGATAGGGCGTATCAGGATCGTCCTCGAAGAAGACCATATCGAATTCAGCATCTATCTGTTCAAGCTTGGTCGTGAGCATGTCGGTGAGCTCCTGTGTCGAGAACCCCTCGCCGAACTCTGCTGCCGCCTGGTCCATGCGCACGACACCCCGGATGATTGCCGCTGCCCCGACATGGTCGAAGACCCGCTCGTTGCGTTGGGCATCCTTCATGATCCCATCCCAGTCAAGCGATGCTGACTGCTCCATCAGCGGCTCGGCGAGCATGTAGGTGGCCGTATTGCCGGAGACGAAGAAGCCTCCGACGCCCAGTATCACGGGCAGCTTGTAGGCGGCATCCACCCCATCTGCCGATGTGAGATCGAACGTCTTCTCCCCTCCCTTGGAGAGGAGCTCGCGCACCTCTTCGAGCTCTTTGGGCATCAGCGTGGGAAGCTGCTTTCTCAGGAACCCCGGCGCTGAGCTGATGCTTGCCGCAATGGCCTCGGCCAGCTCCTTCTTCCTGAGCTTCGAGAGCCCCTTCATGCCCAGATTCTTGCCGATTTCCTCAAGCTCGTATTTCTTGAACCCCGTCAGTTCGGACAGGACCATATGGTCAGGAACCCTGCCCTGCGACTCCCGTCGGATTTCGAGCGCATCGTAGCGTGCGAGGCTCGCAGCAAGGTCAGGGGAATCTGCCCGGAGCGGGTCATGCTCATCGATATACTGCTCGCGCTCCTTGCCGGAAAGACCTGCCAGCACGCCACGGTGGAAGCCTTCCGTATCGTTCTCGTCTGCCGGAAAGGCCTCCTCCCCCTGATGCTTCTTTGCCTCCTTGATGAGATCGGGCGCCATCTCGAAGAGCTTCTTGCCATTGCGGACAATCCCGCCCTCTTCCTTGCACTCCCGTGCCTCATCCTCGATCGCCTTTGCCATCCGCTCGGAGGCTGCGACATCGTAGACCGACATCGAGCCGTCGTAGACGATCAGGTTGCGGAGCGGCAGCAGCGCCGTCCGCACGAAGCAGGGGAAGGTGCCCACGATGCTCGGAATCGAGCGTGTGATGCCTGAGACGGCAAAGGCATGCCCGAAGCCCAGGAAGAGCACCTCTGCTCCGAGCTTCGTGACCGTGAACTCCCCATAGAGCGGATGGCTCCAGCTTGCAAGCAGGTCCCGGACCCTGGCCGGCGTGGAGGACGGAAGATTGTCTGCGATGTCCTCGATAACGGAAGGGTCATTCCAGATGGCCTCGAGCAGCTCCCCCTCATCCTCGGCCGTCGGATCCCGGTAAGCGGAGGCTGTAGGGCAGGACCTTGAGCCTCTTGTTGGCTTCCATCTCGAGCAGCATCTTGGTCTGGGTGAAGAGCTGGGCTTCGCGTCTGTCGAGCAGCATGGTGCTTCCCCTCATATGCAGTCTTCTCGTAGCCCACAGCATAGCAGAGCGCTTTCAGGAACAGGGCAGGACGAACATGTACATTCAGAAACGTTCTGCAGCGTCTGCAGATGCGCCCATTAGAATCGAAACCAACTGACACCGCCAGAAGCAGAGAGGATGTCCATGGCAAAGATCGAGATGAAGACGCCGCTTGTCGAGATGGACGGCGACGAGATGACCCGCATCATCTGGCAGCTCATCAAGGATGAGCTTCTGGAGCCGTTCGTGGACCTCAAGACCGAATACTATGACCTCGGACTCAAGCACAGGGACGAGACCGAAGACCAGGTCACCATCGATGCAGCAGAGGCAACGAAGCGCCTGGGCGTCGCCGTCAAGTGCGCGACAATCACGCCGAACGCAGCCCGCGTGAAGGAGTACGACCTCCACAAGATGTGGAAGAGCCCGAACGGCACGATCCGTGCCATGCTCGACGGCACGGTCTTCCGTGCTCCCATCATCGTGAAGGGCATCGAGCCTGTCGTCTCGAACTGGAAGAAGCCGATCACGATTGCCCGTCACGCCTACGGCGATGTCTACCGCGACGCCGAAATGCGCATCCCTGGGCCGGGCAAGGTCGAGCTTGTCTATACGGCAGTAGATGGCACCGAAACCCGCACGCTCGTCCATGAGTTCACGGAGCCAGGCGTCGTCGAAGGCATGCACAACCTCGACTCGTCGATCACGAGCTTCGCACGCTCCTGCTTCTCCTATGCCCTGTCAGTACACCAGGACCTCTGGTTTGCGACGAAGGACACGATCTCGAAGACCTACGACCACCGCTTCAAGGACATCTTCGCCGATGTCTATGAGAAGGAGTACAAGGAGCGCTTCGAGGAGGCAGGCCTCACGTACTTCTACACCCTGATCGACGACGTCGTGGCACGCATCATGAAGAGCGAGGGCGGCTTTGTCTGGGCCTGCAAGAACTACGACGGCGACGTGATGAGCGACATGCTCTCGAGCGCCTTTGGCAGCCTGGCGCTCATGACATCAGTGCTCGTGAGCCCGCATGGCTACTTCGAGTACGAGGCAGCGCACGGCACGGTGCAGCGCCACTACTATAAGTATCTCAAGGGCGAGACGACCTCGACGAACTCTGTCGCCACGATCTTTGCCTGGGCGGGCGCTCTGAGGAAGCGCGCCGAGCTCGACGGCACCCCTGCCCTTGCAGACTTTGCAGACAAGCTCGAGCATGCAACGCTTGCGACAATCGAGTCCGGCATGATGACAGGAGATCTCGCCCGCATCACGAAGCTCCCGAACCCTCAGACGCTCGATACGGCAGGCTTCATCGTCGCTGTCCGCCAGGAGCTCGAGAAGCTGATTGCAGCCTGATGGCTTGCCCCTGAGCTCAAGCATTCACAGGTCCGCTGCGCAGCCGCTGCAGCGGACCTGTTTCCTTCCTGCATGCATCGGGCGCATCCTGGGCAGGCTGGCAGAGCCCGCATGGCATCTGCGCCTTATGCCCTCTTCCGAAGCACAAGATAGCGGTTCTGGTCATGGGTCTTCCCGTCGGCCAGATATGAGGCCGCGACAGAGGCCTGGCCTCTGACCGCATGGGCAAGCTCTTGCGCCTCATGTTCCGTGAAGCTATGGCAGTACCGCCAGACGCCCGGCTTTCCCTGCCAGCCCAAAAGATAGTCCCCCGGCTCCAGCGCATCCCGGGCAAGGCCAAGCTCCTGGCAGGCTCTCCGTGTCGCTGCCTCCGCCTTCTGTGCCCCAGCAGGGCTGTCCGCAAAGCGCCAGAGGGCAAGCGTGACGATGCCGCCTGCTGCCGTGGCATCCACCAGCTCCTGCACGAAGCGCAGGCGCAGCCTCTCTTCCGGCACATGATGCAGGAAGCCGAAGCAGCAGAGAAGGTCTGCCGGCTCGATGCCAGAAGGAAGGGCTTTTGCTCCCTCGAGGAGCGGCGTGATGAGATCTTGCTCGAAGCAGGCAGCTTCGATCGAAGCAGGCCAGCCTGGCGCCTCGTCCATCAGCGGCGCGCAGGAATCGATTGCCTGGTAGCGAATGCGGACCTGGGGAAGCGCCTCTGCCAGCGCGCGGCCGAAGCGTCCATTGCCTGAAGCCACATCGGTCACGGAAAGCGACGGCCTTCCTTCGGCAGCCAGCAGGCTGAAGATCTTTCTCCAGCCTTCCCAGGCAGCTTTTCTCGTACTGGAGAAAGACTGCGCTTCCTGTGCATAGAACGCCTCGGTCAGCCGCACCAGGCGTCTGGCAAGCGCAGAATCTGCCCGGTCCCGGGGCAAAGAGTCCTCGCTCATGCGTCCTGTCCGCTTCTGTCCGATGCGTTCAGCAGCGCCCCTTCCCGCTCTGCCAGAAAGCCGCCCACACAGTCTTCGAAATCGAGGTCCATGCGCTCTGCCAGCACGGCAAGCCACCAGACACACTCGCCCATCTTGGCAGGGAGCCTGTCTGCCTCGGCGCTGGGCCAGCGCCCTTCATGGTCCATCGCAAGGCGTCCGACGATGCCGGCATCGGTCAGGAAGGCAAGCGCATCCTCCTCGATGCTCCACACCGAGCCGTGGAGCTCCCTCTCGAGCTCGTGATAGCGCCTTCTCAGAGCGCAGGAGCGCTCCTCGACCTCTTCAAGATCCATATGCATGGCCCCTTTCTGGTTTCTGGCTCGCTCCATTATGCCAGCCCGCCTCGAAGGGGCCCTTCAAGAACTGCAAAGAACGTGCTGTCTCATGGCCTGGCACTGTAGGCGGCATCTTCCGCTCCTTGCCGCACGCTTCCTGCTGCGCACATGGAATGCCGCTACACTGGGCATAAGCGCCCGCATGGGCCCACCCAGCACGAAAAGGATTGCCCATGGAATTCACCGATACGATCAAGAACCGCTATTCCTGCAAGAAGTACAGCGACCGGGCCGTGGAGCAGGACCGGCTCGAAGCGATCCTCGAAGCGGGACGCGTGGCGCCGACCGCAAAGAACCTGCAGGAGCAGCACATCTACGTGCTGCAGTCCAAAGAGGCCCTCGAGAAGCTCGACGGTCTCACCCCTTGCCGCTATGGAGCGCCGACCGTCCTTCTTGTCGCGTTCGACAGCAGCAATGTCTATACCTATCCCGGAAGCGAACGCACCTCAGGTGTAGAGGATGCGAGCATCGTGGCAACCCATATGATCCTTGCGGCCGCAGCCGAGGGCGTCGACTCCTGCTGGGTGAACCGCCTCAATCCCGAAGAGACCGCGCGTGTCTTCGGACTGCCGGAGAACGAGAAGGTCCTCTGTGCAATCGATCTGGGCTATGCAGCCGAAGGCACGCACCCGCTTCCCAACCACAGCTCGCGCAAGGCGCTCTCCGAGACCGTCACGCGGCTCTAGGGAAAGCCGGTTGCTGACGCCAGCATCGAGCATGTGAAAGGAGCAGCCGATGTGGACATGCCCCAAGTGCGGAAGGACGTTCGCCCGCACGAACCAGTCCCACTGGTGCGGCGAAAAGCCCCTAAGCGTCGATGAATACCTTGCCCGGCAGCCAGAGGACATACGTCCGGAGCTCGAGCAGATGCGCGGCATTCTGAGAAGGGCGCTGCCCGACGCCGAGGAGAGGATCTCCTGGAGCATGCCCACCTTATGGCAGGGACACAATCTCATCCACTTCGCTGCAGCCAAGCACCATATCGGGCTCTATCCGGGGGATGCTGCCGTCCGTCACTTCAAGAATGAGCTGGACGGCAGATATGTCTCAAGCAAAGGCAGCATCCGGATTCCCTACGGCGCAATCGATGCCGACCTTGTCACACGCATTGCCCTCTGGTGCCTCGAAGAGCGTACATAGCAGCATGCCGGAACGCAGGGAAGACCCTCAAGAGATTGGGCATGGGCTGCCGGTCTCCGCTGCCTAGCTCCGGCCGCCCTGCCCATAGCATGCGTTCGGTCCATGCTTGCGCGGATAATGCTTGTCGAGCAGATGCTGGGGCGCAGAGAGAAGCTCCGTGTCGCGTGCCACGCCGGCAACCTCTTCGATTTCCACAGCATAGCAGCCTGCCTGGGCATCATCGGCGCCCCATGTGAGAGGCCCATGGCTACGCACAAGCGCAGCCGGTACGGCCCCCGACCGAGTCCGGAAAGATCAGGCCTTGCTTCTCCGAAACCAGCTGCATGGTATCGGGGTCGAGTGCCACCCCATTAATTGGCTCATGGTTCGAGCTGCCCCAATAGGGATACAGCTTCCCGTCATCATCCTGGAAAAGGTCGGGATTCCAGAACTTGAAGCTTCCGGCAATGCGCTCGAAGGGCTTCGTCAGCGGATCTTCCGTGCGGCAGAAATCGCCGTCCTTTCGAACGGACGAGGCGCACAGATAGAAGAAGCCATCGATAGAGCGGATATCGGGCGCGCAGCCAACGCTGGCCGTTTCTGCTTGGCCTGGTTCCGGCCATGAGACGACTGACGTCTGCCTACTTTTCGCATGCGCCGAAAAAGCAGCTCTTTCTGGCGCCACATAGCCCGGTCGCCGTCAAGACAGCGGACACCTCCTGCCATCAGAAATGGAGATTCCTGGCCCTCTGCAATTCCTATCACGCTGCTCGGAATTTGTTCTTGCAATCCATGGGCAGAAGCGCTTTACTGTGTAATACCAAGCAGTTCAGTAGGAATTGAGAGATCCGGAGAGGAGACGCACCATGCTTAACGCACGTAGCATCATGAAGAGCTCAATGTGCATGTGCTGTGACAGGTGCCTGTCCGGGACCCCTGTGCGATGTCGGCGCTAGCTGCTGGCGTACACAGATTGGCTCTTTCGGGCAGGCCCTTATGGACCTGCCCATTTTTTATTGACGCAGAAAGGAACCTGATATGGAATTCGATGCATCGGCCTTTGCCGCCCTCATTGTCGCCGCAGCCTTCTTCGCGCTGCTTGCTGTCCTGAAACGGCGCTTCCGGTGGGGCTTCGGCGCACGCGTCCTTCTGGCAACCGGCCTGGGCGTCGCTCTCGGCCTTGCCTTCGGCGGATCCTACACCTACTACGCTCTCGTCGGTACTATCTATGCCAACGTGATCTCCGCAATGGTCGTGCCGCTGCTCTTCTTCTCGATCATTGCCTCGATCACGAATCTCTCCGACCTCGTGCACATCAAGGCCATCGGCTGGAAGTCCGTCCTGTTCCTGCTCCTCAACACGCTGACGGCAACGCTGCTCACGCTCCTCATCGCGCTGCCGCTCCACATCGGCCAGGGCTTCTCGCTTGACGCTGTGAGCTACGACGCAAAGACCGTGCCGTCCGTCACGGACACGATCGTCGGCCTCTTCCCGCAGAACCTCGCCACTTCCTGGACGAACAACGCCGTCGTCCCCATCATCGTCTTTGCTCTGATCGTCGCTGCCGCCTACAACCGCCTCGTTCAGAAGCAGAAGGAGGCGCCGTCCGAGAAGGCAGTGGACGTGAAGCCGTTCAAGGCCTTCGTCGATGCCACGAACTCCGTCCTCGGCAACGCCGTGAGCTGGATCGTCTCCTTCACGCCGTACGCTGTCGTCTCCCTCATCGGCCGTGCCGTGGGCCGTGCCGATGTCGCGACGCTCCTGCCCCTGGTCGGCGTCCTTGTCGTCGCCTATGCGATCCTCGCAATCCAGTTCTTCGGCGTCGAATCTGCCTTCGTCGCCTTCATCGGCAAGCTCAATCCCGCCCGCTTCTTCCGTGGCATCGCCCCTGCTGCCGTGACCGCCTTCACGACGCAGAGCTCTGTCGGCACGATTCCCGTCACCGTCTCCTCGCTTACCAAGAACCTCGGCGTGGATGAGGACGTGGCTTCCTTCACGGCCGGCCTTGGTGCCAACCTCGGCATGCCCGGCTGCGCTGGCATGTGGCCGACGCTCGTTGCCCTCTTTGCCCTGAACGCCACCGGCACCGTCTTCACGCCTGGCCAGTACGTCCTGTTGGTCCTGCTCACGCTCGTCGTCTCCATCGGCACGGTCGGCGTGCCGGGCACTGCCACGATCACGGCGACCGCTCTTCTTGCCGCCCTCGGCCTTCCCGTCGAGACGATTGCCCTCGTCGCCCCCATCTCCTCCATCGTCGATATGGGCCGTACCGCCACGAACGTCGTCGGCGCTGCCGAGGCATCGCTGATCGTTGCCCGCACCGAAGGCCTTGTCGACGAAGAGGTCTACAACGGCGGCGAAGCCTACAGCCTTCCTTCGAACAAGAAGGCAGAGGCTGCCGCATAAGGTCCAGCGACTCGGATCTTTGTCTCCTCTCCTGAGGCGCACAGAGGCATCTGCCCCTGTGCGCTTTTTCCGTTAGAATCCAATCTATCCGGAAGTCCCCTCGAGGAGGCTGCAATGGAGAACGTAATCGTCGGCTGCATCATCAGCATCATCGTCTGGGCCCTCATCCTGGGCATGGCTCTCTGGCAGATGAAGACAGGATCGGTACGTCTGCTCCACAGCTACCATACGGTGAACGTGCCTGAAGAAGCACGTCCGGCGCTTGCGCTCGAGAGCGGACGCTGGCTTGCCGCCACAGGCATCTTGGTCATGCTCCTGGGCCCTGCCCTCATGCTGCCGGCACCTCTCGCCGACATCTCCGGCTTCGTCCTTGTCGCAGCCATGCTTGTCGCAATCGTTCTTGCTTGCCGTGCCATCGTGAAGTACAACGGCTCGCTCTTCGGGCGATAGCTCATCCGCTTTCAGGATGGAAGCACACAGCCGCTCCCTTCTGCTCCCCTCTTCCCCTCTATAATGCAGAGCCATGGAAGAGCTGATACATGACATAATCGAGCACCTGCGTGCCATCCCCGGCGAGCGCCCCTTATCCCCGGCCGAGCTGGACCGCATCATGCGCCGCCACAGCAGGGAGCTTCCTGGGAGCCAGCGTTTCAGCAAGAGGAGCCTTCTTCCTGCCTGCATCAGGATCGAGGAAGAGAGGCCCGAGCTCTGGGCAAGCTGGCAGGTTGACACTGCCCTCAAGGCACGCCTCCATGCAAGCCTCCAGATGAAGCCAAGGCGCACCGCGTCGGGTGTCGCCACAATCACCGTGATCACCCGTCCCTGGCCCTGTTCCTCGAACTGCCTCTACTGTCCGGCAGACCTGAGGATGCCGAAAAGCTACCTCTGCCATGAGCCGGCCTGCCAGAGGGCAGAGCAGAACTTCTTCGATCCCTATCTCCAGGTGGCCCTGCGCCTCAAGGCCCTGGAGCAGATGGGGCATGCCACCGACAAGGTCGAGCTCATCGTCCTCGGCGGCACCTGGAGCGACTATCCCAAGGCTTACCAGCTCTGGTTCGTGCATGAGCTCTTCCTGGCCCTGAACGAGTGGCCGGCACCCGAAGAGGCACTCAGAAGCCGCTACCAGCGCTACCGCGGCCTCGGCTATATGAACTCGGACGCCGCCCTTGAGCGCTTCGTCGCACCTGAGCAGGAGCGTGTCTGGCAGGGAGAGGAGACCTACAACACAGCCTGGCAGAAGCTCTATGGGACAAAGGAAGCCCAGCTCTCCTGGATGTCTGCCACTGAAGGCGAGCTGCACGCTGTCCAGAAGGCAAACGAGCACGCCGCGCACCGCATGGTCGGGCTTGTGATAGAGACAAGGCCTGATACCATCACGCCAGAGGCCCTGCACTCCTTCCGAGCGCTTGGCTGCACGAAGGTGCAGATCGGCATCCAGTCCACCCGCCAGGACATCCTCGATATCAACCGCCGTGCCACGACGACCGAAGAGATTGCCCGCGCGATGCTCCTGATCCGCCTCTTCGGCTTCAAGATCCATACGCACCTGATGGTGAACCTCGAAGGATCGACGCCTCAAGAAGACATCGAGGACTTTAGGACCTTTGTCGAAGATCCGCGCTTCCTGCCCGATGAGATCAAGCTCTACCCCTGCGCTCTTGTGGCAGGAACGGCCCTTGTGAAGGAATACGAAGAAGGCAGATGGCGCCCCTACACCGAAGAGGAGCTTCTGCATGTGCTGGTCGCAGACACGCTCGCGACCCCTCCCTATGTGCGCATCAGCCGCATGATCCGCGACATCTCAGCGGACGATATCATGGCCGGCAACAAGAAGACGAACCTGCGCCAGATGGTAGAGCAGAAAATCATCTCTGCAGGCGAGGCGGGACTTGTGCACGATATCCGCTTCCGCGAGATTGCTGGGCGCGAGGTAGACCTCTCGACGCTTTCCCTGGGCGATGTTGCCTACGAGACGCTTGGCACCGAAGAGCACTTCCTCCAGTGGGTCACGCCCGATGGGCACATTGCGGGATTCCTGCGCCTGTCGCTTCCGAAATGGAAGAGACTCGAAGAAGGCATCCTCGGAATAGATGCAGCTGCTCTGCCAACTGGTCCAGGCGAAGCCATGATCCGCGAGGTGCATGTCTATGGACAGGCAGCACATCTCGGCAGGACCGATGCTGCAGCCCAGCACCAAGGCCTGGGCCGTGCCCTTGTGAAACGCGCCGAAGAGATTGCACATGACGCCGGCTATGAGTGGCTCAATGTCGTGAGCGCCGTGGGCACCCGCGAATACTACCGCATGCTCGGCTTCGACGATGCAGAGCTCTACCAGCGCATCGCCCTGCATTAGCGGTACCTCTGGATTGCATGGCTTCTGCACTATAGGCCAGCAGAAGCTGGCCTGCCATGATGAGGACAGCAGCAAAACTTTCAGGTTTCAAGGGCGGATTCACATGAGTGATTCTGCCCCATTTTTATGCAGAAGCATCGGCGAGGCCGCAAGGCAGAAAGCACTCTCGCGCACGAGCAGAGTGACATGAATATGTCCCTGCAGCCTCTTGCAGCAGCTGCAGAGACATTGCTCTTTCTACGCCAGGTCCTGGAAGTGGAACTGCTTCGCACCTGTTGCATAGTCCCCGACGATGTGCCCTTCCCCTTCGAGCAGGTACTTGTAGGTCTCGAGGCCTTCGAGGCCGACAGGGCCCCGTGCATGGAGCTTGCCCGTCGAGATGCCGACCTCGGCGCCGAAGCCATAGCGGAACCCATCGGCAAAGCGTGTCGAGCAGTTGCGGTAGACGCCGGCAGAATCGACCCGCTGCTGGAAGTAGGCAGCTGCTGCATCATCTGTGGCGACGATCGAGTCGGTATGGTGCGAGCCCCAACGGTTGATGTGGGCAACCGCCCCCTCGACGCCGTCCACGACCCTGCAGCTCATCACATAGTCGCCGTACTCGGTCGCATATTCGTCTTCGTCCATGGACTCGACCTCGGGGATGCCCGAGACTTTGGAGAGGATGGCAAGCGCTTTCCCTGTGGCTCTGAGACGCGCGCCCTTCGCAGCAAGCGCACGGGCTGCCACCGGCAGGAACTCCTCCGCAATCGGCGCATCCACGAGAAGCGTCTCTGCGGCATTGCAGACAGCCGGATACTGCGTCTTCGCATCGACGATGATCCGTGCTGCCATGTCCTGGTCAGCCGAACGATCCACATAGACATGGCAGACACCCGCCGAGTGGCCCATCACAGGAATCTTCGTGTGATTCATGATGTTAGAGACGAAGGCATTGGAGCCGCGCGGAATCAGAAGGTCGACATCTCCGTCGCATCCGAGGAGCTCGTCTATCTCCTCATGCGATTCTGCAAGCGCAAGCACCTTCTGATCGATGCCTGCCTCTGCAAGCGCAGCCTCGACAAGGGTGAAGAGCGCCCGGTTCGTGCGCTGTGTCTCCTTGCCGCCCTTGAGGATTGCGGCATTGCCGCTCTTGATGCACAGCGACCCAATCTGGATCAGGGCATCGGGACGCGCCTCGAAGATGACGCCGATGACGCCGATGGGGCAGCTCACGCGGCGAAGCACGAGCCCTTCATCGAGCTCGCGGGCAAGCTGGGTCACACCGATAGGGTCGCTCAGCTGCTCGAGCGATGAGAGCTGTGCCAGAGACTCTTGAAGCTTGCCTTCGTCGTAGCGAAGGCGCTTCTGCACGGTGGCTGCAAGTCCCTGCTTCTGGGCATCTGCCATATCCTCCCTGTTTGCAGCAAAGACCTCATCCTTGTGCACTTCAAGCGCACGGGACAGGGCAGCAAGGAAGGCATTGCGCTCTTCGAGCGTGGATGCGGCCAGGGCAGGCGATGCCAGGCGCAGGGCATGGACCGTTTCACGTACTGACATGGAAACTCCTTCGTCCAGGGTTTTGCAGAGAGTCTACCAGCCTTCCGTGTCCGGCATGTTGCCATATCTGCTCCCGGTATACTCATCTTTCAATTTTTGCATCCATACAGCATTACCGGCATATGAAAGCAGGCACCCCGTTCGGGATGCCTGCTTTCAAAGGAGGAATGAGAGCCTATGACGCCAGAAGGGATGATGGGGAGCGCCTAGGCCTCGACTTTGCGGCCAGCAAGATAGGTGGCCTCAAGGGTCATATCAGGAGCTAAGACATTGAAGTCGGCTTCGCGTCCCGGGAGGATGAAGCCGCAGACATTATCGACATGTGCCGAGCGTGCTGCCACCTCGGAGCCCATGCGGAGCGCCTGCTCAGGAGAGACGATGCCCCAGTCGACCATGTTCTTCACGCCGAGGGCAAGCGTCAGGACAGAGCCTGCAATGGAGCCCGTCGTGCCATCCTCGTTCAGGAGGTAGCAGAGGTTGTCCTTCATGATGACAGGAAGGCCGCCACTCATGTACTCGCCTTCAGGGAGTCCGCCGCAGGCGAGGCAGTCGGTAATCAGCACGACATGCTCCCAGCCCTTGGCACGGACGAGCGCCTCGCAGGCGGCAGGAACCACATGGTGGCCATCGCAGATGAGCTCGGCGTAGGTGTCCTTCGTGACCATGGCGGCACCGACGACACCTGGCTCGCGGTGATGGAGGCCGCGCATGCCGTTATAGGTGTGGACGAAGCAGGTAGCACCGGCACGGACGGCGCGGAGCGTCTCTGCATACGTTGCATCGGAGTGGCCGATAGCAGTGACGACACCTTCGGCAGCGAGCTTCGAGATGTACTCTTCCGCCTCGTCGTACTCGGCAGCAAGAGCGCTCTTCACAATCATGTTGTCGGAGCTCTCCTGCCAGCGCTTGTAGGCAGCGTAGGAAGGCGGAACGAGGTACTTCGGGTTCTGGGCGCCCTTGTGCTTGTAGGTGAAGAAGGGGCCCTCGAGGTAGATGCCCGGCATGCGTGCGCCCATGAAGTCGGCGTCGCGGCTTGCGCGGGCGTCGTGGATGGCCTTGCACTGCTTCGCGATGTTGTCCACGGAATCCGTGAACGTCGTCGGAAGCCAGGCGGTGGTGCCGCGGCGGGCAAGCTCGAGCGATGCAGCGTTGAGCCCTTCTGCATCGCAGTCGGTCGTTGCATGGCCGAAGAAGCCATGGATATGGGTATCGACAAGGCCCGGAGAGACGATTGCATCGCCGAGCTCGACAACCTCTCCTTCTGGCTTCTCCTCAGAGAACCTGCCGAACTTGCCGTCCTCGACGACGAGATATCCCTCTCCCGTCATCTTCGACGGGAGGACGAAGTGCTGTGCATGCAGCGCATATGCTGCCATGGTGCCTCCTTATGAAAACATGCTCCTCATAAGCTACATCTTATATCTGGAACGGGTGGATGGTGACGCCCTTCACGACACGGTTGACCGTGCCCGTCGGAGAGGGCGTATCAGGGGTGTTGCCGACCTTGACGGAGGTGAGGAGCGAGACCGTCTGGGCAACCATTACGTACGGAAGAGCAAGGTATGCCTCGGGAAGCGGAGCGTAGGCAGAGCCGAACGTGAAGGACTCGCCTTCGAACTTGGTCTCCCCTTCCTGCTGGATTGCGATGGTGTGGGCAGCGATCTTGTCGCCTGCAATCTCATTCAGAATATCGAGGTCGTACTGGCGCGTGTAGGGATCGTTGTGGACAAGGTCGAAGACAAGGGTCTTGCCGTCGACGAAGGACTTCGGTCCATGGCGATAGCCCATGGAGGAGTCGAAGGAGGTAGCGATGAGGCCGTGCGTGAGCTCGAGAATCTTGAGCTGGCACTCGCGTGCCTCGCCTGCGAAGGAGCCGGAGCCGAGGTAGGTGATGCGGTCGAAGTCCGTGTCGATCCACTTCTGGATCTCAGGCTCGCGGGCGATGACCTCGCGTCCCATGGCTGCGATCTCTGCGACCCAGGTGCCCTTGTCCTCGCGCGAAGCCGTATCGAAGATGAGGGCCGCCATGAGCTCCATGCAGGAGTAGGAGCCGGTCATGGCGAAGCCCTGGTCATTGGCGCCCGGGATGAGAAGCGTCAGGTTCTCGCTGTCGTCCTTGAACTGCTGGGCAAGGTGGCCCTCAGGTGCGCAGGTGATGTTGAGGTAGAGGATGTTGTTCACGACCTGGCCGGCACGCTCGACAGCAGCAAGGCTCTCAGGCGAGTTGCCGGAACGGGCGAAGGAGACGAGGACCGTCGGGTCTTCCGGACGCAGGTAGTCGAGAGGCGCTGCCACGATATCGGTCGTAGCGATTGCATCGAAGCGGAAGGCGGAGCTGTCGCCGTGGCGGCGCAGGTACGGCGTCACCGTATCGCCGACGTAGGCAGAGGTGCCAGCACCGGTGAAGACAACATGCGTGCGCTCGTTCGTGCCGCCGAGAACACGTGCGCGCTCCACAAAGGACTTGATGGCATCGATGTTGTCGTCGAAGATCTTGAGCGTGCCTTCCCAGAGCTCGGGCTGCTGGCGGATTTCGCGCGTCGTGATCTCGGCACCCATCGACTTCAGGGTCTCGGTATCCTTCTCGAACATGGTTCTCTCTCCCTTTCTGAGGATGCTATCCCCGGTAGTGCGAAATCTTGTAGCGGAACTGGTCCGCACGTGCAACGCTGCGCGTATATTCGATGGCCGCATTGCGGTCGTTGTACGTCGTGCGATAGAGCCTGAGCACTGCTGCGCCTTCCGGTATCTGGAGCAGCTCGGCCTCTTCGGGGCGGCAGATGCTTGCGCAGAACTCCTCTTCTGCCACGCGGATCGTCTGGTGATACGTCTTCTCCATGAGATCGTAGAGCGGCGGCGTCGAAAGCTCTTCCTGGGTGAGTCCTACGAACTCGTTCGCAGGAAGATAGGTCGTCTCGACCATCATCGGCACGTCGTTTGCCCATCTCAGGCGCTTCATGCGGATGACGGGCTCGCCGATATGCATATCGAGATAGGACGCTACATGCTTCGGCGCTCCCCTAAGCTCGAAGTCGAGGATGGTCGTCTTGGGGACCCTCCCCATCTTGCGCATCTGTTCGGTGAAGCTATAGGTGCCCATGAGGTTGGTGGCCTCACGTGAAGTGTCAGCTACAAAAGTACCCTTGCCATGCTTTCTGACCACATATCCCTGGGTCTCAAGCTCTGCCAGGGCAAGGCGTACCGTCGTGCGTGAGAGACCATAGGTCTCGCAGAGCTCGCGCTCTGAGGGGAGCACGTCCCCCGGTGACATCTCGTTTTCGATCTTGCTCTGGAGCAGGTCGACAAGCTGGTCATATAGTGGCTGCCTTTTTGCTGCGCGGCCCATGATCCCTCCCCAGAATGGAAAAGCGCGGATACGCCTCAAAGCGTACCCGCGCTTTCGTGCAGTAGCGTGTCCTTAGGCGCAAATCTGCAGAGCTTCACGGGAAAAGCGGCTGCAGCGCGCCCAGGCCTGCCGGAGGTTTCCCTCCGGCGTGCCAGATCCTAGCCCCAGATGCTCGGGAACAGGCCGAAGGGGCCAGCACCGACGATACCGATGATGAGGACCAGGACGATAGCCTTGATCGGGGTGAAGTTCTTCTTTGCGAAGAGGTAGTAGAGAAGCATGACGAGAGCAAGAGGAACGAGCTTCGGGCAGATGCTGTCGAGGATGCTTGCGATGTCGATGGTGACAGGAGACGTGACGGTGTCCATGTAGGTGACTTCGCTCATGCCATTGCCGAGGTCGGTTGCGCCTGCGGTGACCTTGCTGCCGTCAGCGTCGGTAGCGGTGAGAGGAGTCTCGCCGTCGGCGGCGTACATACCGGAGAGCGTGGTGCCGTCGTCAGCGGAGGAGATGATAGCGAAGTCGTCGACATTCTCGGTCGGAACGACAGCCGTCTTGGCGACATAGGCCTGCGTCGTGCCGTTGGGGATGACAGCCTTGATCTGGGTGCCGCCCATGGTGACGGTCAGGCAGCCGACGATGAAGACGCCGAGGATGGAGGCGGCGCGGGTGAAGGCCTGCATGTGATCCATGAGGGAATCAAGCGCTGTCATGCCCATCTTGTAGGACCAGTTCATGAGGCCGAAGCGCAGTGCGAACTGGACCGCATTGAAGATGATGAGGAACAGGATCGGGCCGAACACGTTGCCAGCGATGGCCATGTTCGAGCAGATGCCTGCGGTGATCGGCACGAGCGTCATCCAGAAGAGAGCGTCGCCGATGCCGCCGAGCGGGCCCATGAGGGAGACACGGACAGCACGGATGGTCGGGATGTCGACCTTCTTCTGCTCCATGGACAGGATGATGCCCATTGCGAACGTGACGAGGAACGGGTGGATGTTGAAGAACTCCATGTTGTGCGTCATGGACAGGGCAAGGTCTTCCTTGTCGTCCGCATGGATCTTCTCGAGGCCCGGGAGGATGGAATAGAGCCAGCCAGCGGCCTGCATGCGTTCGTAGTTGAACGATGCCTGCAGGAAGCAGGAGCGCCATGCCATCTTGTTGAGGGTCTTCTGGTCGAGATCGGGAGCCGGCGTGAGGTTCTGATAGTTCGTAGCGCCCTCAAAGCGGTTGATCTTTGCCTGCTCGTTAGATGCCATCTTCCTCACCTCCGTCGAGTTCTGCTGCAGCTGCGCCCTTGAGCTCAGTCTGCTGCTGATAGTCCCAGTAAGCGATGCCGAAGCCGATAAGAGCAAGGATCAGCAGGCCCGGGGTTGCAAGTGCTTTGATGTTGGAAACGATGATTGCGAAGCCGAAGCCCATGAAGTAGAAGCCCCACATATCCTTGTTCATCATGAACTTCAGAAGGACGGCGAAGCCGACGAAGCGCATCATGCCGCCAGCTGCGGAAAGTCCTGCCGTGAGCCAGGTCGGGATTGCCGCGACGACAGCGCCGCCGACTGCAGCACCACCGACAAAGAAGAGGGTGACGACGACGCCGAAGATGAGGCCGAGCAGGCACATGGAGAGGTAGTTGATCCTCTCGATGCCCTTCGGGTTGGCATCAGCTGCGTACTGATCGCACTTGGACATGAGCGGGGACATGAGGGTGAAGATAAGGGTGACGCCATACTGTCCCAGAAGGGAGAACGGGATTGCGGTCGCAACCGCCACGTTAGGCTCGAGATTCAGCGTGATTGCCAGAATCGCTGCCATGATGCCGCCAACAACTGCATTGGGCGGCTGAGCACCGCCAATCGGCATGTTGCCGATTGTCATGAGCTGATACGTGCCACCAACGATGAGGCCGGTCTGCACGTCGCCAAGGATGATGCCGATCACCAGGCCGGTGACGAGCGGCTGATACAGAGACTCCAGGAAGCTGAACTGGTCGATAGCCGCGATGAACGTGACCACGAAGACCAGGAAGACCTGCAATGCTGAGTACTCCATCCTTGTTCCTCCTTTCAAGAGTTACGCTGACCAAAACGTACGCTATCGCCAGCACCCTTCCCCCAAAGGGCGACTCACGATCGAAATAGATTGTCTGCGCAGCTGCGCAGGAATGGAGCGGTCTACTCGAAGAGCTTCTCGACGTTCTCCTTCGGCGTGGACGGCACGCGCTGGATGAAGAGCTCGACACCGTCAGCCTGGAGATCCCTGAAGGCCTGGACATCCTCGTCGTTCACGGCGACAGAGGTTGCGACCTGGCGCTTGCCCTCGCTCATGTGCATGTTGCCGATATTGAGACGCTTGATGGGCACGCCACCCTTTACGAGGCGCAGGGCATCCTCAGGGTTCTCGACGATCAGGAAGATGTGCTGGCGGGCAGCGGCCTTGTGGATGACATCGATGGTCTTCTGGATGGAGAAATAGCGCGTGGCCACGCCCTGGGGCGCTGCCATGTTCATGAGCTTCTGGCGCATCGTGTTCGCTGCTACGTCGTCATTTGCGACGAGCAGCAGGTTGGCGCCAATCGTAGAGGTCCACTGGGTAGCGACCTGCCCGTGGATCAGGCGGTTGTCG
Source organism: uncultured Olsenella sp. (assembly GCA_900314535.1). Taxonomy (GTDB): domain Bacteria; phylum Actinomycetota; class Coriobacteriia; order Coriobacteriales; family Atopobiaceae; genus Olsenella_L; species Olsenella_L kribbiana. The sequence goes on along the minus strand of OMVT01000021.1, from coordinate 9,799 downwards.
ATACGCGTGAGGACAATGTTTGGTTCAGCCATGTTTGATCCCTTCTCCTTCAGTTGCGCATGCGGCACTTGACTCAATGAATGCCGGATTACAGGCCGTCTCCGTCGTCTTCTCCGTCCGGCTCATCGACATCGAGCGTCGGATGGATGACGCCGGTCTTGCCCGCCTCCAGCGCCGTAGCAAGAAGCTCGTCGACCGTCGAAGCATCGCTGCGCTCGGCGACGACCTCGAGCAGCATCGGCAGGTTCGCGCCCGCGACGACTTTGACCTCTTTGCCCATATCGGCAGACAGGATCATCGTCTGGTTGAAGGGCGTGCCTCCCAGAAGGTCGCAGAACGCAAGGGCACCGTCTCCATCGGCCGAGGCGCGCTCGAGCGCCTCCGTGAGCTTTCCGGGGAACTCGCCCTCTTCCCCCTCGTGGAACGGGACGACCTCGAAGTGCTCCTGGGGCCCCGCAATCATCTCGAGGGCGCTTGCTACGCCCGTCGCGAAGTCGCCGTGTCCTGTCAGAACGAAACCTACCATCGTGTGCTTCTCCTCTGCACCCGGATCTCGTTGCTGGCACCCAGCCTAGAATCCGTCTGTAACGGTCACGCATTCTGAATGTTTCGGAAAGCATTCGAGTATGCAACTTGTTGTAACCACGTACCACGACTTGTTATTTATCGAAGTCTTTGCCGCCCGGGGCCGACTTTGCGAAAAATGTGTCCTAGTAGCCGTTTGCGTTAGAATTCATACCACTCGCACCACGTTTCCCCTGTTAATGGTCACTTTTTTGAAATACCACCCATAAATCTGGCGCTACCGGCTCCCATTTATTGGTATCGTCTATTCAGCTCAAACCGAATGCGACCCGGAATCGCTTTCAGTAATTTTCAGGAACTGGTATCTTTTTATAGTGCCTTAACGAGGAGTCATCCATGATTGCCTGCGTCACCCTCAATGCGTCGATCGACAAGGCCTACCGTCTTGGCCATGAGATAGAGCTCGGGCACGTCTCGCGCGTCGCCCAGGTGCTCGACTCGGCTGGCGGCAAAGGGCTCAACGCTGCCCGCGCTGTCGCTGCCTCAGGCGAAGAGGTCCTGGCGACAGGATTCGTCGGCGGCAACAATGGCCGCTATCTTCTCGCCCTCCTGGCCAAGGACGGCATCGCCCAGGACTTCGTCCAGGTGGCAAACGAGACGCGCTGCTGCGTGAACCTGCTCGAGCCCTCCGGCCGCTCGACCGAATTCAACGAGCCGGGACGTCCCGTCACGGCAGAGGAGTTCGAGACCCTGCGCAGGAAGCTTCAGGAGATTGCCGAGAAGACAGATGTCGTGACCCTGAACGGCAGCCTCCCCCAGGGCCTCCCCAGAGATGCCTATGCCACACTTATAGAAGACATCCACGCAGCAGGCACGCCGGTGATCCTTGATACATCGGGAGCCTCCCTCACGTGCGGCATCGAGGCAGCGCCGGACATGGTGAAGCCAAACACCGACGAGATTGCCCAGATTCTGGGCCATGAGGTCGCATCCATCGAGGAGGCAGCGCATGCTGCCCAGGAGCTCCATGAGAAGAAGGGCATTGCCTATGTGGTCGTGTCCTTGGGCGGCGATGGGTCGGTCATGGCATGTGATGAAGGCATCTTCCGCGGACATGCCCCGAAGATCGAGGTCGTGAACCCGGTAGGAGCAGGTGACACCCTTGTCGGCTGCTTTGCCGTTGCGCTTGCAAGGAAGCTTCCCGCTCCCGAGTGCCTGCGCTTTGCCATGTCCCGCGCCACGGCAAACTGCCTCTCCCCCTCCACAGGGCGCTTTGATCCAGACGTTGCCTCCTCCCTCATGGAGAAGACGGCTGTGGAAGCTCTGTCCTAGCCCTTCTGGGGCATGCGCCCCCTCTGCCATCTATGCAAACCGTTTGCATCCCGAAAGGATGTAGGAAGGAGTTCGAAATGCTCGTCACCACCAAGCAGATGCTTCTGGACGCGCAGGAAGGCCACTACGCCGTAGGCGCCTTCAACGTGGAGAACCTCGAGTTCGTCATGGCTGTCATCCGTGCAGCCGAGGAGAGGCGCTCTCCTGTCATAATGCAGACGACACCAGGCACGATCAAGTACGCAAGCCTCGACTACTTCGCCGCTATGGTCAAGTGCGCAGCTGACGCCGCCACGGTGCCGGTAGCCCTCCACCTCGACCACGGCGATGGCTTCGACCGCTGCATGCAGGCGCTGCATGCAGGCGCTGCGTGCCGGCTACACCTCTGTCATGATCGACGGCTCCCATGTCCCCTTCGAGGACAACATGGCCCTCACCGAGTCCGTCACGAAGGTCGCCAATGCTATGGGCGTGCCCGTCGAGGCAGAGCTCGGCAAGGTCGGCGGCAAGGAGGACGACGGCCCGGCCGTGAAGGGCGAGAACCCCTTCACCAATCCTGACGAGGCAAAGGAGTTCGTCGAGCGCACGAAGTGCTCCTCCCTTGCTGTCGGCGTCGGCACAGCACACGGCGTCTACAAGGGCACCCCTCACATCGAGCAGGAGATCCTGAAGGAGATCCGTTCCAAGGTCGAGGTTCCGCTGGTACTTCACGGCACGTCCGGCGTGCCTGACGACCAGGTCGCAGAGGCCATCCGCAATGGCATCTGCAAGGTCAACTATGCAACCGAGCTCCGCCAGGCCTTCACTCGTGGCTTCATGGGCTACATGGCCGAGCATCCGGAGAACTTCGACCCGAAGAAGCCGTCCGGCCCCGGCATGGACGAGATCGTCGCCGTCGTGTCCTCCCACATGGACAATCTCGGCTCCTCCCACAAGGCATAGAGAGCCTCAGATCCAGCGCTTTCCCGAAGGCGGCATCCCACACGGATACCGCCTTTTTCCTGCGTCTGTTTGCGTTCTTTTGGCGTACACACCGAACCGCCACACACCGAAAGGCAAATACTTCTAGTGTGGTATCGATTCCGCGCACATATGCCCGCACCAAGCGCTCGGCATTCGTCCAGGTGTGCGCCATACCATGGAGCGTGCATGACTTCCACATCATCCAAGAACAAGGCCCCCAAGAAGGGCGCTCTTTCTCCTGCATTCGCAGCGCTCGGCCTTGATGAAAGACTCCTCCGGGCAGTCTCCGACCTCGGCTACACCGAGCCGAGCCCTGTGCAGGCTGCTGCCATCCCTGAAGTCCTGGCTGGCCACGACGTCGTGGCTGCAGCACAGACCGGCACAGGCAAGACCTGCGCCTTCCTCCTTCCTGCCATGCAGATGCTGGGACACGCCCAGCGCGGACATGGCCCCTTGATGCTTGTCCTCACGCCGACGCGCGAGCTTGCCCAGCAGATCGAGACCGCAGCATCCCAGATCGCAAAGAGGACCCATCACATCTGCACGTCTGTCGTGGGCGGCGTCTCCTACGAGCCTCAGAAGCGCGCACTGACCGACGGTACCGACATCCTCATTGCCACACCGGGACGCCTCATGGACCTCATGAAGCAGGATGCCTGCCATCTGGATGAGGTCCAGATGCTCGTCCTCGACGAGGCAGACCGCATGCTCGATATGGGCTTCCTGCCCGATGTGAAGACAATCGTCGCCGACATGCCGGAAGAGCGCCAGACGCTCCTCTTCAGCGCAACGCTCGACGAATCCGTCTTGAAGCACACGAGCACGCTCGTGCATGACCCCGTCTCCATCGAGATTGCCCACAAGGGCACCGCCGCCAAGACGGTCGAACAATATGCCCTCGCTGTGAGCCATGAAGCAAAGACGCAGGTCCTCATCGATATCCTGAAGAAGCGCGGCCAGAAGCGTGTCATCGTCTTCTGCAACGGCAAGCACCGCGCCGATACCCTCTGCAAGAAGCTCAGGAAGGCCGGCATCTCCTGCCTTCCGATCCACGGCGACCGCAGCCAGAACCAGCGCCAGCGTGCGCTTTCCCACTTCGCTGATGGCATGGTCGACGTGCTTGTGGCCACCGACGTCCTTGCCCGTGGCATCGACGTCTCCGATGTCTCCTACGTGATCAACTTCGACGTCCCCCACGACGATATCGAGAACTACATCCACCGCATCGGCCGCACGGGCAGAGCCGGCGAAGAGGGCTGGGCACTTTCCCTCGTCGAGCCGGACGACTACCTCTATCTGCGCGATGCCGAGCAGCTGATGGACTCTGTCATCCCCGACTACCCCGACACCGAAGGCCTCGATCTCGGCGAGAACCCGGGCTTCCTCGACCCTGAGCGCAATCCGCAGGACAAGCTCATGCCGAAGAAGATTCGCCGCCGCATCGAGCGCCAGCATGCCCAGGCACGCCGCGCCGAGTCGAAGCGCACCCAGTCCGAGCGTGTCCAGGACGAGGAGGCAGCGCTTGCCGAGAGCACGGGCGAGAAGCTCGAGCACGAGGCAAAGCATGTCGCCGCCAGGAAGCCGAAGAAGGCAGAACATGCTGCAAAGCCGGCGCATGCCCGCAGCGAGCGCACGAAGGCAGAGGCATCCGACGAGCGCCGTCCCAAGAGCCAGAAGAGGGACCAGAAGCGCGACCAGAGGAACCACGAGCGTCGTCCGAAGAACGCCAATGCGTCTTCCAAGCGCCAGAAGCCGCGCCAGAAGAAGCGTACGGACGAGGAGAGGGTCTACGACGGATCTCCCAAGTCCTTTGGGATGCGCAAGCTCGGCAAGCGTGGCCTCGATCTCGCCAAGCCAAAGAAGAAGCATACGCGCCACCCGGGAGACCACGGCGGAACCCGTGCCAAGGCAAAGTCCAAGGCGCACGCCTAGCCCCGAAACATATGCTCATGGCAGGAGCGCCGCACCCAGAAGGATGCGGCGCTCCTCTTCTCTGCCTCAGACCTCTTACTCCGTGACCTCGACCTGGCGGTACTTGATGCCACAGGAGTCGAGCACGCGGCAGCTGATCTGGTTGTCGATCGTACCCTCATACTTGTTATCGAGGTAGACGACCTCACCGATGCCTGCCTGCGCCAGGAGCTTTGCGCACTCATGGCAGGGGAAGAGCGTCACATAGACCGTCGCACCCTGCATGTCCTTCAGGCTCCCCCTGAAGTTCAGGATCGCGTTTGCCTCGGCGTGCACGACATAGCTGTGCTTGTCATTCAGAGGATCGTCCGAGGAGCCCCACGGGAAATCGTCGTCGTTGATAGCAGAAGGGGTGCCGTTATAGCCGACGCTCAGGATGCGGTGGTTCGTGTCAGCGATGCAGGCACCGACCTGGGTATTGGGATCCTTGCTGCGGAGTTTTGCCGCGATAGCGACCCTCATGAAGAACTCGTCCCACGAGATGACATCCCTGCGCTTGTCCGGCATGGCCAGCCCCTCTCCTGCTCTGACTATCTATATAGAGGAAACTGTGGCGCTCCAGGCGCCATTTCGCAAGAGATACAGCGGCACTTCCACAAAGGAAGCTCCGAAAGCTGTCTGTTCCTGCCCTTTCTATAAATGCTACTAATTTTCTAGGAATTAGCGATTGAACGGTCTTTCCTGGGGTAAGGTATAGGTCGTACAGAAAATCATCCACGCAGGACACCATGAGCTCTGCTGAAGGAATGAAGATTGTTAGTTTTATCAAACTTATCTGCCCCAGCACCTTCCCCATCAGCTAGGGTAGAGACAACAGTTTCCCGTTTCTAACTTTACGGGATGCAGAAGAAAGGATGGTCTGCCATGAGCAAGATTGCCAGCGTCTACGGCCGCGAGGTCCTCGACTCCCGCGCCAACCCGACCGTCGAGGTCGAAGTCACCCTCGAGGACGGCTCCTTCGGCCGTGCCATCGTCCCGTCCGGCGCCTCCACCGGCGAGTTCGAGGCTGTCGAGCTCCGCGACGGCGACAAGGACCGCTATCAGGGCAAGGGTGTCCAGAAGGCTGTCGGCCATGTGAACAACGAGATCGCAAAGCTCCTCGTCGGCCGCGAGGCCACAGACCAGCGCGGTGCCGACTTCGCTATGATCGAGGCTGACGGCACCCCGAACAAGGGCAACTTCGGCGCCAATGCAATTCTCGGCGCTTCCCTTGCTATCGCCCGTGCAGCAGCAGTATCTGCACACGAGCCGCTCTACGCCTATCTCGGCGGCGCCAACGCACATACCCTGCCGGTGCCGATGATGAACGTGCTCAACGGCGGCGTGCACGCCGACAACAACGTCGACTTCCAGGAGTTCATGATCATGCCGGTCGGCGCTCCTGACTTCAAGACCGCCCTTCGCTGGTCGAGCCAGGTCTACCACACGCTCAAGGACGTCCTGAAGTCTGCCGGCCTCTCCACCGGCGTCGGCGACGAGGGCGGCTTCGCACCCGACCTCAAGACGAACGCAGAGCCCTTCGAGTACCTGATGCAGGCAGTCGAGAAGGCAGGCTTCAAGCCGGGCCAGGACTTCATGTTCGCAATGGACCCCGCAACCTCCGAGCTCTACAACAAGGAGACCGGCCTCTACGAGCTCAAGGGCGAGGGCAGGACGCTCTCCTCTGACGAAATGGTCGACTACTGGGAGAAGCTCGTTGCCACCTACCCGATCATCTCCATCGAGGACGGCCTTGCTGAGGAGGACTGGGACGGCTGGAAGAAGCTGACCGAGCGCCTCGGCAAGAAGGTCCAGCTCGTCGGCGACGACCTCTTCGTCACGAACACGAAGCGCCTCAAGAAGGGCATCGAGCTCGGCGCAGCCAACGCAATCCTCATCAAGGTCAACCAAATCGGCTCCCTCACCGAGACCCTCGAGGCCATCGAGATGGCAAAGAGGGCAGGATATGCCGCTGTCGTCTCCCACCGTTCCGGCGAGACCGAGGACACGACGATTGCAGACCTCGCGGTTGCCACGAACGCAGGCCAGATCAAGACAGGAGCCCCTGCCCGCACCGACCGTGTCGCGAAGTACAACCAGCTGCTCCGCATCGAGGACAGGCTCGGCTCCTCTGCAGAGTTCCTCGGCAGGAACGCCTTCTACAACATCGCTTAATCAGAAGCGATTGCAGAGATGCTGCCAGAGAGCCGGTGCACCCGCACCGGCTCTCTTCTTGTGCAGGCACGAGCGATATGCATAGCAAGGGGACATGCGGCAGCCTAGACGTCGAAGAGCCTCTCTGCCGCTTCCGCTATCCCGTCGTGGTCGTTGTCTGCCACGACGAGATCGGAAATCTCCTTCACTTCGGGAATGGCATTGTCCATCGCGATAGCGCATCCTGCCACGCGGAGCGCTTCCAGGTCGTTTGCTCCATCCCCTGCAACTGCCATCTCCGAAAGCGGGATGCCAAGCTCGCGCGAGAGCACCTCGAGCCCCTCTGCTTTGCTGATGCCTTCCGGCGAGCACTCAAGCGAGGTCGTCTCTGCATCTGCGAGGCACACCTCGAGGCCTTCGATCCGCTTTCTTGTCCGGGCACGTGCAGCCGTATCCCGGTGATAGACGAGCACCTTCACGATATCTCTTGGATGGGCCTCGATATAGCCTGCAAGATCGTCCTCGAAATGGTAGATGCTCTGGTACATGCTCTGATAGACGCCCATATGGAACGTGTCCATATGGTCTGCATCCTCTTTCCGGCAGAGGCAGAGATCCGGATAGAACACTACCGCCATCGCCTCTTCTGCCTTGGCAGCACGCACGATCCGGATGGCAGCAGAAGCATCGATTGTATGGGCATCGAGGATGTCTCCCATCCCGAAGTCATACGTGAGCGCACCCGATGCAAGGACGCCGTAGCGGATGGGACCTGTCGCCCCTCCAAGAGACCAGCGCGCCTCGAGCGCATTCCTTCCTGTGCAGAGTGCCAGGGTCACGCCTTTGTCGGCAAGCCGGCCCAGTGCCGCCCAGGTCGCATCCGATACGGTCTTTTCGGATGTCAGAAGCGTGCCGTCCATATCGAGCGCAAGCAGCCGGAGCCCCACGATATTCCCCTTCCAGACGTTTGCCAGATACATCGTATCAGCACCTGTCCGCAGAATGCTGCAGGCTCCTATCTGGCATGACGGTGTCATTTGGATGCAGCTTCCTCCATTCGGGCGCATCTCTGCACACTCTCAGGAATTGCGGGTACAAGCTACTACGCAATGGAAAAGCAAGCGAGAGGGGTCCGATCATGGCACTGAATGAAAAGGTTGCAGACATCCTGAACAAGCAGATCAACAAGGAGCTCTACTCCGCCTATCTCTATCTGACCTTCGCAGACTACTACGAGGACAGGAACCTCAAGGGCTATGCGAACTGGTACATGATCCAGGTCCAGGAAGAGGTTGCCCACGCAAAGATCCTGCGCCGCTATCTGCTGGACAATGACGCAAAGGTCACCCTCGAGGCTATCGACAAGCCGACGAACGAGTATGCAAACGACCTCGAGCCGATGGAGGCTGGCCTCAAGCACGAGGAGTACATCACTTCCTGCATCAACGAGTGCTACGCCGCTGCCTATGAGATCCATGACTTCAGGACCATGCAGATGCTCGACTGGTTCGTGAAGGAGCAGGGCGAAGAGGAGACGAACGCCCGCGACATGATCAACGACTACAAGCTCTTTGCTGGCACGCCGCAGGGCCTCTACAACCTTGACCAGAAGTATCTGGCCCGTACCTTCATCGCACCGACGATGCCAATGTAGGAGAGACAGACATACAGTCTTTCAGGGAGGATCCGGAAGGATCCTCCCTTTTTCGTAGCAAGAAGCCTACTTCGCGTCCTCTTCGGGCTCCTCGAAGAGGAGATCGATCCGAGACTTGCCCTCTCCTGTCGCACAGGAAAGCGTCCCGCCATAGCGCTTCGCGACGAGAGGGATAGCGTCGTCGGCGAAGTCCGTCTTTCCCCAGAGCTCGATGTGCACAGACACCGTCCCCATGGCGCGGCGGCAAACAACGGAGATCGAGCGGCGGTGCGCATCCGTGACAGCTGCTGAGGCCGCTATCGCCTCGTCGAGCGCCGCTCCCATGAGGACATAGATGTCCTCTCCTGCCATGAACCCCAAGGCAGTCCCATCTGCGATGCAGGAGAGCGTGATGCAAACACATGACAGGATGGCGGAAGAGGATGCGGGGGTCTGCATAGCGCATGACCTGACGGATCTCTTCCTGCCGCTTGGGCGCATAGCAATGCACCGAGCACACGGAACAGAACGTCTTTGTACTCATGAATGGACAGCGCGCGATGCGCTTCTGCGCATAGGCATCGAGCGCCTCGCACTCGGGGCAGAGGCTGCCTTTGGCCGTGTGATGAATTCCACGACAGTAGAGCGCAATCATCTCATGCACGACACGGGACTCGCGGGCACGCTTGCGCTCTGTCTCCTCATCGCTCCGTCTCATTCTGCCTCAGCCTCCTCTGCATCTGCCTCATCTGCAGCCGTCGGGATCTTTGCCCAGAAGAGCCAGATGTGGAAGATCCAGACTGCGACGAGAATCGCCCTGCCCCACAGGATTGCTGACATGAAGATGAAGCCCAGTCCCAGAAAGAGCGTCACTGTGCCGAAGGCCTTTGCCTTCGCCCTGACGGTCATGCCCTTCCCTTCCTGCAGCGGCTTTACATGCGCTTGATAGAAGTCCGTACCCTTGAACCAGGCATCAAGCTTGCGTGAGCCCTTGCCCAGGAAGAACGCTGCCAGAAGATAGAAGGGCACCGTCGGCAGGAGCGGCAAGACAATGCCCACTGTGCCGAGCGCCAAGAAGAGAAGGCCGAGAACAATATAGAGGACGCGCATCCTGCCACCTTGCTTTCATCGGTTGGGAACCTGCTAGACGATATGAAGCGAGGAGCTGGGACCTCGCTCATGGGAATGACGGCCTCTTGGGGCGCAGCGTGGGTTAGGCTCGGTTCATGGGAAATGTCCGGC
>OMVT01000050.1 GCA_900314535.1 uncultured Olsenella sp. | reverse complement strand
TGAGGCTCGCAGGCGCCGTCCTTGCAGAGCAGGACGAGATCTGGGCCGACAAGCGCTACTTCTCGGAGGAGAGGATGGCAGAGCTCTCGAAGGAGAGGAAGCCATCCCTGCCTCCCACGCCAGAGAGGCTGGCAGAGCTCAGGGAGACCGCGCGCAAGGCGATAGAGGCGAGCCTCGAGCTTGCGGACGGGATGGAGTCGGCATAGGATAGCGGCAGCGATTCCGGATCCAGGACGGCCTCCTCGTGCCAGACAGGAAGGGCCATTACACCAACATTGCCGACACTACCGCTCTAAGCAGACTCTTGTACACGACGAGCTCTATTGGCATATGAAAGCCGTTCAGCTCCTAGACTACGCCGCAGCAATGCATTCGATTGGCATGGCACCCAACGAGATACTGCATGCACTAGATGAATCACACTACAGAGCCACCGATCGGTACTTTATCCGGCAGATGTATAGCATTCCAGAAACGGAATCGACAGAGTGACGTGACAGCACAATTCTCTCTCGAGAATTCGCCGTGCCATTCTAGTAGACCCCAGAGCTTATACAAGGAGATCATATGGACATCGGTGCTTCATCCAAATTTTCGGCAGAAGCCAACCTCGTCAAATTTGGCAGCATGTTCAATTTTTCTGGCCCTTCCACTGAAGAGTGGAAAGCGGGGAATCTGACTGGTCGACAAGCGCTCGTACCTAACTTCCTGGCACAAACCCGCAGGGCAATCAATCCGTCCAAATATGAGAACGATCTTGCTGAAGCGCGTTCGGCAAGAGCATCCTCAATATGCGATGCCTTTAATCTTTATCGGCAAACGATGCCCTCGCTAACTGACAGACAGGCATTTGCGTTGGCATGTGGCTACACGTTAACTCCGCCAGAAGCAGACAACATCACAGCTGTTCTCTCCATGGCCGCGAACAATGCAGATCCCAATGCCGATCCAGACAATTTGAGCACCGAATTCGAAGACCAATTCATAAAGGGAAGCGCAGGGGCATATGATGACAAGGTTCGCTCCCTCTGGGCCTCATTGCTGAATGGCGAATTACATAAGCCTGGTTCGTTCTCTAAACGAACGTTATCTGTGCTGCAAAGCATGTCCAGAGAAGATGCAGAAGCGTTTGAGACGCTTGCCTCCTATACCGTCGCAGTTCAACAACGTCCAAAGCTAATTCCTGTGTTGATCAAATCAAATACCGACGGCTGGTCATACAACCATGAGGCTTTATCAATCGATCAAAGAAATCTCCTAGCAGCACTCGGATTGATCGATACAAACAATTGGACAACCTTCACTCTCCAAAAGGATAATGTTTGCTCACTTTACATTGCAGGTGGCAGAATCGATATCCGCAATGCCTCAGAATCTACCACGCACATTGATTTTGGCAATGCAATGTTTACGCCTAGCGGCAAAGAGCTTATATCTATTTGCCCTATAGGTACGGCACTCGACCTGCAAGATCTATTGGCTGAAACAATCAATGAAACAGCTGGACTCAGCTATTCATATATCGATTCGTAGTTCTAGGCGCATTGTCATCTCCCTGACAGCCCGCCATGTCTTTGGCTCACGTGTCGCTACGCTTACAGGCATATAAACTAGCGGCCTGGCCAGATAGTTTTCTGGCCAGGCCGCATATGAAGGGGAAGTAGTTGGTGGACTACTCAGTGGAGTAGATGGGACTACTGCTTCTTGGGCTCTCCATCCTCACTTTTCTGCATCTTGGCAAGCTTCTTCTGGAGCTTTTTCTCAGCACGCTTGCCGCGACGATAGGCAGAAGGATTGGCAAGCTCTGCCTTTGCCCTTCTCCTCATGAGGTAGATGCCGCCCGCAAGGAAGACGATGGCTATGGCATCGACTCCCACGATGAGCCAGACCCAGGGAGAGGTGCCAATCTTCTGCACCGCTCCTGGCGCCATGCCTTCCATCGCATTGGAGTTGGCCACGGCATACGCGATGTTATGTACTGCCTTCCTCATGCATGCCCTCGAGGTAGCAGAGTCATAGTCGCTGATACTCCACATGATGGGCATGTTCATGCTGAGGTAGGTATCGCAGCCGGTCCTCACGCAGAGGTCGCGCAGGTTGTCTCCGGTCCACACCCAGTAGTCGGAGATCACCATGCCTTCAAATCCCCATTCATCGCGCAGCACATCCTGGAGAAGCGCTGCATTCGCGTGTCCGAGCTGCGTTCCCACGCACGTCTGTGTTGCCATGACTGCCGTCCCTGCCCTCATGACACGGGACTTCATCTCGCCGTTATCGCCTGAATACTTGACGGTCATGCGGCTTTCTTCAAGCGCGATCTCGAAGGGCTTGAGATAGAGCTCACGCATCGTCTGCTCGTCTGCCCAGGTGCAGATGAGCTGCGAGCGTCCGGACTCCGTATCGTTCATGGCATAGTGCTTGAGGTAGCAGTACATTCCCTGGTCGCCGGCACCGCTGATGACAGATGCTGCCATCTTGCCGGAAAGGAGCGGATCTTCGGAGTAGTACTCAAATACTCGACCAGAGAAGGGAGACCTGTGGAGGTTCACGGCAGGCGCATACCAGCCGTTGATGCCGTGGGCCAGAGACTCGCGTCCGAAGGCAGAGCCAACCTCATAGAGGAGATCCCTGTTCCACGTGGAGCTCATGAGCGGTGCGAAGCCGAAGCTCGAGCTCTTGGTCATGTCGTATCCTGCGTCATTGCCCTGGACCTTGAGGCCATTGGCACCATCCTCGTCCACGGTCTTCGGAAGGCCGATGGAAGAGATCGGAGCCGTTATATAGGCATCACCGGAGAAGTTCCTGATGATGTCCTTCTTGTCTGCGTTCCAGTCAATCTGATCCAGCAGCTCGTCCCATTTCGGGTCGTCGTAGTCGAGACCACGCATATCGCTCACGGTAAGGCCGTTCTTGGCACCGGAGGTCGGCTGCTCTGCGGCATAGACCTTGGAGCCTTCCACATCGCCGTACTCGGGGTCAGTCAGAGGATCGAATGTCGTGAAGAGGTCCTGCCTCTCCGTGAACTGAGGTGAGATCTCCTTGCCGTCTGTGCTCTCAGGCTGCGTGCCTGCCCAATTGCTCCTTGAGAGGATATGGGAGTCCGTGTTCATGTAGTCAGAGCTCTGCTGGAACCTGTTCGTGGCAGCGGTGTAGGTATTGGAGTTGTCGATGATGGGGTTGCCATCCTCGTCGAGCTCAGACTGTGCCGCCTTCTCTGCAGTGCGGATATGTGCCGCGTCCGATCCGTCATACCACGTCGTATCGGCAACCTCGATAGGCTGAGACGCCACCACATCGTGGCTGTTGGAGCGCAGGCTCACGTCGTAAGTGCCCGCCTCGAGGACATAGCAGCCCGTCGTTCCATCAGGGTTCTCATGCGTGTAGCAATAGGAAGCAAGATCTTCCTCGGAGAACGTGAGCGTGAGCTCCTGGCTCTCGCCCGGGTCCAAGAGCTTCGACTTCGCGAAGGCGCGGAGCTCTGCTGCCGGCTTTTCGATCTTTGCCTCTTTATCCAGCTCCGTGTAGGGCGAGCTCGTATAGAGCTCGGCCACGTCCTTGCCAGCCACAGATCCCGTATTCGTGATGCGGACCTTCGCCGTCACGGTGCCAGCATCGAGAGAGACCGATTCGAGCTCCTCATTGAAGCTTGTATACGACAGGCCATAGCCGAACGGGAACACGACTGCCTGGCTGTAGTCGAAGGAGGGATCCACCTCTGCCGCCGTCTCGTAGTAGCGGTAGCCCATGTAGACGCCTTCCTGGTACTCGTTGTACGTGCGCTGGATCTCTCCGCCGTCTGTCATGCTGCCAGACTGCGCCGTGAGGTTCGAGTAGGTGTGGACGCCGATATTGGCATAGCTCGGGTCCTTCGTGAAGTCGGAAGACCACGTATCGACCGTGCGACCCGAGGGATTCACATCGCCGTCGAGGATATCGGAGAGCTCAGAGAAGCCGCGCTCGCCGGGGTGTCCATACCAGATGAGGCCATCCACCGCGAGGTCGCCGGACATGAGGTCGCCGACCTCAAGCGGCGCCGAGCTCACGAGCACGACCACGACGTGTCCGCACTTGGCCTTCGCTGCGGCAATCGTGCCACGCTCGTTCTGGGAGAGCGCCAGATAGTGCGGCGTGCCATCAGAGTAGGCATCGTACTTCTGGTCCTGGCCCTCCTGGCCGGAGCGGGTGATGAAGACGATACCCGTGGCATCCTTGTTCTCTTCTATCCCGTCATAGATCGAAGGATCGTACTCATAGATGCGGCAGTCGCCGCCGAGAGCAGACCCCGCCTTGCCGGCAGCCAGCGTCCCTGGCGCCTCTTCGAGCGCTTCGGGCTCTCCTGCCGCCTTCATTGCATCGACAGCAGAATTGTCGATCGTGAAGGCAGAAAGGCCCTCTTCCGGCGTCACCGGATCCTTCACCCACTTGGCAGAGCCGCCCGATGCATTCTGTCCATAGACAGGATTGAGATAGGCATCGCCGAACGGCATGACCACAGAACCCTTGGCAAGCGGCAGCGATCCATCGTTCTTGAGAAGGACCGTGCCTTCATCCTGGACCTGTGCCGCTACCTTGTAGGCATCATCCTTAGCCTCTTCTGCATCGATGCCATCTGCATCGTAGTAGTCGGCATCCCAGTCCTTGGTGTCATCTGCCTTCTGGATGCTTGTTGTGCCCGATCCGAGATAGGTATCGAGCGTCGAGGACATGATCTGGCTTGCCGCCGTCGCGATGATGGCAAAGATGCAGACAAGCGCTATCGGGATAATCAGGAGTGTCCGGAACTTCCGGTTGCTCATCCTGAGACGTCCCCGCTTTCCCTCTTCCCTCTTCTTCATTGCTCTCCTCTCCCCGTCTGCCAGCATGCACACACGGGGCTGCCAGGCCCCTTTTCATGCCAGCTTTGCTATGCTGAACGATATCTGAGAGAGGGAATGGACCAGCCAATCTGGCAGAACCTGTCTCTCCTTTGGGAAAATCGGGAGCCATCTGGCATGCTGGGATTGCAGGAGGAGACAGCCGTGTACCGCATCCTCATCGTAGAAGATGACAGCAGGGCTGCCGCACGCCTGGAAACGCTCCTCGAACGCTATGGGGAAGAGCACAAGGACCCATTCAGGATCAGCCGGCTGGAAAGCGCTTTCGATATTTCCGAGGAGGCAGCTGCGGCAGACCTCATCTTCCTCGATATCGAGCTTCCCCAGATCGGTGGCATGGATGCCGCCAAGGCACTCAGGGCAGAAGGCCTCGATGTGCCGATCATCTTCGTGACGAATCTGGCACAGTATGCGGTGGAAGGCTATGCCGTGTCTGCCCTCGATTTCATCGTGAAGCCCGTGGACTATGCAGCCTTGACGCTCCGGATGGATCGCGCCGTGAAAGCAATGGAAGCGCGGAGCGAGCACACCATCTGCATCCAGGCCAAGCAGGGGCTCCATGCCGTGCAGGCACGGGACCTCATCCTCGTGGAGACCCGAGGGCACGATATTGCCTACTGTCTCGCGGACGGATCGGAGCTCCTGGCAAGGAAGGCTCTGCGCGAGGCAGCATCCGAGCTCCCCTCGCCGCCCTTCCTTCAGATCTCTTCTGGCTGCATCATCAACATGGCCCATGCCACAGGCATGGAAGGCTCGAAGATCGAGCTTTCAGATGGCAGAGCTGTCTATATGAGCCGCGGACACAAGAAGAGCTGCCTGCAAGCCCTTGCCCACTATCTCGGAGGCTGCCTGTGAGCGTCTCCTTCCTGGACATCCTGGCTGCCGCGCTTGCTGTGGCGGACCATCTGGTGGAGTTCGGCCTTCCGATCTGGCTCATCTGCTGTCATCAGCCGAAGAAGCACGGCTTCGCCTGGCGTCTTGCAGCTGCCATCTGCCTTCTTGCCCTTGGATGTACCGGTCTCATAGGCGTCTGGATCTGGACCTCCTCTGCCCCTGCCGGCAGCATGGAGCCCTATGTCCTGAACCTCATTGCCTACGCGCTCCTCATCCCTGCCTTTGCAGCAGCGGTCCTCTTCTGCTTCGACACCTCTGCCTGGAATGCGCTTTTTGCCGTGACGGCAGGCTATACGATCCAGAACCTCTCTTCGGGAGCAGAAGAGACCTGCCGCATTGCAGCAGAGTCTCTTGGCATGCATGTAGCCCCCATCTGGGGCGAGGCAGCCTTCACCCTCATTGCCGAAGCCCTCATCCTTGCCCTTGCCTACGTCCTCTTCATCAGGCAGGTCCAGGACGAGCCGCCGCTCCACAGATCCTCTTCCGGCATGCTGGGCATGACGGCAGCGGTCATCCTCCTGGTCATTGCAAACGATGTGGTGATCCGCGGCATGGGGCATATGGGAGTGGTCCCTGTCCCCTTCCTGCTCTCGCTCCGCGTGACGCATCTGGCCATCTGCATCTTTGTCCTCTATACGGACTACCAGGCACTCTACAAGCTGTGTCTCGAAGCAGGGCTCGAGACCGCACGCAGGCTCTCCGAGGAGCGCTCCCGCCAGTATGCCCAGAGCACGGCCACAGTTGCGGCCATAAATGCCCGCATGCACGATATCCGGCACAAGGTCATGGCGACACTGCAGGATGAAGGCGTGGGCATGAGCGCCTCGGCTGCGCAGGAAGTGATCCACGACATAAACGTCTACGACGCACAGGTCCATACCGGAAGCTGCGCGCTTGACTGCGTCCTCACAGAGAAGAGCCTCGTCTGCCAGCAGGAAGGGATAGATCTCACCTGCATGGCAGATGGGTCCATGTTCAGCCATATCCCCGATGAGGATGTCTATGGCATCTTCTCCCTCATGATCGATGCAGGAAGAGATGCTGCACATACGCTTCCCGTCACAGACACGAAGGTCCTGAGCCTCACTGCAAAGCGCCATGGCTCCCTTGCCGCCATCCATCTCATGGGCAGCTGCACAGCTGAGGCAGATGCAGCGCTCCAGGAAGCTGCAGAGCAGCTCTCGTCCCTGGTCAAGCGGCATGGCGGGACAGCGACCGCTGCGACAGAGGGCGAAAGCTTCTCGATCGATATCCTGCTTCCCCTGAAGCAGCGCTGAGCGCGGCAAGAAGGCAGCGCTATCCGCGCCTTTGCCTTCCTGGAAAGGCTCCGCATGAAGCAGCCAGAACAGGAGAGGTACGCCTCCTGGCATGGCAGCCACAGGTCACAGGCCTTATGCAGTGCCAGCACGCATCTGGTAGTCAGGCCAGGTCATGCCACGCCCTCTAGAGCAGGAGCAAATTCAAGGATATGCCGCAGCGTGCCTGCGGTGCCACGCAGCAGGCCGGAGAGCCAGGACGCTGCCTGGCACTGGCCTTCCCCAGCTATTCGCTACTGCGCCACATCGTCAGTCGTAAGCCCTGCACCTGCCGCAAGCGCTGCGTAGTCCCTGGGAGATGCAGCATTGGTCGCAGCGCCGAGGGAGGCATCGTTTGCCTGCGCTTCAGGTATCGTAGCGGAGGTGTCGTTAGGATCCATGCCGGCATCCACACGCTGCATCATGGCACGCCACTCGTCGTACATGGTGCCCACATACGAGACACCATCCTGGCTGAACGAGTAGCTGGGCGTGATGGCGGAATAGACCTTGAGGTTGATGCCGGAGCCCTTGATGTCAGTGGCCCAGCCTACGAGATCCGTGACGGAGAGGTCGGTAGAGACAGACTCTGCGAGGCTTTCCACGACAGACGGAAGCTGGGCGGCATTGCTCTCAAGCACCTTGTGGGCAATGGCCTCGACCACCTGGCGCTGTGCCTGTGCACGGCCGAAATCCCCACCAGTCTCGTTGTAGCGGTCGCGCACGTAGCTGAACGCCTGGGCTCCGCTCATTTTCTGCTTGCCCTTGGCAAAGTGGTAGCCATCACGCGACGTGAACTCTTCGGGAACATCGACCGTGATGCCGCCGAGGCTGTCGATCACGCCGCTCAGATCGTCGAAGTTCATGGCCATATAGTGCGTGATGGGCACGCCTGCAAAGGCAGAGACTGCCTCCACCGTGGCAGCAGGACCGTTGTTGTACTCTGCATTGATCTTCTCGACCGTGCCATCCTGGGAGCTCACCATAGTGTCGCGCGGGATGGAGATGAGGTCGACGGTGGTGTGCTCGAGATCGACGCGGGCAAGCATCGTGACGTCCGAACGAGATCCTGCGACGCCGTCGCGGCTGTCAGAGCCGATGATCACCATGTAGAACGGAGCCTGCTTCTGATCCGACGTGGTCTTGGGAGCCTCGAGCGCCTGCGAAAGCGCCTTGCCCTCGTCTCCTCCTACCGCCATCGAAGAATTGATATGGCCTACCCATACTGCCAGGGCAACGCCGGCAACAGCGACGACAGCGGCCAGGACAAGGAGGATACGTGCCGCTATAGGCAGCCGCCT
This sequence comes from uncultured Olsenella sp., assembly GCA_900314535.1. Lineage (GTDB taxonomy): Bacteria > Actinomycetota > Coriobacteriia > Coriobacteriales > Atopobiaceae > Olsenella_L > Olsenella_L kribbiana. The sequence continues at coordinate 4,349 of OMVT01000050.1, read as the reverse complement.
CTTGGGATGCGTGCGGTGCGTGAGCTGCTCTACATCTGCCTGGCCGAAGTGCTTCGCGGAAGCAGAATCCGCCGGAAGCGGGGACACCGCAGGCGAAGGAACAGATGCCGGAGCAGGCTCTGCCCCGGACGGCTGGGCATCCTGACGCATATGATGCGGCGTTCTGTCCTGTTCATTGCTGAAATCGCTCATTGCCAAGCTCCTGATCCTGTTTCTGCATGTCCGGCAGCCGCGGCACAAGGCGCGCAGGTCTGCCATTGGCCACGGAGAGTCGCGAAATGCTGAATCTCCGCTTAATGTCACAGACATCCAGTCTATTGCTTATGCGGCTCCGTTGTTCACGCCGCATCGCGATACCTCTATCTTCTGCACAAGGCAATGATCCAAGTGCCTCCAGAACGCATATCCCAGAAGCCCAAATCCAGCAACCTTTTCACTGGTCACAGGAATCCTGCTACAGCCGCTTATGTCGGACCTGTTTGAGCCAGTTCTTCTTGAATGAGCGTGCTCCTCCGAAGAACTTGTCATCAGTCATGGTCGCTGTGTGGCGCTCGTACTTCTCAGCTGTCAGCTCAATCGCGCACAGGTAATCGGCAACCTGCGAGAGCCGGAAATGATGGTAGTCGGACTCGCGACGCACGGTAGCGCTTTTAGAAAGCGCGTAGTCAAAAGCAGACTTGAGCGCCTGGGACACGGCATGCTGGCCTTGGTCATAGTAAATCTTCACGTGCTCGAAAGACTGGAAGTAATCCAAGTGGTCAACTAGCAGATCCACCAAATCCCGTCGTATGAGTGATTGGAGCTTATCCTCATTGACGAACTCGCTGCTTCGATAGACGAAGGACCGGTAGCGGATGGGTAGCTTTCTTACCAAAAGCGAGAAGGCGACAAGAAAACCCTTGCGATCCTCTATCGAGTAGTTGGCATACCCTTCATGGGCACGCAGGAGAGGAGTCGCATGGAAGGGAATATCTGGAAGACCCTTGTCTCGAAGCGACTGCTCGTAGCCCGCTATGACGGAGTAAATGTCATCAGATTGGTCATGCAGGACGTAGGTCACGACGTAGTAGTCGGTCATCCCTTCCTGTGTGCCCGATTCATCAACGAATACGCTCAAATCTCCCACAGAAGAGATCCCTCCCAGGGAAAGCTCCATATAAAAAAATTGCCGGGGGACTCCCCCCGGCGCTTGATAGCAGCATATCTGCCGCCATCTATATAATACCCTAAACTTCAGATCCTTAGAAGGGTCTATTTTTGATTTTTACTTCAACATTTCTGCTGGTATTTTACCCTGTTTGTTTTCTGATAGATTACTGTTCAAATTTATACGTAGCATCTGGCAACCTTTCGCCTTAACGGATGCTACGATGCAACATCGAATTGCAGCGTGTAGCTTCGGCCCACACCCGGAAGAGCCCGATGCGTCGGGCTCTTCTTATATACAGACATCTTCAATCATGCATGGCATGACAAGGCCCAGTCCGGACATGCCGGACTGGGCCTCTTGATGCTTCTATGGGCTATTTCGCGCTATCCCTCTACGGCAGCACGGCCGCGACGGAAGGCTTCGATGTTCGCCCCGATCGTCTTGGGCGGCACGCGGCGCCTGATGGCAGACTCCCATGCTTCCTCGTCGAAGGGAAGCGTCGTGGAGAGGGCACCGACAAGGACGACATTCGTCGACTTGGGGCTTCCTGCAGCTCGTGCGATGGCACCGGCATTGATCTTCTTGGCCCCCAGGGCATCAAGCCTTGCTTCCACATCGTCCGGCATCTTGAAGGTGCCGATGGCAACAGAGACCGGCACGATCGTCTCGTCGTTCACGATCATGGTGCCGCCCTCCTTGAGGTACTGCTGGGCACGGAGTGCCTCTATCGCCTCGAAGGCGACGATTGCATCAGCGCAGCCCGGATCTGCGACCATCGAGTCCACATGGCTTCCCATGCGGATGACCGTGGAGACGGAGCCGCCTCTCTGGCTCATACCGTGGATCTCAGAGACCTTCACGTCGAGGCCAGCCTCTGCTGCTGTCATGGCCAAGATATTTCCTGCCAGGATCGTGCCCTGGCCGCCGACACCGACCAGAAGGACGGTACGGGTGCCTTCGAGCTCTACCTGATGCCCGGTAAGCTCGACCGAGGAGCTCTTGGTGGATGCTGTTGCGTGCGGCATGGCTACTCACCTTCCTTGATGCAGCCGAAGGGGCAGGACTGGATGCACTGGCTGCAGCCGATGCACTGGTTTGTATCGATGACGGCAGAGCCATCCTCGGCCTTGCCAAGGGCAGGGCAGCCAATCTGGATGCAGGTCCCGCACTTGCGGCAGTCGACGATATGCGGCTGCGGGTGCGTGGAGCGGTCGATAAGGCGGCAGGGAGAGCGGAACACGAGCACGGAGAGCTTGTCCTCGTGCTTCACGGCCGTCCTCAGTGCCTTCCTGATGCTTGCGGCATCCTGGGCATCGATGGTCTCGACCTCATCTGCTCCCATGGCGCGGCAGAGAGCCTCGATGTCAAGGTACTTGCCCGCGGGCACTGAGAGCGGAGAGACGCCCGCTGCCTGCTCCTTGAGCGTGACGCCGTTGCACGGGTTTCCCTGTGCTCCCGTCATGGCCGTCGTCCTGTTGTCGAGGATACAGAGCGTGCCGGTGCCGCCGTTGTAGATCGTGCCCAAGAGGCTTGTGATGCCCGAGTGCGCAAAGGTGGAGTCGCCGATGACACCGACGACCGGGCGCTTCGAGCGCTCCCCGGCCTGTGCTAGCTCCATGCCGTGCGCCATCGAGAGCGAAGCTCCCATATCGATGACGGAATCGACGGCCTTGTAGGGAGCGACGGCACCGAGCGTATAGCAGCCGATATCTCCCGTGACGATAGCATGCATCTTGTGAAGCTCGACGTACACAAGGCGGTGCGGACAGCCCGTGCAGAATGCAGGGGGACGTCCCGGAAGGCCCTGGGCAGGGGCCGGATGGGGCGGCTCGCCGACACCGAAGGCGCACCTGATGTGAGCAGGCAGAACCTCGCCGCCACGCGGCAAGGGACCCATGGGCGGCACGGAAACAGAAATGCCCAGCGCCTTCACGTGGTCTGCGAAGTAGGTGCAGGTCTCTTCCACGACGTAGAGCTTCTTCACAGATGCCGCGAAGTCATGAAGCTTCTTCGGCGGCAGCGGCCAGGTGACACCGAGCTTCAGCGTGGATGCTTCCGGCAGCGCCTCCCGCACATGGTTGTAGAGGGCGCCGGCACAGACGATGCCGATATCGGTGCTGCGCATCTCGACGCGGTTGAGGTCTGTCTTCTCCGCCCAGGCAGTGAGCGCATCCTCGCGCTCATCTGTCACGGCACGGCGCTTCACGGCGAAGGCCGGCATCATGACATACTTCTCCGGGTGGGACTCATAGGCACGGGGAGCAACTTCTGTGCGCTCGCCTTCGACCTCGACCATCGTCCTGGTATGGGCGATCCTCATCGTTTCGTGGAGCATCACGGGCGTATCGAACCTCTCGGAGAGATCGAATGCCTCCTTTGCGAAGGCATACATCTCCTCAGAGTCCGAAGGATCGAGGCAGGGTATGCGCGCGAAGGCTGCATAGTTCCTCGAATCCTGCTCGTTCTGGGAGCTGTAGCACGAAGGATCGTCTGCCACGAAGAGCACGAGGCCGCCGTTCACGCCCGTGTTCGCGACGGACATGAAGGGGTCTGCAGCGACGTTCAATCCTACGTGCTTCATGGCAGCGGCAGAGCGCACGCCTCCCATGGAGGCACCGATTGCGACTTCGAGCGCTACCTTCTCGTTCGGCGCCCACTCGCAGGTGGGGCCATCCTTCTTGACCAGGTTCTCGAGCATCTCGGTCGAAGGCGTGCCGGGGTAGCCAGAGCCTACCGCGACGCCTGCCTCCCAGAGGCCCTGGGCGGCTGCCTCGTTGCCCGAAAGAAGCTGCTTTGCCATATATCCCTCTCCTGTCTTTTCCCTCTAAGACTGGTTCTCGTGGTCTACAAGCCCCTGCGCGCCATAGCGCTTTCTGAGAAGCGGCTTTTCGATCTTGCCGGTCGCATTGCGCGGAACGGCGGCGAAGATGATCTTGCGGGGCCGCTTGTAGCGCGGGAGCCCAAGGCAGAACTCGCTGATATCGTCTTCCGTTGCATGAGAGCCCGGCTTCAGCTCCACGACAGCGCAGGCAATCTCTCCCAGCCGCTCATCAGGAAGGCCGATCACGGCCACATCCTGGATATCCGGATCTGCTGCCATGAAATCCTCGATCTGCACGGGATAGAGGTTCTCGCCGCCGGTGATGATGACATCCTTCTTGCGGTCCACAAGCCAGAAGAACCCGTCCTCGTCCTGGCG
>OMVT01000054.1 GCA_900314535.1 uncultured Olsenella sp. | reverse complement strand
ACCGCGTTTTTAAGATTTATTTGCAATTGCAGCCCTTCTTCTCACGCGCGCGTACCTTATTATATATTATAAGCGCAAGGCCTCCGCACGCTGTTGTGCAGAGGCCTTGCTGTTCGTCGTTACGACTGTGCTTTTTAGGGCAGGCTGATAGCGCCGGAGGGGCAAGCATCAGCGCAAGTGCCACATTCCGTGCACTCGTCGGGGTTGATGCTGTAGATATCGCCTTCGGAGATAGCGCCAACGGGGCATTCATCGATGCAAGTGCCGCATGCTACACAGTCTTCGCCAATTACGTAAGCCATAGTTCTTTGAATTTAGAGTTTAGAGTAGAGTATGAGTAAGTCTTTTGTCTGGAGGGCGTTTTTGCCCCTTTCGTCGGCGCGAAGATACTCACTTTCGATGAGCCGCACAAATATTTTGGCTTTTTTTTGCACTTTTAATACCTAAAAATAATGAGAAGCGGCATTAAAGTTCTCTTTTGTCACCAAAAAGAGCCGCCCCGGAACAACTTCCGAGGCGGCTTTGCAGTGTCTTGTCTGCGGGTGCAGCGTTGTGTCTGCGGCAGAAGCGATGGGCTTAGTCCTGTGCAGGAGCAGCAGCACGCTTCTCGGCGATGCGGGCTTTCTTACCCGTGAGGCCACGCAGATAGTAGAGCTTTGCGCGGTTGACCTCGCCGTGACGGACAACCTCGAGCTTGGCGATCTTCGGGGAGTTCACCGGGAAGGTACGCTCGACGCCGATACCGAAGCTGATCTTGCGGACCGTGAAGGTCTCGCGTGCGCCTGCACCGCTCATGCGGATGACGTCGCCCTGGAAGACCTGAATACGCTCGCGGTCGCCTTCCTTGATGCGGTAGTGAACCTTCACATTGTCGCCGACGAGGATCTGCGGAATGTCTTCGCGGATCTGCTGACGCTCGATAGCGCGGATGTAGTCCATATTCGTTCCTTGTCTCTAGAGGTGCCGACGCTCCTGCGAACGACACATAGGTTTACACACAAGATGTGATTATACGGCAGGTCTGGCTCCGCCACAACAGAAACATGACTGCAGATAACCTGCACAATCCAAGATAGCACAAAGGGAGGGGCGCTCAGCGCGTCCCTCCCTTCAATCAGTCAGGCGATAAGCCTACTTGGCAAGCGTCTTTGCGCCGCCGTTGGACTCAATCTTTGCCTGTGCCGCAGCAAGACGTGCGATAGGCACGCGGTACGGCGAGCAGGACACGTAGTCGAGGCCGAGGTCGTAGTACATGTGGATGGACTCAGGATCGCCACCGGTCTCGCCGCAGACGCCGCAGACGATGTTCGGGTTGCCCTTGTGGCCACCCTTGACGCCCATTTCGACGAGCTTTGCGACGCCCGGATCGAGCGTTGCGAACGGGTTCGTCTTGACGATCTTCTTCTCGAGGTAGAGCGGCATGAATGCGGACTCGACGTCGTCACGAGAGAAGCCGAGGCAGGTCTGCGTGAGGTCGTTCGTGCCGAAGGAGAAGAAGTCTGCGTGATGAGCGATGTCCTCGCTCATGATGGCAGCACGCGGAAGCTCGATCATCGTGCCCACGGGGATGTCAAGCTCGACGCCGTACTCGTCGGCGACCTTCTTGACGTTCTCCTCGACGACACCACGGACGATCTCGATCTCGCGCTCGAAGCCGACGAGCGGAATCATGATCTCCGGCTTCGGGTTCAGGCCCTGCTTGATGAGCTCGGCTGCTGCAGAGGCGATTGCCTTGACCTGCATTACGTTGAGCTCAGGATAGACGAGGCCGAGACGGCAGCCACGAAGGCCGAGCATCGGGTTGGCCTCCTGGAAGGAGTCGAGCTTTGCCAGGAGCTGGCGCTTCTCGGTGCAGTCCTTGCCAGCATCCTCCTCCTTGGTGATCTCGACTTCAAGGTCGCGCGGGTTGTCGAGGAACTCGTGCAGAGGCGGGTCGAGGAGACGAACGATGACGGTCTTGCCGTCCATGGCCTTGAACATGCCGAGGAAGTCACCCTTCTGGGCAGCACCGAGCTTCTCGAGGGAGTCAGCCTTGACGGCGTCGTCCTCTGCGAGGATGAAGTTCTGGATGAGCTGCTTGCGATCGCCGAGGAACATGTGCTCGGTACGGTCGAGACCGATGCCCTCTGCGCCGTTGTCAGCAGAGAGCTGTGCATCTGCCGGGTTGTCGGCGTTTGCACGGACACCGATGACGCGGCCGCGCTCCGAATCCTTGCGGATCTCGTCGGCCCAGTCGAGGATGGTCTCAAGGTCGCCGCCAAGCTCCGGACGTACCAGAGGAACCTCGCCGAGGATGACATCGCCGGTCGTGCCGTCGATGGAGATGACGTCGCCCTCGTGGAGCACGACATCGGTGCCGGAGACGGAGACCATCTTGTTAGGAGCATCGATGTTCAGTGCCTCGACGCCGCAGACGCACGGTGCGCCCATGCCACGAGCGATGACTGCTGCGTGAGAGGTCTTGCCGCCGTGAGACGTCAGGATGCCCTCAGCTGCAACCATGCCCTTGAGGTCGTCAGGCGTGGTCTCCCAGCGGACGAGGATGCAGGGCTTGCCTGCCTCCTTGAAGGCCTCTGCATCGGCAGAGGAGAAGACGACGCCGCCGGTTGCTGCACCAGGGGAAGCGTTGAGGCCCTTGGCGAGGACATCGTACTTTGCGGACTTGTCGAACTGCGGATGCAGAAGCTGGTCGAGCTGCTCAGGAGCGACGCGCATGACAGCCTGCTCCTTGGTGATGCGGCCCTCTTCATACATCTGGATGGCGACCTTGAGAGCGGAAAGTGCAGTACGCTTGCCGACACGGGTCTGAAGCATCCAGAGCTTGCCCTGCTCGATGGTGAACTCAAGGTCCATCATGTCTGCGTAGTGGTCCTCGAGGATCTCGAAGACGTGGTAGAGCTCCTTGCCTGCCTCCTCGAGGCCCGGGGTCTTCGGAAGGTCGGAGATCGGCTGGGTGTTGCGGATGCCAGCCACGACGTCCTCGCCCTGAGCGTTGACGAGGAAGTCGCCGTAGCGCTCGTTGGAGCCGTCAGCAGGGTTGCGCGTGAAGGCGACGCCGGTTGCGGAGGTGTTGCCCTTGTTGCCGAAGACCATGACCTGGACGTTCACGGCCGTGCCGAGATCGTCGGGGATCTTGTTCTGCTTGCGGTAGAGGATTGCGCGCGGGGTGTTCCAGGAGCCGAAGACTGCCTGCTCTGCAAGGCGGAGCTGCAGGTACGGATCGGACGGGAAGACAGCCTTGCCGCCCTCTGCAACCTCGGGGTACTTCTTAGCGTCGACGTTGTCGGCGAAGATCTGCTTGAAGGTTGCGACGAGGTCCTTGAGGTCGTCTGCGTCGAGCTCGGTGTCGAGCTTGACACCCTTCTCGGCCTTCTTGGCGTTGATGGCATCCTCGAAGAGCTGGCCATTCACGCCCATGACGACGTCAGAGAACATCTGGACGAAACGACGATAGGAGTCCCATGCGAAGCGCGGGTTCTGGGTCTGCTTGATGAGGCCCTGGACGGAATCATCGTTGAGGCCGAGGTTCAGGACCGTGTCCATCATGCCCGGCATCGAGAACGGTGCACCGGAACGGACGGAGACAAGCAGAGGATCCTCCTTGTCGCCGAGCTTCTTGCCCATGCGCTCCTCGAGATCCTTGCGGTAGACATCGATCTCGTCGAGAACGCCGTCAGGCCACACGTTGCCAGCACCAGAGTAGGCGACGCAGGTCTGGCAGGAAATCGTGAATCCTGGAGGGACAGGAAGACCGATGTTTGCCATCTCTGCAAGGTTTGCACCCTTGCCACCCGTAATCCACTTCGCTTCGTCAACGGTCTTGCCTGCGACCTCGGTCACATTGTTGCCGTTGGCGTCCTTGCCGAAGCGATACACATGCTTCTCAGCCATAGCACTCCTTAAACAACTTGTACTTGCCGTCTATCAAGAAGATGCCTGCCGCAGTTACCCGAGGCAGGCATCCACTGATCACGTTTTTTAGTATATCCAAGGAATGCAGTGCGCTATGCCAGAATGGTTTTTTAGCCGTTAACGGATTTACACTTGATTTCGTTAACAAGTTGTGATTCTGACATGCTAGCTCTGATTACTGGCGGTTGCGCAGAGCGCCGACCTCCTCGGACGGCTCGACACCGGTAAGGCCGGACAGCACCGTGATGGCCGGACCCATGAGGTCGATCGAAGGGATGCCCCTCGACTCGCAGGCATCGCGGACCTCGCGGCGGAGCGCCGAGGTGCCGATCGTATGGAACACTGCCATCGGGCGGTCGGACTCCATCTGCTCGTCCAGGAACTTCTCGACCTCTTCGATCGTGCGAACCCTGGTCAGGCGGACGACGTCGACGAGATCCTTGTCGAACTGCGCCTCGGCAGCGTCTACGACGGCAGAAGCGGTGGTTCCGAGAGAGTCAGAGACAACAAGGACCTTGGCCTTGGGGGGCTGGTAATCGAGCTCAAGAGTGTCCATGCCCGATTCCTCCTTCGAATTCGAACGAATACGTGCAATGCTAGATTAGAGGATATGTCAGGCGGTGCAAGTGCTGCACCGCCGAAATGCCCTACTTCTTTCGCGAAAGGCAGCCGATATCGGCGACATCGGCAAATGTCTGCGCAAACTTGTTCAGAAGCCTCAGATGGTTGTTCTTGATGGCCTCGTCCGGATCCATGACAAGGACGTCGTCGAAGAAGGCATCGATGGGCTCGCGGAGCTTTGCAAGCGCTGCAAGGGCGCCGGCATAGTCCTTTGCCGCAAGCGCTGCTGCGACCTCTTCCCTGCCATTCTTGCAGGCAGAAAGCAGGTCCTTCTCGGGATCCGTGAGGATCGACTCATCCACGTCCTCGCCGAGCGTTGCATCAGCCAGATGCGATGCACGTGCATAGGCGATGGCAAGGTCCTCGAAGAGCTCAGGCTCGCCCGAGCGGGCCTCGTCGAGAGCGTGTGCGCGCTTCAGGAACTCGTCCGGATCGATGACGCCGACGGCAGAGACTGCCTCGATCGTATCGGGCGCGATGCCCTCGTCCTTTGCGATGGCAGCGAGACGTCCTGCGAAGAACTGCTCGACAGCCTCCTGGACCTTTGCTTCATCGAACTCGAGCCCCTGCTCGGCATAGGCAGCAAGCGAAGCCTCGATGATGGCAGAGAGCGAGACCTGAGGCATCGTGCGGAGCATGGCGATGATGCCGATGGCGCTCCTGCGCAGTGCAAACGGGTCCGAAGAGCCTGTCGGCGGCTCGTCGATGGCGAACATGCCGCACACGGTATCGAGCTTGTCTGCAATGGCGACGCAGCGGCCGACCAGATGGGACGGAATCTCGTCTCCTGCAAAGCGCGGACGGTACTGCTCGCGGATTGCCTCTGCGACCTCATCGGGCTCGCCGGATGCCTTCGCATAGTAGCCGCCCATGACGCCCTGCTGGCTCGTGAACTCGACGACAGCCTGCGTCACGAGGTCTGCCTTGGCCAGGTAGGCTGCACGCTCTGCGTTCTTCTCCTGCTCGTCGTTAGCGCCGGCCTCGCGGGCGACTGCTCCTGCAACCTTGACCATGCGCTTCGTCTTCTGGAGCACGGTGCCGAGCTTCTCCTGGAAGACGACCTTGTCGAGCTTGTCCACGTAGTACTCGAGCGGATGCTTCAGGTCCTCCTCATAGAAGAACTTCGCGTCATCGAGGCGTGCACGCACGACGCGCTCGTTGCCGTCGACGACCGTATCGGAGACCTTGGGGTCTGCGTTCGAGACGACGACGAACTCGCGCGTGAGCTCTCCGTCCTTGTCGTAGATCGGGAAGTAGCGCTGGTTCGTGAGCATGGACTCGCAGATGATCTCATGCGGGACCTGGAGGAACTCCTCGTCGAACTTGCCGACAAGTACGGTCGGCCACTCGCAGAGGTTGACGACCTCGTCGAACGTGCGCTTCGGCATGTCCACGTGGGCGCCTCCGCGCTCTTCCTCGACCTCGCGGACGCCCTCGAGGATGGCCTCGCGACGCCTCTTCTCGCCGAGGACACCGGCATCTTCGAGAACCTTCTCGTAGTTTGCGGGCGTCTTCACGACGTGCTCGCCCGGGCCGAGCACGCGGTGTCCGCGCGTCTTGTTGCCGCTCGTGACGCCGGCATAGGTCACCGGCACGACCTCGTCGCCCAGAAGTGCCACGATCCAGCGGATCGGGCGCACGAACGTCTCATGCTCAGAGCCCCAGCGCTGGCTGCGGTAGTTCGGCCACTCGAGGCCGGCAATCGTGTCATGGCCAAGAGACGAGAGGATGCCTTCGGCTGCGCGGGACGGCACGGACTTCTCTGCCCACACATAGGTCTTTCCGTCCTTGTCCTCGCGCACGGCGAGGTCCTCGGCTGCGAGTCCGAACTTGCGGGCAAAGCCCTGGGCAGCCTTCGAAGGCTTGCCGTCCTTGCCGAAGGCGATGGCAGCATTGGGGCCACGCTTGATCTCGTGGACCTCTTCGGTCGCCGTAGCGACATCCTTCACCTGTACCGTCAGGCGCCTCGGCGTCGAGAACGTCGTGACCTCCCCATGGGAGAGCCCCTCGGCGTCAAGCCTCTTGGCGACAAGCGTGCCAAGCTGCTTCTGTGCGTTCATGAGCGGAGCGCTCGGCATCTCTTCGGTGCCGATCTCCAGCAGAAAGTCCTTCGTTTCAGCCATCTAGGCCACCTCGCCTTCCTGTGCCTTGTTGCGGTTGGCTACGTGCTCGAGATAGGACTCGCAGCAGAGCTTTGCGAGCGTGCGGACACGCAGGATGTAGTTCGCGCGCTCCGTCGCCGAGATGGCGCCACGCGAATCGAGGAGATTGAAGGCATGCGAGCACTTCATGACGCAGTCATAGGCAGGAAGAGGCAGCTCGCGCTCGAGGCAGGAGTGGCACTCCTGCTCGTAGTCATCGAACTTGTTCCTCATCATGTCGACGTTGGCGACCTCGAAGTTGTAGGCCGAGAACTCGACCTCGTTCTCGTGGAACACGTCGCCGTAGGTCATCGGCGTGCCATCCGGCAGATAGCTCCAGACGATGTCGTAGACGGAGTTCTTGCCCTGGGCATACATGGCAATGCGCTCGAGGCCGTAGGTGATCTCGACAGGCACAGGATCGACCTCGATGCCGCCGACCTGCTGGAAGTACGTATACTGCGTGACCTCCATGCCGTCCATCCAGACTTCCCAGCCAAGGCCCCAGGCGCCAAGCGTCGGGCTCTCCCAGTCGTCCTCGACGAAGCGCACGTCGTGCTCGGCAGGATCGAGGCCGATGGCGGCAAGAGAGCCGAGATAGAGGTCCTGCGAATCCTCAGGGCAGGGCTTCAGGACGACCTGGAACTGGTAGTAGTGCTGCATGCGGTTCGGGTTGTCGCCGTAGCGGCCGTCGGCAGGGCGGCGGCAGGGCTGCGGATAGCAGGTCCTCCAGGCGTCCGGACCGAGCGAGCGCAGAAGCGTTGCCGTATGGAACGTGCCTGCACCTACCTCGGAGTCATACGGCTGCATGACGGTGCAGCCCTTGTCTGCCCAGTAATGCTCGAGTGCCAGGATCATGTCCTGGAATGTGAGCGCAGAGGTGCCCATGACATATCTCCTTCGTATGTGTGCGTGCCTGCTACAGAGAGCCGGCATCCGATAGCGGCCAGAAGATGAATAGCCCATGCGAGGTGATGGAGCTGACCTCGATGGGACCGAAGTAGCGGGAGTCGAGCGAATTGGTCCTGTTGTCCCCCATCACCCAGACGCAGCCTTCAGGAACGGTATAAGGGTACTCTATGGAGCCTGCGTTCGCAGACTGCATCGCGAGAGGTTCTGTCGGCTTGCCTTCCGTATAGGGCTCGTCGAGCGCCTCGCCGTCCACATAGACGACGCCGTCCTTGAACTCTACCGTCTGGCCTGACGTGGCGATCACGCGCTTGATGAGCGTGGACTTCGAATCCTCAGGATCGATGAAGGTCACGATGTCTCCCTGCTTGGGAGAGCTGAAGTGGTAGGAGATCTTCTCTCCGATGAGCCTGTCGCCGATCTGGATCGTGTCGAGCATCGAGCCCGATGGCACCTCATAGACTTCCGCAACGAATGTCCTGAACGCCAGCGCGCAGCCGATCGCTATCGCAATGACGAGGATCCATTCCAGGAATTCGTTGTGTTTCGGGGCATCTTCGCCCGTATCAGCATGGCGTGCTGCCATCTCGCTTCCCCCTCTCGGTGATTTCATCGATGAAGCGCTGCTCATCCGGCGTTAGTTCGGCATCCTCGAGAAGGTCTGGCCGCCAGGCAGCCGTACGCTCGAGCGAGCTTCTCCTTCTCCAGGCATCTACCTTGCCGTGATCTCCGGACAGGAGCACATCGGGCACATCCATGCCCTCGAATGATGCAGGACGCGTGAATTGGGCATATTCGAGAAGACCATAAGAGAACGACTCGTCGAGTGCGCTCTTCTCGTCTCCCAAGGCGCCCGGCAAGAGCCTCACCACGGCATCCATGACAACGAGGGAGGCAAGCTCTCCTCCGGTAAGCACATAGTCGCCTATCGAGAGCACCTTGTCTGCCAGCGTGTAGCAGCGCTCGTCCATGCCTTCATAGCGTCCGCAGACGAAAAGAATCCGGTCCTGTTCCGAGAGCTCCTGGGCAATCTCTTCCGTGAAGGTCTCTCCGCAGGGAGAGAAGAAGATCGTATATGGCTTCTCCTCATGCATCTCGGAGACGGCACGCACCGCCTCGAAGATGGGCTGCGGCTTCATGAGCATGCCCTGGCCGCCCCCGAAGGGAGCATCGTCCACCGTGCGGTGGCGGTCATGCGTCCAGGTGCGCAGATCATAGGCAGAGAAATCGAAGACGCCCTTCTTGCGGGCACGCCCCAGGATGGAGGCGCCAACATAGGGCTCGAACACTTCGGGGATGACGGATATTGCTTCGAAGAGCACTAGTCCCCCTCCTCGGGAATCATGCCTTTCGGCACATGCACCTCGATGCTGCCCGAAGACGGTATCTCGGACACGACATCAGGTATGACGGGAAGCAGGATCTCTCCGGCTGAAGTCCCTCTCACGACCCATACATCATTGGCAGGGCCTGTCAGGATCTCCTCGATCTCGCCGAGGTCGCCATATACAGAATCTTCGACATGCCTTCCGATGAGGGCGTCGAGATCCATGAAGGCAAAATTGTCAGGAAGATCTTCGACGGAGACGAGAAGGGAGCGGCCGACCAGAGCCTCTGCAGCTCCAAGATCGCTTACGCCGTCCAGAGCTATGCGCTGTCCGCGCCCATCCGATGCGCATGAAAGGACCTTGTGCCAGCGCGGCCCCTTGAGCCGGGGCGGCACGACACAGACAGAAAGCCCTTCATGCATAAGAGAGGGAAGGCCGTGGACGGGAACCGTCACGACCTCCCCCTTTTTCCCGTGCGCTTTGACGACACGGGCTATCACGCGATAATCGGGCATGCCCTAGCCCAACACCTCTACCTCTACCGACGTACCGACACGCTGACCGAGTGCACGGGAAAGCGTGCGGATTGCCTTGATGGTGCGGCCCTTGCGGCCAATGACACGGCCTGCATCGGCAGCAGCGCAGCTGACCTCGATGAGCGTGCCGGACTCGGAGTCCGTCACATCGAGAGAGACTGCATCCTGATCGTCCACGAGTCCGCAGACGATATACTCCACCAGGTCCGCAACCTTGTCTGAGGGCATCTCGACGTCGGCCTCGGTCTCGTCCGTGGTCTGATCGATTTCCTCAGCCATGAGACTACTCAGCCTTTGCAGCCTTAGCAGCGGCCTTCTTCGAAAGCTTTGCCTTCTTCTCAGGTGCAGGAGCGCCAGTGCGCACGATGTCGATGAGGTGAGACACTGCGCTGGAGGGCTGAGCGCCCTTGGCGATCCAAGCGTCGACCTTCTCGAGGTCGAGCTCGATGGTCTTCGGGTTGGTCAGCGGGTTGTAGCGGCCGACCTCCTCGATCAGGCGGCCATCACGCGGGCTGCGGCCGTCAGCGACGACAACACGATAGTACGGACGCTTCTTGGCACCATGGCGGGCCAGGCGAATCTTAACTGCCAAGGCAAAACTCCTCTAGACGCGCGGCCCTCTGAGAATGTAGGGATGATGGGCCGCATTGGCTCTATACAGCATCTGTAAATTGTACGACTCTCAGCCATGCATGCAAGGTGCAGTTTTTGTGGAGCAGCCAGCGACTTTGCGCCGATTTCACGCTTTCAGGGCTCTGAGGGGAAGATGTTAAGCATAGCTTAAGCTGGGCCACGTACGATACGCGACAAGTTCCACAGCGTATGGCCTTGCTCTCACGGCAGGAAGGAATGGCCTCATGAATGTACTGGTAATAGAAGACGAGCGCAAGCTTGCCGATGCAATCGTTCGCATACTGACCGACGCCGGCTACAACGCCGAAGCAACCTATGACGGACAGAGCGGCCTGACCTATGCCGAAAGCGGACTCTATGACCTCATCGTCCTTGACCGCATGCTTCCGGGCATGGATGGCATCGAGCTGCTCCGCAATCTCCGCCATGAGAAGAACTCCACCCCTGTCCTCATGCTGACGGCACGCACCTCGACGGAAGACAAGGTCGAGGGCCTCGACGCAGGCGCGGACGACTATCTGACAAAGCCATTCGAGTCTGCTGAGTTCCTGGCACGTGTGCGTGCCCTTGGCCGCCGCCAGGGCGGAGCGGAGGGCGGAAAGGGATTCGATTTTGACCGGCAGGCTTTCGGAAACCAGTTTCACCACCGCCGCCTGGGCCTCCTCCCAGTGGTTGCAGCGGAGAAAGAGGAAATCCCGGCTTTTTTTATTGGGGTCGATATACTCTCCCCGGCGGATCCCATGGGCATTGATCACGATATCGCTGCCCTCCTCCTGACGATAAATGCGGCTTAAGGCTGTGGTGGTCACGGCCCCGGAGCGGATGATATCCTTTAGCACATTGC
>OMVT01000055.1 GCA_900314535.1 uncultured Olsenella sp. | reverse complement strand
GAAGACCGCAAGGGTCCTTCGCCATCTGATGCTCACCGATGCACATTACCGCAGCTCAAGGAAGCGCGAACGTCCGCACTCTGGTTGACTATTCAATCTGCGTTTAATAAATGCTAGTGAGTGCAACCTGCGCTTTTGCACACAGCTCAACAGAATATCCATTCAATGGGACACCCCCGCCAATGCTGGGGAAATGCGCGGCTCCTTGCGACAGGCCAGAAAGCTCCAAGACAGTCATGAGGCTGCATCAGAAGTCCCTTGCAGGAAGGCCAGCCGGCTGGGCATGGCTCCAGGAAACCGGCCAGGGTCCCTGGCCTTCGCTGCTGCGTGCTGATGTTCGCTGGGAAGTGACGCAGATGGCCGCCGGGAGCTGAGCGCCATGACGCCCTCACTCGCGCATCAGGGGCCTGGGCAGCTGCCATCCTGGAGGGGAGGGAGCCTCGCCGCATGGAACAGAGAGCCAATAGCAGGAAGGAGGGGCGCGTGCGCCCCTCCTTCCTGGCAGTTCCCTATCTCGTCCAATGTCTCAGATGTCCAGATCCTTCAGATGGTCGGCGAGCTTCATGTTCTCCGAATAGTCGACCGGGCAGTCGATGATGGCAGGCACGCTCTGGGAGAAGGCCTCCTCGAGGACCGGATGCAGATCGGCCGCCTTCTCGATCCGGTAGCCCTTGCAGCCGAAGCTCTCGGCGTACTTCACGAAATCGGGGTTGCCGAAGGAGACGTTGAAGGACTCGTGGTAGCGGTTCTCCTCTTTCCAGCGGATGAGGCCATAGGCATCATCGTGCAGGATGATCGTGACGAAGGGCGTGCCGATGCGGACCGCCGTCTCGAGCTCCTGGCTGTTCATCATGAACCCGCCATCGCCCGTGACCGCAAGCACGCGCCGCTCGGGGTAGATGAGCTTTGCCGCCACGGCACCGGGCACCGCGATGCCCATCGTCGCGAATCCATTGGAGATGATGCAGGTCCTCGGCTCGTAGCAGGGATAGTCGCGGGCGACCCACATCTTGTGGGCGCCGACATCGGAGATCAGGATGTCCTGCCTGCCCAAGGCCTGCCGGGCCTCATAGAGGATGCGCTCAGGCTTCACTGGGAACCCGTCGTCCTGGGCGAAGGAGGCCTCCTCCGCAAGGCGGGCCTGCCTGATCGGCAGCGCCCAGCCCAGATGCTGGACCTTGCTCGAGCGGGCACGGATCTGGGCCAGCGAGGTCGAGATGTCGCCCACGACCTCCACATCGGGCTGATAGAGCTTGTTCACGTGGGTCGCGCGGGCATCGATGTGGATGATCTTGTGGTCGGAGTCGGCATTCCAGCGCCGCGGCGCGAATTCCACGATATCGTAGCCGACAGCGATCACGAGGTCGGCCTTCTCGAGGGCGATGTTCGCATAGTCGCGGCCCGGGATGCCGATGGTGCCGACGTAGTTCTCGTCCTCGCAGGAGACGGCCCCCTTTGCCATCATGGTGGTGATGACCGGGATGCCGAGCTCCTCCGAGAAGGACCTCAGGGCCGAGGAGGCATTGTTCCTGATGGCGGAATGCCCCACGAGCATCACGGGGTGCTCTGCCTGGAAGATGAGGCCCGCTGCCTTCTCGACGCAGTCAAGCGCAGGCAGCTCGATGCCGCGCCCCTGGGGACGGATGGGCAGCTGAGCCGGGCCATCGGGCACAGGCTGGGCAGCCACATCGCAGGGGAGGTTGATGTGGCTGGCGCCCGGCTTCTCCGACTCGGCATATTTGAAGGCGATGCGGACGATCTCGTTCACGGAGTCGGGGCGGACAATCTCCTTCGACCGCTTCGTGATCGGCTCGAACATCGAGACAAGATCCAGATACTGGTGGCTCGTGAGATGCATGCGCTCGGTGCCGACCTGGGCGGTGATTGCGATCAGTGGTGCGCCATCGGAGTTGGCATCGGCGACGCCGGTGACGAGGTTCGTTGCGCCCGGACCCAAGGTGGAGATGCAGATGCCTGCCTTGCCGGTGAGCCTTCCCACCATGTCTGCCATGAAGGCAGCGCCCTGCTCGTGGCGGACCGTGATGAACTTGATCGTGTCCTGGCCCTGCAGGGCCTTCATGACCTCCAGGTTCTCTTCGCCGGGGATGCCGAATATGTAGCGGACACCCTCGTTCTCAAGGCAGCGGATCAGTACCTCGGCTGCATTCATCTGAAAAGACTCCTTGTCGCAATATCGGTGTTACTTGGCCTGAGCTTCGATCTCGCGGAGCTTGCCGCGATAGGCGCAGGCAATCAGGTCGACGCACTCCTGGCGGTCGAAGCGCGCACGGTTCAGGACGAGGTCCTTCTTGTCGTGCATCTCGCACTTGCCGGCAGAATAGCGGTGATAGTAGAGCTCGCGGCCTTTCTGCATGCGCCGCACGAGCTTCTTGGCTTCCTTGTGGTCCATGGCGCGCTTGCGGGCGACGACCTCGATGCGCTGCTCCTCAGGGGCCGTGATGAGGACCGCGATGCGGTTCGGGTTGTCCCTCAGGATGTAGTCGGCAAGCCGGCCCACGATGATGCAGGACTCGCTCGAGCCAAGGTCGCGGATAACGTCGGAGACGCGGCGGAAGAGCTTGTCTGCCGTCGAGCGGGCATCGATGCGGTCCGGCAGGAATGCCGAGAGCTCGGCAGAAAGCTTCGCATCATAGGCAGCCACCTCGTCGACCGTGGCGCCTGCCCGGGCCGATGCGCGCACGAGGATCTCGTTGTCGTAGAAGGGCAGGTCGAGCTCCTGCGAGAGCATCTTTCCGATCTCATGGCCTTCTGCGCCGAAGTCGCGGGCGATCGTGATCACGACCGGGTTGTTCTCCTGCTCGAGATCCTCGATGGCCTTCTCTTCCGCTTTCTGGATTGCTTCCTTTCCCATGGCTGGACACCTTTTCTTGTCGAATGCTGAACAGGGATGACTAGGCTGCGACCAGGCGACGCTGGTAGTGGCGCACGGCCAGAGACAGGCTGAAGTTCAGCGCGAAGTAGAGCAGGAACACGAATCCGTAGAGCAGCAGCACCTGGCCCAGGTTCGATGTTGTCGCCATGATGACCTTCGTGCAGTACATGAACTCGGCCACATTGACGCCAGCGAGGTAGGAGGAGTCCTTCACGACGGTCGTGCACTGGCTGAAGAGGGCTGGGATGATGGTGCGGAAGGTCTGCGGCAGGACGATGTACCACATGGTCTGGAAGAAGCCGAAGCCCTGGGACCTCGCCGCCTCGAACTGGCTCTTGGGGATCGAGTTGAAGCCGCCGCGCACGATCTCTGCCATGACGGCAGAGGTGAAGATCGTGAAGGCAAGGACCGAGATGAAGATGTCGGAGCCCTTGACGGTGAAGTAGATGAAGAGAATCCACAAGAGGTTCGGGGTGCAGCGGAAGAGCTCGATGTAGATGCTCGCAAGAATCGAGAAGACCTTGAGCTTGCCCGTGCAGTACTGCTTGACCATGCCAAGGACCGTGCCGACCAGAAGCGAGCAGATGATCGCGAGGATCGAGATCTCGATGGTCTTGAGGAAGCCGTTCATGATGAAGCCGAGGTTGGTGGCATTGAAGATTTCCATCGCTTACGCCTCCGCTTCGACAGGGATGGGGCCCTTCTTGGGCTTGCGCGGCTGCTTGCTCCGGTGCTCGAGGTAGCGAACCAGGGCAGCGAGCGGGAAGCAGATCAGGAAGTAGAGCACGCAGGCCACGATGTAGCCCTGGAGATAGCCATAGGTGGACACGAAGGAGTCGGCATTGTACATGAGGTCACCGCCGGCGATGAGGGCCAAGACCGAGGTGTTCTTCACGAGGTTCAGCGCCTGGTTGCAGAGCGGGGGCAGGATGACGCGCATGGTCTGGGGCAGGATCACGTACCAGTAGGCCTGGACGCGCGTGAAGCCCTGGGAGAGCGCAGCCTCCATCTGGCCCCGCGGCACCGATTCGATGCCCGTGCGGATGACCTCGGAGACATAGGCCGCATGATAGAGGCCGACGCCCATCACGCCAAGCGTGAACGACGAGATCCTGACTGGGGTCGCAGCGCCCGTAATCGCCTGCAGCACCATGGGGCCTGCCATGTAGGCGAAGAACACCTGCACCGGCAGCGGCGTGTTCTGGAAGAACTCGACGTATACCCTGTTGATTGCCCTCAGTACCTTCGATTGCGTCGTGGCGAAGACACCCAGCAGGATGCCCAGCAAAAGCGAAACCAGAAGGCCTGCCAAGGATACCTGGATCGTGAAGCCGAAGCCCTGCCAGAACCCGTCCATGTTCTGGAACGTGCGCTGCCAGCGCAACGGATCGAACAGTCCGTCAAGCATCCCTCTCCTCCTTCATGCTGAAAACAAGGACGGCGCCCACACAGAGCCGGCGCCGTCCAGCCAAATGTGCCGATATGGGCCTACAGGAGCTTCCAATCGGAGACTTCCTGGTCGAGCCAGCCGTTGGACAGGCACTCGTTGACCACGTCGTTCACGGTCTCAGAGAAGTCGCAGCCCTTCTTGGTCGCGATGCCGTACTTCTGCTCGCCGAACTTGATGTCCGGATCGAGGAGCTCGGTCGTGTCGTCGATGTAGCCGCCGAGGATCGAGCGGTCGACAGAGAAGGCATCGATGTTGCCGGCATCAAGCGCGCTCTTGATGGACGGATAGTCCGGGAACTCCTGGAAGGTCGGTTTCGCCGAGATGCCCTGGTCGGAGAGCATCTTGGTGATGGCATCCTTGGTGGTCGCACCCTGGGCGACGCCGATGATCTTCTTGTCGAGGTCCGCCATCGTCGACATCGTCCCCTTCTTGATCAGGATGCCGATGTAGTCGGTGCGGTACGGATCGGAGAAGTCCCAGCTCTCCTTGCGCTCGTCGGTGATCGTATAGGTGGCGCAGATCATATCGAGCTGGTCGTTGTCGATCAAGGGGCCACGGGTCTTCGGAGTGACGTCGGTGAAGGCGACGAGGTCCTGGCTCTTCGCATCGTCGTAGGAGACGTCGAAGACCTTGGCGGCGACCTGGTAGCACAGGTCGATCTCGAGGCCCTCATAGGTGTTGGTGGCCGGGTCGAGGTAGCCGTAGCCCGGGACGTCCTTCTTGACGCCGCAGTTCAGCTTGCCGCGGTCCTTGATGGTCTGGAGCTTCGAGTCGCTTGAGCTCGAGCTGGAGCCCGATGAATCAGAGCTGGAGCCGCAGCCGGCGAGCAGGCCCAGGCTGGCGATACCCATGGTGGAGACGCCACAGAGCTTCAGGAAATTGCGGCGGGAGACGTTCTTCATGATGTGTCCTTTCTCGTCCAATGCGCTTTTCGTGCCCTGCGCCCTTATCGCAGGATCTTTGCGAGGAATGCCTGGCAGCGGGGGTTCTCCGGATGCTCGAAGAAGTGCTCAGGGGTCCCCTGCTCCAGAATCTGTCCGTCGTCCATGAAGACGACGCGGTCAGCGACCTGACGGGCGAATCCCATCTCGTGCGTCACGCAGAGCATCGTGATCTTCTCCTGCGCGAGCTCGATCATCACGTCGAGGACCTCCTGGACCATCTCGGGGTCGAGGGCCGAGGTCGGCTCGTCGAAGAGGATGATCGGCTGCTTCGTGCACATGGCGCGGGCGATCGCGACACGCTGCTGCTGGCCGCCGGAGAGGTTCTGGGGATACTCATTGGCCTTCTGGGCCAGCCCGACGCGCTTGAGCGCTGCCATCGCGGTGGAGGTGGCCTCCTCCTTGCTCTTCTTCTGGAGCTTGATCGGCGCAATCGTGAGGTTGCCCAGCACCGTCATGTTCGGATAGAGGTTGAAGCTCTGGAACACCATCGAGGAGTACTTGCGGGCCATCTGCAGATGGTTCTTCTTCGTGAGCTTCGTCCCATCGATATAGACCTCGCCGGAGGTCGGCTCCTCGAGGTAATCGATGCAGCGGATGAGCGTCGACTTGCCAGAACCGGAAGGCCCGATGATGACGACCTTCTCTCCCTCCTTGACGGAGAGGTTCACGTCCTTCAGGACATGCAAGTCGCCGAAATACTTGTTCAGGCCCTTGACCTGAATGAAGTCAGACATGAGCGGCTACCCTCTTCCCTGTGCACTTTCCAATTTGTCTGAGATGCATGGTAGCTGCCGCATGCTCCCGCATGAGACAGCAGCCGGCATTTGTAACCATCTGCAGCTACGAGCCTTAACGGGGCTGAAATTCCTTCAATCATTTGCAAAAAGAATGAAACCAATACGAAATGGCAGCCACGAGGGGCATGCAGAAGCTATGGAGGCAAGCCGGGGTTTGCGAGGCATGAAAAGGCCAGGCCCCTCAGCTGAGGAGGCCTGGCCCCAAGTCGTCAGACTCATATGTTCGCAGGCGTGCCTGCGCGATGGCACCTTACAGGGCGCCCTTGATCATGATGTCGCCTTCCTTGAGGATGTAGTCCATGTTGTCCGGCGAGAGGTCGCGGATCTCCTTCAGAGGATCGCCACGGACGACGAGGATGTCGGCAAGCTTGCCGGCCTCGACGGAGCCGAACTCGTCCTCATGATGGACCATCTTGGCGCCATTGAGGGTGGCTGCGACGATGGCGTCCATGTTCGGGATCTCGCAATGCTCGACCCAGGCGTACACCTCATCGAGCGTCGTGTAGCCGTACGGCGTGGAGAAGCTGAAGGAGTCGGAGCCGACCGTCAGCGTGACGCCGAGCTTGTAGGCGCGGTTGAGGTTCGCGTAGGAGCGGGCGATGCCCTTCTCGGCGTTGTTCTTGCCAGGCCACTTGTCGAGCTCGGGCGTCCACTCGGGAGGATACGTCGCGTACCAGGACGGAAGGAAGCCGACCGTCGGCGTGAAGAAGGTGCCCTTCTCCGCCATGAGGTCCATGGTCTTGTCGTCGAGCTCGAAGCCGTGGATCAGCTGCTCTGCACCGAAGCGCACGGAGTCATAGGCTGCGGAGATCGAGTTGTAGGAGTGCGACCACACGGGGATGCCGACCATTGCGCACTCGTCGCAGACAGCCTTGATCTCCTCGGTGCTCATGAGCTGTGCACGGCCGGAGTCCCAGCGCCAGATGCCGCCGCCGGTTGCCCAGATCTTGATGGCGTCCGGGTTCTCGCGAAGGCGCATGCGGATGGCATGGCGGAGCTCCCACGGACCGTCTACCTGGTCGCCCCAAGGATGGCCGGTCTTGGACATCTCGAACGGAAGACGGTGGCAGTCGCCGTGGCCTGCAGTGCGGCAGAAGCCCAGGCCGGTCGCGAAGATGCGGGGCCCCTTCATGACGCCCATGTTGACGAGGTCGCGGATGGCAATGCCGTTGCGGCCGATCTCGCAGACGGTGGTGAGGCCGTGGGTCACGGCGTCGTATGCCTGCTTGACAGCGCATGCCTGCTTCTGGGCGACGGTCTCGATGACCCAGTCGTTGTCGTTGTCGGTCAGGTTGCCCGAGAAGTGGATGTGGGTGTCGATGATGCCCGGCATGACCGTGCAGCCCTGGGCATCGATTACCTCATACCCTTCGGGAATCTCCGTTGCCTCGCCGGCATAGGCGATCTTCTTGCCATCGACCAGGACGAGGGAGTCCTCGACTGGGGATGCGCCGGTGCCATCGACGAGCTTGCCACCCTTGATTGCATACTTTGCCATTGCAGTTCCTCCAAACCTTCCTGATAGGACGTTTGTCTGTGCCATGTCTGCGCCTGAAAGGCGCTGCATGCCTGATGTGGGAAAAAGTGCCTTACGCTGCGTGCTTGGCCTTGGCAGGGTCTGCCTTGGAGCCGAAGACGGCGAGGATGATGAAGCCGATGACGATCCAGGCGGCCGTGATGATCCACTCGACCGTGTCGAGGGCAGCGGGGCTGAAGGGGACGACCATGAGGGCGATGATGATGAGGCCAGCGGCGATGGCGCAGCCGATGATGGGCTTGCCGCCATTGACCTTGTAGGGGCGCGGCAGGTCGGGCTCGGTCTTGCGGAGCTTCATGCAGGCGAACCCTGCCATCGTGCAGGCGAAGATGAAGCCGAGCGATGCGACGTTCGTGAGCGGCACGAGCATGTTCCTGCCGAGGAAGGGACCGATGAGCGTGAGGCACGCCATCACGATGTTGGCCTTCTTGGGGGCGCCGGTCGCAGGATCGAGCTCTGCGAAGGAGGACGGAATCATGTTCTTGCGGCCCATGGCGAGCATGAGGCGGGCAGAGGCGCCGAAGAAGGAGTTCATCGGGCCAAGCGGTCCCAGCGTGCCGATGATGAGCATCGCGATGTAGAAGAAGATGTTGATGCGCTCGAGGACAGCGAGTGCCGGCACGGAGGACTTCACGAACTCATGCCAGTCGATGATGGTGCCGAAGGAGTAGATGCAGACGAGATAGAAGGCACCCGAAGCGAGAAGCGCGATGGCCGGGATGAGGCCGAACTTCTTCCAGTCGAGGTTCGAGGAGGCTTCCTCGGCCTGCTGCGGGATCGTGTCGAATCCTGCATAGAAGAAGGGCGTCATGACAAGGACCGCGACGATGCCGCCGAGCAAGCTCGTTGCCTGGGTGGACTGGCCACCTGCTGCATCCGTGACCTGCGAGAAGACCGGCAGGGCATTCGACGGGCTTCCTGTCATGAACGAGATGACCATGGCAAGGACCATGCCGGTAAGGAGCGCCTTCGTGAGGAAGCTCGAGAGCTTCGCTGCGGCGCCAGCGCCGTGGAAGTTGAGGTAGATCACGAGGATGGCGGCTGCAAGCGCGATCACGGTCGGCCAGAGATAGACATCGGCGCCGAGAATCGTGTAGAGCTTCACGGAACGCAGCCATGCAAGGGCCGGGAACTCGGCGAAGCGGTCCGTCAGGAGCGTGGAGATCGCGATTGCCTCCCAGGGGCACAGCGGTGCATTGCCGAGCAGAAGCATCCAGCCGGTGAAGAAGCCGAGCTTGCGGCCGAACGTGCGGTCCACATACTCGATGATGCCGCCGGAAATCGGGATGGCTGCCGTCAGCTCGCCGAAGCACATGCCGATCGGCACGAGGAACACGGCACCAATCGCGAATGCGATCATGGCCGGAATCGGGCCGCCGCCCAGAACCATCCAGTCGCCTACCAGCAGCACCCATCCGGTTCCGATGATGGCGCCGAAGCCGATCGTGAAGAAGTTGAAGAGCGTCAGCTCCTTCTTCATGCCCCCTTCTGCCGGTGCAGTCTCTGCCATATCTCTCTCCCCTCGCATGCACTCGCCCTGAAGGCGAAGATCCAGTTTGCGGGCAAGATGTGCCCGGTGCCTTGTCTTCGGCACAATTCAATGTTCGGAGAATCGCCTGTATTTCGCAAAGGTTTCGGGGATGCTGCAGGGCCGAGAGGGAGAATGCGGACCCTGAGCGGATTATGTTCGCAAAGGCTAACATAGCAATGCACGCTAGGGGTCATTCGGATGCTACATCACCGCAGGTAGATGCCTATATATGAGATGCCGTTCATCCGTTTTGAAAAGCCTATGTTAGACCTCCGTTGACACGTCGGCACCCTCCCACCAGCTCCAGAGCGGCTGCGGCCTGGAGACGGCCTCGGCCCTGGTGAGCCTGTAGC
>OMVT01000056.1 GCA_900314535.1 uncultured Olsenella sp. | reverse complement strand
GCCGAATATTCCACAGCCATTGCAGCTCAGGAAGCCTCGGAAGCTCCTGTTCCGCGACCGCATTGCCGCTTGACAGGGGTTCGGGTCATATGAGCTTCTGGGCTTCGCGAAGACTGACCTCATCCAGCCGGGTGCCCATGAGACCGTGACGGTCGAGGTCGATCTCGAGCACCTTGCAAGCTATGACGGGACAAAGACGAATGCGGACGGCACGACGGGCTCCTTCGTCTTCGAGCCGGGCACCTACTGGTTCGCCTTTGGCAATGGCGCCCACGATGCCCTGAATGCAGTCCTTGCTGCTTCGGGCGTCGATGCCGGACGCCTCGCAGGAAGCGCAGATGCGTCCCATGCCTGGCGTCTCGATGTCACGGATGCCGTCCTTCCTGCCGATGCGTTCTCGGTCACGAAGACGGGCGTGGCAGTGAGCAACCATCTCGACTATGCAGACTGGAACCACTTCCAGCCGGGTGAGGTCACCTATCTTTCCCGCGCAGACTGGGCAGGGACCTATCCGCACTCCTACTCCGACCTCACGCTCA
Organism: uncultured Olsenella sp.; assembly: GCA_900314535.1. Taxonomy (GTDB): domain Bacteria; phylum Actinomycetota; class Coriobacteriia; order Coriobacteriales; family Atopobiaceae; genus Olsenella_L; species Olsenella_L kribbiana. Next base: position 8,497 of record OMVT01000056.1, on the reverse strand, counting down.
CGGACTCCCAGCTTATCGACTACCTGAACGGCAACTACTACGAGGTCAAGACCACAGACGACACTTCCGGCATCGTCTGGGACAAGAGCTCGGACGTGATGTTCTGGGATCTTGCGGGACTCGACTACGACGATGCGCTCTGGAACGATGCCCTTGACAAGATGTCTCTCAAGGAGGCGCTCTTCCTTGCGACGTTCGGCGGCCCTGCCATCCCAGGCGTGAAGTCTCTGGGGCTCTGCGAAGCGAACATGACCGAGAACATGGGCATCGGCTTCGCGGTATCGCTGACAGCCAATGTCGATGCCAACTCCCCCTGGGCAATCGATCCGAAAGATCCCAATGCCGCATGGCAGGGAAGCGTCCTGGGCGGAGCCACGCTGCTCGCTGCATCGTTCGATTCCGATCTCATGTATGCGGAGGGCCAGCTCGTCGGCGAGGAATCGCTCTTCGTCGGCCTGCCGATCCTCTGGGGTCCGGGCCTCAATACCCACCGCCATGCCTACAACGGCCGCAACGGCGAGTACTATTCCGAAGACCCGGTGCTGACCGGCACCTGCGGCATGGAATTCGCGGTCGGTGCCGAGGACTTCGGCCTCGTGGTCGCACCGAAGCACTTTGCCTTCAATGACCAGGAATCGAACCGTTCCGGCGTTGCTCCGTACATGACCGAGCAGAAGGCACGCGAAGGGGATCTGCGCGCGTTCCAGATTGCATTCGAGGCAGCAAAGTATGCTGCAGACGATCCGTCGCGCCGCCTCAAGGGCGTGATGACATCGTTCAGCAAGATCGGTGCCGTCGAGTGCACCTGCTCCGAGGGTCTCATGACCGACATCCTCAGAAACGAATGGGGAGGGCACGGCTACTTCGTCACCGACATCTACGACGATACCGACCTCTATGCCGCTGTCCTCAATTCCGGCGTCAGCTGCTACGATACCCGTGGCATCTCCGGCTTCGACAGCGCCGGCACCACGATCGAGGGCAACCAGGTGTTCAGGACCCAGGCAAACGGGATCCAGGCAGGCATGGCAACGGTCGAGCATGATGCGAACCTGCAGCAGCATGTCAAGGAATCGGCACACAACGTGCTCTATGCCTTGGCACAGAGCAACCTCGTGAACCGCTACAACACGACGGCAAAGGTCGAGAAGCGCATGACCTGGTGGAGAGGATCGTATCTGGGGCTCGCTGCCGCATCCGGCATCCTTGCCATCGGCGCGCTCGCATCCCAGGCCCGTCTCGCATCCAAGGGCGCAGCCGATGACGGCGATGGCGCCGGCAAGGAGGAATAGCAATGGCTGCTATGAACAAGAAGAAAGGTGCAGGCTTCTACATCGGAGCCGTCGCCCTCATCCTGGCTGTGGCAGGTGCCGCTGCAGCTGTCTTTTCGAGCACGATCAGCGCCGACTATGCGCTGGCCAATCTGCCGCTCGTCCTTCTGGGCATCGTCTGCGCGATCCTGCTCGCAGCCGTGCCGAAGGCAGTCCAGCTCAAGGGCAAGGCACAGCTCTTCGTGCCCTTCATCGCCCAGGGCGTGAGCGTGTTTTTGCTGGCGCGCATCGCCCTCGATGTGCTCGCAGCGCGTATCCTGCTGATCTCCGGCCTCTTCACCTGGAACTCCGGCAATGCAGTCGGCTGGAGCGTCTTCAGGGCCACCGTGGTAGCGGCTGCCCTTCTGCTTGCGGCTGCCGTGCTCCTCGTCGTGAGGGCCTTCGCTCCTGACGCAAAGCGCGCCTAGCATCTGGCTGCCGCCTGCATCCTTCCCGTGCAGGCGGCAGCGCCTGATGCGCAATCCGATCTGTCCGAACAAGAAAGCGAGATATCCTATGCCACAGGCAAGCAAGACTGACGGGCGCACGGACGCCGCCAGCACGCGCACAGGGGCAGACGGGCTCAACCGCGCCAAGCTCTACCAGCTCGTGCTCTTCCCCTTCAACAATGGCGCGACGAACGTCTACTACGTCCTCCTCATGAACTATATTGCCTACTACGCAGAAGGCGTGCTCGGGCTGCTCCTGGCCTTCGCGACGACGATGGTCACGGTGACGCGTGCGCTCGATGCCTTCATCGACCCCGTCGTCGGCATGCTGATCGACCGCACCCAGACCCGCTTCGGCAAGTTCCGCCCCTTCATGGTGCTCGGAAACCTTGTCATGATCGTCTCGTCCCTCTGCCTGTTCTATGGCACAAGGCTCATCCCGGCGGACAATGTCGCTGTGCGCTACGTGGGCTACACGTTCTTCTACATCCTCCTTATGGTCGGCTATTCGATCCAGACCTCCTGCACGCGTGCGGGGCAGACCTGCCTCACGAACGACCCGAAGCAGCGCCCGACCTTCACGCTCTTCAACACCATCGCCTCCCTTGTCGGCATGGGCGTCACGATGGCAGTGGCATCGCTCGTGGGCGGCGTCGTCGGCTTCAGGACCGAGCAGTTCTTCAACATCGTGATCCCGCTCGTGATCTGCCTTTCCGCTGCCCTCACGGCGCTTGCCGTCATCGGCATCGCAGGCAAGGACAGGCCCGAGTTCTGGGGACTCGGCACCGGCGCGGATGCTCCCGAGCTCAAGGTCCGCGACTATGTGCGGATCTTCCGCGAGAACCATGAGCTCAGGCGCCTGATCGTCGCTGCCTCCGGCACGAAGTTCGCCTTCGCCGTCGCCACGAACACCTCGGTCGGCATCCTGCTCTACAGCTGCATGATGGGCAACTACAACGGCCTCTACCTGCCGATGTATGTCCTGGGCTATGCGTTCTCGGCCCCGTTCTTCCTGGGCGGGCTCCGCCTTTCCCAGAAGCAGGGCCAGAAGAAGACGCTTGTCACGTTCACGTCGCTTGCGCTTGTGCTGTACCTCGGCGTCTGCGCGCTGCTCATGCTGTGGCAGCCGGGCAATCCTGCGCTGGCGCTCTCCATCTTCTCGACAGAGGGCGGCTTCCACCTGACGCTCAATGCCTACACGGTCGTCTTCATCGTGCTCTATGGGCTGGGCTATGGCGCCTACTACTCGACGGCAGACATGGCCATCCCGATGATCGCCGATGTCTCCGACTACGAGATGTTCCGCTCGGGCAGCTATGCGCCGGGCGTGATCGGCACGCTCTTCTCGTTCGTGGACAAGCTCGTGAGCTCGCTTTCGACCACGGTGGTGGGCATCGCCCTTCTGGCAGTCGGCCTCAGCCATCTGCCCGATACCACCACGGCCTATGTGCCGGGCATGAAGGGCCTCACGATCGTGCTCTTCTGCATCATCCCGATGGTTGCCTGGGTGCTCACCCTTGTCGCCATGAAGGGCTACACGCTGACCGGCAAGAGGATGGAGGAGATCCAGGCCGTGAACGGCGCCCGCAAGGCCGCCATCGAAGCAGGCATGCCGGTCGAAGAGGCGATGGAGCGCTGGAAGGATGCGCAAGACCTCGAAGATGCAGCCAAGGCCTAGATAGCCGCTTGCAATCGGCCTATATGGAGTCCGGCCCGAAAGGGCTGGGCTCCTTTCTGTCTCGAGGCTTCGGTGGCGCCTGCATCCTCTGGGTACTGAGGCTTTTGGAGTGAAGCCTCAGGGGAGGGGGCAGGCCGTGCCTTGCGCCGTTCCCATTTGGAGTATGGTGGAGCTGATGAAATGGCGTGACTGAAGGAGGAAGCCCGATGTTCGATCATGAGCCGGTGCCGGGCAGGAACGATCCCTGCTGGTGCGGAAGCGGGAAGAAATACAAGAAATGCCATGAAGCATCCGACATGAAGATGGAGCGGCTCTACGATGACGGCGAAGAAGTGCTGCCGCGCTCGCTTTTGAAGATGCCGAAGGACATAGAGGGCATCAAGGCCTCTGCTGCCGTGAACATGGGCGTGCTCGACTATGTGGGAGAGCATATCCGTGCCGGCGTCTCGACGATGGACATCAACGAGTGGGTCGAGTCCTATCTTTCGGCACATGGCGCCGTGTCGGCTGACCTCAACTTCGAGGGCTACCCCTATAGCGTCTGCACCTCCATCAACGATGTCGTATGCCACGGCTTCCCGAACAAGGATGACGTGCTCCAGGATGGTGACATCATCAATGTGGACATGTCCACAATCAAGGGCGGCTACTTCTCTGACTCCTCCCGCATGTTCTGCATCGGCGAGGCCTCGCCTGAGCGCAGGCGCCTGGTCGATGTCTGCCATGAGTCGGTGAAGGCAGGCCTTGCTGCCGTGAAGCCCTGGGGGCATCTCGGCGATGTGGGTGCAGCCGTGCACAAGGTCTGCACCGACGCAGGGTTCACGGTCGTAGAGGAATACGGTGGCCACGGTATCGGCAAGGAGTTCCACGAGGATCCGTTCGTGAGCTTCGTCTCCGATCCAGGAACCGGCCCCATCCTCGTGCCGGGCATGTGCTTCACGATCGAGCCGATGGTAAACGCCGGCGAGCCGGGCATCCGCACGGACCGGAGCAACGGCTGGATCGTCCGCACGCGGGATGGCTCCGACTCCGCCCAGTGGGAAGTCCAGCTCGTCGTGACCGAGGATGGATACGAGCTTCTGTCCTGGTAGGCAGAAATACGGAGGACGCTTCATCGGAAGGCATGTGGGGGCATTCCCTGCATGCCTTCTTCCGTATCGGGTGTGCCGTCTGCATGCTGGGGTATTTGAAGTGCCGGAGCGCGGGGCTAGACTGGAGGAAATGCGCACAGGAAAGGGGCCCTGCCATGCTGAACCATTTCTCGAAGCATCCTCTCTGGGAGTGCCACGCCACGCTCATCCGGGTGGCGCAGGGCAAGGAGCCGGCTGACATCGTCTTGAGGCATGCCACGCTCGTGAGCGTGACGACCCATGAGCTTCTAGAGGATGCCGACATCGCGATCGCTCAAGGCCGCATCGCCTATATCGGGATAGAAGGGCATACGGCAGAGCACTGCATCGGGGAGAAGACCAAGGTCTTCGACCTTGCCGGTGCCTATGTGGCCCCTTCCTTCATGGATGGCCATATCCATGTGGAGTCCGCTATGGTCGGCCCCGCCGAGTATGCACGCGCGGTCGTGCCCCATGGCACCTCTGCCATCATGTGGGACCCGCATGAGGCAATGAATGTCGCCGGCATGGATGCGCTTTCTGCTCTCATGGAGGACGCAAAGCGCGTGCCCCTCAAATGCTATGTGACGCCCGGCTCCTGCGTGCCGGCAGTACCGGGCTTCGAGGATACGGGGGCCACGATCGACGCGTCAGACATCCATGAGGCGATGAGGCTCGACGAGGTGGCAGGCCTCGGCGAGATGATGAACGATCCAGGGGTGCTCTCCTGCGCAGAAGGTCCGCTCGAAGAGATCGAGGAGACACTCAGGGCAGGAAAGACCGTCACGGGCCACTACACGATGGGGGATACGGACCGGGGCCTCGAGGCCTATATCGCTTCCGGCGTCTCGTGCTGCCATGAGTCGGTCACGCGCGAAGATGCTCTGGCAAAGCTGCGCTTCGGGCAGTATGCGCAGCTGCGTGAAGGCTCTGCCTGGCACAATCTCGAAGAGCTTGCGCATGCCGTGACGGACAACGAGATTGACACGCGCTTCGTGAATCTCGTGACGGATGACACCCATCCCGAGACGCTTGTCTCGGAGGGACATCTCGACCGGATCCTTCGGAAGGCGGTCTCCTTCGGGATCGACCCCATCACCGCCATCCAGATGGTCACGATCAACGTGGCCGAGTGCTTCGGGCTTGCAGGAGACCTGGGCTCTGTGACGCCGGGCAAGTGTGCAGACATTGTCGTGCTCGACGACCTCAAAGACTTCCATGCCCGCCTTGTCTTCATCGACGGCGATCTTGTGGCACGGGATGGACAGGCGCTCTTTGCGCCCGAGCCCTATGCGTGGCCCGAGAAGTTCCTCCATACGATGCATATCACGGACGAGATCTCGGCCGAGACGTTCCGCATCCCTGCCGTGAGGTCGGATGGCACGGCGATTGCAGATGGAGCTGCCCTTGTCCGCGTCATCGCCTCCTCAGCAGGCTCGACCCTGACGAAAGAGGAGCACCTCACGGTGCCCGTGCGGGACGGAGCGCTTCTGGCAGATCCTGCGCAGGATATCCTCAAGGCCTTCGTCTTCGACCGCCACCACGCAGGCGGACGTCATGCCTGCGCCTTCGCGAAAGGCTTCGGCATCCACGGCGCGCTTGCCCAGACCGTGGCCCATGATGCGCACAACCTGCTCGTCGTCGGAGACTCGGACGAGGATATGGCCATCGCAGCACGCACGCTCATCGCTTCGGGCGGTGGCGAGGTAGCCGTCCAGGATGGGAAGATATTGGGAAAGGTCGACCTTCCCCTTTTCGGCATCATGTCCACGTCTCCTGTCGAGGACGTCGCGCATGATGTCGCGGGCATCGAGCGCGCCTGGAAGAAGATGGGATGCACGATGCCGAGCCCATTCATGACAATGGGGCTGCTGTCGCTTGCCTGCATACCGGAGCTGAGGCTTACTGACCGTGGCCTTGTCGACTGCTGCCGCTACTGCTTCGTGCCGCTCCTCGTCGAGGACGAAGGCTAGGCTTCTCTCTTCAGGAAGAGATTGAGCTGGAAGCGGGCTGCCTCGCTCATGGGCAGCCCGCAGAAGCTGTCCAGCTCCTCTTTCGGCACCATGAGGAAGCGCCTTGTCTCGAAGTTCTGGGAGATGCTTTCGAATGAGGGAAGCGCTGCCTCGATGAGGGCTATGGGCTGGAGCTTGCGCTCGCCGATGAAGATGCCAAGCGGATGGAAGGCATCCTCAGGAATCGTGGCTCCGACCTCCTCTGCGCATTCGCGGGCAGCGCAGGAACGGATGGGGTCTTCTGCTTCCAGGTCACGCTCGTCGAGCGCTCCTGTCACGGAGACGGAGAACGTCCTTGGCGCGATTGAGACAGCGCCTGACCGTTCTGCAAGAAGGCACCTTCCCTTCCCGTCATGCACAAGCACGCTCACAGCGAGGTCATTTGCCAGAAAAGGACAGGAGAGGATCTGAAGCGGATCTTCTGCAAGGCTCAGAGCTGCGGCCTTCTGCTTCAGGCGTGCAGCAAGTGTCTGCATCGCGGGCGTCCAGCCTGAGACATCGCGGCTCACGAGCAGGTTCGTGGACAGAAGGTCGAAGTAGCGCGAAGGTGCCAGACCGAGCGTGAGCGTATCGGCTTCTTTTAAGAGACGTTCGAGGCGTACGGTCTTCCCGTTCCAGGCCCCTTGGGCAATCTCGCCTGCGAGGATCGTCTCTTCTTCCGGCGTGAAGACGGAGGAGAAGGTCGAAGACAGAAGCTCGTAGCGCATGTGTTCCGGCGCGGCTATGAACATGGACGCTCCTAGATCTCGACCACAAGAACAGAGGCATCATCGCGGTGCTCAGAGGCATCTTTTTGACTGCATGATGCCGCGAGGTGCGCTGCCGCTTTCGGGATGGCGGCAAAGATATCGGTGCTGTCCTTCGCCTCCTGCTCGAGCGCTGCCACAAAGCCGTCGCTTGCAAGCGCGATCCTCGTGCCGGCAGAGGCATTGATGCGCGCTCTCGCGACATGGGCGAGGCCTTGTCCGTCGAGCGTCCCTGCCCAGTAGCCATCCTCCCGGTTCATGAGCTTCCGGGTGTCCTGGAAGATCTTCCGCCGCGCTTTCGGCGTGTCATGCTCGAGCGCTGCGATTGCGCGCCTGTTGCGCTCGACGATTGAGGTGAAGCGTGTGTCGGTGAAATGTGTGCCGGTGTCCATGAAGAGATGGCAGTCGCAGAGGGCTGCTGCTTCGATTGTGCCGTCATATCTGTCCTGTACGAGCATGAAAGCAAAGGAGGGGAGTGTATAGGCTGGGACTTCCTCAATAGTGGGGTCAAGCTCTGCGGCCAGCTCGCTGCAGAAGGAGAGGGCCTCTTTCATGAGGGAGGCAGGATCGTCTTCCGGAAGGGCCGGGAATTCATCTGCATGGGTTGCGAGCTCGAAGGAGACAAGACGCGCAAGGAACTGGCTGTCGCTTGACGCGAAATGGCGGTCGGGGAAGACATCGGTCGCACCGTCGATCATCCAGGCATAGCTGCCTGCCCTGCCGAAGACATCTTCGTTGACTGCTTTCGTGCCGCGGAGCGTGAAGGAGAAGATGGTATCCATAGCCTGCCCTCCGGAAAGTGCATTGCCTGATGGTTCAAGTCTAAGGGGTCCGCGTTTTGCGGCGCTGTTACGTTTGCCGAGGGGATGAAAGCCTGTCGGCGCCTCTGGATATAATCCATCTTGTTCCAGGAATTCCTGGACCACGGAGCAGAGAAACAGCAGGAAATGAAGCCATTCAAGCTCCGATGAGGATGCGAGCCATCCAAAGGGCGCGATGCCAGGTGCACCGGGCGTCCTTTCGCCATTTGTGAACATTCTGTGAAGCACCACTTTCCCCGCATTGCAGGGGAGGGGAGCCGTGTAAAGTGTCTTCTCGCGCTGAGGCACCCCGCACCGAGCGGGACGCAGACAGCGCGGCGAACCTTGAAAACCGGATACTGCGATCGAAGAGATCGGAAGACAGACGTGAGC
>OMVT01000057.1 GCA_900314535.1 uncultured Olsenella sp. | reverse complement strand
GCTATCTCGAGCCGGGAAAGAGCAAGGACTTCTACGAGGCGCCGCACCTGTCCCGCGAAGGCTCGCTCGATGTCTGGCGCATGTGCCGGGCGCTCTTCGAGAACGGGTTCGACGGCTATATCCGTCCCGACCATGGCCGCATGATCTGGGGCGAGACCGGGCGTCCGGGCTATGGCCTCTATGACAGGGCGCTTGGCTGCACCTACATCAACGGCATCTGGGAGACGCTCGAGAAGGACGCCGCCCTTGCCAAGGAGGCATGATCTCCATGTTCATGGACGATGATTTCCTGCTCGACACCGAGTGGGCCAGAAAGCTCTTCCATGGGCATGCAGAAGGCCAGCCCATCATCGACTACCACTGCCATCTCGATCCGGCCCAGGTCGTCGAGGATGTGCACTTCAAGGACCTGACCCAGCTGTGGCTCTTCGACAATGGCGGAGGCGACCATTACAAGTGGCGCCTGATGCGTGCGGAGGGCGTGCCGGAGCGCCTGATCACCGGCGACGGGGAGCCATACGAGAAGTTCTGTGCCTATGTCCGCACGATCGGGCGGGCACCAGGCAATCCGCTCTATGAGTGGAGCCATCTGGAGCTGCGCCGTGCCTTCGGGATAGACCTCACAATCACGGAGAAGAATGCGCCCGAGATCTGGCGGCGCGCAAACGAGCGCATTGCAGAGCCTGGCTTTTCTGCCCGCGGCCTCATCCGCCGCTTCGGCGTGCGCTGCATCTGCACGACCGACGATCCGGCATCCGATCTTTCCTGGCACAGGAAGCTCGCCGAAGAGAGGGACCCCGGCTTCAAGATGCTGCCGACCTTCCGTCCTGATGCCCTCTCCGCTATCGAGGCAGAAGGATTTGCGTCCTATATGCAGCGTCTCTCGGCAGCGTCCGGTATCGAGATCGTGGACTGGAAGAGCCTTAAGGAGGCAGCAGCGCAGCGCGTGGAGGCGTTCCACACGGTGGGCGGCCGTCTTGCTGACCATGGACTCAACAGCTTCAGGTTCGTCGCGGCAGATGAGGAAGAGGTCGCGGCCATCGTCGCTAAGGCGCTTGCCCATGAGCCGGTCTCTCCTCAGGAGGCAGAGGCCTACCGCACGGCACTCACGCTCTTCCTGATGGGGGAGTACGAGTCCCATGGCTGGACGCTCCAGCTCCACATGAATGTCTTCCGCAATGCGAATACCCGCCGCTTCCAGGAGCTTGGTCCTGACGCCGGCTTCGATTCGGTCGGAGACCAGCCGGGCCTGGTGCATGAGGTGGCATCGCTTCTCGATGCAGCGCAGATGCGCTCTGCGCTTCCGCGCACGATACTCTATTCTCTCGACGAGGCGCAGTGGATGGGGCTTGCGACCCTCATGCAGTCCTTCCAGGGCGGCGTGCGGCAGCGCATGCAGCTGGGATGTGCCTGGTGGTTCTCCGATTCCTTCGCAGGGATAACGAGGCAGCTCGAAGTGTTTGCCCAGGAGAGCCTGCTTGCCAACTTCTGCGGCATGCTGACCGACTCGCGCAGCTTCCTGTCGTATCCTCGCCATGAGTACTTCCGGCGTGTCCTGTGCCGCCTTCTCGGGCAATGGGCAGAGCAGGGAAGGATTCCTGCCGACGAAGAATGGCTCGGCGGGATCGTGGAGGACATCTCCTACAGAAATGCCCGCGACTACTTCGGCTTCTTCGAAGAAGAGCGCTAAGCCAGAAAACATGCAGAATGCCTCCCGGCAAGGCCGGGAGGCATTCTGCTCTTTAGCCTGGCTCTCCCCGCATGAAGCGGCGTGCCTCAAAGTCCTTGCTCGCAGAAGCAATGGCATGCACCCTGGCTGCTATTTCAGCTCATGGCGGTAATCTTGGAGTGCAGATGGCACAGGAGGGTCCATGTACGCATGGGGCAGAAGAGGGTCTCGGCTCGATGATTCAGTTCATCAGGAGGGCGACCGAGGGCCACCAACACTGAGCGCTTCAAGACGATGATGTTCCCCAGGTTTGGCCAACTGGACCTATCGATCCAGCTCGCTGCCTCATCTGCCCACCAGAAACAGCGAAGAGCCAAATGATAGAGGGATGCCTCGCGCCGGGCCACGTGCATATGCTGGCGGCCATTCCATCCATGATCGGCGTGCCGGGCTTAATGGGTTGCCTGAAGAGGGAAGAGCCTGGTTTCCATGTCCAGCGGGCATGCCAGTCTGAAATGCAGGTCTGGGAACAGAAAGTTCTGGGCAGAGGCCTGCTGTGTGTCTGCCGTCGGCCTGAACGGAGCTGCGATCGTGGAATGCATCAGGCAGGGACAGACGGGCATCTGCTTGGATCGACCGAGCGTCAGGGAATATGAGGATTCGTCCAGGAATCAGCCTGGAGGGCTGTCTGGCGGGCACGCCGCGGGCCGGGCGGCCATCGGGCTCAAACGAAGCGAAGGCCAGGGCCCTGGGCCTCTGGCCTTCGCTTCTTGGGGTTGTGTCCCAAGGACAGACGATCTGCTATGTGGGCGGCCATAATTGCAGGGAACGGACAAGGCTCGATACTCAATCCTTGTCGCTATCAATCAGAAGGCAGTCTGCCTTGTCCAGACTCTCATGCCACTCTTTGCGCAGAGGCCGATCCGTTATTATCCCTGTTGCCTCCGTGAAGTCGCAGAGATGCACGAAGGACGTGTTGTCGAATTTGGAATAATCTGCGACAAAGTAGGTGTGCTGCGAATGCTCGAGAACGATCCTTCTGACATCGTTCCAGCGGTCGGTCGAATCGGTGATACCGCTGCTCAGGGACAGGGACCGGCTGGAAAGAAATGACGTGTCGACGTAATAGCGCTGGATGGTCAGCTTTGCAATGGGTCCGTAGAAGGCCTTCTCGGTCGGGGAGTAATTGCCGCCGATGCCGATGAGCTTGATGCTCGGACACTTTGCAAGCAGGTTCAAGATCATCAGGTTGTTGGTCAGCACCGTGATCCGCATGTCCTGCAGAAGCTTTGCTATATAGAAGCAGGTCGTCGAATTGTCCAGGAAGATGGTGTCCCCGTTGCTGACAAAGCGCAGGCAACGGGCAGCGATGATCTCCTTGCTGTCGCGGTAGGCAGTCGTTCGAATATTGACGTCTACCAGATTGTCGACGCCCGTCTGGACATAGGCGCCTCCATAGGAGCGCTTGAGAGTCCCCTCGGATTCGAGGACCTTGAGATCCCGACGGATGGTTTCGTCTGTCACTGAAAAAGTCTTGGCAAGTTCCGTTACAGAAGCGCTCTTCTTTTCACGAACGACTTCTGCGATTTTCTGACGTCTGACCGCACCAATCATTGTTCACCTGCTCGAAGGTTCTAAGAATCACGCTAGGGCATAAATGATGACCCTTCCGCATGTTCTTGCCCCATTCATTATCAAAAATCACCGTTTACCGGAAAAACAACAACATCGGGCAATAAACCAAAAATAAGCTCACACAGCTTAAAGCTAAGCGCGTAATATCTGCCAATGTGTTGAGTGTTTATGTTGAAAAATGTTGATTTGAGAGGAGATGATATCAGTGAAACAGAACTTCATGTCTGAGGAGGAGGCCCGCCAGGCAATTGTTCAGACAGGAAAGCGCATGTATGACCATGGCTATGTCGTGACCAACGATGGCAACATTTCCGTTCGTATCTCCAGCACGGAAATCATTGTTACGCCCACGGGCGTTTCCAAGGGATTCATGACACCGGAAATGATGGTGAAGATGAATCTGGATGGCGACGTGCTCGAAGCGGAGGGCACGAAGCCTTCCAGCGAAGTGAAGATGCACCTGCGTGTCTATACAGAAGACGATAGCGTGATGGCGGTCGTCCACGCACATCCCATCTATGCAACGTCCTATGCAATTGCGGGCATCCCGCTGGATGAGCCGATTCTGTCTGAAGCGATGCTCCAGATAGGAGCCGTACCTATTGCCAAGTATGCAAAGCCTGGCACATACGATGTGCCGGATGGCATCGCTCCGTTCGTGAAGGGCTATGGGGCAGTGCTTCTCTCGAACCATGGTGCCCTGACATGGGGGACGACGCTTGGTGAAGCGTTTTCCCGCATGGAAGTGCTCGAAAACTATGCACATATCAGCTTCGTGGTGGGTCTGCTCGGTGGCGGACGAGGTCTTGATGTGGAACAGGTGGCGGGGCTGGCCGGCATCCGGAAAGAGATGGGGCTTGCTGCCATAGCCATGCCAAAGGGCAGACCGGAAAAGGAAAACGGAGAAGACCTGATTCCGTAGGCAGCGCACATTCTGCATATGCGTACAACGAACGTGGTGAGGGGTATTTCGAAATGCTGTTGAGGAAAGAGCTCGTCAATGTCAATCTCGAGGCTTCGTCGCAGGAAGACCTGCTTCGAAAGCTGGCTGGTGAATTTCTGGAAGAGGGATTGGTCAAGCCGTCTTTCCCCCAAGCAATCCTTGATAGGGAGGCAGTATATCCCACAGGACTCCCTGCTGTTGCGTTCGATATAGCCATCCCACACTGTGCAGCCTCGAATGTCATCGAAACGTCCATGGCGGTAGCTACCTTGGCACATCCTGTCGAATTCCGGCAGATGGGGTCGGCAGACATAACGCTGCATCCTGAAGTCGTTTTCATGCTTGCCATCCAGGACCCCGACAAGCAGCTGGAGACACTGCAGAAAATCATGGGGGTCATACAGGATCGCGATCTGCTCGTAAAGATTCGCAGCTCCAGGGATGCCGATGAGCTGTATGGCCTGCTGTCGCCGAAGGTCAATTAGGGTCAAGCTGCCGGAAGGGCCGGCAAAAGGAAGAAAGGAAGCAATCATGTCCAAGAAAGTGAAGTTCCTGTCAGTATGCGGTTCCGGCGTGGTCACCTCCCACATGATGGCCAACAAGATCGTCGACATGCTCTCCGATGAGGGCTATGACGCAGAAGCCGACGAGTGCAATCCCTCCGAGCTCGATGGATATCTGATGCGCGGGAAATATGACTTCATCGCCAATTCGAGCCCCATCGGCGATGCGCATGGGGTGCCTGCATTCTCTGCAATGGGCCTCATCACGGGACTGGGAGATGAGGAGTTCCTGGAGCAGGTGCTCGATCTGCTTCACAAGGAAGGAAAGTAGGCTCTGGCCTGCAGACGGCAAGTCTGGATTTGACAGAAAGGGAAGGAATGGATGCATTTCTCAATGCCTTGAATCTGTTCTTCACCACATTCAAGGCAGCAGTCTTTGTTCCTGTATTCATCTTCATCATTGCTATTGCCATGGGCGTAAAGCCCAAGAAGGCATTCTTCTCTGCCCTGTCGGCTGGCGTCGGTCTTGAGGGCTTCTCTCTGGTCATCGGCACCTATAGCCCGATTCTGCAGCCTATCATCGACAACATGATCAATTCTGTCGGCATCAACCTCCCGATCGTCGACCTTGGCTGGCAGACGACTTCGATCATTGCCTATTCCTATCAGGTCGGCATGATCTACATTGCAGTTGCAATCGCCCTGCAGGTCATTCTCTATCTTGCGAAATACACAACAATCTTCCAGGCGGGCGACCTCTGGAACAACTACTCGTACTTCGCATGGGGTTCCTGCCTGTTTGTCCTTACAGGCAATTTCTGGCTTGCAATGGCGTGCATGGTCGTGCAGCAGCTCTACACGCTGCTCTGCACTGAAATCATTGCCAAGCGCTGGTCTACCTACTATGGCTACCCCAACTGCTCCATCGCATCTCTTCACACGGCAACCTGCGGCATCATTGCAGTTCCTCTGAACCTTCTTCTCGACAAGCTTGGCCTCTACAAGACCAATGCCGACCCCCAGACCCTCCGCCAGAAGCTTGGCTTCATCGGCGAGCCTATGACCCTTGGCCTGTTCCTCGGAATCCTGATTGGCATCATCGGCGACTTCAATAAGCTGGGAGAGCTTTCTACCTGGGGCGAAATCACGACATGTGGCATTGCAACAGCTGCAGTCATGGCAGTCTTCCCGAAGGTTTCCGGCATCTTCGCGGGCTCTTTCTCGGCCATTACCGAGGCCGGCAAGAAGAAGATGAAGAAGGCAGGGACAAGCAACCGCGAATGGTATCTGGCAGTCAATGACGCTACGGGCTACGGCGAGGCTGCAACGCTGATCACCGGCATCCTGCTCATGCCGGTCACGCTTCTTGTCGCATTCATCCTTCCGGGCAACCTCACGCTCCCCATGCTCGACCTTGTCGCTATCCCGTATATCATCCAGCCCTTCGTCGCCTGTTCCAACGGAAACATCGTCAAGTCGTTCATTGGCGGCCTGGTCTTCATGATTATCGACCTGTATTGCTGCTCGCTGACGGGCGCTGCATTCACGCAGGTGGCAGTCTCTACCGGCATCGATATGGGCTCGTATGGCATGATTACCTCTCTTGTCATTCTCGGCCAGCCAGTCGGAGCCATCATCTTCCTTGCGTTCCTCAGCCAGAACCCCGTCATCATCGCAATCGTGGTTGTCGTCTACGCTGTCTGCTACATCCTCGTCCACAAGAACATGGACTCCATCCATGCATTCATCGAGAACTCTGCAGTGAACCACCAGATCGGCGTTCCGGCAGTGGCCGCTGAATAGCGACTGTCCGACGGCATCAAAGAGGGAGATTCATTTCTATGCCTTCATCTAAAGATGTAAAGCCCGAGCTCAAGAAGCTTGTAAGGCTCTCAGGCGTCCGCATGATTGATTCCGGCCTTACGGTGGCAACCTGGGGCAACATCAGCTGCTGCGACAGGGAGACGGGCCTGATGTATATCACGCCCAGTGGCATGAACTACCATGAGATAGTGGACTCCGATATCAATGTATATGATCTCGATGGCAATCTGGTTCAAGGCCATCGTCGTCCTTCCATCGAGCTCGATCTGCATCGTGGCATGTACAATGCACGCCCTGATATCTCGGCCTGTGTCCACACCCATCCCATCTTCTCGACGGTATTCTCGTCGATGGGCGAGGACATTCCGATCAACCTTCATGACGAAGCGGCACAGGCGCTGGGGGATACCGTGCGCTGCGCGGACTATTGCCTGCCGGGAACGGTCGATCTGGCAAATGCTGCAGTAGCAGCGATGGGGCAGAAGTCGAATGCCTGTCTGCTCCGGAACCACGGGGCAGTATGCATCGGTGCTGACATGGATGGTGCATTCAAGGTTTCGACTGTCCTTGAGATGGTTGCAGAGATCTATTGGCGCATCCGTGCCACAGGCGGCACCTATATTCCCATATCGGATGAGAATGTCGCCGCAATGCAGGTGTTCGTCAAGACGAAGTACGGACAGTACTAGAGCCAGAGCAGCGTGGAGATGCCAACCATGAAGTACACGTACAAGTTCAAGATCGATGTTCCTACCTTCCGGAAGGCCCTGTATTTCAATGCCTTCGCGCGGAAGCGGGCGCAGCTGGGATTTGTGGCCGCTGCTTGGGCAGGAGCCGTCGTCCTTGCTGGCTTGGACCTTTTTGGCGGAGCGGAATTTAGCAATGTCGTGCAGATCTGCTATATCGTGGTGCTACTCTCCATGCCTCTTCTGATCTTCTCATGTGAACGTGGATGGCGCGAATATCGGGACAGCGGCCTGCAGGAACGCGAACGGACCGTTTCTGTCAGCGAGGACTGGATGAAGTTCCGCATTGCCGGAGATGCGGATTCGGAGAAGGTCGAATGGCATAACGTGTCTGCCATCTTCGAGCTTCCCGACGAGTTCATCATCTACCGCGACGCCGACCAGATGGTCGTCCTTCCGAAGTCTGCGATTCGCGAAGACGATGTGCCGGTCCTGCGCAGGCTGTTCATAAGCAAGCTGGGGAGAAGCTACAGGCTGCGCACCTCCATGCCCCAGAGCGCCTGTACCACGGTATGACGCAGCGCCAAAGGGCAGGACAGAATGGGAGCGGAGAGACATTGTATGCCTCTCCGCTCTCTTGTCTTGGCGATGCATGTCCAAGCCTGACCTGCCGGCTGCGGCGCCAACAGGTGCAGGGAGGGCACAGGATGCAGGAGCTAGTCTTCGGTCGATGTGCGCGTGCCGATGAGGTGCTCGTTCATGTGCCCGAAGATCTCCCTGACGCTCATCGGCTTCCTGCCGACGAGCTTCTCGAAGTCGTCGGTGAAGGCTGCCATCTGACCCAGGCGGATGGCCCGGCCGAAGCTCACCATGCCGTCAGAGCAGAACGGGAAGTTCTTTGCGGTATCTGCCCACATGTCCTCGGTGGTGCGCGGAACGCTGATGGAATCGAAGAAGGCATACTGCTCCTCGTCGTCGATGTAGCGATAGGTCACCTTCCTGCTTGTCACGTCTGACGCAATGGCGAGATAGTCCGCGATCGTGAGGAGCTCCGGCCCGTTCACGTCGACGACGCGGTCTGACCAGTCGCTCATCGCGGCATATGCGGCTGAGGTTGCGCAGTCATCACGCGAGATGAATGCCATCTTCCTGCCTCCCGTGTTGTTGGCAAGCAAGCCGCCGGTATTCTTGGGCGCATTCACATAGTTCGATACCATGGCTTCTGGAACTGGGCTGGCGGCGGGAATCTTGGAGCGCAGTGGCACAGGAGAATCCATGCATGGCATGGAGCAGAAGAGGGCCTCTACTCGATGGCCCAGTTCGCCAGGAGGGCAGCAGGGGGGCTTCAGGAACATTGGGCGTTTCGAAACGATGACGCTCCTCAGGCCTAGACGATATGAAGCGAGGAGCTGGGACCTCGCTCATGGGAATGACGGCCTCTTGGGGCGCAGCGTGGGTTAGGCTCGGTTCATGGGAAATGTCCGGCTTACCACAGACCATAGGAGGTCCCAGCCATGCCTTACTCTACCAGCATCGGGCTCGACGTGCATGCAAGGAGCATCTCGGCGGCGGCATACATCTTCGAGACGGGGGAGCTCGTCGAGGCGACGTTCGGATACGATGCCGAGGCGGTCGCCAAATGGGCGGAGGGTCTCCCCGAGCCCAAGGCAGCCCTCTACGAGAGCGGGCCCACAGGGTTCGACCTCAAGCGGAAGCTGGATGCCCTCGGGCTCCCCTGCCACGTCGGTGCGGTCTCGAAGATGAGGAAGGCCCCTGGCGACAGGGTCAAGACGGACCGGCGCGATGCCGCCTATCTCGCACGGCTCCTCATGGTGGGCGACTATGTGGAGTGCGTGCCGCCGACGCCCAGGATGGAGGCGGCGCGCGACCTCTCCAGGATCAGGGAGGACGCCAGGGAGGACCTCATGGACGCGCGGCACCAGCTCTCCAAGATGCTCCTCAGGCATGGCTATGTCTGGCCGGCCGGCAGGGCGTCCTGGACCAAGGCGCACAGGGACTGGCTGAAGGGCATACATCTGGCGGAGCCGACCGCCCAGTATGTCCTCGAGGAGTACATGGAGCGCGTCAGGGAGTGCGAGGCAAGGAAGGCGAGGCTCGACGAGGCCATCGCCGATAGGGCGAAGGAGGAGGACGTCGCAGGCATCGTGCAGAGGCTCTGCCTGCTGAGGGGCATCTCCACCCTCACGGCCTTCGGGATAGCCGCGGAGATCGGCGACTTCGCGAGGTTCCGCACGGCGCAGGGGTTCATGTCCTATGTGGGGCTCGTGCCCTCCGAATACTCCTCGGGCAGCTCGGTCGCGAGGGGGCCCATCACGAAGACGGGGAACTCCCACGTGAGGCGGCTCCTCGTCGAGGCCGCCTGGCAGCATTCGAGGCCGCTCTCGCCCGCATCGGACTCCATGCAGCCTTCCGAGGGGGTCCCGCCTGAGGCGGCGGGCATCGCCGCGAAGGCCAACATGCGGCTCCACAGCCGGGCCCTGCATCTCAGGAGGCGCGGCAAGAAGGCCTGCGTCGCGAACATAGCGGTCGCCCGCGAGCTTGCGGGCTTCGTCTGGGCGCTCGCCCTGTGCGGATAGCCTGCGGCCCCTGCTGTCCCCCGACCTGCACCATCCAGCCCATCCACATCCCGGCGCGGGCATCCGCGCCATCCCTGACAGGCCACATCCCTGCCGCCCGGCTGCAGTCCGAGGCGCGAGGGGAGATCCGCGGCTCAGCTATGCACAGCGGCAGCAGGCTCCGGCCGGCAGCTTCTGCATACAGGCGCTTCTAGACGGCGGCAACTCCCCAGCCGGAGAATCGGAATGCGCTGCCAATGCGCGGATATCAGACTGACGATCGTGCGTCGAACACACGCTTCGCGCAGCCTGGCGGCAGGGCAGGCATATAGAGCCCGCCCGATCCCGGAAATCTGCGATATTATCCGGGATTGGGCGGGCTTACCCTCTTGACAGGAAGAGCTTCATATCAGCTG
>OMVT01000058.1 GCA_900314535.1 uncultured Olsenella sp. | reverse complement strand
CCAGCACCGGCCTGCGGTACTTCGGGCAGAAGACCACGTGGTACTTGCAGCTGTAGACGACGTTGTTGTTGCTCTTGTATTTCATGCGGGCATTATACCGCTTGCAGATAGCTATCGCCTGACGGCGATGCGCGGCTTGACCCCATGCCTGAAGGAAGGGGCTTGCGCCGCGCTTTTGGTCACACAGGCATCCATGACAGAATCCTCGACCTTTCCGAACATGAGCCCCATCAGAGGCCTGTTGAAGATGAGGACGAGGATAGCGACCACGACAGACATGAGCACGGATGCTGTGAGGAGCTGGGAGGCAGAAGCTGCTGCCTGCTCCCTGTCCTTGCGTCCGATGTACTGGCTGATAACAACAGCACCGCCGGTAGCAAGTGCGACGAAAAGGTTCAGGAATATCGTATTGAAGGAGTTGACGAGCGAGACGCCTGAGACGGCAGACTCGCCGACGAATCCGACGACGAAGACATCTGCAATGCCGACAGATGCAAGAAGGAGCTGCTCCAGAAAGAGCGGGATGATGAGCTTCCTGAGGTCGGCGTTCGTAAATGTGGGCACATCCATTGATATCCATTCTTCAGAGTCTTGTTCTGATACAAGTCTCTTGCAGATGGCTGCTCATGTGTAATGCCTATAATGACTATCTTGTCAGTTGATAAATGCATAGCAGAGCTTCCGTAACAGAGCTTCCGTAAGTCTGTTCCGTGTCATCGGTCTCGCCTTCTGACATGCACCAGATCTCCATCGGTCGAGAATCCACCCATGAGAAGCACATACAGATGCTGGCACATCTAAACTTGTGGCATCAAAGCGATTCAATCGCCTGGTCTCGTCATTCGGCGGAGGGAGCATCCATGAAGATTGCAATGGCAAACGATCATGCAGGAACGGACCTCAAGAACCAGATCAAGGAGTGGCTTGAATCGGAAGGACATGAGGTCGTGGACTTTGGCACCTATGACCATGAATCATGCGACCTTTCCGACTTTGTGCTTCCTGCAGCTCTGAGCGTTGCCAAAGGCGAGTGCGACCGCGGCATCTTCGTAGACGGCGTCGGCTATGGCTCTGCAATGATTGCAAACAAGGTGCGCGGCATCTTTGCCTGTGTCTGCCAGGATCCGGTCTGCGCCGAGCTGGCACGGCAGCACAACGATGCAAATGTCCTCTGCATCGGCGGCAAGATCATCGGCCCCGTGCTTGCCATGGCAATTGCAAAGACCTGGATGGCAACAGAGCCCCTGACAGCTGCAAAGTATGTCCGCCGCCGCGACAAGGTAGCAAAGATCGACGAGGAACACACCCAGCCGCTGAAGTGATGGAGCAGGCTAGCTCTCGATTCCGAAGAAGCATCACTCTTCTCTGGACATGAAGAAGCCCTGCCGCTCTATGCGGCACTCATGCAGCGGGCAGAAGATGCTCTTCCAGAATTCAGCATCCGTGTCCAGAAGACGCAGATAACGCTCTTGAACAGGCATGCATTCGCCTGCGTGTCGCCTCTTTCAGTCCGCCGCAAGGCACGGATACCCCAAAGCTCCATCACGCTGACGTCCGGACTGGACCACCAACTCGCATCGGCGCGCATAGCCGCCTAAACAGAGGCATATCCAGGCAGATGGACACACCATCTGGTCATATGCGATGCAGCAGAACTTGACAGCGAGCTCTTTGCCTGGCTGCATGAGGCATGCGAGCTCGCTGCAAGCAAACGACGCGGAGCTTAAGGCGGAAGGGGCAGGCAGCCTGCTCAATGCTGTCACGCAGCTTGGCTGCCCATACGATGCTGTGCACCGGAAGGCGGTGTTCCGTCGTTCGAAGGGCGAACCCTCTGGGCGCAGCGGACAGCTAGCTTCCGTGCGGAGCCTTCCGGCACGATTCGAGGCAGCTTTCACAGGTAGCAATGCCGCCCAGGGCGGTCTCCCTGAGCTCGAATGGCAGCGAGTGTCCGACACGCTTCAGCGCATCCACTGTCTCGTCGAAGAAAGCGGTCGAATGGATGCCAGCAAGTGCAAGCTCGCACGAGACGAGCGCATTGGCAGTAGCCGAAGCATTGCGCTTCTGGCAGGGCTCCTCGACAAGCCCTGCGACCGGATCGCAGACAAGGCCAAGCAGATTCGTGAGCGCGATGGCAGCTGCAGCCAGACACTGCTGGGGAGAGCCTCCGAGAAGCTGCGTCGCTGCGCTTGCTGCCATGGCGGAGGCGGTACCGATCTCTGCCTGGCAGCCGCCTTCTGCACCGGCAACCGTCGCATTCCTTGTCACGATATAGCCGATAGCGGCAGCATTGGCCAGGGCATCCCGGAGCTCTTCCTGGCTGAAATCTCCAGCTTCGTTGAGAGCAGCGATCACGCCGGGAAGGACGCCTGCCGAACCCGCGGTAGGCGCCGCCACGATGCGGCCCATCGAGGCATTCGTCTCGAGCACAGCCATGGCATAAGCTGCGGCTTTCGGAAAGACGCCGCTGAATATTTGATGCAGCTTGTCCGAGGGATGAGATTCTCCGTCGCCAGCGCACAGCTGCATCAGGGCATGGGCTTCGCCGCCGATGAGTCCGCCCATCGTGTGCATGCCATGCTCCAGCGGCGCTTTGACAGACTCCCTCATCACTTGGAGTACACGGTCGAGATAGGCGTAGGTGCCAGACATATCCTTGCCCTGCATGGCAAGAAGCAGCTCTTCGCGGTCGAGGAATGCACGTCCAAGGCTGATGTTGCAGGTGTAGGCATGCGCCAGAATCGAGGTGCCATCCTGATAGTCGAGCTTCGGGAAGAGCTCCTGTGCCTCCTCAGGCGTATAGCGCGGCGTAGCGGCACCCGCTCCTTCTGGGAGCGAGAACGCCGGGATGAACCGGATGCGCAACACTCTCGGATCTTTCAGCAGCACCTGCTGCACCTCGTCGGGAATCGTGCTGTCCACTTCGAGCACGTTGTAGGCAAGGCCGCCCTTGCGTTCCCGCAGGATTGTCGAGTTGCCGATATTGATTCCGGCATCACCCAATGTCGATGCCACAAATCCGAGAACGCCCGGCATATCCTGCTGGTAGATGATAGCGGCGCTATATTCCCCCGTTATCTCGACCTTTATCCCATCGACCCTGGTCAGCCGTGCTGCACCGCCGCCTATCGATTCGCCGCGTACGCTCAGCACTTCGCCTGCAGCATCACGTACCCAGACATCGACCGTATTGGGATGGCGGGGCTTCGTCTTGGAGTCGACCTGGAAATCGAACGAGATGCCCTGTGCCCGTGCAATCTCGAACGAATCGCGGATGCGCAGGTCGTCCGGCCTGAAGCCCAGAAGGCCTGCAACGAGAGCACGGTCGGTACCGTGGCCGCGATAGGTATGGGCAAACGAGCCATAGAGGGTGAAGCGCATCTCCTTCGGAGGCCGCCCCATCAGTTCACGTGCCATGAGCGCGATGCGCAGCGCTCCTGCCGTGTGGGATGAAGAGGGACCGACCATGATGGGACCGATAATGTCAGAAAGCCCCAGTGTCTTGCTATGGCTCATATCAGGCATCCTCTCTTGAAGGCAGCAGCATCTGCGGAAAGCCTGCATGCAGGCTTTCATGGCAGGTTCCTGCAGAGACATTCCAACGGCATGCGCATGAACAGGAGCTCCGCTTCGATGAGTCTGTTGTATCAAAACCGAGGTACCAGAGAACGAGCGAAGGGGCATCTGTAACAAAGGAGAAGGGAAGCGGAAACGCATCCGGGAAGACGGCCCCAAGATGCTTGCTGCAGGTCTACATGTTCCCGCTGGATCCAAGAAGCAGAGCCGATGCTTCTGCCGCTTTGTCCGGAGATGCTCATACGCAGCCCTAAGGACAGGCATATACAGCAGAATCCCCCGGCCACCTGGGACCGGGGGATTCTGCTGCCCGTTGCGCAGCTGCCTGCCGAGCGTGTGCGAAAGAGGGTCTTCAGGTTCAGTCCTTGGGCTCTCCCGCCAGCGCATGCAGGTCGTCTTTCGTGAACTGGACGAAAGCGCTATCCCCCACCTGGTACTCATGCTTGTTCTTGGGATTGAATTCCGTCACCTTGATCAGGTGGCTGCCGCATTCCACATGGTAGTTCTGGTAGTTGCCCATGAAGCGGGACAGCACGACCTTGCAGGGAAGCTGTCCTTCGTCGGCGATGTGAGCCGCTTCGGGACGCAGGACGAGCGTGATGTTCGATCCCGGCGCCATGTCCTCGACGCCGTCCACAGGAATCTCGCTCTTCTCGATCTTTGCAATGCCGGTATCGCCTGTCTTGGATACGAGCGTGCCACGCAGGAAGTTCGCCTCGCCGATGAAGTCTGCCACGAACTCGTCCTTCGGACGGTAGTAGATAGTCTTGGGGTCTGCAATCTGGTCGACCAGGCCCTTCTTCATTACGATGATGCGGTCGCTTATTGCCATGGCTTCGCTCTGGTCATGCGTGACATATATGGCCGTGATGCCGGCCTCCTGCTGGATGCGGCGGATCTCGGTACGCATATCGACACGGAGCTTTGCATCGAGATTCGAGAGCGGCTCATCGAAGAGAAGCACGCCCGGCTCGATGACAAGGGCACGGGCAAGGGCGACACGCTGCTGCTGGCCGCCTGAGAGCTGGTTCGTCATGCGGTCTTCCATGCCCTCGAGGCCGACGAGCTTCAAGATGTTCGTGACCTTCTGCCTTATGGTCTCCTTGTCGAACTTGCGGAGCTTCAGTCCATAGGCCACGTTGTCGAAGATGTTGTAGTGAGGCAGGAGGGCATAGCTCTGGAAGACCATGGCAGTATCGCGCTTGTTCGGCGTGAGCTCGTTGATGGCCTCGTCTCCCAGATAGACCTGTCCCTCATCAGGGCTCTCGAAGCCTGCAATCATGCGCAGGATGGTCGTCTTGCCGCAGCCAGACGGTCCGAGCAGGGTCACGAACTCCCCTGGCTCAATCGTGATGTTCGCATCATGCACGGCATAGAAATCCTTGCCGGTCTTCGGGTCCTTGTAGATCTTGGAGAGGTGCTCGAGACGCACGCCCTTCTTCTGCTTTCCCATGGATCAGGCCTCCTTGGAAGTCTTGGCGCTGGTGCCGAAGCGCTTGGTGAAGGCATTCATCAGCATGACCGCGCCATAGGTGATAAGGATGAGGATGGTGGAGAAGGCGCAGGCTGTGCCGTACTCGCCCTTGCCGGCGAACTCGTTGATCTGCACCGTGATGAGGAAGAACTGCGGCGTCACGAGCAGGATGACGGCGCTGATTGCCGTGATGGAGCGCACGAACGTCGTCACAAGGCCGCTCAGGAAGGAATCCTTGATAAGGGGCAGCGTGACCGTCATGAATACCTGGAAGCTGTTCGCTCCCATGTCGTATGCCGACTCCTCGATGGACTTGTCGATCTGGCGCAGGGCCGAGATGCCCGAACGCGTGCCGGTCGGAAGCGACCTCACGATGAAGACGACGACCAGGATGGCAGCAGAGCCGTAGAACCACTGCATGACGCCGGTATGGAAGATGCCGCCAGAGAAGCCGCGGATATAGCCGACGCCGAGGACGGTGCCAGGAACTGCCATAGCAAGCATGGAGACAGACTCGATGAAGCCCTTTCCATGGAAGTCCCTCTTCACGACCAGATAGGAGATGATCATGGAGAGCAGGGCTGTGATCGGGCTTGCAATGAGCGACAGCAGGAAGGAATCCCTGAACGCCTCGAGGCCATGGTAGCGCGTGAACACGAGCGTGAACCACTTGAGCGTCAGCGAGTAGTCGCGGCCCCAGGTCTTGAAGAGCGCGCCGAGCGGGACACAGGCATACATAACCATGACGAAGACAGCGACAATGCCGCAGAAGATGGAAAGTGGGATGCGAACCGAGTTGTCGGTGATGAGCATGCGGCCGCGCGATGCCTTGCCAGTGAGCGTCGAGGTACTCTTCGCTTCGAGCACATACTTCTGCACGATGAACATGACAAGCGTGATGCAGAGGAGCACGACTGCCATGGCAGAGGCACCCTGCTTATCGTAGGCTCCCGTGATCTGCAGGTAGATGGTCGTTGCCAGCGTGTCATACGATCCGCCGATGATCATGGGGTTCGCGAAGTCAGCGATGGATTCGATGAAGGTGACCAGGAAGGCATTGCCGAGGCCCGGAAGGATGAGCGGCAGCGTGACGCTCGTGAAGACCTTCCAGCGGGAGGCGCCCATGTCACGCGCTGCCTCCTCGAGCGAGGGGTCGATGTTCTTGAGCAGGCCCTTGAGCATCATGTAGCAGACCGGGAAGAACGTGAGCGTCTGGACGACGAAGATGCCCCAGTAGCCATAAACGTTGTTGTCCGGAATGCCCAGAAGCCCGCGCGTGATGATGCCCGACTTGCCGAAGAGCAAGATCATCGAGAGCGAGAGCACGAAGGGCGGAGAGACGACAGGCAGGATCGATACAACATTGAAGATCCTTGCCATGAACTTGCTCTTCAGCTCGACGTAGACCTCAACGTAGGCAAAGAGCAGACCGACGAGCGAAGAGACGATCGAGACGAGGAATCCGACCTTCAATGTGTTCGTGATGGCCGTCTCGAAGGAAGGCATAGCGAGTACGCGCTGGAAGACGGAAAGCGAGATGCCCTGGTCGGTGATAACAGAATCGACCAGAAGGATTGCAAGCGGATAGAGGATGAAGAGCGTCAGGAACGCAATGAGCACGATGATAGTCGTCACCATGATGGGGTCGGCCATGAGCTTCTTGCGGTCGAGCGCGGTGCCTTGATTTTTTGCCATAGACGTCTCCCTCAGGGACGATAAACAGAAAGGCCGATGCAGTCATACTGCAGGCGGCCTTTCATGCTGCAGGAAGGGGCCGGCGCCTCGAGGCGAACCTCTGCGCCGGCCCCTCTCAGGAATTGCCGCCACAGCAGCTTTGTACGCTGCGTCTACTCGGTCTTGAAGCGGTCATCGCCGCCGCCGAGGGCATTCATGACATCAGCGACATACTGCTCGGTGTGCTCCTTGGCATCCTCGAAGTTGTAATCCATGACGTTGTCTGGATCGAGGCCATACTCGGTCGCGATTTCCGGCTGCGTCGCGTCGTCGATGACAAGGAACTGGTAGGAGCCGTTCTCCTGGCCGAGGTTCACGCACTCAGGAGAGAGCGCATACTCGACCCAGAGCTTTGCGGCATCCTCATGCTTGCAGCCCTTGAAGATGGCCGTGGCGCCTACCTCATAGGATGCGCCGGAGCTCGGGATGACAAGGCCAATGTTATCGTAGCCCTGGTCGACAATCTGGTAGATGCCGTCGTGCAGCATGCCGAGGCCAATCGTGCACTCGCCGATGCCGATGGACTTAGAAGGACCGGAGCCCGACTTCGTGTACTGCGCGATATTCTTGTCGAGGTTCACAAGGTACTGGATGCCATCATCGTGGCCGTACTTCTGGACGACCGTGTTGATGATGAGCTTTGCCGTGCCGGACGTATTGTAGTTCGACGACCAGATCAGCCCCTGATACTTCGGATCGATGAGATCGGGATAGTCCTGAGGAGGATCGAGCTTCAGGCGATCAAGCTCGTCCTTGTTGTACATGAAGCCAAGGATGCCCTTGTAGATGCCGTACCAGTCATCGTTCGTGCTCTTGAACTTGTCGTCGATGAGGTGGCTGGCATTGTTGGCCTTGTAGACCTCAAGCAGGCCCTTGCCCGATGCCACATTGTAGGGATCTGTCGTTCCGCCGAACCAGACATCGCCGGAAGGATTGCCGTTCTCCTCCTCGATCTTTGCCTCGACTTCGCCCGTAGAGAGACGCTGGTAGCTCGTCTTGATGCCGAAGAGCTCCTCGAAGTGGGACGTCACAGCTGCGAGGTATTCCTCCTCGCAGGAACCATAGACGACGAGCTCGCCGTCATTCTTGCCGGCATCGATCATGTCCTGGCTGGCAATCCTGTCAAGTTTGTCGGAGCTTGTGCTCGACGAAGAGCCGGAACCAGAACCCGATCCTCCGCATCCTGCCATGCCAAGCGCTGCCGCTCCCACTGCCGCTGCTTCAAAGAAGTTCCTGCGTGTCAGATTCCTCATGACGCAACACCTTTCTCCCGAGCGATGACTCCCCTGTCTGCACTGCGTTTGCAGTGTCTTTACAGTTATTTGAGTACACCTTGTAGATGGGTACGCAGAAATTTCGACAGACGGCTCTGATATTCATGTAAATGCATTTCTCTGCAATTCACCGAAAATGTGGTTATCCAGCGTATATATGCTGCAGGTGTTCCTCCAGCGCGATCCTCAGCGAAACATACGGGATCTGTCCCATTTGCCAGAGCATGCACTGTGTCCATAAGGAATGGGTAAGGACACACAAGACGTTTATGCTGCATTGCGGAATCAGGAGGCTCGACGTGTCGAAGCTGCAGGGACTTCTTTCCATGCCTGATGGCTCGGCTTGCTTCTTCCATCCACGCAAACGCTGGTTCTGGCAGGCACTTGTCGCCTCATTCTGCGCCTGCTGCCTCATCGGCCACTGGCTCGAGTTTCCCTACTGCTGGATGACGAACAGCCTCTTCGGAATCGTCGACTCCGACTATGCGCTCTACATCGATCCCTGGTTCCATCCCTACTGGTGCTACGGCTTCGGGGCGCTGGGCATGACATTGGTGCTCGAGCCAGCAAAGGATTGGCTTTTGACACTCCCCACGACTGAAGCCGGGGGATTCTCGCTTCGACGCAGATAGCCTTCCTCCGCCTTGCGGCGGAAGCTGGTCTTACGCCTGCTCCACGAGCGTTCGGGACGCTTTCGCGTCCCC
>OMVT01000059.1 GCA_900314535.1 uncultured Olsenella sp. | reverse complement strand
GAATAGGCGGTTCCCGATAGGCGAAACGGCGGTACCGTCTGCCCGCAGAGGCGGTACCGTCTTCTTGGAATGTCGGTATCAAATGGCTGTGCTACTCACGAAGTGAACTGCGCCCTTCATTCATATCTATATGTATCGGCGGGCCTACTTCTCCCAGACTGCCTTGCCATCCGTCGGATGCATGAGGATGATCGGCGTCTGCTCATGGTCCTGGCCAGCAGGATTGTCCCGCACGAACTCGACGAGGCTCTCCTCTATCGGGTCGAGGTCGCGCGACCATCCCAGGATCTCCTGGCCGAGGTCGTTTGCATCGATGATCATGGCGCGGATGCCAAGCTTGTCTGTGAGCTCGTTGCAGACGCCTGAGGGATTCTCGGGAAGCTCGATGCCGATATCGCGGTAGGCGCTCCACACATGGTCATAGAATCCGTCGAGCCCTGCAACCTCAGGCCCTACGATCTCGTAGAACACGCCATGCTTTCCGAAGAGCTTCGTCACGGCCGAGGCTAACGATGCCCAGAGCACCTTCGCCAGGCCCACCTTCTGGATGGCATACTGCATCTTGATGCTCTCGCCGACGCCGACGCCGGTCGTAGGATGGGAAGCGAAGCGCGAAAGGAAGCTCGCCCAGAAGCCGACGGGCAGATCCTTGCGCTCCACGACACGGTTCTGGCAGAGCGCGACGATCTTCTCGGAGATGGCAATCATGTCTCCTTCCTGATAGATCGGAAGGACATAGGTGCGCATGATATCGATATAGGACTCGCCACGCTTCACGAAATGGGTCTTAACGGCACGGCGCTCGAAGGTACGTCCGTCCACAGTGATGACGGGAGCTTTGCCTTCGTTCATGAACGTTTCGGGCATGCAGGGCCTCCTGTGACGCAGTTCGGGAAATTCTGCTGATTTTTGTGCTTCTAGAATACGTGTCTAAGTGTTGCAAGAATGTTGTCAGATACGAGAAGCTTAAAGCTTCGAGTTACCTGTATCTCCCCTGCATATCAGCTGAAAACGTGCCTTCGGACGTTCACGGACAAGCGGATGCACTCCGCCGAAAAAGAGGTCCGCCGGAAGGCCATTCATGGTGATTGCAGCATTTGAAGCTTAAGATTGGCAACGGATAGGAGTTTAAGGATAGAATTTGCTTATGCTTGTACGGTAGGTTGCCGCACCTGCGGCATCAACGTAATGGAGGAAGAAGCATGAAGGTTCTGTTCTATGAGACGAAGAGCTATGACAGGGATTCGTTCTCCGAGGCTCTGCCGAAGTTCCCGGACGTGAAGGTCGACTTCATTGACGCCAACCTTTCGCCGATGACGGCAGGCCTGGCACGCGGCTATGACGCAGTCTGCGCCTTCGTCAATGCCGATGTCTCTGCCATGACGCTCGAGGTTCTCGCCGGCTTCGGCGTGAAGATGGTCCTCATGCGCTGCGCAGGCTTCGACGCCGTCAACGTGCCGATGGCCAAAGAGCTCGGCATGACGGTCACGCGCGTTCCTGCCTACTCTCCTGAGGCAATCGCTGAGCACGCAATGGGCCTCGCCCTCTGCGCCAACCGCCGCATCCACAAGGGCTACATCCGCGTCCGCGAGAACAACTTCTCCCTCGAGGGCCTCGTCGGTGTCACGCTTCACGGCAAGACCGCAGGCATCATCGGCACCGGCCGCATTGGCGCAGCACTTGCCCGCATCTGCAAGGGCTTCGGCATGACCGTCCTCGGCACCGACCTCTATCCGAACCAGAACCTCATCGAAGAGGGCTGCATCGACGAGTATGTCGACTACGACGAGCTCTAT
Organism: uncultured Olsenella sp.; assembly: GCA_900314535.1. GTDB lineage: Bacteria > Actinomycetota > Coriobacteriia > Coriobacteriales > Atopobiaceae > Olsenella_L > Olsenella_L kribbiana. The sequence goes on along the minus strand of OMVT01000059.1, from coordinate 6,444 downwards.
CGCCGTGCTGACCTCATCTCGCTCCATGCCTTCCTCAACAAGGACTCCTACCACCTGATCAACGACGACACGATCGCCAAGATGAAGGACGGCGTCATCTTCGTCAACACCGGCCGTGGCGGCCTTGTCGACTCCAACGCCCTCATCCGTGGCATTCGCTCCGGCAAGATCGGCGCTGCTGGCCTCGACGTCTACGAAGAGGAGAACGCGAACGTCTACCAGGACCGCGAGTCCGAGATTCTCGGCTCCTCCATCGTCGCCCGCCTCTGCTCCTTCCCGAATGTCGTCATGACGAGCCATCAGGCATTCTTCACGAAGGAAGCTCTCGGCCAGATTGCAGAGTGCACGCTCGAGAACGCCCAGGCTTTCGGCCGCGGCACCGACTTCGTGCCGAAGAGCATCGTCACCGCTCCGGGTGTCGAGTAGCCAACTCGACAGAAACTCGACCTGTAGAGTTCAGCCGCCCCAGACATTTCGTCTGGGGCGGCTTTTTCCTTATGACCTGCGCATATGTGCCTCGCTTTGCAGGGTATAATGCGAACAAAAAGGGCGATTCTTCGAACGAGTACTGTGTTGGCTTTGTGGTGAGAACGTTGCCACATCTTGTTTAGCTGCGAATTCTGCTGCTCTTTATTCTCTTCTTTCAAACGTGGCAAGCACGAATCGGTATAATGGCGCCTAGCTTCGGTGAAAGAAGACAAAGGTAGTAGAAACACACCAGACAGTGCAAAACGTGTCCGCACGGTGCGGACACCAGGAATGCAAGGAGAGTCTGACATGCAGAAGAGAACCAAGATTGTCTGCACAATGGGTCCTGCGACCGACGACGATGATGTCCTGCGCGAAATCATCAAGAGCGGCATGAACGTAGCCCGCTTCAATTTCAGCCATGGTTCGCATGAGTATCACCGCAAGAACATCGAGCGCGTCCGCGCCATTTCCCAGGAGCTTGGCATTCCTGTTGCCATCATGCTCGACACCAAGGGCCCGGAGATCCGTACCGGCCTTCTGAAGGATCACAAGCCTGTCACGTTCGAGGTCGGCGACCACACGACCGTCACGACCGACAACACCATCGAGGGCACGCATGATCTTATCTCCCTCGACTACCAGAACCTCGCCAACGAGGTCGAGAAGGGCACCCTTCTCCTTATCGATGACGGCCTCATCGGCCTGCAGGTCGAGTCCGTCGAGGGCAACGAGATTCACTGCGTCGTCGAGTCCGGCGGCGTCCTGGGCGAGAAGAAGGGCGTCAACATCCCGAACGCCTTCATCAACCTCCCGTCTGTCACCGACCAGGACCGCGCCGACATCGAGTTCGGCTGCGAGCTTGGCATCGATGCAATCGCTGCTTCCTTCATCCGCGACGCTAACGCCGTCAACGAGATCCGCCAGATCTGCTACGAGAATGGCCGCCGTCACGTCGACATCTTCCCGAAGATCGAGTCCGCTCTCGGCGTGAAGAACTTCGACGAGATCCTCGCTGCTTCCGATGGCTGCATGGTTGCCCGTGGCGACCTCGGCGTCGAGGTGCCGACCGAGCAGGTTCCGCACATCCAGAAGACGATCATCCACAAGTGCAACATGGCCTACAAGCCGGTCATCACCGCTACGCAGATGCTCGACTCCATGATCCGCAACCCGCGCCCGACCCGCGCTGAGGCAAACGACGTCGCTAACGCTGTCTACGACGGCACCGACTGCGTCATGCTCTCCGGCGAGACGGCTGCTGGCCGCTACCCGGTCGAGGCTGTCAAGACGATGGCCAAGATCTGCGTCGAGACGGAGAAGTACCTCGAGACCCGCACGACCTACCATGAGCGCGAGGGTGTCCGCAACGTCAACTCCTCCATCGGCTTCGCTTCCGTCACGACCGCTGAGCGCGTCAACGCCAAGTGCATCCTGTGCCCGACGCACTCTGGCCGTACCGCTCGCCTGATCTCCAACTTCCGTCCGAAGCTGCCGGTCATCGCTCTCTCCCCGAGCGAGCACACGATCCGCAAGTGCTGCTTCTCCTGGGGCGTCGAGGCCATCAAGACCGTCGAGCAGGGCACGCTCTCCTCGACTCTCTATGAGTCCCTCAATGTCGCTAAGGAGCATGGCCTCGTCGAGCCTGGCGACATCGTCGTCGTTACCGCCGGCGATCCGCAGACGTCTCCTTCCCAGGGCGACTACATCACCTCTACGAACATGCTCATGGTCGCACAGGTCCAGTAGTTCGGTCTGCATCAGAACTTCAAGAGCCAGCTTCCATCTGAAGCTGGCTCTTTCTTTTTCTCTGGATTCGCAAAGGAGGCCAGCACCCCATACAACAGGTGCTGGCCTCCCTTCTTTCCACAGCATCGATGGCCGTATCAGGTCCTGCTGTAGACATTCCTTCCTCCGACATAGGTGCGCACGACCTCGAGCTTCTGGTCGAGCAGCACGAGGTCTCCCCGCATGCCGACAGCGACATGGCCCCTGTCATGCATCTCGAAGAGATCTGCGGGGTTCTTTGTCATGGCCTTGGAGGCGTCCTCGATCGGAGCCCCGGTGAACTTCATGAAGTTGCGCAGTGCCTGCACCTGCGTCAGCGTGGAGCCTGCACGCACACCCGTCGTCGCGAGCTTTGCATCCCCATCGACGACCACAACATCGTTCACGCCGAGCTTGTACTTTCCATCCGGAAGCCCTGCCGCCATGATCGAATCGGTGATGCCGAGGATGCGGTCCCATCCCTTTGCCTTGAGATAGAGCCTAACGGTCCCTGGCACAAGATGGCGGCCATCGCAGATGGTCTCTGCATAGATATCGGTCTCGAGCGCTACTCCGAAGATGGCAGGCTCATGCTGGTGGAAGAGCCTCATGGCATTCCCGACATGCGTGGCTGCCTTGGCTCCGGCCTTCACGCATGCCATCGAGAGCTCATATCCGGCACCGGAGTGCCCGATTGCGACCGTGATGCCCATGTCGGCAAGCTGCGGGATGAGTTCCGGCACGCCTGGCACCTCAGGCGCAAGCGTTGTATAGAGGATATGGCCGCCGGCAGCATCCTGATTTTTCCGGAAAAGGGCAGGATCTGCCTCGTGCATGAGCAGATGCTCCGGCATGGCACCTTTGTACTCGGACGACAGGCACGGCCCTTCGAGATGGATGCCGACCAATGCCGCCCCATCATAGGGTCCGCCTTCGATGACCTCTTTCGCGGCAGCGATGCATCTGAGCGTCTGCTCAGGCGTATCGGTCAGGATCGAGCAGAGCCAGGCAGTCACGCCCTGCGAGGCGAAGAAGCGACCGATCTTGCGGAGTCCAGCTGCACTCCCCTCGTTCACATCGACCCCTGCGGCACCATGCGTATGGACATCCATGAAGCCGGGCAGTGCATAGAGCCCCGAGGCATCGATGACAGGAAGCTCGCCTGGATTGTCGAATCCGGAACCGACGCGCGTGATGAGTCCCTGCTCGATAGTGATGTCGGCACGGAAGACCGCGCCGTCGCTCACGACGCGGGCACCCTGTATGTAGACGGAATCCTCCATGGCTCCCCTCCTAGTAGGCGCGCTCGCGTGCCACGTCATTCACATAGATGAGGGCATCGGGATGCTTCTGCAGAAGCGTCGCCGGGAACGAAGCCGAGACCTCCCCATAGGCAGCATGGCGGACAGCACCACGATGCCAGGTCCTGAATACGCCGAGGCGGACCTGGCGTGCCGACAGGATCTCTTTCATGCCGATGGTCACGGCACGATGCGGCATGTCTTCGAGGGCTCCGCAGAGATCGGCAGCGCTGTTCGTCGCCCTGGTCTCAGGACGGATAGAGAGCGCCCTGGTCTCGAGCTGCGCGAATTCATCTGCAGAAAGTTCAGGCTGGGGCTCATTGAAGGCAAGATGCCCCGTGATGCCGATACCGCCGAACGCGATATCGACACCGCCCAGGCTCTCTATCGCATCTCCGATGGCTTCGGGATGCGCAGGGTCCGGGAAGAGACGCTGAGAGGCCGGCATGGCAAGCTCGGGATCGAGCTTGGTGTAGACCATGCGGTTCATGAAGCCGCGAAACGACAGCCCATCGTCTTCTGAGATCCACTCATCCTCGTCTGTCAGATACTCGTCCATATTGCAGAACCAGACATTCTTGAGGGAGAGCCGCTCCTCGTTCACGAGCTTCACGAAGTAGGGGTACTGGCCCACCGGTCCCACCGGGCAGATGAAGACCGTACGTTCCTGCTCCCTATTATGCTCGCGGATGGTGTGGACCATATCCTGTGCCATCTGGAAGAAGACAGCCGCAGAGTCGCCCGGAAATGCAAGCGGGATCTTGGCGTCCTTCCCCAGATCCTCAGCTGAGATGTGATAGTAATCCATAGCTCCTCCAGCCGTTGAAAAGAGCCTCTCCCGCAGGACCGGGGAGCAGTCCACCAGAAGAGGCTCTCAGGGACAGCGTGCAATCAAGCTGCTGTGCGCTACTTGTTCTCCTTGTAGAGCTTGTCGCCCTCGGTAATCACCTCGGACAGGACATAGTTCTCCACCGGCACTGCCTCGGTGATGCGGCCATTGTCGAGGAAGACCTGCTGCTGTGCCTTGTAGTAGCCAAGGATCTTGTCGGTATCGCCGATAGCGTCGACAGCGCCCTGCCAGTCGCCTTCGCCGGTAGACTGCAGGAGCGTCTCCTCCGGAAGACCAAGCTTGTCAGCCAGGAGCTTTGCGACTTCGTCGATATGCTCGGCACGATATACCTTGCCCATATCGAGGGCAGCCTCGAAGCGCTCGAGCACCTCCTTGTTCGAATCTGCGTAGTCGGGCAGGCATACATAGGAGGACGGGAAGGCGACCTTGTCGGTGTAGTCGGTATTCGTGCCCAGGACCAGATAGTCATCGCCGAGCTGCTCCTCAAGCGTGATCGTATTCGGCGACCAGGTGGCACAGGCATCGATCTGGCCAGCAATCATTGCTGTCGTCATTCCGTCGACCTTCATCTCGGTCAGCGTGACATCGTCCTTCGTGAGGCCCGCATCGGCCAGGACATAGTTCAGGATGACTTCGGACGAGGTGCCGGAAGCTACGGCAATCGTCTTGCCCTTGAGGTCCTTGGCCGTGCTGATTCCATGGCTCTTGTTCGCCACGACGCAGTCTGCCTGGGAATTGCCCTCGAACGAGAAGATCTTTGCCTGGCCTTCGATGCACAGGGCATGTGCACCATGGCCGATCTGCGCGAAGTCGATGTCGCCGGACTGCATTGCTGCAATCTCTGCCGGACCGGCATCGAACTGCTTCGTCTCGACCGTGATATTGAACTTGTCGAAGTACCCCTGGTCGAGGGCAGCGAAGAGCGTGCCTGCAGAGCCAAGGTTCGGCATGAAGGCAACATTCACGCTGACCGGTTCGTACTTCGAGGAGGACCCGCTGTCCTTTGAATCGCTGGAGCCTGTGCTCTGCGCGTTCGAGCCGCAGGCGCCGAGCATAAGGCCTGCTCCGCAGGCACCGACTGCACCAGCAGCCTTGAGGAACGACCGGCGGGTAAGTCCAAGCGCATCGCTCTTGTTCATGGATGGTTCCTTTCCCCTGTTGCGTACCGCATTCCGATCCATTGTTCGGGGGCGCACCCCCGCAGACACCATGACCGCTATTTCCTGACGGAGAGATACTCCTGATAGACCTGGCTCCAGATATAGTTCTTGAGCTCGAGGAAGCGCGGAGACATCTTCGTCTCCTGCGTGCGCGGATACGGGATATCGATATTGACGATATCCTTCACGCGCCCAGGGCGCGCATACATGATCACGACACGCTGGGCAAGGATGATTGCCTCCTCGACATCGTGCGTGATGAAGAAGCAGGTCTTCTTCTCCTTCTCCCAGGTCTTCAGGAGCTCGGACTGCAGCTGCGTCCTCGTCTGGGCATCGAGCGCGCCGAACGGCTCGTCCATGAGCAGCACTTCAGGATTCACGGCATAGGCGCGCGCGATTGCGACACGCTGCTTCATGCCGCCCGAAAGCTCCTTCGGATAGCTCTTCGCAAAATCCTCGAGCTGCACGAGCTTGATGTACTTCTGCGCAATCTCGTTGCATTCTTCCGGGCTCTTGCCCTGGAGCTTGAGGCCGAACTTGACATTGTCTTCGACCGTGAGCCACGGAAAGAGGGCATATTGCTGGAACACGACGCCACGGTCGGGACCAGGCCCCTCCACCGGCTTGCCGTCGACCGTCACCGTTCCAGATGTCGGCTTCTCGAGACCGCCGATGATGTTCAGAAGTGTCGACTTGCCGCAGCCGGAAGGGCCGACCACGCAGACGAACTCGTTCTGGTGAATATCGAAGCTGACGCCGTTCAGGGCGGTCATCTCGCCCTTGCGGGTCTGGAACTTCTTGATGCTTCTATTGGTGTCAATCCCCATTTGGGCCCTTATCGGGATCCATCGGGAATCCATCGTCTATCCAGCGCCGGTATCTCTGCGCAAGCTCCCTG
>OMVT01000061.1 GCA_900314535.1 uncultured Olsenella sp. | reverse complement strand
CTTCTCGTAGTCGCTATAGGGAACCATTCCTGCCATCGTTACCACTCCTTCAAGTGTTCCGGAGGCCCTTCTGGACCTCCTCGGGTTTCGCTTATATATGTAACCGGCACAGATTGTTTTATACAGATAATTTCAGTTTTTCTTAGTTTTTTAGACTCACTATATCTAAGTGCCTATTACTTAGATATAGACCTTCCCTATAAAGGTGGAGGCTCTCCTGCAGCAATGCCACAGAAGGGCCCAAAGGGGAGGTATGGGGAGATACCAGGAAGCCTTATTTGTCCGGAGCGATCCAGAACTTGAGGAGCGGGAAGCTCACGATGACAGCGAGGAGAGTGTTGACGACAGAAGCGATGGTGCCGGCAAGCTCGGCGCCCATGCCCCACGTGCTCTCGCAGAAGGCCGTGACATGGCCCGGCAGGATCAGGTTCACGACGACGATAACGACAGCGAGGACCGCATACTTCGGTGCGGACTTCGAGAAGTCAGCGGTCGACTTGAAGACCCACTTCATCTGGACGAAGAAGTTCACGACCTGTGCCAGCACCTCAGCAATCAGGAAGGTGATGAACCCGCCCAGGCCATGCGATCCCGGCGTCGTGTAGTCGAAGATGAGGAACGAGAACGGGCTCGTCAGCTGCATCGCATTGATGAAGAGCGCCGTGCCGATCCACGTGCAGATGAAGCGCGTTGCCGTGGAGATGTTGCTCAGCACATTGAACTTGATGAATTCCCACAGTGCCTCGTGGTCCTGCGTCCACTTCTTGAAGCTCATGAAACGAATCCCTTCTTTCGGGGTGGCTGCCTATATCAGTTGCGGTCCTGCGCTGCGAGGAGCTTCTCGCCCCGTGCGTTGAGGACGAGGTTCTTGATGAACTCGTAGGCAAGCGGCACGAAGAACCAGAGGAACCAGACGAGCAGGAAGAAGTCTCCTGCGAAGATCTGCACGATTGCAGCGGGCACGAGGCCGCAGAGGCCCCAGCCCTGGATCTCGCGGACAAGCGCATCGACGAGCCCCATCGACACGAACTGTCCGGCGTTCTTCGCAAGGGCGCGAAGCGGCATGTTGTAGATGAAGAGGACATTCAGGTTCGGACGTCCTTCCTTGGCGCCCTTCTTCACGAGATGCTGGAGCACGAGCCAGACGATCCAGAAGATCGGGCTCCTGCCGTGGTTGAGGTCGCGGAAGCAGGTGTTCCTGTCGAGCGTCACGCGCGGCTCAGGAAGCCTCCTGCCGAGGAGCTCCTCGAACTCCTCCTTCGCAATGCCGTGCACAGCACCCGTACGGTACTCGGGGATGTTTCTTCCCATGTAGGGATCGGGGGCATGCGTATCAGCCAGGAGCACGGCCGCCTTCAAGGCCTGATGCTCGCTCGAGCCGCCGACCTTGACCTCATAGTTGCCTCCTTCGACTTCCCAGGCACCGGTCGCCACATTGAAGTAGCGGAAGGCGCGCTCGTCGAGCTCGATGGTCACGGTCTTCTTCTCGCCCGGCTCAAGTGCGACCTTCGCAAATCCCTTGAGCTCCTCGGCGGGACGGAAGATGCGTGCCTTGGGCTTTGAGATATAGACCTCTGCCACCTCGGCGCCAGCACGGGTGCCCGTGTTCTTGAGATCGAACGTGACCGTTGCGGTGGGGAGCTTTCCTGCCTTCACGTCGGCCTGCTTCACATGGACCGAGAGATTGCTGTAGGCAAATGTCGTATAGGAGAGGCCATAGCCGAACGGGAACGCTACAGGGACCTTCGCCGTCTCGTAGTAGCGGTATCCCACATAGATGCCTTCGCGGTACTGGGCATCGGCATCGTCAGACGGGAAGATGCCATCGCAGGGGGTATCTGCGAGAGCCTTCGGCCAGGTCTCTGCAAGCTTGCCGGAGGGGTTCTGGGCACCCGTGAGCACCTCGAGCGCAGCGCGTGCCCCCGCCTGGCCGCCGAGACCGAGATAGAGAAGGGCCGGCACCTCGTCTGCCCAGTCGGTCGCGACCGCGCCGCCTGAGGAGAGAAGGCAGCAGATATTGCTGTTCACAGAGCTCAGCTGCTTCACGAGCGCGACCTGGTTTGCCGGAAGCTCGAAGCTCGTCCTGTCCATGCCTTCGGACTCTTCAGACTCAGGAAGTCCCAGGCAGAGCAGGACGACATCTGTCCTCTCTGCAAGAGCGACTGCCGCCTGGGCACGCTCGGCATTCTTTTCGCCCGAGCGCTCGAAGCCCGGCTCGTAGCCCACGAAGTCGAGGCCGGAGTCCTGGATGCATTCGAGGAGCGTCTCAAGCTTCGTCGGGTTCACGAGCGAGGAGCCGGCACCCTGATAGCGGGGCTCCTTCGCAAAGTCGCCGATGAGGGCAACCTTCGTCTTTGGTGCAAGCGGCAGGAGCGGCTTCTCCCCTGCCTTCTCGTTCTTGAGAAGGACGATGCCCGCCGCTGCAGCACGCTCTGCTACCGCATGGTGTCCCTCCTCGTCGAAGGAGGAGGCAGCGTTTGCTGTTGCGTCATGCGTCGAGAGGATGAGCTCGAGCGCTTCGGAGACACGCCGATCGAGCAGGTCCTGGGAGATCTTGCCATCCTTCACGGCTGCGATGAGCTCGCGGGTGGAGTCGAGTCCCGGTGCCGGCATCTCGAAGTGCGATCCTGCGGCGACGCCTGCAACATGGTCGTTCGAGCCGCCCCAGTCGGTCACGACAGCACCCTTGTATCCCCACTCGCCGTAGAGGATGTCCTGGAGCAGGTGTGTATTCTCGTTTGCATAGACACCGTTGACCCTGTTGTAGCTCGACATGACCGCCTTGGGCGCTGCCTCCTTGACCACGATTTCGAAGGCCGCAAGATAGATCTCGCGGAGCGTCCTCTCGTCGAGGATGGAGTCGGATGCCTGGCGGCGGGTCTCCTGGCTGTTCGCAGCAAAGTGCTTGACGCAGGAGCCGACGCCTTTGGACTGGACGCCGCGCACATAGGCGGCAGCCATCTTGCCGGCAAGGTAGGGGTCTTCGGAGTAGTACTCGAAGTCACGGCCGCCAAGCGGGCTCCTCTTGATGCAGATGCCCGGTCCGAGAAGCACGTTCACATCCTCGACGGCAGCTTCCTCGCCCAAAGCCTCGCCGACCTCTTCGACAAGATCTGGGTCCCAGGTATCTGCCAAGGTCACGGCCGTCGGGAAGCAGGTCGCCGGAAGCGAGCCGCCGATGCCGAGATGGTTTGCGCCTTCTGCCTGGCGGCGGAGCCCGTGAGGGCCATCCGAGAAGACAAGCTCCGGCACGCCGGCATGCTTGATCTCGCGCGTGCCGAAGGCGGTGGCACCCACGAGCAGGGCGCACTTCTCTTCGAGCGTCAGCTTCTTGAGTATTGCTTCGGTATCCACAGGACAGCCCTTCTTCCCCAAGCCGGTTTGTCCGGCCTCTTGCTTTCCGATTCTCAAGATAGCCGATGGAGGGGCCTTGAGGCTTCTTGTGGCACAAACGGTCACCCCTGCGACGCATGCTGCAGAAAAGGGACGGGAAGCTGCCGGAGACGGCACAGAACAGCAGAAGGGCGGATGGGCCCGAAGGAGGAAGGAGCAGCCAGCGCAGCAGGCAGCCAGATTGCCGGATGCATCCCCTTCTCCCCACATCAGGCTATCCCGCTTTTTCCGTGTCAGGCTCCCATTGCCTGCGGGACTCTGCTATTCATGAGAAGAGAGAGCGGAGCCGTATGGATAGAGCAGAGCGCGGGTATGTGCGAAGCTGTCCCAGTATATGAGAGCAGGCAAAACGTGCTGAAATACCAAGCGGTCATCGACGATATCGTGGAAGGCATCGAGTCCGGCGCCTATGCTCCCTACTCCCAGCTTCCCTCCACGGCGCAGCTGTGCGAAAAGTACGGCGTCAGCAAGATCACGATCAAGAAGGCCATGGACCAGCTCGAGGCCATGGGCTATATCTCGAGGCGCAGAGGTTCCGGCTCCTTCGTGAAGAAGCTCGGCGAGAAGGTGCCCGAAGCCCTCATGGGCGAATACTCGAACCAGATGACCGGGTTCATGGCGGAACACAGGGCAAGAAGCGAGAAGGTCTCGACGAAGGTGCTGCAGTTCACAGTCGAACGTCCTTCCGACAAGGTGGCCCATGCCCTCGATATGGACAAGGATGGCTTCGTCTACCATATCGTGCGCGTCCGCTCGGCAAACGATGTGCCGCTTGCAATCGAGTACACCTATATGCCCATCGATGTCATTCCCGACCTCAAGACCGCAGCTGTCGAGTCGAGCATCTACTCCTTCATCGAGGACGATCTCGGCCTCAAGATCTCGAGCGCACACAGGACCGTGCGCGCGGTGCTCCCCACCCAGCTCGAGGTCGAAGAGCTCCATGAGTCGAAGACGAGCCCCTTGCTCGAGGTGGAGCAGACGGCCTTCCTCGACGACGGCAAGGCCTTCGAGTACTCCATCTCTCGCCATGCCCATGGCTACGAGCTCTACGTGATCTCTGCGAAGTAGAAAACATACTCCAAGACGCAACAAGGCGGCAGGCAACGTGTGTGCCTGCCGCCTTTCTCATAGCGGGATATATATCTGGAGCTAGCCCTTATGCGCCTTCAGGATCTTCGTGAAGGACGTGTCGGAGTGACGTGCCCAGAAGAAGTAGATGAGCACGGAGACGACGCAGGCAAGAGACACCACGGACCACATCGTCGTGTAGCCGGCAGCCGTGATGAGCGAACCTGCGACACCGCCACCCAGGCCGTAGCCGATATCGTAACCGCAGAGGAACGTGGAGTTCGCAGATCCCCTGCTTGCGTCATCTGCCGTGTGCACAGCCATGGACTGGAGGCTCGGCTCGAGGCCGCCGAAGGCATAGCCTGCCAGGATGGCAGAGACGATGAACGTGGGTGTCGTCGGCACGAAGGCCAAGAGCAGGAAGGCCACAAGCATTGCAGCGTTGCAGCTATAGACGAAGAAGGCCTCGCCCTTCTCGTCTACAAGCTTGCCCAGTGTCACACGGACGAGCAGGAGCATCGCAGACATCACGAGGAAGTAGACGGAGCCAGAAGGAAGGCTCTCCTCCGAGGCAAAGAGGGCGACGAAGTTCTCGAGGGCGCCGAACGTGAACATGAAGACGAGCATCGTGACCGTGGCAGGAAGCGAGTCCCTGTTGATGATGGTCTTGAGGTCGAGCTTCTTGTGCGGCACCTCCACCTTGGGGGCATGGATGAACATGAAGAGGACAAGGCCAAGAAGCGCGATGCCGGCTGCGGTGGCATAGAGCACCTGGAAGCCGAAGCCGTACATGAGCTCGAGACCGAGCGCCGGAGCGATAGCCGATGCCAGAGCTGTTGCCATCCCGAAGTAGCCCATGCCTTCGGCGAAGCGCGGACGGCAGATAACATCAGAGGCGACCGTTGCGGTCGTGGAATTCGAGAACGAAAGGCCGACGCCGTGGACCATGCGGAGCGCTATCGCCAGAGAGAGCGTCGGCACGAACACATAGCCCAGAGGTGCCAGGCCGAGAAGCAGAAGGCCGATAACAAGAGCGGCACGCCTCACGCCGTTGTCGAGCCACCAGCCCACGAACGGACGGATGATGACAGCAACGAACGAGAAGACCGCGGCGCAGGTGCCGGCAATTGCCTCGGTCCCGCCCAGGCTCTGGATGAAGAACGGGAACGTCGAGAGGCTCATGATGTGATTCGTGAAGACGCAGAGATTCACGAGGATGATAAGGACAAGATCCTTCGTCCACAGCTTCGGCTGCGTGCCTTGAGATGCATTTGTCTGTGCCATAGATTCCTTCCTCTACGAGCTTTTTTCAACAGCACAGGGCCGTGCCCGCAGAGGCGAGCGACCCTTCATCAACTGGACTTACGCCAAAAGGGCCACTCATTGATTCGCCTTCATTATACGACGCAGGCAGGCGCTGGTCACGAAAAGCCCAGAGCCTGCCTGAAGCTCCCTGATGCCACACTGACCTCTGCTCATCCGGATACGTGAGCAGACCTCACTTGATGAGACATGCTTCTTTGCACGGAGAGGAAAATCTCGCCTTCAAAAGGAGGCATTGGCCATGCTTACTTCCGCCGATATCATGCGCATGTGCGGCATCACCGAAGAGGAACATGGCACAAGCACGAGGGCGGACCCAGGAATTGGTTGCAGCAGCGGTGCCTGACAGCGAAAATAAAAGGCAGCGCAGTGCTGGGAACGATAGTTCATCACGTCCCAGCAGCAGCGCTGTCAATATCCAAGATCAAATTCATCTCGCGTGCCAGCAAGAATGCACATACCGTACAGGGAGCGATTGATAGCGAATCGGCATCTGAAGGCGATGGCGATGAAAAAGATGCAGAGCGAAGCGATGACTGCAGGAAACGCCAGCAGGGGAGATGAAGCAGCGCCCCCTAGACTGGTACACGCCAAAAGCAGCGTCAATTGACCATAGTCGTATTTTTCTCCAGCACAATGTGCTCCTAAATCAGAGCACCATTGGAGCTGTGGCAGCATTGATACTCCCCATGGCTGAAGCTGGGGGATTCTCGCTTCGACGCAGATAGCCTTCCTCCGCCTTGCGGCGGAAGCTGGTCTTACGCCTGCCCCACGAGCGTTCGGGACGCTTTCGCGTCCTCGGTTCCCGCAAGCCCTGCGGTACCGTTTGCCTTATTCAAAAGCCGCGCTCCTTCCCGCGCGATGTTCAAGGCCGCGCTTGCGCTGTCGCGGCCACCTCCCGCGATCTATGCCTGCGCGGCGAGGTAGTAGGCAAGGGCGTCGCGGTAGACCTCGGAGGTCTTGACTCCCCGGCTGCGGGCTATCGCCGCCACGCGCTGCGTGTCACGTGCGTCGTAGATGACCGTCACGCGGCGCTTGCCAACCGCGTCGAGGTGGGAGCCGGTGAAGACCTCGCCACCCCCGCTCGGGTAGTCGCCGCTCTCGTAGGGCGCGGCCATCGCGTCGAGGTCGGCGTCGGTGAGGCCGTGCTTTCTCATGTACTCGGATACGTTCATGCTTCTCACCTCTCCAATCCAAGCTCTCGGAGCGTCTTGCCGCTTGGCGGGGTCATGCCGTGGAACACGAAGAAGAAGTCTTCGTCCTCGTCATACTGGTAGACCAGCTCCACGAGCCTGCCCCTGCCGTCGAGGCCGACTGCCAGCCACTCACCTGTCGGGCGCTGGTGATAGGAAATCATCCCGCGCATCGCGGTGGCGACGTCCTCCGCCGTGACCTCCGGGTGCCGCTGCGCGACTCTCGGGTGAACCCCTATCGTGCTCAAGTCGGCCTCCTCTCGAACGTATGATATGACATCATATCATACTTGGTTGTT
>OMVT01000063.1 GCA_900314535.1 uncultured Olsenella sp. | reverse complement strand
GACAAGAAGGTCTATGCAGAGTCTTTCGGCATCCAGTGCCGGAACCTCAACCCCTTCCTCTCCCACTCGCTTGTCGAGCCCTATCCACATGACATCTATGTGATCCAGAACCCTCCGGCAAAGCCGCTCTCCACCGAGGAGCTCGACGAGGTCTACGAGCTTCCCTACACGCGTGCATCGCATCCGATGTATGACGCAGAAGGAGGCATCCCTGCCCTCAAGGAAGTGAAGTTCTCCCTTGCGAGCAACAGGGGCTGCCTCGGCGAGTGCGCCTTCTGTGCCCTCAACTTCCATCAGGGCAGGATCATCCAGGCCAGGAGCGAGGAGTCGCTCCTGCGCGAGGCTGAGGCCATGACCCACGACCCTGACTTCAAGGGCTATATCCACGATGTGGGTGGCCCCACTGCCCAGTTCATGGTCCGTGCCTGCCAGAAGCAGGCGACAGCAGGTGCCTGCACGAACAGGCGCTGCCTCTCTCCTACTCCCTGCAAGAACCTCACGGTCTCCCACAAGCGCTATGTGCACCTGCTCCGGAAGCTCCGCGAGCTTCCCGGCGTCAAGAAGGTCTTCATCAGGAGCGGCATCCGCTTCGACTATGCGATGCTCGACTCCGACCATACCTTCATCAAGGAGCTTGCCGAGTACCACACCTCGGGCCAGCTGCGCCTGGCACCGGAGCATGTGTGCTCCGAGGTCCTCGATGTGATGGGCAAGCCTTCGAACGATCTCTATGAGGGCTTCTGCAAGGAGTTCGAGAAGTACAGCAAGGAAGCTGGCAAGGAGCAGTATGTCCTTCCCTACCTTATGAGCAGCCACCCCGGCTCCACGATGGAAGTGGCCGTGAAGCTTGCCGAGTTCTGCCGCGACCTTGGCTACAACCCCGAGCAGGTAAGCGACTTCTATCCGACGCCGTCCACGGTCTCGACCTGCATCTTCTATACGGGACTCGATCCGAGGACGATGAAGCCGGTCTATTGCCCGACGAACCCGCATGAGAAGGCCATGCAGCGCGCCCTCATCCAGTACCGCGACCCGGACAACTACGACCTCGTCGTCGAAGCGCTCCACAAGGCACACCGCGAGGACCTCATCGGCTATGGACCGAAGTGCCTCGTGAAGCCGACCCGTCCGCCGAGACAGGAGAAGGGCGCTCCGCACCACCACGGCAAGGGCCCGAAAGGAAAGGCAGGCAGCAAGCGCCCACACGAGCCAGGCAGAAAGCCGCAGGGCAAGAGCAGCCCGCACCAGAGAAGCCAGCACCGGTAGACAAGAAAAGCCTCGGACACCGGATGTCCGAGGCCTTCTTTATGAGCTTTGACTCTTGTCTATTCTGCTACTCGAGCTCGAGGGCACCTGTCGCCAGCTGCCAGTACTCACCCTTCTGGGCCAGGAGCTCCTCATGCGTGCCGCGCTCGACTATTCTGCCATGCTCGAGCACCATGATCGCGTTCGCATTGCGCACGGTCGAGAGACGGTGTGCGATAACGAAGACAGTTCGACCCTGCATGAGGGCATCCATGCCACGCTGGATCAGGGCTTCGGTACGTGTATCCACGCTCGACGTCGCCTCGTCGAGGATGAGGACCGGCGGGTCTGCGACAGCAGCACGGGCAATAGCGAGAAGCTGGCGCTGGCCCTGCGAGAGATTCGCGCCATCCGCTGCGATCTTCGTGTCGTAGCCCTTGGGCAGACGGCTGATGAAGGAATCGGCATTTGCGATTTTTGCCGCCTTCCGTACCTCCTCATCCGTCGCATCGAGCTTGCCGAAGCGAATGTTGTCTGCAACGGTCCCCTCGAAGAGGTGCGTGTCCTGAAGGACCATGCCAAGAGATTCCCTGAGGGCTCCCAGCTGCATGTCGCAGATATCGATCCCGTCGTAGGTGATCTGACCTGCATTCAGCGCATAGAAGCGGTTGATGAGGTTCGTAATCGTCGTCTTGCCAGCACCCGTGGAACCGACGAAGGCAATCTTCTGGCCTGGCTTTGCATAGAGGGAGAGTTCCTTGAGCACGGTCTGTCCCGACACATAGCCGAAGGTCACGTCGTGGAAGCGCACATCGCCCTTGAGAGGCACCTCTTCGCCGTCTTCCTTCTTCCAGGCCCAGGCGTCATCTGTCGTACGGACAAGGCGCACCGTGCCCTCGTCCTCTTCCTGCGGAAGCTCGAGCACCTGGAAGATGCGCTCGGCTCCGGCCAGGGCGGTCAGCATGAACGAGCCCAGCTGCGTGAACTGGTTGATCGGCATCGCTGCCTGGCGCACGAAGACAAGATAGCTTGCCAGAGATCCTGCATCCATGGAGCCGGAAAGCGCAAGGAACGCTCCTGCCACGGCGACGATTGCGTAGTTCGCATAGCTGATCGAGACCGTTGCCGGAATCATCGTCGCCGCATAGGCCTGGGCAGACGTGCCCGACTTCTGGAGGCTGGCATTCAAGGCCCTGAAGCCTTCGAGGTTTTCCTTCTCATGGTTGAAGACCTTCACGACCTTCTGGCCGGAGATCATCTCCTCGACGTAGCCATCAAGCTCTCCCAGAGTCTTCTGCTGCTTGGAGAAGAGGCGCTTCGAGCGTCTGCCGGAGAAGCGGATGTAGAAGAAGATCACGATGTCGCAGCCGACCGTGATGAACGTGAGCCTCCAGTCGAGGACGAAAAGGAGGATGAGCGTGCCCACCATCTGGATGCCCGCCTGCACCATGGCAGCAAAGCCGTTGTTCAGAGCTTCGGAAACGGTATCCACATCGTTCGTGAAGAAGCTCATCGCATCGCCTGTACGGGTACGGTCGAACCAGGAGAGCGGCAGGTGCTCCATATGCGCGAAGAGGTCGCGGCGCATATCGAAGACGACCTTCTGCGCTGCCCTCACCATGGTCTGCGTGTAGCCCACGGCAGAGGCGACGCCCAAGGCATAGATGACAGCCGTGAGCACGATGAGGTTCATGAAGCGGCTGTACTCCCCTGCCGCGACGGCATTCACGACCGGCTTGATCATATAGGTGCCGAGGAGGTTGCCGAGGCCTGCAATCGTCACGAGCACGGCGACGACGAGCATCTGCACCTTTGCATGGCCCATGTATCCCAGAAGGATCCTGAGCGTATGCCTGAGGTTCTGTGGGCGTGCCGGGGCTGCTCCCTTTCCTGCCATCCTATGCCTCCTTTCCAAGAAGTCCCTGCGAATGGCAGAGCTCCTGATAGATCGGATCTTTTGCCAGGAGCTCTTCGTGCGTGCCGAAGCCTTCGATCTTTCCGTCATCGAGGATCAAGATCTTGTCTGCTTCGGCAACCGAGGCGACTCGCTGGGCGACGATGACCTTCGTGACATCCGTGAGCTCAGAGAGATGCCTCCTGATCTTCGCGTCTGTTGTCATGTCCACAGCGCTTGTGGAGTCATCGAAGACGAGGACCTTCGGCCTCTTCAGGTGCGTGCGTGCAATGCAGAGACGCTGGCGCTGGCCGCCCGAGACATTGGAGCCTCCGTGTCCCAGGTCTCCATCGAGTCCTCCGATGCGGTCCAGGAACTCGTCTGCGCAGGCGATGCGGCAGGCTTCCAAGAGCTCTTCGTCTGTTGCTTCCTCATTGCCCCATTTGAGGTTCTCGCGCACCGTGCCCGTGAAGAGCACGTTCTTCTGGAGGACGATGCCGACAGAATCGCGAAGGGCCGGAAGCGCATAGTCGCGCACATCGTGTCCGCCGACCTCGACCGTGCCTTCCGAGACATCGTAGAGACGTGCCAGGAGCTGCACGAGCGAGCTCTTGCCCGAGCCCGTGCCACCCAGGATGCCGAGCATCGACCCCGCCGGAACTGAGAAGCTGATATGCGAGAGCACCGGCTTCTCTGCGTCGGCTGCGTACTGGAAGCTCACATCCTTGAAGGCGATGCTGCCATCTTTCGCCTCTTCTATTGCCTGGCCTTCCGGCAGCTGCTTCAAGACCGGCGTCTCTGCAAGCACCTCGCTCACGCGATGGATGCTCGTGAGTGCACGGGCCAAGAGCAGGAACACGTTGGAGATCATGTTGAGGGAGTTCATGATCAGAAGGACATAGCTCATGAAGCCGGTAAGCGCACCGACGCCGAGCTCTCCTGCGATGATGAGCTGGCCTCCGAACCACAGGAGCGCGACGCTCGTCACGTTCATGGAAAGCTGGAAGACGGGCAGGTTGAGGACAGCGGTAGAGAACGTGCGGGTAGCGGTGCCAGCAAGCTTCTTGTTGACCTCAGCAAAGCGCTCCTGGGCCCAGGGCTCCCTCACATAGGCCTTGATAGCACGTATTGCCACGAGATTCTCTTCGAGGACGGAGTTGAGGCGGTCCATCGAAGTCTGGAGCTTCGCGAAGAGTGGCGCTGCGTGGGAGACGATCAGGAACAGAGCGATTGCCAGACACGGCAGCACGACGACGAAGACGACGGCGAGCTTTGCACTCATCGAGAAGGAGAGGATGAGGCCCATAACGAGCATGACAGGACCACGGAGAAGCGGCCTGAAGCCCTGGACCAATGCATTCTGGATGACCGTGATATCGGTCGTGAGGCGCGTCACGAGAGACGATGTCTCGAACGAATCAAGGTTCGCAAACGAGAGCTTCTGCACATGGGCATAGGCAGCCTCGCGCAGGTTTGCGCCGAAGCCCATGGCAGCGATGGCAGAATAGCGCGCATAGCCAAGGCCCAGAAATCCTGCAATGACTGCCAAGGCAAGCATCTCGGCACCCACCAGGAAGATGCCATGCACATCCTGGGCAGGGATCTCCACGTCCACCATCTGTGCCATCATGAACGGGATGAAGAGCTCGAGCGTCGCTTCCACGAAGGCACAGACGATAGCTATGAGGAAGGCACGGCGGTAGGGCTTCAAGGCCGACCCCACGATCTTGAGATCGTCTGCCCCGACGCTTCTTGCCTCCTCTTCGGCAGTGGCTTCTCTAGGCACAGCGCACCTCCTTCTTCGTCAGGCAGCAGAAGTTGTCATGCATCTTTGCAAGGCCCTTCGCAAGCACCTTCCGCTCTTCTTCCGTGAGTCCCGAGAGCGAGATGCTGTCTGCCTCGTCGCAGGTCGTCTCCCAGACAGAAAGCGCTTCATGGCCCTTCTCGGTGAGCTCTGCCTGCCTGGTGCGGGCATCGGATCCCTTGAAGACACGGACGAAGCCGCCCTTCTGCAGGGCATCGAACATGCGGGATACCGCTGCACAGTCCACCTCGAAGAAACGTGCTACCTCAGACTGCGATGAAGGACCATTGACCGCAAGATAGCTCAGGACCTTCGGCTGTCCCGGTCCGAGCCCTGCATGTGCCATCTGTGCTCTCAGATAGTTCGTCTGGGCATGGTAGGCCCTGACGAGCAGCATATGCATATCGGTGAGGGTACGGCCCTCTTGAGGCGCTTTCGCTCCTCTCTGTCCATCAGGCATTGCCAGCTCCAATCTTTGACATATCAATGTTTCGTGATGCACAGATTACTCTCACAGAAACTAGCATGTCAGATTCAATTCTGGCTTTACATAGACTTGCCACAGAGAAAGGCCGGAGTCTGCTCGCAAGCAGCATTCCGGCCATCCATTCTGCTCTGTTTCAACAGGCTTTACAGCTGCGAGGTAAGGCCTCCATCGACGTAGATGGTCTGGCCTGTGCAGTAGGTATTCTCCTCGGATGCCAGGAGCAGCATCTGCGGGCAGAGCTCCTTGGGCTCTGCAAAGCGCTTGAGGCAGGTACGGTTCTTGAGGACAAGAGAGCCCTCTGCCTCGAGCATGCCATCAGTCATCTCGGTGGCAAAGACGCCGGGAGCAATTGCATTGACGAGGACGCCGTAGGGCGCAAGCTCTGCCGCAAGTGCACGCGTGACCTGAAGAATGCCGCCCTTCGCGGCGAAGTAGCTGATCTGCATAGCGCCAGCTTCGAGAGCGCCGACCGAGGCAGTATTCACGACGCGGCCGTAGTTCTGCTTCTTGAAGTACGGCTCGACCTCGCGCGTCATAAGGAAGGCGCTCGAGAGATCGGTCGCGATGACCTTGTTCCACTGCTCGGTCGTATGGTCCTCGAGGAGCGAGAACTCGCAGACACCTGCATTGTTGATGAGGACATCGATGCGGCCGAATGTGTCGCCTACCTCCTTCACGGCAGCCTTGATGTTTGCCTCATCCGTCACATCGCAGGCAACAGGCAGGCACTTCACGCCGAAGGCACGGCACTCCTCTGCCACCTTCTCGAGCTTCTGCACGCGACGGGCCAAGATAGCGACGTCGGCACCCTGCTCAGCCAGTGCCTTGGCGTAGGCGGCACCAATGCCAGACGAGGCGCCGGTCACGACAGCAACACGTCCAGAGAAATCGATCTTCATATCTCAGATCCTTTCGCTCTATTCTTTACTCCATCACGCGGATTGCGTGGTATCCCTCATGCACAGCCGTCAGGATCTTGCGCGGTGCCTCTGCATCGCCGACGACCGAGAGGTCCTTCACACGGCCCTTGAGCGCATCGGCCAGCTCATTGTTCGATCGGTAGCCGCAGGCAAGGACAGCCTGGTCGCACGGAATCGTGTGCGTCTCGCCTTCCGCCTCATAGGTGAGCGAACCCTCTTCGATCTTCGTAACCTTGGCAGAGCAAACGCAGTTGACCTTGCGTTCCTTGAGCATGGCCTTGAGTACCTGATCGTTGTTGAGGCAATGGCCTGCCGTCTTGAGCACCTGGTCGAGCACCTCGACGATCGTGACATCTTCTGCCTTCTCGGCGGCATAGGCAGCCGTCTCGCAGCCAACAAGGCCACCGCCGATCACCACGACATGGCCCTTGGGCTCGAGCTTGTTGAGCAGGATTGCATCGGAGACGACTGCATGCTCGACACCCGGGATGGGCGGCACGACTGAATGGGCACCTGCT
>OMVT01000064.1 GCA_900314535.1 uncultured Olsenella sp. | reverse complement strand
GCTACAGGCTCACCAGGGCCGAGGCCGTCTCCAGGCCGCAGCCGCTCTGGAGCTGGTGGGAGGGTGCCGACGTGTCAACGGAGGTCTAACATAGGCTTTCATAAAGGGAGGAAGCACCTGCAGGCATCTGCCTGCTTCACGCCTACAAGCCGCATCTTCGCTCATTGTGCAGTCATTCACCGCACAACTAAACCTCTGTCCTCGTTCCGCCGCACCGTCCCGATGGGGCATACTTGAGGGATGATGCGACATACAGGAGACATGATGAAAAGCTACGAGATGATGTGGCAGCGCCTGCCGCTCCATACCTGTGCCAATGCCCGCGAGCTGGGCGGCTACCCCACAAAGGATGGCAGCCAGACTGCCTGGCACCGCTTCGTGAGGTCTGACCGTCTCTCCTTCCTGGACGACGATGAGAAGGAGTTCCTCTACGGCTACGGCGTCCGTACGGTCATAGACCTCCGCGGCAGCCAGGAGATAGCAGAGCATCCCGATATCCCCATCGCAGACGATGTAGCCTACCGCCACATCACGCTCCTCGACCTCAATATCGCGGACTCACGGCTCGACCAGCTCATGCAGTCAGATACCGAGCCAAACGCCCTCGACTTTTATGGCACGATCCTCGAGAACACGGAAGGGTTCAGGAAGGTCGTGTCAGCCATCCTCGAGACGCCTCAGGATGCCTGTGTCCTTTTCCATTGCACTGAAGGCAAAGACCGCACCGGCGTCCTTGCAATGCTTCTGCTCTCTCTTGCCGGCGTCGACAGGAACGACTGCATCGCGAACTACGAGATCACGCGCGAGAACATCCTCCGGAAGCCCTACTATGCACGCGACCTCGAGAATGCTGGCCCCCGAAAGAAGCTCATGGGGTCGGACCCCGAGACTATAGCCGTGACCTACGATTTCATGATGCAGCGCTTTGGCTCGGCAGAAGGCTACTTCCGTGCCTGCGGCGCAGACACAGAAGACATAGCAGAGCTCAGGAGCCGCCTTCTGGCAGATGCATAGACCCTCCTGTGCCAAAGCACATGCCTCCTGCATGTCAGCCGAGCATCTATAGCAGAACCCGACAGGGCAGCCTTCTCGCTGAAATTCTGCCTTGGAAGCATCAATCCTGGATTTCTCTGGTCAGAGCATGCTTCATTGCAGCGAGAGGCAGGGAAAGCGGTCACTGGAGTGCCCCGCGAATTCAAGGTTGTGCTGGCATGCGGTGCCAGACAGATTGGCAAGACCGCTGTTCTTGCCAAGCATCTTCACGCCTCCTGTCCATATGCCTTTCCCGAAGATGCTGTCATCCGCAGCCAAGCCGTTGAAGACGCCATGCTGTTCTCCCAGATACAAGAGCCTGCCGTCTGTGTCCTGCGCCATACAGATTCTGAAGCATGCCCCAAAGGGCCAGAGGATCTTGAGCTCTGGAAGATCGTTCAGCGGAAATCTGTGCCTGCACTCTATGCAGAAGGTATCTCTTCGGACAGATTCTGGTCCAGCCATGTCCAGACCTATCTTGAACGTGATATGCGTCCGCCCATCAACCTGAAGAACAAGCGTGGATTCTGCAGTTTCATGATTGCCGCTGCAGCACGTTCTGGCCAGCTGTTCGATGCCACGTCTATCGCAAGCGGCATAGATGCCGAACTACAAGACCATCCAGTCCCGGAGCTCCATCCTGCAGGCTTCGGAAACCCATCAGGATCATCTATCCGTTTTGGCCAGATACAGGCAAGCAGCTCGCCGAGACACCGAAGATGCATTCCGTGGATACGGTCCTCATATGCCATCTTACGCGTTGGAAAACTCCTGACCAGCTGCGTCTCGGTGCCGTGCCAGGCCATGTCTTTGAAACCTTCGAGATCTTCAAGAGGTATATGAACGCTGGCGCAAACCTGAGAGATATCTGGTTCTGCCGTGATTCAAAAAAACATGAAATCAATCTTGCCATACAGGAAGGCCGCCTCCTCCGTCCAGCAGAGACCAAGATGGCTGTCGCCGTCGAATCTTCTGCCACAAAGAGCTTCTCATGCACCGATTCGCTGGATGAATACGAGACCGGATTTGGTCACACCATCTGCAGGACCGAAAAGCCCTATATGGCATCGTGAGACGTCGAGGCCATCCCAGTATGGACAGTCTGATGCAGAGCTACGTGCAAACGCTTGAAGAGGCAGAGCAGTACATGAAACAGCCTGCACAGAGTTTGGCGCCGGAACGCATCGCTTCGTGCGCCCGGCGCCGGTCGCCGATGTGCGTGCCATGCATCTGCATGTCACGCACAGATCGAAGCCACGCTTTGCCATGATGCATAAATCGGCAGTGTGGCCACATTGGCGAGCAGCGTCAGAACAGCCCTGCCAGACGCTTTTCGACGTCGCTCCTTCCATAAATGACGGCAAGTACAGAGACCGTGCTGTCAGTCGTGACATAGAGAGCAAGGTAGTTCTCTGCCTTTGCCCGCCTGAGCACACGCCCATCAGGAAGCGTCACCAAAACCCCGTTCCGCAGAGGAAACCGTTCAAGCCTGCCTATTGTTTCCAAAATCTGCCGCACTGTCCTTGCTGCAGCAGCCGGAGAGCCAAGCTCTCTGGAAATGTATGTCTGGATCGCTCGCAGATCCTCAAATGCATCTGGAGAGATTTCGACGGCATATGCAGACACAGCAGCTCCCTATCGGGGAGTAGACAGCATGCTGGCTGCCCCTGAGAGAGATATACCTTTGCCCGCGTCGATCTCCGCCAGGCTGGACAGTATCTTCTCGCGGAGCTCAGCGTCGCCCATTGCGTCTGCATCGACAGCACGCGGAGCTTCAGCAAGGGCTACCTTGAAGGGGATGGAGCCCGTAAGCGCCACCTGGCGGAGGAATATATCGATTGCCGTGGACATCGACAAGCCAAGCTGAGAGAGCACAGATTCAGCGGCTTGTTTGACATCCGGATCGACGCGCAGATTGAGCGTTGTTGATTTCTGCATAGCAATCACCTCAAAGCAATAGAACGCATATGTAAATTCATTGTCGTTACATCTAATACTAACCATATAATCTGTCTGCCACAAGAACGCCTCACCGTATTTTCCTGCATTCCGCTGCACTTCACTCTGAAATCCAATTCGGGAGGCACGGTGAACATCTCAGGATCGATAGCATCCATCCTTTCCGCAAGGAACCTGACACATCTTTGATTTGTACCGGCGAACAAACAGTCTGAGACAGGAATGTCTAGAAGCCTGCAGACCAGATGCTGAGCACAACATGCGCCGATTCCAAGCCCCGGTTGCATCCGCATGCTCTTTCCTTCGCCATCTGCTGCGACAACAAAGCATCCGGCATCCTTGAAAAACAGCGATGGACAGAATATGGCATGCATTGCTGTCGATGCTTCTTTCGTCGCGCATGCGCACACCCTCCCTGCCGACAGGAGCAGTCGACAAGCCCGAGACAGGGAAACGCTCTCTGTCCTTCCCCAATCGGCATGAAGCTGCTACCCCTTAGGACGAGCCTCCAAAGAAGCCACAGACCTCAATGGCTGCGAGCCTGTACTTCGCAGAGCATCTCGCCTGCAGGCGCACTCGTCCGCGGGCAGCCCCTGTCATGGCCTCCTCTCAGCCAGAAATGCATGCCCTGATGTCCATATTGTCTGATGCTGTATATGATCTGAAAACATAGCCACTTATATCCGTAAGCATTGCCGCCTGCAGGGCATATATGCACACCTGCGTATATCTACTGTGAATCTTCTGAAAATATCCTATGGCTTGTCAAATCGTTTCAGAAACCTCTTCATCGAAAAGGAACAGCATTTGTTCGATACCGCAGGAAAGACCGCTGTCATAACCGATGGCACCTCGGGCATCGGCCTTGCAACGGCCGATGCCTTCCTCAGAGAGGGCGCCAAGGTCGTTATCGCTGCACGCAACGAGAAGCGTGGCGCCGAGGCACTGGCACACTTGAAGGGGATTTCCGATACCGTCGCATTCAGGAAGACCGATACCTCCGACGAGGAGGACGTGAAGGCACTCGTCGTCTTCGCCGTCGATGCCTTCGGCTCCCTCAACATCATGTACAACAATGCCGGCATCGGAGACATGACGGCAATCGGCCAGATGACAGGCGAGACCTTCAGAAAGCTCATCGATATCAACCTGACCGGCGTGTTCTACGGCATCAAGTACGCAGCGCTCAAGATGGAGAAGCAGGGCACCGGCGGCGCAATCGTCAATACCTCCTCGATCGAGGGCTATGTCGGAGATTCGATGCTTTCCCTCCTACAATGCAGCCAAGGGCGGCGTCAACCTCATGTCCCAGTCCGCAGCCCTTGCACTTGCGAAGTACCACATCCGCGTCAATACCGTGAATCCGGGCTACATCGAGACCGGCATGGTGAATGAGGACGTTATGGGCAAGGAAGCCATCGACCACCTCGTCTCGCTGCACCCCTTGGGTCGTCTCGGCAAGCCGGAAGAGATTGCCCACGGCGTCGTCTTCCTCGTCGAGAACGAGTTCACGACCGGCGCCCATCTCTACATCGACGGTGGCTACACGGCACAGTAGAAAGCATGCCATCCATCTCATCGGGTGGGCAGCAGCAATGCTGTCCGCCCCTTCTGTAAGCTCTCTGTCATCCTTCAACACCTTCACCGAAAAGTGTCTGGTTCCAGGCATTGGGCAGCAACTTCTCAGGAAGAATCCCTCTATACGCAACCGAAGAAGGGATGGCCCATGCTTCTGCCCAAGACCTACCTCGTCCGCATGAAGGAACAGGAGCGCTACCGCTGGTGGAAGCCAATCGCCTGCTTCCTTCTGGCTGGCCTCCTCTTCGTCGTGTTCATGGCACTGGCGATGTTTGCGCTTGGTGCCTCGGGCATGCTCTCCCCCTTCGAAGTGCTCCTCCAGGATACGGATTCCCTCACAGCAGACGAGCTCATGAATGAGGCTATGGACCTCATGACAGGAAGCGGGCACGGAATAGCTCTCCTCCTAGGCTCTGTCATCCTGCTTCTTCCGGCCCTCTGGATTGCCATGAACGCAACACGTCTCGGCGGCCTCAGGACCCTGAGCTCTGTCCAAGGACATCTGCGCTGGCAGCGGATCGGACGCCTGATCGTTCCTGTCTTCCTCATCTTTGCGGTAGGCAACTTGGCAGAGCTTGCAATAACCTGTCTGCTTTCGGGCGAGATGCCTGCCTTCTCGCTTCCGAGCCTTTCCTACATCCTCACGATCTTGATCCTCGTGCCGATACAGTCGGCAACGGAAGAATATGTCTACCGTGGCTTTCTCATGCAGTCCTTCGGCAGCTGGATCCCTATAGCCATCATCCCGCTCATCCTCCAGGCCGTCATATTCATGGGGTCGCACACCTACAACATCTGGGGCCTCCTTGCAATCCTTGCCTTCGGCCTCATTGCAGGCATCCTGACGCTCAAGACAGGCGGCCTCGAAGCCTCGATCGTCTTCCATGCCATGAACAATATCTGTGCCCTCCTCGTCTCGGCAGCTGTCGGCGCCAATGCGATGGCAGCAGAGGCCACTATCCTCGATATGGCCCTTTCCATCGCCCTCGACCTTATCGTCTTCTTCGCAATCCTCCACATCATGAAGAAGAAGGGCTGGCTCATCGATGGAACAGAAGGAGAGAACGCACCTTCAGCACCGCAGCACATGAAGAGATGAGAATAGAGCTTATAGAATTCTTTGCTTACGGTAGAATTACGCTTAAAGTAAGCTTATCAAGCGTAAAATTGGCTTACACTGAAAGAAGACTACGAGTTTGAATGGGATGGCGAGAAAGCGAAAACGAATTCCCACAAACATGGCATCAGTTTTCCAGAAGCTGAAACTATCTGGGATGATCCACAAGCTCTTGAAGTCCACCTTGTCTCCGGCCACGAAGACCGATGGGCCATTATCGGAAGAACCGCGAAGGACTGTTATCTGGCCGCTATCTTCACATTGCGCAATAGCAGAATCCGCATCATTTCAGCGCGCAAGTCGACCAAAAAGGAGATAGATAGCTATGAAAAGTATCAGTAATGATGAACTTGAACGGCGCTTCGACGCTGATGAAGACATAACTCCGTACATGGATCTCTCAACCGCAAGACACCCCAATAAAGAACGTGCAGCACGCCGCATCAGCATGGATATACCAGAAGATATGGTACGAGGTCTTGATCATGCAGCTGCTCGCATGGGCGTAAACAGGCAGGCGGTAATCAAGGTATGGCTTTCCGAACGCCTTGATGAAGAAGCGGACCGCGAAGACAGGCGCTATAGGAGCGCACCAGCATAATAGCTGCAGCAATACGATATTGCTCTCTCTTGATCGCCCTCGACCTTATCGTCTTCTTCGTGATCCTCCCTGTGGCGAAGAAGCAGGGCTGGCTCGTCAATGGAGCAAAAGCAGAGCATGTGCCTGCAGCGTCACAGCACATGAAGCACGAATAACCTGTCCCAGCACAGAGACGAGAAGGAGGCCTCCCGCATCGGATACGGGAGGCCTCCTTGCGTTGGGGGAAATCTTTTGGGACTAGTTCAGGACCTTCTTGTTGTCAGCTCCCGGCGTCGTGACGATGATCTCATCCGGGACAATCGTGAGAGCGCCTTTGGCAGCGGCTGCGCCCTTGAACATAGTCTCGACCATCTTCTTGAACTTGTCGACGTGCTCGCCTTCGGTCGTATAGTTTGCCTGGCCCTTTATCTTGGCTCTACGTCACTTCTGGTGGGTAGCACATCTCTGCAATGATGCGGCCGGCTCCTCCGAGCGGTAGGATGTTGCCCTGCAGGGGAAGGCTGGACAC
>OMVT01000068.1 GCA_900314535.1 uncultured Olsenella sp. | reverse complement strand
ATGCGGTGATGCGCGACCGGGTGCCATATGTGGAGCCGCCAGCGGACAATGTAGAAAAGTCACCTGCTACGGCTTGACAGAACTATAGGGACACCCCCCTCGGTAAGCAGCCCCAGTACTTCGTCTTGGTCCAGTGTAAGATTGATTCGAGCCATGGCCGTCCTCGTTGTTTGTCGACTGCAATCCCAGCTTGGTGGCGGGCCTCTGGCTCGCCTGCCTTTTACACCACTTTACGGACGCGACCCCCGCACTCCGATTGCGAGCGGTCTTTTCGGGCACTCGTCCCTCTTGCGGGAGGGCATACCTTACGTGAGGGGACTTCTGTTTGAAGGCTCCCATGATAGGGCGGGCCGTCTGATTATCCTCTCTGGCTACGGTCGGATTCCCCTTCTGCGCGAGAATTCAAGGCTTGCGGTGATGGCGGCGTCTCGCTTCATGCAGGTGTCAGAGGAGGTCTACATGATGAGGTAAGTGCTGTTGGCATCGGGCGGCAGGAGGCTGAAGCTCGACGATTGCGGACGAGAACAGGAGAACTCAGCCTCGCTAATCGAGCGAGATCCTCTTCCGGGCGCACCGCAGGTTTATTTATTGCGAAGAACCCAATGCGGAAAGTGCTGATGTCATCGCGGACGGCAATGCATTTCTGGCTTCTGGGAAGCCAGGCCGTTTCTCGGATGCCTATAGCCTCATCGAGTCGGCGATGGAGTGATAGCAGGACGCACTACTGATTGCTCGAAGACTATCTCACAGGATCCCAGAAAAAGGCGTGTGAATGAGGCCTGCTCGGACTTGAGAAGGCCATTGGCATGGTTGCCGAAGATACCCCAAAACGCTTCGAAGCAGATTCCGTGTGACAGAACGTAGTGTGCACTGTGCAGGATCGAAGCTTTGATAATGATGAAATGCCTCCTATTTCCTGTGTCTAAGAAATGAGAGGCATCTTCGAGATGTTCTTTTGTATCGCTAAGCAGACACGATCTCCACGTGGACGGTGTCTTCTGGCTCTTTGCCAATGGCCTTCCGTATGCCCTTGCGGATGCTGATGATGTAGCAGATCGTTCCGTCATCGTTCTTCACGCCCATGTTCACGACGTTGCCGTCGTAGGGGACGCCGTCGAAGGTTGCATGGACCTTGAGGCGGCCCTTGCCGAAGAGTGCACGGATGTCGTAGGGAAAGGCGACATAGGCACCACCCTTCTCAGGCACTGCCTGGATCTTCGCATCGTAGGAGAAGGTCTGCACGCTAGGACCTCACGTTCTCAGGAAGCGTCAGCCAGGCCGCAGCTATGATCTCTGCATGGTCGAAGGCAAGGCCCTGGCCTTCCACGTCCTTGGGGCGGAGCCTTCCTGTGACGGGGGCTTCCTGGGTTGCGAAGGATGTCACGAGATGGGCATCTCCTGCATCGAGCGCAAGCGTCGTCCTGCCAGCCTTCTGGCTCGGTGTGACTTTGAACCAGATGGCCTTGGCAGCATCGTCTCCTGCCTTCGCGATGGCGCCGGTGTCGTCGAGGGCGCAGAAGGCATAGGAGATTGTCCAGCCTCTCGGGTCTCGTCCTGGCGTGCTGAAGAGGCCCACGGGCTCGAGGGCGAGACCTGCCACATGCGTCTCCTCTTCGAGCTCGCGTGCTGCGGCTTCGTCTGCCGTCTCCTTCGGGTTCACGAAGCCACCCGGCGTTGCCCAGCATCCGAGGAAGGGGTGTCCGCCGCGCTTCACGAGCAGGAGCTCGAGGCCCTCATCCTTCCTCCGGAAGACGCAGATATCTGCGGTAAGGGAAGGACGGGGATAGTTCTTCGGCGAATAGGCGGCGAGGAATTCCTCCTCGGTGAGGCCGTTCTTGTCGCGCAATGGCTCTGTGCTGTCCATGCTGCCTCCTTGGCTTGGCAGACGGGTTGTCCATCTGCATGCAATGTCAGGAGCCTATATACCCAGCAGGGCCCATGCGACAGATTTCGACTGTCTGTGCCGGTTCACGACAGGTGACCTATTCAGGAGACGAAACCGTACCGTTGATGGCCTGTTCATGTTTGCGTGCTAACGTCGTATGCCCTTGCAGTTTCAAGAATCATTCAGTTGGCAGGCGATGGCAGTGCAGGCGCATTCAGAGACCCGCGGGCCTTCCATCCTCACGTATTTCCGTGATGAGTGGAAGACGCTTCTCGTCGTCACGATCACAGGCATCCTCTACAACGTCGGCATGGTCCTGGGTCCCTGGCTCGAGGGCCTCATGGCACAGTGCCTGGCAGATATCCTCCAAGGCCTCTCTGATGCCTCCTCGATGCTTCGGCTCTGCCTCTTCTATGTCCTGGCCATCGTCTTCGTGCAGGGCATGAGGGCACTCAAGCGCCTCTATGTGCGCAGGTTCGCAAACGATGTGGACCGCCGCATGAAGAAGACGCTCTACCGCAATCTCCTTTCCGGCAAGATTGCAAAGACCGAATCCGAGCGCGGCGAGGTCATGACCAAGGCGCTCTCCGATGTGGATGACTGCGTCGAGGGCATGCGCAAGTTCACGACCGAGCTCTTCGATACCGGTGTGGTCATGATCACCTACCTTGTCGTGCTGTTCGCGCAGGATGTGCGCATCACGCTCCTTGCGCTCATCTTCCCGCCGGTCTCCTATATCCTGGCGGCACGGCTCAAGGGTGTCGTGACGGGCGCCGTGGCAACGGCGAAGAAGGAGGTCTCTGCCATGTCTGCCACGGCTCTCGACAGGGCAGAAGGAGCGCTGACCTACCGCATCTTCGGCCTCGAAGAGGTGCGTGACCATCTCTTCGAGGATGAGCTCACGCGCTACGAGGAGGCAGAGGCCAAGGCCAATGTGCTCTCTGCATCCCTGATGCCGCTCTACCAGGCAGTAGCGCTTCTGGGCGTGCTGCCGATCTTCATCCTCGGTGCCCAGAACGTCGTCTCGGGTACCTGGGATATCGCAGTATTTACGATGTATGTCTCCGTGTTCCTGAAGCTCGCCGTGAAGTCCTCCCATGCAGCCAAGCTCTTCAATGCGGTGCAGAGAGCCCAGGTCTCCTGGAAGCGCATCGAAGGCTACCTGTCAGAGCATGAGGAGGAAGAGCGGAAGGCAGCTGAGCCTTCCGGCATCAGGATCGAGCATCTGGGCTTTGGCTGGGAGGGGCAGAAGCCGCTCTTTGAGGACGTGTCATTTGCTGTGGCGCCGGGCGAGATTGTCGGCGTCTGCGGTCCTGTCGCATCGGGCAAGAGCTGCCTTGCTCGCTGCATAGCAGGAGAGCTCCCTCATGAGGGCACGGTCACACCTCAGGGAGAGGGCGTCTTCTCCATTCTGGGGCATGACCCTGAGCTTCTCGATGCCACAATCGAAGACAATGTCTGCCTCGGAAGCGGTGCGGATGCCGCTCTGGCACTTCAGGAAGCGTGCCTTGCAGATGAGGTCAAGGCTCTGCCCGAAGGGGAGAAGACCCTTGTCGGCGAAGGCGGAAGCAGGCTCTCCGGAGGCCAGCGGCAGCGCTTGGGTCTTGCCCGCACGCTCTGCCACAGGCGTTCCGTCTGCATCCTCGATGATCCCTTCGCCTCGCTCGATGCTGGAACTGAGGATGAAGCATTCCGCAATCTTCAGTCCTGGGCCAAGGAAGGCGGCACGGCCGTCATCCTCATATCGCACCGTCTTGCGCACTTCCCGGAGCTCTCGCAGGTCGTCTGCCTGGCAGACGGGAAGGCTTCTGTCGGCATCCATAAAGAGCTCATGAGGACGTGTCCTGCCTACCGTGCGCTCTTCGAGCTCTCGGAAGGAGGCGAGGCATGATGGAGAAGGCATCCGAGAGAAAGACGCATCCGGTACGTGCTGTCTTTGTCACCTGCGTGAGGGAACATGCACTCCTCACGGTGGTGCTCATTGCCGTGATTGTCGCCTCCATCGTGCTTGCGCTCCTGCCGCCCTATATCCTGGGCCTCATCGTCGATGAGCTGGTGGCGAAGAATGCCTCCGTGCTCACGCCTGCAATCCTCTATGTCGCAGCGGTCTTCGGACAGGGCCTGGCAGGGGCAGGGCAGGAAGCAGCCATTGCGGTCTTCGGCCAGAAGGTCACGCATAAGCTGCGCTCTGCCATGGCAGCAAAGCTTGACAGGCTTCCTGCTGCCTATTTCCATGAGCATGACGCAGGGGCGATCTCTGCCCGCATCGTGAACGATGTGGATGCAATCGAGGCGCTCTTCGCCTCTGGCATTGTCGGCATGATCACCGATGTCTTTCAGGTCATAGGCATCGTCATTGCCATCTTCCTCGAAAGCACCGGCCTCGGCATCCTGGTCCTCATCGCGCTTCCTGTGGTGGCGCTCTGGACACGCTGGATCCAGAAGACGACGAGAGAGGCACGGCGCGATGCGCGCTCTGCCATCGCCCGCGAGAGCGCGCAGATTCCAGAGACCCTGCGCTGCCTTCGCATGGTGCAGCTCATGGGAGCCGAGCGTTTCATGGAAGGCCGCTACGGCAAGGCGGTGGATGACGGGTTTGCGGCGCAGACCCGCTCGAACTTCTGCGATGCCGTGTACTCTCCTGTTGTCATCTCCCTCTCCTCTCTTGTCATTGCCCTCATGATGGGCCTTGCCGGCTCGGGCGGTGCCTGTGCAGCATTCTTCGGTGTCAGTGTCGGCGGTGCTGTCACGGCCATCAACTACATCGGCAACGTCTTCACGCCCATCTCCGATATCGGCATGGAGATCCAGTCCATCCAGGATGCAGGAGCTGCCATCTCCCGCATCGGAGAGCTCCTCGAGGCTCCGGAGGAGAAGCTTCCGGAAAAGACAGGCGCGGAAGACAGACAAGCAGCTGTCGCACTCTCGCATGTGACCTTCGGCTACAAGAAGGATGCACCGGTGCTCGAGGATTTCTCGCTTAGCGTTGCGCCGGGCGAGCGCGTCACCTTGATGGGACGTACCGGTGCTGGCAAGTCCACCGTGCTCAATCTCGTTATGGGCCTCTACCAGCCGGATAGCGGCACAGTCTCTGTCTTCGGCGAGCCTGCGGGAAGGTTTGCAGCAGATGAGCGCAGGAAGACTCTGGGCTATGTGGAGCAGGGATTCAGGAGGATTCAGGGCACAGTCTTGGACGAGCTCACGCTGGGAGATCCGCGCGTCACAGAAGAGCAGGCGAAGGCAGCGCTCGAGCACGTCGGCCTCTGGGAGAGCGTTCTTGCCCTGCCAGAGGGCCTGGCGACGCCCTGCACGCAGGGTACGTTCTCGGAAGGCCAGTTCCAG
>OMVT01000078.1 GCA_900314535.1 uncultured Olsenella sp. | reverse complement strand
ATTGCACGCCTTGCCGCAACGCTTCCGGCACATTTTGCAGGACTTGCTGCAACCGTTGCGCTTCGGATTGCAGTGTTGCGCTTACAAATTCAATCCACCTGAGATGAGAGAGGCTTATTTCAGAACGGCTTGCTGCGAGGCAAGTCTTGTACCCTGCATAAGACTGTGCTAAATTCACATGGCTGCAATGGGCAGATGCTGCTGCCCCGAGGAAAGGAATGGAGCCTTGCGCAGGTAGACACTGCTCTTCATGAGCATACGGGAATTGTTCGCCAGGACACTCCTGTGTCCCCCTGTCCCTGTGTCTGCGAGGTCCATCATGCAGCTTTCTCTTTCTCATGTGACATATTGCTATCCCGGCTCCGTCAATTCTGTCTTCTCTGACATATCCTGCACGTTTTCATCTGGCTGGCATGCCGTTATCGGTGCCAATGGCTGTGGCAAGACAACGCTTGCCCGCATCATTTCCGGCGAGCTCGAGCCTGATGAAGGAACGGTGACCAGGGGCCTTGTGACGGCCCTCTGTGCGCAGGATGCCACTGCCGAACCAGCAGATCTTGCCGACTTCGCCTGCGACTGGAGCCCTCTGGCACAGAAGGTGCGCCGCACGCTTGCGATAGAGGACGACTGGATCTGGCGCTATGAGACGCTCTCTTCAGGCCAGCAGAAGCGCGTGCAGATTGCCTGCGCTCTTGCAGCAGAGCCCGATGTATTGATTCTGGATGAGCCGACCAACCACCTTGATGCACCGTCACGCGAGCTTCTGCTGGAGACGCTCCGTGATTTCTCCTGCATAGGCCTGCTGATCTCCCATGACAGGACGCTTCTCGATGAGCTGGCCACCTCCTGCCTCTGCTTCGAGGCAGGAGGCATCAGGATGCGGCCTGGAAACTACAGTGCTGTTCGTGAGCAGCAGATGCAGGAGCATGATGCATCGCTCCATGCAAGGGATGCAGCCAGAAGGGAATACCGCCGCCTTGCCCAGGAGCAGCAGAGGCGCCGCGAGGAGGTGGACCGTTCTGCTGCAAAGCGGAGCAGGCGCAGCCTCGATCCCCATGACCATGACAGCCGGGAGAAGATCGGCCGTGCCATCGTCTCGGGCAAGGACCGGAAAGCTGCAGACAAGGTCCGCCAGCTCGACCAGCGCATGGATGGTCTCAGCAAGAAGGCAGGAGCCTCGGTTGCGCAGAGCTATGACGGGGAGCTGCCAGCCTTGGGCGTGCGCTCGAAGAGAAATACCGTGGCGCATCTGGATGCACAGACGATTCCTTTCGGCGATGCAGGATATGGACTGGAGATCCCGGAGCTCTTCGTGGGACCGGACGAGCATATAGCTGTCGTCGGATCCAATGGCGCCGGCAAGTCGACGCTCATCAAGGCGCTTGTGGCAGAAGGCATCCCTGACGGCGTGAAGGCAGTCTATCTGCCGCAGGAGCTGAAGGCAGAGGAGACAGAAGAGCTGCTTGGCCGCCTGCGCGGGCTTGACCGCGCAGAACAGGGTGCGGTGCTCTCCTTGGCAGCACAGCTCAATGCAGAGCCTGAGAGCTACCGTACAGGCAGCTCGGTCAGCCCAGGCGAGCTCAGAAAGCTTGCCCTCGCCTTTGCGGCGCTCGACGGGGCAGAGCTCCTTGTGCTCGATGAGCCGACAAACCATCTCGATGTGCATGCCGTGGAAGCGCTCGAGCGCTTCCTTGCGGGCTTTGCAGGGGCGCTTGTCCTTGTCTCCCATGACCGGCATCTTGTCGAGGCAGTCTCTTCTGCCGTCTGGCGCACGGAATCTCTGCCCTCTGAGGGAGCGAAGCTCCTTCTTTCATAGATATGCATACGGCTATTCGGCTCATGCAGGCATCACTTTGGCTACAAGGCGTTTCTGTGCAGGATGGATGGGTACAGTGGAGATTAAAGCAAACGGCAGAACCATGCCGGCTAAGGAGTAGCTATGTATAATTTCGCGTTCCATGTACCCACGACCATTCACTTCGGCAAGGGCCAGATCTCGCATCTTGCTGACCTTGCTGCATACGGCAAGAAGGTTCTTCTGTGCTACGGCGGCGGCTCCATCAAGCGCAATGGCATCTATGACCAGGCAACGAAGATCCTCTCCGATGCGGGACTTGAGATCTTCGAGCTCTCCGGCGTCGAGCCGAACCCGCGCATCCAGACTGTGCGCCGCGGCGTCGACCTCTGCCGCAAGGAGTCTATCGATATGGTCCTCGCAATCGGCGGCGGCTCCACGATCGACTGCGCAAAGGTCGTTGCAGCCGGTGCGAAGTACGACGGCGATGCCTGGGATCTCGTGATCCATCCTGAGCTCATCGAGGCAGCGCTTCCGATCTTCTCGGTGCTCACGCTTGCTGCTACAGGCTCTGAGATGGATGCCTTTGCCGTCATCTCGGACATGACAAAGAACGAGAAGTGGGGAACGGCTGCTGAGTGCCTGAAGCCGACCATGTCCGTGCTCGACCCGACCTACACGTTCTCGGTCCCGGCACGCCAGACCGCAGCTGGCACGGCGGACATGATGAGCCACACATTCGAGAACTACTTCTCGATGGATGATGGTGCCTACGTGCAGAAGCGCATCGCAGAGGCCCTGCTCAAGACCATGATCCACTATGGCCCGATTGCCCTTGAGAAGCCGGATGACTATGATGCCCGTGCAAACCTCATGTGGGCTGCAAGTCATGCAATCAATGGCCTTGTCGGCGAGGGCTGCGCTCCTGCCTGGTGCGTGCACCCGATGGAGCATGAGCTTTCTGCCTTCTACGACATCACCCACGGTGAGGGCCTTGCTATTCTTACGCCTGCCTGGATGGAGCATGTCCTCTCCGAGAAGACGGAGAAGCAGTTTGCGACCTATGGCCGCAATGTCTGGGGCCTTACCGGCACCGACGATGCACCGGTTGCCCGCGAGGCCATCGCCCGCACCCGCCAGTTCTTCACGGAGACCATGCACATGCCGGCAACACTCCATGAGGTGGGAATCACCGATGAAGAGCACTTCGATGTGATGGCCCAGAAGGCAGCAGATGGCTCATTCTGACAGTCTAGATAATGAGGGCCGCTAGACCTATGTCGAACTGCGGAAACTCGCATCGGACATCATCATATGGCGGACCACCCTTGCAGTCTCGGGCCACCTGTCCTTGGCCTGGCTGACCCGGAACAGGTAGACATACCAGTTTAGGTAGCTCTGCATGTTGGACATCGACATGCCGGTGAAGCGCCAGAGGTACCTCTTGAGCCAGGAGCAGAGGTTGTTCACGAGCTCCATGCTCTCGAGGTATTCAGGGTCGTTCACGTCTGCCTTGTATGATTCGGAGACGGCGCCGGCATCCCTGATGATTCCGTTGTGGGCGCGCTCCCTGTCGTGCACGACTGTCGCGCCTTCCGCTATGTGGCCTCCGAAGGCTTCCCTGATCCTCTTCGTGGAGGGCTTCCCGTGCCCGCAGACCACGGCGTAGGGGTTCTTGAAGACGTCTATCCCGACCGCTATGCAGAGCTGCTGCGAGGAGAGGCCGCGCTTCCTCGCCTGGCCGTATCCATGCGCGAGGTCGGAGTCCACGATGTATGTCTCGTCGATCCAGACCCGCTTCCTGAGGACGGTCCTGTCCTGGTAGCCGTCCACCGTGGCGAACACCCTATGCCGCCACTCCCAGGCGGTCTGATGCGATATCTGGAGCGTCTCGGCGATGCAGTCCAAGGGCACGTTGTAGCGCATCAGCCCTATGAACGAGACCCATTTCGGCAGCCCGTAGCGGGCATGCTCGAAGACGGTCCCCGCGAGCGAGGTGTACTTGCGCCCGCAGGCGAGGCATTCCCATCTCTGCACGCCGTTCGGCGCGAGGCCGTCGCGCTTCGTGCGCGCGGACCCGCATGACGGACAGCATGGATGGGGCCTGAACTCGGATGCCGCCTCGGCGAAGGTGCCGAAGCCCGTCTGCTCGCGGCAGCGGCGCTCGGCTATGGCCTCCTCCAGCTGGCGGACCTCCTGCTCCTCGGCCTCTGCGATGCGGGTGCGGAAGGGATTCTCCCGTACCATGATCCTGACGATTCCACTTCGCCCTGGAGGCCACCCGGCGGAACCGTCGCCAAACAGAGAGGTGGGCTCCAGGGCACATTCTCCATTTGGCATGTGGAATTGTATCACCTGGGCTGTCAGGACAGCCTGGACCGGCCCTTATTATCTTGACTGTCAGAATGAGAATCATCTGATATGCAGGAAGGGAGCTTGCTTTCGGGCAGGCTCTCTTCTTGTGAACACCTCTCTGGGCAAGACTTGATGAAGACCCATCAGCATGAGCGCAATCCGAGATAGCCAAGACCTCTTGCATCTGCATCTGGCCTGCATGTCAGTGATGCGGCGTTGAGCAAGCTGGCTCGGGTCTGTTCGCTGGCATGTGCCTGAATGTCTGGCATCGGAATACCCGATTTGAATGAATAGGTATGGTCCGTTGTTGGGTAGTATATATGATAGAGAATGTAATGACATATATATGAAGATGTACATACACGCTATTTGGAAGGAGTAATGATGGCTTCATCCACACTTACCATACGTCTCGATGAGAATCTCAAGCATGACGCGTCGGAAGTTGCTGAATACTATGGTCTCGATCTCTCTTCGGTTACGCGTGCTTTCTACAAGCAGATGGTCAACACACACCGCATTCCGCTGACATTTGCACCTGAAGAGCCGAATGCTGAAAGCGCTGATGCCATTGCGGAGGGCAATGCATTTCTGGCTTCCGGAAAACCGGGCAGGTTCGCGGACGCTCATAGCCTCATCGAATCGGCGATGGAGTGATAGCTCGGCTCACTGCTGACTATTCGAAAGCATTCAGACGAGACCTCAAGAAGAAAGCTAGAAGGCGCGGATGGGATCTGTCTGAGCTTGAGAAGGTCATCGGCCTTGTTGTCGAGAACACTCCTGACACGCTCGAAGAGCTGAGACGTCGCCATAATATGCATACTCTCTCAGGCAATTGGGAGGGGCGCAAGCAGTGCCATGTCGCGAATGCAGGTGACTGGCTTGTCATATGGTCATCCAACGCTAAGGTTGCATTCTTTGAGCGAACTGGAACCCATGGTGAGCTGTTTGGACACTAATCGTGAGGGCCGCCGACCAATAGGCGCACCTTCTCAATCTGGTACGCTGCGGAGCGACGGATATTGCAAGCATGCGAAAGGGAGCTTGCTTTCAGGCAGGCTCCCTTCTTCTATATCTATCTCTACCATCTGTTCTTATGCAGGCACGATCTCCACGTGGACGGTGTCTTCTGGCTCTTTGCCAATGGCCTTCCGTATGCCCTTGCGGATGCTGATGATAGCCTGCGCTCTCACATCGCCAAGGGGGTCAACCGTGGTCGGGAACATGGAGAAGTCGCACAGGTCCCCGGTCAGGGCGGTCGAAGGCGTGCACGAGGCCTACAGGGCACACGTCAGTGACTCGCAATACCTCGAGTGCATGGCTGTCGTGAACAAGCTCTGCTTTTAGCTCAAACGCTACCTGTGGCACTTCAGCGGCATGGACCCGAAGAGACTGCAGAGCTACCTGAACAGGTAAGTGTAACTGTTCAGGATTAACCAGTCGTACGACAAATGGCCGAGGTTGGAAAGGATGGTGCGCCATCTGATGATGGAGGACGCGACTTACCGCACGTCAGAACCTTGCTAGGCACACCACACTTCTAAACTGTTAGATTGCAGTAAAGGCGATAACGATGGTAGCCATTGCCTTTCCCACACTTAGGCCTCCAATCTATCGTTGC
Source organism: uncultured Olsenella sp. (assembly GCA_900314535.1). GTDB lineage: Bacteria > Actinomycetota > Coriobacteriia > Coriobacteriales > Atopobiaceae > Olsenella_L > Olsenella_L kribbiana. Next base: position 654 of record OMVT01000078.1, on the reverse strand, counting down.
ATCGACATCGGAGCACAAAGCGGTGTTAACACCGGGCGGCATTCAGCATCGTCTGCATGCTCCACTGGACAAAGGTTTTATACCTGGTCGATGATTTCAGTCCTGTCCATATTGGGGGTATTCGCTGTGATGGTGGGGTATCGGGCTGGGTGGCCGCATTTGAGGGCCTGTCTGTGCCTGCATCGATACTCCCGGATACGAACGTTGCGGTGCTGAGATCGACTCCTGCCTGCATCGTACCGACATTGCAGAGCTATGGCCGCTGGTTGTAGTCGCAGCATCAATGCAAGCGAAGCAGCACTCGATGTACGGTTGCTGTCGCGGGTCCGGAGCGCCTCAATGCCACTGTTGTTGCGGATGGGGTAACAGATATGTGGTCGGTCATTAGGACGGTAGCAGCTTGATGCAAAACAGCGTTGTCGTCATGAGCCCCTACCCCCGGACTTGGTGCGCGGAAAATGCTATAAATCCCTACCTATATGCTGCTGTTTTGCGGGCCACATGTCTACCACACACCGTCTCCATCTATACGTTTGTCCGGCAAGTGATCTATTGAACCGAAGATGCTGTCAAAAGTAGCACTACGCCTTGAGCCCTAGGACATCCCGTCTGTACGCTGCGACATCCACCTTCGCTGGCACCTTGTAGCCCAGG
>OMVT01000070.1 GCA_900314535.1 uncultured Olsenella sp. | reverse complement strand
CGAAGAGCGCCCGGCACATGCGCCAGACATCGAGCGAGCCTTCGCGGGACAGGTGCGGCGCCTCGTAGAAGTCCTTGCTCTTTCCCGGCTCGAGATAGCGGATGTTGCGCATATGGACGAAGTGTATCCTGCCGCGCCTCGAGAACTCGTCGAGGATCGCATAGACGTCGTTTGCGGGCTCCTCCGCGATCGACCCGCAGCAGAGCGTGATGCCATTCGCGGGGGAATCGACCGCACGGCAGAGCCAGTCGAGGTCGTCGCGGTTCTTGATGATGCGGGGAAGGCCGAACATCGAGTAGGGGGGATCGTCCGGATGGATCGCCATCTTCACGCCGCACTCCTCGCAGGTCGGGATGATGGCCTTGAGGAAGTAGACGAGGTTGTCGCGCAGGGCCTGCTCGTCGACGTCCCTGTAGAGCTCGAAGAGCTCCTTCAGGTGGGCGAGGCGCTCGGGCTCCCAGCCGGGAAGGACATAGCCGTCCGTGCCGTGCGCGTAGCGCTCGAGCAGCGCGTCCGGGTCGTCGGGGATGTCCTCCTTCCTGAAGCAGAGCGTGGAGGATCCGTCGGGAAGGCGATAGTCGAGGTCGGACTTCACCCAGTCGAAGACCGGCATGAAGTTGTAGCAGATGACCTTGACGCCGAACTCGGCGAGATTCCTGATGGTCTCCTTGTAGTTCTCGATGTAGCGGTCGCGGGAGGGAAGGCCTGCCTTGATGTCGTCGTGGATGTTCACGGACTCGATGACCTCGCACCCGAGGCCATGCTCCGCCGCCTGGCCCACGAGCGCCGCGATCTTCTCCTTCGGCCATACCTCGCCTGCCGGCACGTCCATCAGGCATCCGACGATGCCCGAGACGCCCGGGATCTGATGGATGTAGTCCAGAGGGATCGGATCGGACCCTTCCCCGTACCACCTGAATGTCATCTTCATGAGCGGAATCCTCTTTTCGCTGTGATGCCTATCCGACATAGTGCTTGATTGTTGCTGCAACGGCTCCCGGACCGGAAAGCTCCTCGAGCAGCATCTGCTCCACCTTCGCGCCGAGCCCCGCCTCATAGAGGTCGACGACGAAGATCTCCCTGTTCGAAAGGATCGGCTCTGCCGCAGCATGCACGGATGCCGCATCGGCACAGCCGAGCGAAAGCGGAGAGAGCTGGGCCTGGAGCTCGTCCAGGAGCGGATCGGGGCTGGGGTCGAACGGAGCGCCATTGTCGTCCACGCCGATCAGGTAGCGCAGCCACCCTGCAATCGCGAGCGGGATGAAGGTCAGGCTGGACGGATCGAGATCCGGATTCTCTGCATAGGCCTTGAGCGTATGCCCGAAGCGCACCGGCACCTTCTGGGAGGTATCGGTCGCGATGCGCTGCGGCGCATCGGGGAGCGCCTTGTTCGGCAGGCGCTTCTCGAGGAGCTCGTCGATGAAGGAGCCTGGGTCGATCACCTTGGGGTCGACGACGACGGGCAGGTCCTCGTCGTAGCCGATATGGCGGATCAGCGCCACCAGATCCGGGTCTTCCATCTCCTGCCAGATGCGCGTATAGCCGAGAAGGCACCCATAGACGGCAAGCGCCGTGTGGAGCGGATTCAGGCAGGCCGTGACCTTCATCGTGTCGGCACGCTCAGCGGTCTCGCGGTCGCAGAGGATGATGCCGCCTGCCGAAAGGTCGGGGCGGCCGTTCGGGAAGGAGTCCTCGACGACGAGGTAGTGCGCCTGCTCGGTGTTGGAGAAGCCGGCAAAGTGCGCGCGGCCGGCAGCGATGAGCGGCAGGTCGTCGAAGCCCTGCTCCTTCAAGGCCGCCTCCGTCTCGGGGGAGGGGTTCGGCGTGATGCGGTCGATCATGGTCCAGGGGAAGCTCACGCGCTTCTCGTCGGAGACATAGGCGACAAAGCCCCCGTCCACGAATCCGTTCTTCTGCCATGCCTGGGCGACATCGAGGACCGCCGTGCGGAAATGCTCGCCGTTGCGGCTGAAGTTGTCGGTCGAGACCATGGCGATGGGGGCAGCGCCTGCCTGGTAGCGGGCAAGGAGCAGGGCTGCGAAGGTCCCCATCGTCGTCTTCGGCGCAGCGGGGCCGGAAGCGAAGTCGCTCTCTGCCTGGGCAGAGAAGCTGCCATCTGCCGTGCGCAGGGCATAGCCCTTCTCGGTGATCGTCACCGTGACGAGCTGGAGCTCGGGGCTCTCGAAGTAGGCCTTGGCACGTGCCCAGTCCTCGGGACGCTCCGCATTCGCGAAGAGCGCATCTGCCGTGGAGGCAAGCACGCGCTCCGAAAGCGAGCCGTCGGGATTCATGACGACCTGGAGGATATCGTCACCATACGGCTTGTAGAGCTCGTCGACCGTGAAGGGGCGGAAGGTCTCCATCACCACGACGCCGCGGGAAAGCTCTCCTGCATCGATCAGGTCCTGGGCGATCGCTGCATGGAAGGCGCGGTAGAGGTTGCCACCTCCCACATGGATCCACACCGGCTGCTTCCTGCCGGCCTCGCGCACGGCATCGACGTCGCCTTTCGGCAACCTGATGCCGTGTTCCTCGAATTCCCTGCGCTGGCTCTGCCACTGTTTGAGGGACAACATGTCGATCTCCTTGACTTTAGGGCGCTGTTCGGGCTCCTGCTTGGTATTGATGCTGTTACTAGTATATCAGTTGAGATGCTTTGTATAGTACAGTTTCGCCTGAAATTCTTGAGATTTCGGTCACTGTCTGATACCAATTCTTGTCAAGACCTCAAATATGCCCAAACAGACCCAGAATCCGTGCACCATTCAATGAACTCCTCTGACCATACTCGTATATCAATCACGCCGGTTCGCTACCGCATGAAAATGAACTAATATACTCTTGAGCGTCATCAGTACCAACCAAGGAGCTGTCATGGCAGACGAGCAGACCCAGGAATCAGGAGAGAGCCTCCAGCTCAGAGCCTACGAGACCATCCGCGAAGGCATCCTGTATGCGACCTATGCCCCCGGAGACAGGCTCCAGGTCAAGGACCTGTGCCTGGATCTCGATATGGGCAGGACCCCGGTCCGCGAATCCCTGGTACGCCTCAGGCAGGAGGGACTGGTCGAGACCGTTCCCCAGAGCGGCACCTACGTGCGCTGCATCAGCCTGCGCTCTGTCGAATGCGCACGCTATGTGCGCGAGACCCTCGAGCGCCAGGTCGCGGTCGAGTGCTGTGCACGCATCGATGCCGCGGGCGAGGAGCTGCTCTCCCAGATCATGCACCGTGCCCAGGAAGCCTGCGCGTCCCACGGGACACGGGAGTTCTTCGACAGCGACAACGAGTTCCACGAGGCGCTCTACCGCATCGCCGGAAGGGACCGGGTCTGGGAGTGGCTCGGCACCCTCGATATGGACCTGCAGCGCTACCGGTGGCTGCGCGTGCTGACAGAGAAGCTCGACTGGAATGCGATCATGCACCAGCATGACAGGATCTTCGACGCAATCTCCGGCCACGATGCAGAGGAGACCGACTTTCTGGTCAGCAACCACCTGCATCTGCTGTTCGAGGAATCCTCTGCCGTCATTGACCGCTTCCCCACCTACTTCATCGAGGACCGCCCCCAGAAGCAGGCGCAGGGCCGCGCCTGAGCCTGCTCAGAAGCATCGGCCCCGTCGGCTAAAGACATCTTCTCGAGCATGCAGCAGCCCGCACTGCCGCTCTGCCGCGCATCTTCTACAATCGGGAGCAGAGAAGGGCTTTGACCCTTCGGAAAAGCAATCAGAAAGGCGGGCTCATGCCAAAAGGGCGTATGGAAGCCATGAGCGACGGCGTCATTGCAATCATCATCACGATCATGGTCCTTACCATCTCGGCTCCTGAAGGAGCGACGTTCGAAGACCTTGCCTCGCTCGGCCCGGCAGTGCTTTCCTACGCAATCAGCTTCGTCGGCGTCGGCACCTACTGGAACAACCACCACCATCTGCTGAATCTGGTGCAGCGGGTCGACGGCAGGATGCTGTGGTCGAACCTGCTCTTCCTCTTTGTCATGTCCTTCATGCCGGTAGCGACCGACTGGCTCCAGAAGACCCATTTCCAGACGCTTCCGACCACCGTCTACGTCGTGCTCAACCTGCTGCTGTCGCTTTCCTACATGAACCTCGAGCGCGTCATCCGCCACGACCTGGCGTGCCAGTACTCCGTCACGGGCATGGAAGAGCTCCAGAAGCGCTCGCTGGTGAAGGAGCGCGCAACGCTTGGCCTGGAAGTTGCTGGCATCGTTCTGGCAATCTTTGCTCCCCAGACGCATATCGCCTTGGCCGCCATAGCGCTTGCCTTCGCATTCTGGGTGGTCCCTGACCTGAGAATCGTGCATCTGCTCGATTTCATGTCCTCGGACACAGAAGACGGGGCGCGGTAGGAAAGAGAAGAAGGCTCCGTCCGGCAGATGCCAAAGAGCGGCACGGCGCCTTCTTTCCGACAGCTGTCTTCTTCTCCCTTTCCATGCCAGAGCGACGGCTGGGCGGGTATCAACTCAGGAAGGCAGCCAGGGCCGAAAGCGGCCTTCGGCTTCCCGGGACCTGCAATGCCGTCACATGGCAAAAAGGAGAGGACAGATATGAAGCTTCTTCGTGCAATGCGCGAGCCCCTGAAGTATGTCCAGGGCAAGGATGCGCTCCTGAAGTTCAAGGACGAGATGGGATACATGGGGAGCCGC
>OMVT01000076.1 GCA_900314535.1 uncultured Olsenella sp. | reverse complement strand
CCATACGGGAGTTAATCTATGCAGAATGGCTCTGACCAAGGCTTCAAGCGCGTGCTTGATGCCCGACTTGTCCTTTCCATCGTTGCGGCTGGCATCATGTCCTTCTCGGGCGTCTGCGTCGAGACGGCCATGAACATCACGTTCCCTGAGCTCATGACCGAGTTCGGGATCGATACCTCGACCGTGCAGTGGATGACGACAGCGTATTTGCTTGTGCTTGCGGCTATCGTCCCGACGTCGTCGTTCCTCAACCGCCGCTTCCCGACGAAGCGCATCTTCGCAATTGCGATGCTCTTCTACATTGCAGGCATCGTGACCGGCTTTTCTGCCATCTCATTCCCGATGCTTCTCTTGGGACGCATCCTCGAGGGCATCGGTACCGGCATGGCCCTTCCTCTCATGTTCAACATTATCACCGAGCAGGCACCGCTCGACCATATGGGCGTCATGATGGGCATCGGCACGCTCGTCACCGCTATGGCTCCTGCCGTCGGTCCTTCTGTCGGCGGCTGGCTTGCTGAGAACTTCGGCTGGCGTGCCATCTTCGCAGCGCTTCTGCCGGTGCTTGCCGTTGCCTTCTTCCTCGGCATCTTCTCGATCCGTCAGAGCCATGAGGTTGTGAAGGAGCCCTTCGATGTGGCAGGCTGGATCCCTCTCGTGATCTCCTTCGGCTCCCTTGTCTTTGCAATCGACGGCGGCGGCACGAAGGGCTGGCTTGCACCTCAGACGCTTCTGCTCTTCGTGCTCTTTGCCGTGATGCTTGCCCTCTTCGTGCACCATGAGAAGGCCTGCGAGCGTCCGCTCATCCATCTCTCCGTCTTCTCCTCGAAGCAGTTCGATCTGGGCGTGCTTTCGCTCATCTGCCTCCAGTTCTGCGTCCTTGGCCTCTCGTTCCTGCTTCCGAACTATGCCCAGCTCGTTATGGGTGCCAAGCAGACAGAAGCCGGCACGACGCTTCTCCTCGGCTGCTTCGTCGGCGCCTGCATCGCCCCGTTCTCGGGACAGCTGCTCGATCGTCTCGGTGCAAGGAAGCCTATCGTCTTTGGCGCCTCCTCGGCCCTCATCTCCTGCGTGCTCTTCGCCCTTCTGAGCGACCATATGCCGACGATGGAGGCAAGCATCGTCTACATCTTCTATGCCTTGGGACAGAGCTCTATGGTGGGCAACACGATGACGGTATCGTTGAAGGCGCTGCCGAAGGAGACGAAGGCTGACGGCAATGCCGTGATCAACACGCTCCAGCAGCTCTCGGGTGCTGTGGGTACCTCCGTCGTCACCGCTCTTGTCAACGCTGCCCAGATAGGGGCAAGCGACATGGCGCTTGCCACGATGGCAGGAAGCAGGACCGCCTACGCGCTCCTCGCCTGCATCATGATCGTCCCGCTTCTCTCCATGATCTGGGTCACGGGACACCAGACGGAAGCGTAAAGCGAGACAGAGCAAGCTTCATCGGCGTGCGGCACAGGAGAGGTCCTCTGCCGCACGCTCTGCTCGAGAAGTGCTGCATCTGCCATGCAGCCCTGCTGACACGTTCACAGAGTGGCATGCGGCTCTGAGCTGTGTCAGGACTCGGGATTGATGCAATCGGCAGCACTCTTTTCCGTATGCAGGGAGGCTCCGATGCAGCAGGTCGATCACGGCCCGTCCCAGCTGCCTGGGACGGGTCGTGCCCTACGGTGACGGCACGTATGGCACGTGCGAATACTCAGGATCGGTCTTCAAGCTTGATGCTGACGCAGCCGTCACTGCAGAGGAGACGAGGAAGAAAGAGCCTCCTGCGAAGAAGAAGGCGCCCTCTGGGGGAGACCTCAAGCGACTCTTTCAGAGCTTCTATGAGGGCCTCGACAATGGGGACCGGATGGAGCTTGGGAAAGACCTCTGCTTCGTGGGGTTCCTCCAGACCCACAAGAAGAAGGAAGCGCAGGCACGCCAGCACTTCTTCAGAGGAGAAGACAGCGCGCAGCCCATCTATCTTGTTCTCGATACGACGATGTTCGGCTCCGGCAAGAAGGGTCTTGCTGTCACGGACCAGGGCATCTTCTACGACGATGACGGAGACGATGACGGAAAGATGGAGCGGGACGAGTCTGCGCAGGCGAAGTTCAGGCGCTCGAGCGGACGCATCGAGATCAATGGCAGAGACCCCTGCTTCATCGCAGATGAGGGTCCGGCATGCATCCTTATGGCGTGCATGCAGAGGTTCCAGGGACAAAGAGCTTTGCCCCATGCTCTGCTGCGGCGAGGGGGCCGATACGTGCCCCTCGCCGCTTTCCATTGGATGGCGGCTTTGCGGGCCCGTATACTCGAGATTGGTGTGAACGAATGGCTGCCCCTGCGAGGGCATACGACCTGACAATGACAGGAGGATCCACATGGCAGAAATCAAGAATGTCGTGGTTGCCGGAGGCGGCGTCCTGGGTTCGCAGATCGCTTTCCAGTGCGCCTATACGGGCCACAACGTGACCATCTGGCTCAGGAGCGAAGGTTCCATCGGACGTTGCCAGCCGAAGCTCGATGCCCTGCATAAGAGCTATCACGAGGCTATCGAGGGCATGAAGACAGCCAAGAGCGCGGCAGACCCTGCCTGGTGCCCGGGCATCGCAGATTTCGACAGCTTCGACCCCGAGGCATGCGAAAAGCGCGTCGATGAAGCCTATGAGTCGCTTTCGCTCGAGCTCGATCTCGGCAAGGCCGTGGCCGATGCCGACCTCGTGATCGAGTCCATGGCAGAGGTCGCAGACCAGAAGGCTGCCTTCTTCAAGAAGCTCGCTCCCTTGATGCCTGAGAAGACGATCGTCGTCACGAACTCCTCGAGCCTTCTGCCGTCCCAGTTCACGAAGGACGTGGGACGCCCTGACCGCTACCTTGCCCTCCACTTCGCCAATACGATCTGGAAGCACAATGTCTGCGAGGTCATGGTCCAGGAGAAGACGAGCACCGAGTCCTTCGATGCGGTCTTCGACTTCGCGAAGTCCATCCGCATGATTCCGCTTCCGGTGAACAAGGAGAAGGCAGGCTACCTCCTGAACTCCATGCTCATCCCTTGGATGCTTTCGGGCCTGGACCTTCTGGCCAATGGCATCTCCGACCCTGCTTCCATCGACCTTGCCTGGACGTCTGGCACAGGCGCCCCGAAGGGCCCCTTCCAGGTCTTCGATACCGTCGGCCTCACGACGGCCTACAACATCGTCGAGCAGTACCAGAAGGTGCCGGGCATCGCGACCCCGCTCCTGAAGAAGATGATGCTTCCCTACAACTTCAAGGGCATGGAGAAGGTCCTGAAGAGCTACATCGATGCCGGAAAGCTCGGCATGGCGGCAGGAGAGGGCTTCTACAAGTATCCGAAGGACTAGTCGGCATACCTATATATGAGAGCGTCTTGGGCGGCCTTCCGCAGGGAGGGCTGCCCTGCTGCTATCTGGTGGCATTCTTGGTGCTTGCAGACATGCTAGTTTTCTGATTGGTCAGAGATGCTTTCGCAAGCATGGCTCTGAGGGGCCCCAGAGTGCGGAATTCTTGGCCTTAGTGTCTGAGACGGGCATCCGGAGTCATGTCAGATAGCCTGTGACCTGCAAAGACTCTTTCTTGTGGGAACGTTAGCAGTGTGTCGGGATTGTGGTTGGGGTAACGTTCACCGAATCGTGAACGGTTCTCGTCCAGCTTT
>OMVT01000071.1 GCA_900314535.1 uncultured Olsenella sp. | reverse complement strand
ATGCGGTGATGCGCGACCGGGTGCCATATGTGGAGCCGCCAGCGGACAATGTAGAAAAGTCACCTGCTACGGCTTGACAGAACTATAGGGACACCCCCCGACACATTTTCAGAGGCTGCGGCGCTGTTCTGCGCGGTATCAGAAGAGCTGGTCTTGCTATCAGCGCTAGTCTCAAATGCAGAGCCCGAGGCAGCAGCACTGCTGTCATTGGCAGATGCATCAGCTGCAGCTGCAGCAGATGAATCAGTGTCCGCAGCCTTGGAAGACACAGAGCCTTCCTCCTGCGTGGTGGCAGCAGCGACTTCCTCTGCACCGGTCCCGTCATCAGTCGTTGCGGATGTGACGGAAGGCATAGCGAGCATCCATGCAAGGAGCACGGAGAGCGTGAAGGCAAGTGCCCTCTTTCCTGTCATGCAGGCCTTTGCCCTGCCATGGGGCGCCTTCTGCTGTATGCGGTTCTTGTCCGCCACGACGCGTCCACCCCTTCCGACTTCGAGAAAAAATTCCCTTGACCAGGGCTTATGAGGCTCTGGCTCATGGGCATGCAGCCATCAGCGGCGGGCCCAGCCCACTGCCTCAGAACTGCTCTATAACGATGCTTGGCCGAATGGCAGGACAGAGATCTTCCGCCGATTCAGCTTCATTCCTGATAGCCGATTATCATTTCTGATAGCGCTTCCGGAATCGTTTCCAACCATATGGGTTGGTTCCAGTAGTTTCAATACTTACTGAAATTTCAGCCGTGAGCGGTACATTTTTGTCAGTAAGTGGCATGTTTCCCGTAATATCCTTGAAAGATTTTCGTAAACAGTTTCATTAACAGCGCATCTAGCAGCGCTCTTTGTCTCAGTGTGTACCACACGCCGTGCCATTGTGGCTCATGGCGGAAACGAGACCTGGGCCATACGCAGGAATGTGTACTCTTCAAGCAGCATTTATCCAACGCTACAAGAGAGGTATCCCTATTGATCTGAATCTCAAAGACAAGGTCGTGCTCCTTACCGGTTCCACTGGAGGCATCGGTTCTGCCATCGCTCGCGCCTTTGCAAAAGAAGGCGCAAAGCTCGCCCTCTCCTCCACCCGCCAGGAGAAGCTTGACCGCCTCATCCCGACGCTCGGCGTGGATGCAGACCATGCCAAGGGCTTCGTCGTCGATGCCACGAAGGAAGAAGAGGTCAAGGCTTTCGTCGAAGGCGCGAAGGAAGCCTTCGGCACGATCGATATCGTCGTAGCCAATGCAGGCTACGAAGGAAAGGTCTGCCCGATTGCCGAGCAGTCGACAGACGAGTTCACGAAGGTCTATACCCTGAACGTCTACTCTCCCATGTGGCTCATGAAGTATGCCGCCCCTGTGCTGCAGGAGAAGAAGCATGGCTCTATCGTCGTCCTCGCCTCTGCCGGCTCCTACACGCCGACCGCCACGATGCAGGCCTATGTGAGCTCCAAGTATGCTGTTGCAGGCCTCACGAAGTGCGTTGCCCAGGAGCTCATGCCCCAAGGCATCCATGTGAACTATATCTGCCCGGGTCCTGTGGATACGGACATGATGCGCCGCATCGAGAAGGATACCTTCGGCGATACGAAGACGCATGAGGAGGCAGAGGCCATCTTTGCCTCTACAGCCCTCGACAAGCGCTATGCCAAGCCTGAAGAAGTAGCCAATGCCGTGCTGTTCATGGCATCAGACGTCACGGCGCACACGACCGGCATGGGCTTCAATCTCGATGCCATCGTCCCCAGCCATTAGGTATCGGTCACAATCGCCCACATCGCAAGAGCAATGCAGCAGCAGAGAGCCTGGCCCATGTGGAGCCAGGCTCTCTGTCTATATATATGAAGGCATATCCAGCAGAAAGGAAGCGTCCGGCAAGCCAGCCACCCGTGCGTGCTGTCAAAGCCTTGCCGGATATGGTGAGGTTTTGACGCTATGGCAAGAGCCCGCAAGTTGCATCCATTGCAGGCCAGCACTCCACTATCTGCATCCCGATAAGCATCTCGCCAGCCCGAAGCCTCTTTCTGCAAGGCTTCGGCTTGCCTCTGTCCCCTGACGAGGGAATACAGCAACAGGATTGGGAAGAGGAGCACGATCGGCGTGATATAGGCAATGCCCTTGAGAAGCTTCAGCATGGCAACCTCTTTCTCCGGATCTTGGCAGCAACTTTCTCTGCCATGCTCATGCCATCTCCCGCTCCCGACAGGAATAAAGACATCCCCAAGCGCTGAGCAGCACAGCGCCATCAGCCAGCAGATGCACCTACAATGGATTCATCCGATACGAGGAGCATGCTTTGGACTATGGGACGAACATCGAGAGCTATCTCGGGTGGCGCGGGGATATTCCCTTCTCCGTCTCCCCGTTCTCGGAGATCGATGCAATCGTCCTCTGCAAGCTTGCCTACTATGACCTTGTGGCTCTGGATGAAGCGAAGACAGAGACAGGCCTGAGCCTTGCCGAATGCACAGAGGAAGCATCTGGCCTCATTGCTCCCAAAGGCCTCAGCAGCGAAGGAAGAGGATTCTTCGAGAAGACTGCTGCAACGAAGCGCTTTGGCGACGTGCGTGTCTGCCGCTATGTGGATACAGAGCCTTCGCTGGAAAGGACCCAGTTCTCTGCTGAAGAGTTCCATCTGCCTGATGGCAGGACCTTTGTCGCCTTCAGGGGAACGGACTCGACCATCCTTGGCTGGAAGGAAGACTTCGAGCTCTCCTTCAAGGAGACAGAAGCGCAGAAGCGGGCCCGGAGCTATCTTGCCGAGACACTCAGACATGCAGAGGAATCAGGCACGCATCTTCTGGTCGGCGGACACTCGAAAGGTGCCAATCTCGCACAGTATGCAACAGCCGAGCTCACCGGCAAGGAGCTCTCCCAGATCGATGCCATCTATCTCCTCGATGGCCCTGGCATAGCTCCCGAGCTTGCGTCGGGCAAGCCCTCCCGCGCCTGGATAGCCAAGACCATCCGCATCATCCCGTCCTTCAGCGTCTTCGGCAGGCTCTTCGAGCCTGCACTGGCACCTTTCGTCGTGCATAGCTCAGGCGGTGGCATCTTCCAGCATGAGCTCCTCTCCTGGCAGCTCAGGGAAGGAAAGCTCGACCTTGCAGCAAAGCCCGATCCTGAGAGCGACTACTGTGCAGAGGTCTTCCATGAGTGGATGGACAATGTCTCGCTGAAGGAGCGGCAGGAGTTCACGGATGATGTCTTCAATGCAATCGGCAGAGCCGGCTCCAAGACTTCCGATATCGCAGCCTCTCTGAACGAGAGCCTGCCGCTCATCCTGGAAGGGATTGCAGGCTCGCGACCCGGAGCCAGGAAGACCGCAGCAAAGGTGCCGCTCCGCATGTTTGCGGGCGCTGTCTCGGACTCTCTCAAGGAGCATGTCCCTATCCAGTGGTTCCTGGTTGATGGCCTAGCACACTGCATCGAGCTCTTGACAGGAGGCATCCTCCTCATCGCCCTGCACCAGATAGCGATTCCCATGGCGCTGTCTCTTGCGCTCTTTGCTGTCGTGGTCGTGCTTGCAGCAGAGCTCGTCTTCCGCCTCAAGGCAGAGGGCGCAGACCTCCGGAAGGAACAGCTGCGCATCGGAGCACTCATTGCCGCTTCCCTCATCTTTGTCCTCACCATCGTGAAGCCAGAAGCCCTCTACATCTATGCAAGCCTCTTCTTCGGCATCATCCTCAGCCTTGGCTCCTGGTCCTATGCAAAGAAGGCAAGAAGCGGCAAGGAGAGAGGCACCTCCCCCATCTTCAATGGCTTCTGCGCCATCGCTCTGGCCCTCTCTGCTGCTTTCGTGCTTGTGGCACCCTATTCGACGTTTGCAGCCTATGCAACCTCTCTCGGCTACCTGCTGCTCATCTGTGCCATAGCCGCCTTCCTCGACTGGCGCCATGAGGCAAGCGCAGCATCAGGCCTCTAGGACGCCGCAGAAGCGAGGCTGCCTGCATGCTCCAGCAGACAGCTCCCGAGAAAGGGATGCGCCAGCGCCACGCAGCCCGGGGAGGTCTCTTCCAGGAGCTGGCGTTCCTTGAGCCCATCTGCAGCAGAGACAGCCGCAGCTTCGTCCTCAGGAATCACGCGCAGATCTTCTGCCTCCGCACGCGAAAGAGAGCCCATGCCAGCGCCATCTGCACATGCAGGCATGCTCTCGCGTGTCCCTGCAAGGACGAGCGCCATGTCATGTCTCTTCCCGATCTCGTACTGCACACATTCAGCCAGAAGCGCAAGCTCGTCTTTCTTTGCTTTCTGCGCGTCATCCACCAGAAGCACGAGACCCCTGCCTCCGCCGTTCAGATCGGCAGCGGTGCGCTCAAGCAGATGGCGGAGACGGAGGCCATCAGGCAGGCATCCATCATCTGAGCCCTCAGACAATGCAGCAAGTCCATCTACAGCATCCCTCAGAAGGCCTGTGCCGGAATCTTTATCCGAAGATGCTGTCAAAAGTAGCACTACGCCTTGAGCCCTAGGACATCCCGTCTGTACGCTGCGACATCCACCTTCGCTGGCACCTTGTAGCCCAGGGC
>OMVT01000074.1 GCA_900314535.1 uncultured Olsenella sp. | reverse complement strand
AGCTCTGCCACGGCCATCTTGTGGCCCTGCGGGATGTCCTCTGTGGCCGTGACTTCCCTGCCCTCGAAGGAGAAGGTCTCCCCTTTCTTGAGGGGACGGAGCGCCACGACGACGTTGTCTTCCGGATTGATATGTACGATAGGTGCCATAACGTATACCTACTTCAGGCAGCTTGCGAAGGCAGCCTTCGTGCCCTCGCGGCGGATGAGATCGAGGTCTGCGACGACGGCGTCACGCAGGCCCTTCACCTCATGCAGGTCCTGACCCCACATGTCGGTGTTGGCAAGGACATCGTCGACGAGCTTCTCCGTGGAGGCATCCTTGCGCTCTGCGAAGAAGGCAAGAGCGGAAGCATCGTCCTGGGCGACATACTCGGTGCCGTCAGCACGCTTGAGGTGCAGGCCATCGTCTGCCAGGCCCTCGGTGCCCGTCGTATAGAATGCCATGAGCGCAGCAAGGCTCATCGTGAGGCACTTCGGGAGCTTGCCCTCCTGCTCGACGTAGTCAAGAAGGGACGGCAGGTCGCGGGCACGCCACTTGGACGTGGAGTTGAGACAGATCGAGAGCAGCTGGTGGTCGATGAAGGGGTTGTCGAAGCGGTTCTCGACAGCCTTGGCAAATGCCTCGAGGTCGGCGCGGTCAAGCTCCTTCGAGAGGGTCGGGATGACCTCGGTCTCGAGCATCGTGTTCATGAAGCCACGGATCGTGTCGTCGTGCATGCAGTCACGGACGATATTGAAGCCGGCAAGCCAGGCGCCCGGAACAAATCCCGTGTGTGCGCCATTCAAGATGCGGACCTTGCGCTTCTTGTACGGAGTCACATCCGGCGTGACGAAGACGCCGGGCTCCTTGGACTGAATGAACGGAAGCTTGGCAGCAAGCTTATCGTCGCCCTCGATGCCCCACATCTGGAACGGCTCGCGGACAGCGAGGAACGGATCTTCATAGCCGAGGCGCTCTGCTACCTTTGCAGCCTCCTTGGGGTCGCGGATGCGGCCCGGGACGATGGTATCGACAAGCGTCGTGCAGAAGAGGCACTCGTTGTCGAGCCAGTCGGTGAATTCCTTCTCCCAGCCCCAGTCGGAAGCGTAGCGCTTCACGATCTTCTCGAGCTCTGCGCCATTGTGGTCGATGAGCTCGCAGGAAAGGATGGTAAGGCCGCCCTTGCCGGCATCGAAGCGGAAGCGCAGGGTCTTGGCAAGCTTCGCTGGGAAGCTCGAGGGCCACGCATCCTCTGCCTTGCAGGTCGGATCGTAGGCAATGCCAGCCTCGGTCGTGTTGGAGACGACAAGCTCGAGGTCGTCAGAGGTGGCGACCTTCTTGAGCTCCTCGAGGTCCTCTGCCCTGAACGGGTTGAGGCAGCGGGAAACCGAGCTCACGAGCCTTGCACCGTCGTAGGTCTTGCCGTCAAGCTTGCCGCGCTCGAGGACCGTGTAGAGGCAGTCCTGGGCATTCAGGCCCTTGATGAAGCCATAGTCATGGGCAGCATCGTCGATCGGCTGCAGGATGCAGATCTTGCCATTCCAGCCCGTCTTCTCGTTTGCATAGTCGAAGTAGCGGTCCACGAACGAGCGGAGGAAATTGCCCTCGCCGAACTGGAGCACCTTCTCAGGAGCATCCCTCGGCACGAGATAGCCCTTGTAGCCCATATCCTGGAGCGTCTTGTAGCTGAGCTTTTCCATTGGAATGAATCTCCCTATCTCTTACTGCTCGTCGAGATCGAAGCCGAAGTAGCGGACAGCGTTGTTGTAGCTGATGTCGCGGACAATCTTTGCCAGCATCTTCGGGTCGTTCGGATACTTGCCCTGCTCGACCCACTCGCCGAGAAGGCCGCAGAGAACGCGGCGGAAGTACTCGTGACGGGGATAGGACAGGAAGCTCCTGGAGTCCGTGAGCATGCCGATGAAGTTGCCAAGAACGCCCTCGTTTGCCAGTGTCGTCATCTGTGCCCTCATGCCGGTCTCGCAGTCATTGAACCACCAGGCGGAGCCATTCTGGAGCTTGCCTGCGCATGGCGCCTCCTGGAAGCACTGCATGACCGTATCGATCATGGTCGTGTCGTTCGGGTCGAGGCTGTAGAGGATCGTCTTGGGGAGGCCAGAAGTCTCGTTCACATCGTTCAGGAAGTCCGCAAGGTCTGCGGCCTTCTGGCCGTTCCTGATGCAGTCATAGCCGGTGTCGGGGCCGAGCTTCGCAAACATCGTCTGGTTGTTGTCGCGCTTGCAGCCGAAGTGAATCTGCATGGCCCAGCCAAGGCGCACATACTCGGCAGCAGCGAACTTCATGAATGCAGTCTTGTACTTGAGGATGTCCTCCGCAGAGACCTGCTTGCCTGCGACACGGGCCTGGAAGATCTGCTCGAGCTCGTCGTCCGTTGCTGGAACATCGACGACGTAGTCGAGGGCATGGTCGGAGGCACGGCAGCCCATCTCTGCGAAGAAGTCGAAGCGCTTGGAGAGCGCACGCTCGAAGTCGTTGAAGGAGTTGATCTCCATGCCAGCGACCTCAGAGAGCTTCTTCACATAGGCACCGAAGCCCTCCTTCTCGATACCGAGAGCCTTGTCCGGACGCATGGCCGGGATGACCTGGACATCGAAGGAATCGTCAGCAGCGATCTTCTTGTGCCACTCAAGGGAGTCGGCAGGATCGTCCGTGGTGCAGATCAGGCGCACGTTGGAGCGGCGGATGAGATTCCTGCAGGAGAACTCAGGGGTGGCGAGCTTCCTGTTGGCAAGCTGCCAGACCTCTTCTGCGGTATCGCCGTTGAGCACGCCCTCATAGCCGAAGAAGCGCTTGAGCTCGAGGTGGCTCCACTCGAAGACCGGGTTGCCGACGCAGCGGGACAGGGTCTCTGCCCACTTCTGGAACTTCTCACGGGCAGGAGCATCGCCGGTGACATAGCGCTCATCCACGCCGTTGGCACGCATGAGGCGCCACTTGTAGTGGTCGCCGCCGAGCCAGACCTCCGTGATGGAAGAGAAGGACTTGTCCTCCCAAATCTCCTTCGGGGAGATGTGGCAGTGATAGTCGAGAATAGGCATGTTCTCTGCATAGTCATGGAAGAGCTGCTCGCCCGTGGGGGTGGAGAGCAGGAAGTCCTTGTCGTCCATAAAGTTCTTCATCGGCTGTATCCCTTCTTCGGACATCCCGGACACAGGACAGGGTGGGAAGCGTCATCCGATATGTGCCCTTCCTGGTACGCACACCGAATGACACCCTGTCCCATGCCTCAATCTAGCATGTTAGTTTCAAGCTGTGAAGAGCGTATTACTTTTTCAGGAGCCCATGCAAGTGAAATTTCACGAAAGCTGGACGAGAACCGTTCACGATTCGGTGAACGTTACCCCAACCACAATCCCGACACACTGCTAACGTTCCCACAAGAAAGAGTCTTTGCAGTTCACAGGCTATCTGATAGGGCTTTGGATGCCCGTCTCAGACACTAAGGCCAAGAATCCCGCACTCTAGGGCCCCTCAGAGCCATGCTTGCGAAAGCATCTCTGACTAATCAGAAAACTAGCATGTCTGCAAGCACCAAGAATGCCACCAGATAGCAGCAGGGCGGCCCTCCCTGTGGAAGGCCGCCCAAGACGCTCTCATATATAGGTATGCCGACTAGTCCTTCGGATACTTGTAGAAGCCCTCCCCTGCCGCCATGCCAAGCTTTCCGGCGTCGATGTAGCTCTTCAGGACCTTCTCCATGCCCTTGAAGTTGTAGGGAAGCATCATCTTCTTGAGGAGCGGGGTCGCGATGCCGGGCACCTTCTGATACTGCTCGACAATGTTGTAGGCCGTCGTGAGGCCGACGGTATCGAAGACCTGGAAGGGGCCTTTCGGGGCGCCCGTGCCAGACGTCCAGGCAAGGTCGATGGAAGCAGGGTCGGAGATGCCATTGGCCAGAAGGTCCAGGCCCGAAAGCATCCAAGGGATGAGC
>OMVT01000075.1 GCA_900314535.1 uncultured Olsenella sp. | reverse complement strand
CATGATCACTCATCCTGTCCGCCAGCGGGTCCATCCGTCCAGGATGTCGCCAAACACGAAGACGGATGGGCCCGCTGGCGATTTCGTGTTTGGCGATGCAATCATACCATCAGGCGTGGCAGGCGGCCGGGCCATTCGGGCCGCCTCTATCCGCACTCTGGTTGACTATTCAATCACCTATAAGAGCATCGAGCCCTCCATGGGCGCACCCTGGATTGCAAAGGAGATCATCCAGGAGTTCATCTGCGACCTCCTCGAGCTGAATGAAGACGATCGGAGGTGGTGCATCGTCGAGCACGACGAGGTGACCGGCTCCTGGTTCGTGCGGAACAAGAGCCACCTTGCCGGACGCAGCCAGAATGCCGTCTCGAAATATGGGCTTCCCGGCTGCACTGCGCTCACGATCATCGAGGCAACGCTCAATCTCAGGGAGATCAAAGTCCATGAGGATGCCTCGACAGGCAGGATCGACGAGCAGGCAACGATAGCAGCGCTCGAGAAGCAGCACCTCATCACCGAGCGCTTCGCGGAGTGGATATGGGAGGACGAGGACAGGCGCTGGGAAGTCGAGGAAGCCTATAACCGGCTGTTCTCGTTCGGCGAGAAGCCGACCTACGATGGCTCACAGCTCGAACTGCCCGAACTTGCGCCGGATATTTCCCTTTTCCCCTACCAGAAGGATGCCGTGCAGAGGATCCTTGCAGAGCCCAATACATTGCTTGCCTTCGATGTGGGCGCCGGCAAGACCTACATCATGATTGCTGCTGCCATGGAGATGCGCAGGCGCGGCATCTCGAGGAAGAACATGTTCGTCGTGCCGAACCACATCGTGGGACAGTGGGAGAAGATCTTCTGCGACCTCTATCCCCATGCCAGGGTCCTCGCAGTCGAGCCGAAGGCATTCAAGCCCGGAACGCGGCAGAAGGTGCTGCACCAGATGCTTGCTGGCGACTATGACGGCATCATCATTGCCTACAGCTGCTTCGAGCAGATACCGCTCTCATCTGACGCGGTCCTTGCAGACATGCAGCGGCAGCTCGACAGGATCCAGAAGACCACGGAGGCAATGGTCAGATCCTCCTGGACCGACGCATGCCGTGAGAGGGAAACGAAGCATCTCAGAAAGCTTGCAGAGGATTTCCTCAAGAGCATGGAGCCCGTCGCAACAGGAGACGTCACGTTCGACGATCTGGAAATAGGGACGCTCTTCGTCGACGAGGCACACAACTACAAGAACCTCCCCATCCAGACGAGACTCAGAAATCTCAGAGGAATCAATACCAAGGGCTCCATGAAGTGCCTCGATATGCTCCACAAGGTACGCTATGTGCAGGAGCATGGGCGCGGTGCCGTCTTTGCGACAGGCACCCCTCTCTGCAATTCAATATCGGATGCCTATGCGATGCAGATATATCTCGATATCGACGAGCTCGAACGCACGCAGCTCGATATCTTCGACAACTGGGTCAGAACGTTCGCGAATCCGGAGCAGCTCTTCGAGATCGACGTGAATGCCTCGAGATACCGGATGGTCAGGAAGTTTGCCCGGTTCTGCAATCTGCCCGAGCTCTCTGCCATGTTCTCCCGCATCGCAATCTTCCATGCAGCAGACAAAGAGGGTCTGCCTGAAGTCGAAGAGCGCAAGGACATTGTCATAAAGCGCAGCCCCGAGCTTGCCGAGTACATGGCCTCGCTCTGCGTGAGATCCGAGAAGATCAGGTCGGGACATATCAATCCCAGATACGACAACATGCTCAAGGTAAGCACCGATGGCAGGAAGGCTGCCCTCGACCTCACGCTTGTCGGACGCACCCAGCCCCGCGGGGATTTCTGCAAGATAGACCGATGCACAGAAGAGGTATGGAAACTCTATTCTTCCAGGCCAGGAACGACGCAGGTCATCTTCTGCGACATCTCGACGCCGAAAGGCGACAGATACAACGTATACCGCGAGATCAAGGACCGTCTCTGCACACTCGGCATCCCTGCGAAAGAGATTGCCTTCATCCATAGCTACACGACAGAGGAGCGCAAGCTCGCCCTGTACCGCAAGTTCAATAAAGGCACGGTGCGCATCCTCATTGGCTCAACCTTCAAGCTCGGAACAGGCGCAAACATCCAGGCCAGGCTCCGCGCCATCCATCATCTCGATGTGCCCTGGAGGCCTGCTGACATGGTCCAGCGCGAAGGACGCATGATCCGCCAAGGCAACACCTGCAGCCAGGTGCAGATCTTCCGCTATGTCACCGAAGGAAGCTTCGATTCCTATTCCTGGCAGGTGCTCGAGACAAAGCAGCGGTTCATCTCGCAGTTCCTGAACGGCACATCCTCTGCACGCACGGCTTCCGATCTGGAAGACAACGTGCTGAGCTACGCCGAGGTGAAGGCGCTCGCTCTGGCCGATGCAGGCATGAAGCAGCTGGCCGAGAAGGAGAACGAGGCAAAGCGCATGAGGATACTCGCTGCCGAGCTCAAAGAGCGCAGAGAAAGCCTGGTGCACGAGAAGGCAGAGCTGGAAAGGCGCACAAAGCAGCTCGAAGAGCGCTGCAAGGCCACAATCGAGAATTCCCAATTCTTCTCCGAGCACAGCACGAAGGAATCAAGGAAGGCTGCACGCAAGCTCCTCTGCGGGATGCTGACAGACGACTATATCCAGAATCCGCAGAGCAGCCCTATCGATGTGCTGGGCTTCAGCCTTTCCGTGCCCGAAGAGCAGGATAAGGAGAAGCCTTTCGTGCTTCTCTCACGCGCAGTGCCATACCAGGTCCCCATGGGCAGCTTCCCTGCCGGCAATGCCCAGCGCGTCCTGAACATGCTGACCAGACTCGGGAAGACTGCGCAGGACTATCTCAGCGAGAAAGACAGCATCGAGAACCGGATAGACGGCATCTCGAAGAGCCTTGCATCCTGGACAGATCCCTATACGCCGAAGGCAGAAGCTCTCGAACGCGAGATAGATGCCATACGCTGGCGGAAAGAAAGCTGAAAACAGCAATGAGGTCAGGAATCGTTGGCCTATTATTGCCTCATCGTCTGTTGCATCCTCGGACATGCAGAGATGATAAGGAGCAGAGCATGATACGTCCCGTGTCAGGATTGCCCACAAAGATGGTCCCGCTCATGATCCTCGAAATCCTTCGAGGAGAGACGGATGCGGAGCACCATCTGACCCAGCAGGAGATACGCGAAAAGCTCCGTTCATACTATGAGATGCAGATAGACCGCAAGACAGTGAAGCGCAATATCGACAGCCTCGTAGACATGGGCTACCCCATCGAGTTCTCGAAGGCGACGCGGAAGATAACGAACAGGGAGACAGGCAGGCCGGAAGATTCATCCATCACCTCGGACTATTGGTACATGCATGACTTCACAGAACCTGAGCTGAGACTGCTTGTGGACAGCCTCCTGTTCTCCAAGCATCTGCCATACAGCCAATGCCGCGACCTCATCGAGAAGCTTGCAGGACAGGCAAGCCGCTACTTCAAGCCGCATATCAAGCATGTCTACACGATTCCCGACAAGGTGCCCCAGAATCCCGAGATCTTCCTGACCATCGAGACGCTCGATGAGGCAATCGAAGCCAAGCGCAAGATCGCCTTCCGCTATCTGGAATACGGCACCGACAAGGAGCTGCATCCCAAATGCCGCGAGAACGGCGAGGTACGCGAGTATGTGGCAAGCCCCTATCAGATGGTGGCCCGGGAAGGCAAGTACTACCTCATCTGCAACTACGACAAGTACAACGACATCTCCAATTACCGTGTCGACCGCATGGCAGAGGTACGCATTCTCGAAATTGAATAGTCAACCAGAGTGCGGATAGAGGCGGCCCGAATGGCCTGGCCGCCAGGCACGCCTGATGGTATGATCGCATCGCCAAACACGAAATCGCC
>OMVT01000079.1 GCA_900314535.1 uncultured Olsenella sp. | reverse complement strand
CTCGTGCTGCGGGCATGTCCTAGAGGAGCTGCCGCTCTCCGTCCGTGCGTGGACGTGCCCCGTCTGCGGGGCGAGCCACGACCGCGACCTCAACGCGGCCTTGAACATCGCGCGGGAAGGAGCGCGGCTTCTGAATGAAGTAGACGGTACCGCAGGGCTTGCGGGAACCGGGGACGCGTAAGCGTCCCGAACGCTCGTGGAGCAGGCGTAAGACCAGCTTCCGCCGCAAGGCGGAGGAAGGCTATCTGCGTCGAAGCGAGAATCCCCCGGCTTCAGCCGTGGGGAGTGTCAACTACCTGTGCATCTCAGCCTATTCCTATCCGATGCTTGCCATCTACAATGCAGGGGCTGCACTCTATCGCAGCTTCGGCAAGGCGAGCACGACGATGTATATCTCGATCGTTTCCAACATCGTGAATGTCGTCGGCAACTGCATCGGTGTCTTCCTGCTGCATGCCGGTGTCGAAGGTGTCGCCTGGCCCTCGCTCATCTCCCGTACGCTCTCTGCTGTCCTCATCACCGTGTTCTGCTTCTCCGAGAATAATCCGGTGCAGTATGTGCGCTCCTGGATCTTCAGGATCGATGGGGAACTCCAGAAGAAGATCCTGCGCATTGCCGTTCCGAATGGCATCGAGAGCGGCCTCTTCCAGCTCGTGAAGGTTGCACTTTCGAGCATCGCCGCGCTCTTCGGAACCTATCAGATTGCCGCAAACGGAGTGGCGCAGAGCATCTGGACCATGGCAGCACTTGTCTCGGTCTCGATGGGACCGGCATACATCACGGTCATCGGACAGTGCATGGGAGCGCGCGACATCGAACAGGCAGAATTCTACTTCAGGAAGCTTACGAAGATCACGCTTGCCTTCTCGATTGGCTGGAACATCCTGATCTTTGCTGTCACGCCGCCGCTTGTGGGGCTCTATGCCCTGAGCGAGGAGACGAAGCGGCTTACGATCCAGCTTGTCCTCATCCACAATGTCTTCAATGCGCTTGCCTTCACGTTCGCAGACCCTCTGGGCAAGGGACTCCGTGCGACGGGAGATGTATTCTTCACGACAGCCGTCTCGCTCTTCACGACCATCGTCGTGCGCCTTCTGTTCTCGATCATTCTCGGCATCTGCTTCAACATGGGCGTCATAGGCATTGCCCTTGCTATGGGCATCGACTGGACCGTGCGCGGAATCATCTTCTGGGTGCGCTTCAGGCGCAGTGCCTGGAAGAAGTGCCACGTGATCTAGGAAAGCAATTCATCGTATAGATAGGAGGATGCAGCTCAGCAGAGAGCTGCATCCTCTCTTTTCCTAATCCTCTTCGTTGCGCGCAAAGAACGACGCGGCGTTCTGGAAGAACATGGCCTCTGCGATGTCCTCTCCGAAGCGTCTGGCAACCAGAGCATGGAAGGCTGGCATGTCCTGTGCACCTGAGAGCCAGGACGGCGTCGTGGATCCGTCGAAGTCGCTGCCCAGAGCGATGATGTGCTCGCCTCCGAGCTCGAGGAAGTGATCGATGTGATAGCTTAGCTCATCGAAGGTGACATCAGGCTGGCCTGAGTCTTTGCCGCTTCCCTGGTTGAAGCGATCGGCGATGAAGGAGCGGCAGTAGTTGATGCCGACAAGGCCACCGCGGTCCCTGATAGCCTCGAACTCGTAGTCCGTGAGGTTGCGGGGATGAGCACAGACAGAGCGGCTGTTGGAATGCGTCGCCACGAATGGACGAGTGGCATGGGACAGGACATCCCTGAAGCCGGCATCGTTCAGGTGCGAGACATCTGCCACGATATGGAGCTCCTCCATGCGCTTCAAGGCCTTGATGCCGAAGGAGGAGAGGCCTTCTCGCGTGTCATTGCCGGAGCCGATGCAGTTCTGCCCGTTCCAGGTCAGGGTGATCATCTTGACGCCGTCAGAGCGCATATCATCCAGGATGGAGAGGCCATTCTCGAGAGGAGAGGCATTCTCGACCGTGAGCATTGCGGCAACACGTCCATCCGAGAAGGCGTCCTCCACCTTCCTGCCATCCAAAATCTGGCAGACCTCTGGTCTGTGCTCCTCGAGCTGTTCCCTGAAATAGGATGCGACCTTTCGGTAGAACTCGTGCGGCTTGAGTCCTGTCTTTGAGAGGTCATCTGGCACCCAGACCGCAAAGCACTGGCACCAGCTTCCTGCCTGCGCCATACGCTCGAGCGAAAGCTGCAGGCTGTTATGCGTGAGGTCGTCTCCCTCCCGTACATTCGAGGCAGAGCGTGAAAAGGGCTCCACGTCGTGCATGGAAAGACTGTCCAACGTATCGCAATGAAGATCGAAGATGCGGATGCTATCTGCTGCCATATCCTTCTCCCAGCTCGCCGTGCGTCATATCTGATGCTTTGATTCTATGCCAGCATCAGAGGAGGTGCCGATATAGCCTTCTTGCGGCAACAGACAGCAACATGCATCTGAGCAGCTTGCTGCCACCATCCGCTCTGGGCCTGACTCAAGAGTGCAACTGGCCTTATCATGGTACGGAACAGACGATAGGGAGGATGGCCTCATGGGCGAAGACGCAAAGCTTGATATCTCTGCTGCGGCCCAGGCTGGCAGAGCGACCAAGGGTGAAGACAAGCTTGGCAGGCTCTGCGACGAGGTGGATGCAGGCACACGCAGCCGAGAAGGATCTCCAGAAAGCCAGCCCGAGTTCGAAGAGCTTGCGCGCACGGTCTGGCGTCTGAGACAGGCCGATGGCTGCCCCTGGGACCGGGTGCAGACGCATGAGAGCATAGCAAGGAACATGATCGAGGAAGCCTATGAGGCAGTGGACACCTTCCAGGCGCACGATGATGCGCATATGCGCGAGGAGCTCGGCGATGTGCTTCTGCAGGTGCTGCTCCATGCGCAGATTGCGGCCGATGAAGGCTCCTTCGATATCCACGACGTCTGCAGGGATTTGAATCGGAAGCTCATCCGCAGGCATCCGCATGTATTCGGAACGCCTGAAGGAGACGTGCCCCGCGTCTCGGCAAAAAGCACTCAAGAGGTGCCGGACATCTGGGACAAGGCAAAGCGTGAAGAGCGCGAAGCGAAGGGCGAGGCCACCGGCGAGGAACCTGGACTTCTTGATTCTGTGCCCATATCGCTTCCTGCCCTCTTGCAGGCCCAGAAGA
>OMVT01000077.1 GCA_900314535.1 uncultured Olsenella sp. | reverse complement strand
TATGAGCCGAAGATCTACTACAAGGCGGGACATTACGGCGACAAGGTCCGTATGTTCTGCTTCAATGAGCGCGGCTATGTTGTTACGGAAAACTCTGACGGTGTTCTGACGGTCAACGGCCATTCCTACAAGGATGCGGCCCGCCAGTCCAGCAACAGCAACTTCGCTCTGCTTTCGAGCACCTTCTTTACGGAACCCTTTGATCAGCCGGTGGAATATGCGCGCTATGTCGCTTCGCTTGCCAACAAGATTTCCGGCGGCTATGTGCTGGTGCAGAGGCTGGGAGATCTGGAAAGCGGTCAGCGGACAACGACATCGCGTCTTGCCCAGTCCAGTGTGCGGCCGACACTTGCGGCGGTTCCGGGCGATCTGAGTCTGTGCATGCCGAAGCGTCAGCTGGATAACATCATTGAAACGCTTCATGCGCTGAATGCGGTAGCGCCGGGAACAGCCAACTACGATACGCTGCTGTACGGCGTCGAGTGCAAATATTACAGTGCGCGGCCGGCCTGCCATGACTTTGAACTTGACGGTACGCAGCACATTTACGCTCTTGGTGACGGAGCGGGATTTACGCGTTCCCTTTCCCAGGCGGCCGCCAACGGCCTGATTGTGGCGGATCATATGCTGAAGTCCGGGAACAATCATGGCTGAGGATTACGGCTTTCTGCGTCCCGACCGGCTTCCGGATGTTTCCTATAGCGAGCAGCGTCTTGCGCATCTTGATCTTCCATGGTTTACGACCCAGGAAACAAACGCGCTTGCCAGGAACCATTGCGGCGCAGCTGCAGCTGCCAATGTTTTTCTGTATCTCTGCTCGATCCATCATCGTTTTCCGAAAGATGGCGACCGGATGGCATTCTTCAAGGATGTCCACCGCTATGTGGGCGATGGACCTCTTTTGAGTATTTCAGGACAGATGGCAGCCTATGCCCTGATGCACCGGATTCCTCTGCAGTTTTATCCTGTGTTTGGCTTCCGGGGGATTCAACAGGCGATCAGCAAAGGAAGAATTGTATCCGTTCAGCTGATGTACAGTCCCAATGTCGGCCATTGGACACTGTGCACCGGCTGGCGCGTGGATCAGGACGGCACAAGGTATCTGAGGCTGGTGAGCGGCTGGAAAGGGGATGCAGATACCTTTTACTGTCTGGACCGTGACAACGGCTGTCATCTGATTACCTCGACGGCTTATTATTGGAGGGGAGAATCCTATGCCTAAGGTTCTGCTGGTATTTGCCATCGCTGCCTCGTGTCTGTTTTCGTCGGGCTGCTCCTCTTCCGCCTCTGCAGCTGCCTTCTCCTCGCGGTACCCATCGACCACCTTGCGTGCCTGCTGGGAGAGCCAGGCCTCCTCTTCTGGCTTCGTCTCGATCTTGCCCTCGGCATTCTTCCGCTTCGAGCTCTGCCAGATGGCAATGATGACGCCGAGGACGATGACTGCGATGCCTGCACCCATGATGGTTCCTTTCCTATGCATGCAATGCTGACCACTGTAGCACGAGGCTCTGGCAAGGTATCTCTGAGCTCTCCCAATGGCCAGCCCATTCCCGATAGTGCACAGCCCGCCTCTTGCCTTCTGCCATCGCATGGAAAGTGTCAGAACGTGTCATCTGAGCACCTGGACAGGAAGCTTCCAGCGAAAAGAGATGCCAGACGGCGGAATCAGATGCAGAAGGTTCCGATGCATCGCACATACTGGAGGTGGTGGAGATGCACATGCTTTGGCATGCGCCAGTCAGAAGGGAAGGCGTGCTATGGGATTTCCTGAAGGGTTCCTCTGGGGCGGAGCGACCGCAGCAAACCAGTGCGAGGGTGGCTGGAACGAGGGAGGACGCGGCCTTGCGAACGTCGATGTCGCACCTGCTGGTCCCGATCGCCGGGCTGTCGTCTCGGGCGAGAAGAAGATGCTCAGGTTCGACGCCGACCACTACTATCCAGCACAGACCGGCATCGACATGTACCACACGTACCGCGACGATATCGCCCTCTTCGCCGAGATGGGCTTCAAGACGTACCGCTGCTCCATTGCCTGGTCGAGGATCTTCCCTGAGGGGGATGAAGAGCAGCCGAACGAGGAAGGCCTTGCCTTCTACGAGGATCTCTTCCGCTGCTGCCAGGAGCATGGCATAGAGCCGCTCGTGACAATCACGCACTTCGACTGCCCGATGCATCTGATCGAGGCCTATGGTGGCTGGAGATCGCGCAAGCTCATCGGCTTCTACAAGAATCTCGTGACGGCGCTCTTCACGCGCTACAAGGGCCTTGTGCACTACTGGCTCACGTTCAACGAGATCAACATGATCTTCCACCTGCCCTGGATGGGTGCAGGCATCGTCTTCGAGGAAGGGGAAGACAAGGAAGCAGTCGAGTGGAAGGCCGTGCACCACGAGCTTGTCGCCTCTGCCTGGGCGACGAAGATCGCCCACGAGATCGACCCCAGGAACAAGGTCGGCTGCATGCTGGCGGCTGGTGCCTACTATCCTTATAGCTGCCGTCCGGAGGATGTGCGTGCAGCCCAGCTCGACACGCAGCATGAGCTGTCGCTGATTGATGTGCAGGCACGTGGCGCCTATCCTGCATGGGTGAAGCTCATGCTCGAGCGCAAGGGCATCGACCTCGGCATGACCCCCGAAGACAAGAAGATCCTCGCCGAGAACACGGTCGATTTCGTGAGCTTCTCCTACTATTCGACCCGCTGCTCGGCAGCTCCTACGACCGATGCACCGCGCACGCAGGGCAATGCCTTTGCTGGCGCCATGAATCCCTACCTCGAGAAGTCGCAGTGGGGCTGGGCCATCGATCCTCTGGGCTTCCGCATCACGATGAACGAGCTCTATGACCGCTACCAGAAGCCGCTCTTCGTCGTCGAGAATGGCCTCGGCGCCAAGGATACGCTCGTGCCGGATGGCAAGGGCTCCTATACGATCGAGGATGATTATCGCATCGACTACCTGAGGAAGCACATCGCTGCGCTGCGCGACACGATCACGGAAGACGGTGTCGAGGTCTGGGGCTACACGACCTGGGGACCGATCGATCTTGTGAGTGCCGGCACAGGCCAGATGTCGAAGCGCTATGGCTTCATCTATGTGGACAGAGACGACGAAGGGAACGGCACCCTCAAGCGCTACCGCAAGAAGAGCTTCTACTGGTACAAGCACGTTATCGCCACGAACGGTGCAGATCTCGACTAGAAGACAAGGAGCAGCAATGGTCGAGACCAAGATCGTCTTTCTGGATGTCGACGGCACGATAACCGACTACGAGAACAGGATTCCCGCATCGGCGAAGCGTGCCATCAGAGCAGCCCGCGAAAAGGGCAACCGCGTCTATATGTGCACGGGCCGCTCGAAGGCAGAGAATCCTCCCGAGCTCACCGAGATCGGCTTCGATGGGATGATCGGCGGCAATGGCGCCTACATCGAAGATGCAGGCGAGGTC
>OMVT01000080.1 GCA_900314535.1 uncultured Olsenella sp. | reverse complement strand
CTGATATCGAAGCCTGGGCTCCCAATCTTCGTTCCAAGACACCGCTTCGCAAGGCACGTGTCTGGCACCTGTGCGATCCGTCTCTTGCGGCAGCTGCGCTGGGCTGCAATGCGCAAGGACTGCTCAACGACCTGAATACCATGGGCTATCTGTTCGAGACGCTCTGCGTTCGCGATCTGCGCGTGTATGCACGTCCGCTCGGAGGGAGAATCTATCACTATCGAGACAAAAACGGCCTCAAGGCTGATGCTGTCATCCAGCTCAATGATGGGCGCTGGGCTGGCATAGAGGTGAAGCTCGGAGGCAAGGACCGCATAGAGGAAGGCGCCGGCAATCTCTTGTCGCTATCTGAGAAGGTGGATCACGAGAAGATGGGTGCTCCGAGTTTCCTGATGGTGCTGACCGGGGGCAAGTATGCCTACACGCGGCCTGATGGTGTCCATGTCGTTCCGCTTGGCTGTCTGGCACATTGACCAGATGGCTCCATCTTTCGATGTTCCTCTGATACAAAGTCGGCCCGCCTCCATCTGGAAGCGGGCTGACTGGGCAATTGGCTGTCTGAGTAGGCTCTACTTGACGAGCTGGATCTTCTCCACATCGTCGCGGTGGGTCTCGCGGTAGAGCACGAAGCGGTGGCCGATGACCTGGACGACGGCAGAATGGGTCGGACGGGAGAGGGCAATGGCAGCCTCGCGGGTGTCCATGCCGGCGCTTCCCTGGACGGAGCATTTCACCAGCTCATGTGCTTCGAGTGCATTGTCCATCTGGTGCACGACAGCATCCGTGATGCCTGCCTTGCCGATGCCGACGGTTGCCTCGAGCCTGTTGGCGAGGCTGCGGAGCTGCCTGATCTGGCGGCCGGTGAGTTCCATGTAGATCCTCTTTCTGGAAGACGCAGGATGGATGTGCGTATCCTGTCCTGCCTGATGTCTGGAATGGTCCGGGTCCTGTGCCCGGCAATCTGGTCCACCTGATGATACGGTATCGGACAACAGGGAGAGACAAATACTCCCGCAATCCATGAGTTTGCCCCATGGGAGCAGGATTGCGGGAGAATGTGTGCCTACTGCTGGTTCAGGATTTCTGCTGCTTCGCGGCCGCTCATGCCAGGCGTGATGCCAAGGGCTTCGGCGGCAGGCGTCATGCCGGTGATCTTGTTCGTGAGGACCTCGTCGAAGCTCGACCCTGCGACACGCACGGCTGCATCGCCGAGCTGCTCTGCCTTCTCGAGGCTCAGGTATCCGCACATGAGAAAGCCCCTGGCGCAGCGGATGACAAGGAGGGTGGCGTGGCCTTCTCCTGCAAGCGCCGGCACCATGATGCCCTCTGCGCAGCCGTTATCCAGCTTGATGACCTCGGTTGTTGTCATGGCTCCTCCTTCACTCTGCTGCTGGGCAGCATTCGTTTCCTTGCTTCGATGATACTGCCGTGTGTGCTACTTGGCAGGACGTCCCTTGCGCTTCATCTTGATCGGGAGTGCCGCTACGGCGTCGAGCGCTTGCTTAGCAGCTGCCTCCGCCTGGGCAATCTCGTCTTTTGCAAGGTCTGCAGCTGCGAAGGCCTCTTCTGCTGCTGCGGCATAGTCCCGCTTGTGCTTCTTGTTGAGGGCATTCCAGTCGATGTGCGCAAAGCGGGGAATGAGAGCTTCTGCCAGAGGCAGCTTTCCCTGCTTCATGAGGACGGCGAGGACGGGATAGCCGGCATAGCCCTGCCAGTAGCTTGCATTGTCATTCGAGGAA
This sequence comes from uncultured Olsenella sp., assembly GCA_900314535.1. Taxonomy (GTDB): domain Bacteria; phylum Actinomycetota; class Coriobacteriia; order Coriobacteriales; family Atopobiaceae; genus Olsenella_L; species Olsenella_L kribbiana. Next base: position 1,358 of record OMVT01000080.1, on the reverse strand, counting down.
TAGGTGTCTTCTGACCAGCTGACCGTATAGTGCTTGGCGCCGTTCGAGGATGTGACGGTGGCCTCGTCCTCTCCCATCTCGACCCTGCCATCGGCAAGCGCGCTCCATGCCTCATAGACCTTCTGCAGTGGTGGCAGCTTCTCCATGATCCTTCTTCCTTCTCTGCCTTCGTATCCCCGCTATGATACCCATCCCATGCTCAGAGAGAGGGGAGGCCCCGGATATGCCGGAGCCCCCCTGGGACGTGCCTATGTGCGCACTTGCTACTTGCCGAGCACGGCCCTGCCTTCTGCATCCGTTGCGACGATGGCGGCATAGAGCTCGTCGGGCGTGACATCGCCTGCGAGGTTGTGGATCGTCTCGCCGGGGACGCAGGCATGCTCTGCGATCGTGTGGATCTGCTCGTCGGTCGTGACGCCGAGCTCTTCGAGCGTCACAGGCAGGCCGACCTCCAGGCAGAAGTCCTGGATGTCCTCGAACTCCTCCTTCGTGGCACCTTCGAGCGTGAGCTGGACCAGCGTGCCGAAGGCGACGCAGTTTCCGTGCGGCACGCTGTGGCCGCCGAGTGCCGTGAGCCCGTTATAGAACGAGTGGGCAGCGGCGCAGTTCACGTTGTCTGCGCCGACGCCGGAGAGATAGACATTCGCCTCGATGATCGCATCGAGTGCCGGCGTGACCACATGGTTCTCGCAGGCAGCAAGGGCCTGCTTGCCGTAGTTCCTGAGCGTCTCATAGCACAGCTTTGCCAGTGCCATGCCGGCACGCGTGATGCCGGTGCCTTCGAGGCTCGGGGACTCGGTGCGGATGGAGGCGCGGCCCTCGAAGTAGGTGCCCAGAGCATCGCCCATGCCGGCAATGAGGAAGCGTGCCGGTGCATCAGCGATGACCTGGGAGTCGACCATCACGGCGTCCGGGTTCTGGGGATAGAAGAGATACTTGTCGAAGCTGCCGTCGTCGTTGTAGATGACGGAGAGTCCGGTGCAGGGGGCATCGGTCGCGGCGACCGTCGGGATGATGACGACCTTCTTGCCGGTGTAGTAGGCTGTCGCCTTTGCGGTATCGACTGCCGAGCCGCCGCCGCAGGCAACCACGGCGTCGATCCTGTCCTCTTCGACGATCTTCTTCATCTTGGCAATCTCGCCCTTGCTCGAGATGCCGCCGAAGACCTCGTAGCGGCGATAGCTTGAGTCATCGCCGAAGCTCTGCTCGATCTTGTCGTGGCAGGCCTTGTAGCCGCTCCTGGAGCAGATGAAGAGCCAGCGGCTCCCCATGTATCCCATCTCGTCCTTGAACTTCAGGAGCGCATCCTTGCCCTGGACATACTTCAGGGGCTCGCGCATTGCACGAAGAAGCTTCAT
>OMVT01000081.1 GCA_900314535.1 uncultured Olsenella sp. | reverse complement strand
GAAGACCGCAAGGGTCCTTCGCCATCTGATGCTCACCGATGCACATTACCGCAGCTCAAGGAAGCGCGAACGTCCGCACTCTGGTTGACTATTCAAATATGATTTGTAACCAGGCAGGTCCAGTCGGTTGCCAAATGTCCCCGCTGCGGTATATTTGTCAGAAATCTGGAAGCGTTGAGGAGGAGCTATGAGCACATGCGGCACCCCTGCAATCATCGATGTGGATCCAGGTGTCGATGATGCGGCTGCGCTCTTCATAGCGCTGACCTGCTCACGTCTCGATACGTCGCTTGTGACGACCGTCGGGGGATCGATCGGCGTCAACCAGGCAACAGCCAATGCGCTGAAGCTCGAGGCCTTCCTCGGCACCCGTGCACTTGTTGCCAGGGGACGCGACCTTCCGAATTCCGAGAAGCGCCACTACATGCAGCCGACGCTCGGACCGTCCGGTCTGGGCTCCTGGGTCTTTGCCGATGAAGCATGGGACCTCTTCTACAACGTGCCTGCGAAGGATGCCATCTGCCAGACGGCGAAGAGCGCAGCAGCAAAAGGCCAGCGTGCCTGTATGATCTGCCTTGCACCGCTCACGAACCTCGCCGATGCACTCGAGGCGCACCCCGATCTGCCCGATATCCTGGGGCCCGTCTTCTGCATGGGTTCGACCATGGGAACAGGAGATACGCTGCAGCGTGCCGGCAGGAATGTCGCAGCAGACCCTGCAAGCGCGAAGGCGGTCCTTGCCTCCGGTCTCGATGTCTTCCTCGTGCCGGTCGAGGTAGCGGCAGCGGTTCGCATGTCCGATCTCGATATGGCCGATATCGCCCTTTCGGGCCGTGTCGGCAATGCCGTCTATACGATGCTCTCCGGTGCCCAGAGCCTCGACGGCAAGGGCAAGGAGATTGCAGACCCCATAGCGGTCGGCCTTGCGACCCATCCCGAGTTCTTCACGGTCGTGCCCGGCGAGCTTGAAGTCGAAGAGGACGGCTCCTGCGGCATGAAGATAGGGGAGGAAGCGGCACATCCGAACTGCCGTGTCGCTACGGCTATCGATGTGCATGCATTCCGTGCCTGGTTCAAGTGGGCTCTGGAGCGCGCCTCCCGCTAGCGGATATCTTCAGCGCACGCTCAGCTGTGCGCCCATTTGTGCTCCTTTGCCGCTTGCCCTCCAATATGCGTCCCATCTCGCCTAGAGTAGATAGGTCGAAGGGGGATGTGGAGCTTGGGTCAGACAAGGATGCGCGATATCTGGATCAAGTCAGCTGTGGGCGTGGCTGCTGCGGCATTCCTCGTTGCTGCAGCCTATGCCGGAGGCGGCTGGGAGCCGCAGGCACCGGTCTATCCCGAGCCAGACGATGCGTGGGATGCGCAGTGCATCGAGGAGGGCATAGAAGGCCCTGCGGTCGGCACCGATGCGCCGAATGCCGTGCAGGACTATTTCCCCGACGAGCCGACCTTCGGCATCCTTTCGGACAACCCCACGACCGATGAGACGCAGGACGCAACAGAAGACGGTACGGCGACTGCCCCGACATCCGGAAAGAAGAGCTACTCCACGTATCGTGCGCTCGACGAGTATCTCGATGAGAACTTCGATGCGGCTGGCACGCCTGGCATAGGCGTTGTAGTCGTCGATGCAGCAGGAGCCGAGTACGAGAGAACGATGGGCGACATCGAGAGCGACCACGACACGATGCTCATAGGCTCGCTCACGAAGTCGTTCACGGCCCTCTCGATCATGCAGCTCGTCGAGGATGGCAAGATCGACCTCGATGAACCGGTGGCAACCTACTGCGACGCCTATGGGACGCCGGACAATGTGACCATCAGGATGCTCCTCAACCAGACAAGCGGATTCGGCTACTACGACTCGCTTGCCGAGGCGACGCCGGGCCTCACGCAGGGCACGTTCTCCTATTCGAATGCGAACTACGACCTTCTCGGCAAGGTCATCGAGGCCGTCTCGGGCGAGGCGTACGACGAGTATGTCGAAGAGCATATCCTGGAGCCGCTCGAGATGGACGACTCCTCGGCGAGCCTTGAGGCGCGTGCCTCTGCCCATGCCTGGAGAAACTACTTCGGCTGGAATGTCCAGGATGGCTTTGTGCACGAGGACGGCGATAATTCCTGGGGCAGCTGGAGCTCGGGCTATATGGCCACAAGCACGGCCGATATGGGCAAGTACCTCATGATGTACCTGAACCAGGGCACCCAGACCGCTACAGGCGGCGCCCAGGTGCTTTCTGCCGCAGGCATACGCCAGATGTTCCTGTCACGTGCTGCCGACCCCTACAGCGATGCCTTCTATGGTATGGGCTGGATCTCGTTCTACTGGGACGATGGGGAGCTCGTGCTCTCGCATGACGGAGATGTCGAGAACGGCGTAGCACGCATGATGATCTTCCCTGAGCGCGGCATCGCGATTGCTGTGCTCGGAGACGCGGCGGATGCCTTCGGCGGCAATACGGCCTTCTACGAGCTTGCGGACGGCGTCGTCGCAAATGTCGTCGGCGGCAAGGCAGAGCCTGTGAGCGCCACGGAGCGCATCGCGACGCACGCACAGGAAGATGCCTTCCTTGCCCTCTTCGTGCTGCTTGCCGTGGCTCCCATCGTGCGCCTCAGACGCTGGCGGAAATGGATAGGCAGGCTTCCGCACGATGTCTCGCTCTGGCGCCTCGTGTGCCTCCACGTGCTGGCGCCTCTGGGCATACTCTGCATGCCAGTATTGCAGGGCTACAAATGGCGGGATGTCCTTACGTTCATGCCAGATGTAAGCATCGTCTATATCGGATCTGCAGCAGTGCTCTTTCTGACCGGTGCCGCAAAGCTCCTCTTCATGCTCCATGTCTGGAAGAAGGAGAGAGGAAGAGAGCTGGCTGCGTAGGCGTGGCTTCTTCGAGAGACGAGAAAGGCCTGCCGGATCGCTCCGGCAGGCCTCTTCCATGTCACGGGGTCTTGTGGCAGCTTGCGCTGATATGTAGATCCTTCTGTCAAGAGGCATGATTGTCCCATCCCCGGATTCCGCTCCGAGGATGGGGCCATTCTCTATATCGTCCTCCGGAAGCCCTG
>OMVT01000084.1 GCA_900314535.1 uncultured Olsenella sp. | reverse complement strand
GAAGACCGCAAGGGTCCTTCGCCATCTGATGCTCACCGATGCACATTACCGCAGCTCAAGGAAGCGCGAACGTCCGCACTCTGGTTGACTATTCAATCTCGAAAATGAGCCCGCAAAGCCATTCGAGACGCTTGACGGCGAAGGCCACACGAAGCTCGACCTTTCCAAGTACATGGCCGAGCACATCTACATGTACTCAAGCCCCAATGTGCACTGCAGGTTCCGCATAAGGCGGGAGATGATCAGCGATGTCATAGATCTGTTCGGGCTCGACGTGGAATTCAGCGACGAGACAGATGAAGGCGTCACGGTAAGCGCCCATGTGAACGAACGGGCCATGTGGCAGTTTGCCAAGAACTTCGCACCTGATGTGCTGGTGCTCGAGCCAAAAGTTATGGCGGAAAAGCTGCGCAGCGAATTCGAGCGTTCCCTTCAGGCGTACCAGGAATTGAATGATGGGAGATAGAGAACATGAGCATCAAGGTTGAGGCAAACATCACGAAGGACCCCTACACGTTCGATATGGACCAGAATGGCTATCCCATATTCACCAGGAAGAATCTTGCCCTCCTCCATGCACTGCTCAGATACGACTCGAACTACAGCGCATCGGAAGACGAACAGAACGAGACGACATATGCTGGCTTGCTTGCCAAGAACGGCGTACCAACAAATGAAGCAGACATCCGTGAAATCGTGACGTCCATCAACAAGGTCAATTCGACCCATCTTGCCGCAGAAGACGGCGGAATTGAAAACGCCGTAAACAAGATCGCTTCCATCGACAAGCCCAAAGGACGCCTCGCAGAGCGCCTCAAGAACCGCGATGATGAACTCGTCAAAGAGATTGCTCACGCAGGCAAGAGGAACAATTTCTCATTCGCAACGAAATTCTGTGCCTATGCCTGCGTGTTCGCAAAGGATATTCGAAGCGACAACTACTGCGTCTACGACAACGTGCTCGCAAACGTCTTGCCCTACTATGCATATCTCTACTCCCTTGAAGGTATAGACCTTCCCGAGTCTTGGAGAAAGGATCCGCCAGATATAGATAGGATCTGTCATAGAAGCAGGAACAAGGACGAGAACGGGGACAGAAGGATAATCAGCGATATCGATAGCCTCTGCAGGCAGAATCATGATTACGTGCTCTACCGACACATTGTCGACAGCACGATACAGGGCATCCTGGAACAGAGCGAACTCGACAATCTTTCCTACAAGGACTTCGACCAGCTTATCTGGTATTACTTCAAAGGGAGAGATCTGAAAGCAGCGCTGTCTCACATACCGTTGAAATAGGCGAGATTGGACAGGAAGGGGGCGGGCAAAGCCGCCCTCTTTCCTTGCAGATCTTGCGACCAGCCACGACGCTGCATTGATGGCAGAAACAGGCAGTCTTTGAAAGGCAGCGACGATCGACCGCCAAACGCCAGAAGCTGCGCTGCTCACCGTCGAATATGCCCGCTCACAGTCCAAAGAAGCGGCTGCATCTTTCATCGAAGCCGAGGATGATCGACCCTGCAGAACCCCACGCATTCTTGGCAACAGTAAGTTCTGCCTTGCCGTCGTGAGGCATGAGCGAATCTTCTCCATCGTCGCCAGATACGGCGCGGTTGATGAACAAAACAGCATCTGCATACTGCCCGATGCTCGGATAGCGAAGATCTTTAAGGCATGGCTTCTTGCCTGGCCGTTTCTCTACCCTCCTCATGACTTGACAGGCTGCTATCACGGGGCAGCCCATCCTTTTAGATGCAGCCTTGAGGCTCCTGGCAGCGGAATCGAAGCATGACATCGCATTCATCGTCTGGCCAGATTCCAGGAGCTGGAGATAGTCGACAAGGACAAGAGACGTCCTGTTTCCCTGATCCGACCACATGCCGAGCTCTCTGCCTGTCATAGCCTCGATATCCCTGGCATCTACTATGGGATCATCGCTGATATAGATCTGCAGGCCCGAGAGCCCATGCGCCGCTCGCCTCATCAATAGTATCTTTGTCCGGCGTTTCTTGCTGCAATGAATGCAAACTCACGCCTGCCTTCACAACAAAGAACTTCTGCACGAGATTCCGTCTGCCGAGCTCCAGCGAGAAGAATGTGACAGGGACTCCCTGTTTCGCCGAATTGATTGCAAGGTCTACCAGAAAGGATGTCTTGCCGGTACCCGGCCTCCCTGCAATGAGGGAAAGGCCTTCGCTTGGCATCCTGCCAAGGAGTGCATCCAATCCTTCAAATCCGGTGGATGGAGCGCTGCCAGCCCAATCGACTGGGACTGCATCCATGCAGCACTCTGAATCCCAATCTGGCAGCTCTTCGCGCAGGAGATCTGACAGCCTAATCAACTCCCCCATCGCTGACACCCTCTCCTTCTGCTGCATCGCATGAATCGATACGGCGGAGCCCATCCGATCAGGCGCTTCCGCAGTTGGACCAATGTCCTTGC
>OMVT01000085.1 GCA_900314535.1 uncultured Olsenella sp. | reverse complement strand
CGTTCCAGATGTGGGGCATCGAGGGCGATGACGCGCTTGCCGCAAAGCTGCCGTTCATCCAGTCAAAGGAGCCCGGCGTCTTCGTGACTCCGGATGTCACCCCGTACAAGAAGCGCAAGGTCCGCATCCTGAATGGTGCCCACACGGGATTCGTGCCGGGTGCCTGGCTTGCCGGCTTCAACATCGTCCGTGACTGCATGCACGACGATACGGTCCGCGGCTTCATGAACACGATGCTCGAGCATGAGGTCATCCCGACGCTCTCGAAGGAGCTCGACCGTGCCGACCTCGAGGCCTTTGCCAAGGCGGTCGAGAACCGCTTCGACAATCCCTTCATCGACCACCAGCTGCTCTCGATCTGCCTCAACTCCACGTCGAAGTGGCGTGCCCGCGACCTGCCGTCGCTTCTAGACTACGTCGAGCAGGAGGGCAAGCTTCCGAAGTGCCTCACGATGAGCCTCGCTGCGCTCCTCGCGTTCTACACGACGGGCACCGAGGGCCTGGCAGACGATGGCTTGCACCTCAAGCGTGCTGACGGCACCGAGTATGTCGCACAGGACGATGCTTCCGCGCTCTCCTTCTTCGCCGAGAGGAAGGACGCTCCTGCCGACAGGCTCGTGGACGATGCCCTCTCCAACATCGAGATGTGGGGTCAGGACCTGCACGGCGTCAAGGGCCTCCGCGATGCGGTTGTCGCAGACCTCGAGCTCATCCGTCGCGAGGGCACGAAGGCTGCCTTCGCCAGCTGCCTGAAGTAGGTATCCATGGCACCTATCGTACATATCAATCCGGAAGACAACGTCGTCGTTGCGCTTCGTCCCCTCAAGAAGGGGGAGACCTTCTCCTTCGAGGGGCGCGAGGTCACGGCTGCCGAAGACATCCCCCAGGGCCACAAGATGGCTGTGGACGAGCTTGCTTCGGGATCGACTGTCGTGAAATATGGCCAGGCTATCGGACATGTGACCCAGGATGTCCATGTGGGCCAGTGGATCCATACGCACAACATGAAGACGAACCTCTCCGGCGAAGTCGAATACACCTATGAGCCGACGCATCCTGAGCTTCAGCCCCAGGAGCCCCAGACCTTCATGGGCTACCGCACGAAGGATGGCCGCGCCGCGACGAGGAACGAGATCTGGATCATTCCGACCGTCGGCTGCGTGAATGGCATCGCCCAGACGCTCGAGGCACGCTGCCAGGATCTTGTCCAGGGCACCGTCGACGGCATCCACACCTTCACGCATCCTTTCGGCTGCTCCCAGACGGGAGCGGACCACGAGCAGACGAAGAAGCTGCTTGTGGCACTTTCACGCCACCCCAATGCAGCCGGCGTGCTGTTCCTTTCCCTGGGGTGCGAAAACTGCACGCACCAGCAGATACTGGATGAGCTGGGGGAGTACGACCCCCAGCGCGTGCGTTTTCTCACCTGCCAGGATGTCGAGGATGAGCTGGCCTCGGGCCGCTCAATCATCGAGGAGCTTGCCGAGCTGATTTCCCATAACAGAAGAGTCCCCATCCCGGTGTCCGAGCTCGTTGTCGGTATGAAGTGCGGCGGCTCCGACGGTCTTTCCGGCATCACGGCAAACCCGACAATAGGCCGCGTGAGCGACATGGTCGTGGCTCAGGGCGGCACGTCCGTCCTGACCGAGGTGCCCGAGATGTTCGGCGCCGAGAGCTTCCTTCTCGGCCGCTGCGTCTCGAAGGAGGTCTTCGATGCCGCAGCAGGGATGCTCAACGGCTTCAAGGACTACTTCCTTGCTCACCACGAGGTCGTCTACGACAACCCGAGCCCCGGCAACAAGCAGGGCGGCATCACGACCCTGGAGGACAAGAGCTGCGGCTGCGTCCAGAAGGGTGGCAAGGCCCCTATCGTCGATGTCCTGAAGTACGCCGACCAGGTGAAGAAGCAGGGCCTCAACCTCCTCTGCGCTCCTGGCAACGATATGGTCTCTTCGACCGCGCTTGCGGCGGCCGGCTGCCACCTCATCATGTTCTCGACAGGACGCGGCACGCCCTTCGGCGCTCCCGTGCCGACCATCAAGGTCTTCACGAACACGGCGCTCTCGAAGAAGAAGCCGAACTGGATGGACTTCAATGCCGGCGTGATCGCAGACGGCGAAGCGACCATCGATGAGGCAGCGCAGGACCTCTTCGACCTCGTGCTCAGGTGCGCCTCCGGCGAGAAGACCTCGACCGAGCGCAGGAACTGCCACGAGATCAGCATCTGGAAAGACGGCGTCGTCCTCTAGGACGAACGCTTCAATGGGGCCCCTGGA
>OMVT01000086.1 GCA_900314535.1 uncultured Olsenella sp. | reverse complement strand
CCCTGGAGAAGAGGCTATCGGCCGGCAGCTGGTACCCCATAGTCGGAATGCCGGTACTCGGTAGATGGAAACGAGGTACTAATTGACCGTACTAGTCACTTCGGGCTGTCTTGCGCCCTTCTTGCTATCAGTCTTTGAGAAGGCGCCAGATCGTCGTCCTTGAGACCTGGAGGATGCGGGCGGCCTCGGTCTGGTTGCCGTGACAGCGCTCGATTGTTGCCTTCACGATGTCGCGCTCGATATCGTGAAGCGGGCGCATGAGGGAGATGCTGCCGGCATCTGCCGAATCGGTCCTGCCGCCGAAAGAATAGGGGGCAGAGCTCTGGAGGGCCTGACGTGCACAGGAAGCGTCGATGCCTCCGCCTGAGGCATGCTCGAGGCAGTATTCCATGACCGTCCTGAACTCTGCATAGTTTCCGGGCCATGCGTGCTTTGCGAGGATGCTGAGCGCTTCCTCTGTCACGACAGGACGGGTGGCGCCCGACTCCGTGCACAGCGAGTCGATGCAGAGCGTGATTGCCTGCGGAAGGTCGCTTCTGTCTCTCAGCGGCGGCAGCCCGACCATGATGCAGCGGAGATTCTCGGAGAGGAGCTCCATCATCTCGGCAGAGAGCGCGTTCGGTGCATTGACGGACACGATCAGGTGGTCGCGCGCCGGAAGGCCGCTTCTTCTCATCGCGTCGAGCAGAAGCCGTGCACGCGGATCGGGCAGATCCTGGAACGAATTGAGGAAGATCGTCGCTTCCTGCCCATAGAGCGGGGAGGCCGCGGAGTTCATGAGGTAGTCCCAGCTTCGGTCGGTCAGAAGCGAGCAGTCGATTCGCACGAAGGGACGTGTCTTCCAGCTGCTCGTGAGATAGAGGAGCTGTGCGGCCTGCTCCTTGCCGCAGCTTGGCTCGCCGGCAAGCAGAATCGGCCTTGTAGCGCCGCGGGCAGGGGCAAGCACCTGGGCAAGCTCCTGGCTTGCCTGCGTGATATGGAAGATGCTCCTCTCATATTCGTCCTCGATGTCGGAACGGTTCCTGCGGGCGATGCCGACATGCGCTGCATTCGTCGGCGCTTGGGAGTGCATGACGGAAAAGGCCAGGAACTCCTCGCCGCCTGACTCCACAGGCATCTTATGTATATGGAAGAGCGAGCGGCCCTGCTGGAAGACGAGGCGCTCGTCTGCGCGCTCGTCCAGGTGCTCCCGCATGTAGGCGATGAGCTCATCGTGGCTTTCCTTCACGTTCGTATAGGTGATCTTGCCGTCATCCGAGAAAACGACGAAGCGGGCATCCTGGCTTCGTACCAGGTTCCAGAGCATGCGGTTCTTTGCCAGAAGGTCGCTCGAGCGCTCGCAGAATGACTGCGCTTCCATCAGGGCCTTCGAGACGGAGTCGGGGCCCGAAGCCAGGAGCTGTGCATTGAGGCCGAGCTCGCGGACCTGCGGCAGCGAGAACGTGTCGCAGAGCACGAGGCTGTAGGAGCCTTCCTCGATGGTGTGGAGCACGAGCGGAAGCTCGTCTTCGAAGGAGACCTCGAAGATATCGAGGTCGAAGTCGCTGAATCCTGCGATGTCGCGGAGCGGCTCGAGGACATTCGAGAAGCCGACGAGCGCGCATCGCTTCGCTCCGGGGTTGTACCTGACGAGGCAGCGGAAGAGATCCGAGGCAGAAAGCCCGACCTCCACGACAGGGAGCGCGAACTCGTCCTCGAGGAGCTGTGCTGTGCCGCCGCGGGAGACGACGATATCGAAGCTCACGTCCATGCTCGAGAGAGCAGCAGCCAGTCCCTGCGAGAGGTCGCCCTCGTGGATTGTGATGGCAAGGTCGGGAAAATCGGGTGCCACCTCGCCCACGATATCGGCCAGCTCCGGATAGGGGGCGATGAACAGAACGTGATAGCGGGCAGCTGTAGCCATAGTGTTCCAAATCTGAACGATTTGAGCTCTAAATACGTTTCATATTGTAACGATTGTGGGATGATGCTGCCATTATCGAGAAGCTGGAAAAGACGGATAGTTCATGACAGCACATGAGAGGAGGATGCAGCACATGCAGATGGCAATTATCGCAGACGATTTGACAGGCGCGCTTGATTGTGAATGTCAAGCAGATTTTCCATTGGTAGGGTAAGCACTTCTTCCATAGCTATGGTAAGCACTGTTTCCGGCCCTCCGGTAAGCTCTCTTTCCCTGC
>OMVT01000087.1 GCA_900314535.1 uncultured Olsenella sp. | reverse complement strand
CCTGAAGAGGAAGCCCGGCAAGGCAGGCGTCCCATGCGTGGTCGGCGCCGTCTCCAAGATGCTCAGGCCCTCTGGCGACAGGGTGAAGACCGACAGGCGCGACGCCACCTTCCTGGCGCGCATGCTCGCCGTGGGCTGAGCTGTAATCTTTTGGTGGACAGCGGGATGGCAGGAACCTGCAGCCGATATGCTCAGATGAGATGCCCAACGCGCGGATATCAGACTCGCAGTCGTGCGTCGAATCAGACACGCCACGAAGACGCAGGGCTTCCGGAGGACGATATAGAGAATGGTCCCATCCTCGGAGCGGAATCCGGGGATGGGACAATCATGTCTCTCGACAGAAGGATCTACATATCAGTGCAGCCTAACGCCCCGCGTGGCTTTGCACACGCGCCTCCTATCAGCTGTCTCTCCGCTTGTCCCGTCTAGAAGACGAGACTTCTTGGGCCTCGTTGCACCAGATGCAAGACGATAGGACGGTAGGCCACCCCACGAAAGACGACATCCTCCAGATGCCACGAGACGCGTTCCCGGCACGCACCGGAATATCGGGCAATGATGCCGAAAGCCGCGAGAATGTCGGGGCGGAGATACGGGAATCTGCTGCCTCCTCGACATCCGAAACGTACGACCTGCCCGACGGCCTCATGGACGTGCCGTAGGTCGCGGAATACCTGCGCGTATGAAGACGTCGCTCTACAAGCTCATCGAACGGCAGAAGATTCCCGCCATAAGGATCGGGAGACTTCTGCGTGTAAGGAAAGACGAGCAAGACGAGACGCTGCGCGCCATGGGCAACGACATCTGATTGGTGATCCTACAACTTCCGACATATCTTCATCGCATAAAACTAGAGCGAGGCCCAGTGGGTCCCGCCCTTACAAAACCCGAAGGTTTTCCATGTGCGCATATTAATACTCGTCGGGGAGTCAGGCGTCAACCAGATTCCACACAAAGTCAAAGTACGCGGACAAAATGGGTCACTTCGGCAATCTAGGAATGAGTCCGCGCCTTCCAAATGCGAGGTCATGCCTTCCTGAACTGGCGATTCCTCGTCGAGCCCTCTCCAATCAATTTGCCTGCTTCTATGAGCGCGGATATGTGAGCGCTGGCGCTGCGTTTCGAGACTCCGGCAGCATCGGCTGCTTCCGCAAGCGTGAAGCTGCGTCGCGATGCCGCGAGCTCCAGTATGGCCTGGTCAATGTCCCCCAGTCGCTCGACAGCTGTCGCTTCGGTGAACAAAGCTCCATCTGTGTCAGGAACTGTCGCGCGGAAAACGACCCCGTCCACGAGGGTCGGATCCCCGCCCATGAAGCTTCGCGCATACTTGAAGAGATTGCGCGTGCCGCTCCCCAACTCCTCCGCAAGCCCAATCTGGGTGAAGACATTGGCAATCGAGGGGTTCTTCGGCATCGGGCTAAAGTCGTTGAGCGTGATATTCCCTTCGAAGAACGTCCTGCTGGCGTTCTGGGTGTGCAATCCCTCGCGGTCGATCTCCAGCTTTGCAGGATAGGGGCTCGTGAACTCCCGGTGGATGAGCATGTTCGAGATGAGCTCACGTCGATCTCCAGCTTTGCAGGATAGGGGCTCGTGAACTCCCGGTGGATGAGCATGTTCGAGATGAGCTCACGGCACACGATGCCCCGCACGCTTACCCTCTTGTCGCCCTCAAGGACAAACGGGTCAGGAAGGTTGCGCGCACAGAACTCCATGAGGGCATCGTACGCATCCATGAGATTGGTCTTCACTGTTAGGCGGTCGTCGTAGCGGTCCTGGTCACGCAGCCTGACCACGGCGTCGGTCTTGTAGGTGGGGCAGAGCGAGCCAATCGTCTCGTCGCTACCGAACAGCAGACCGGCGGCGAGAGTGAGGCCTTCCTGTCCCGTTGAGTAGTCCTTGACCAGAAGCTGGGCGCTCCGCAAGAGCTGCTCGTCATCCAGCCCCGCCCAGGGATGTCCCGGCCGCCGTGCCGTGGCCATCTGCCTTGCACGTTCTATAAGATCTGCACGCAGATCGCTCAGCGTCAGATATGGGAAGATTCGCCGCTCAGTCTCGAGATTGCTCTTGCGGATGTACATGGCCGAAATCTGGCTGCTGGCGCTAACCTTCACATCGGCATCAGCGATGCGGTCG